>NZ_JBIWFO010000017.1:13305-31057 GCF_044763125.1 Streptomyces sp. NPDC096310 | reverse complement strand
GTGGGGGGCGGGCGGGGGAGAGCGGTCGGCGTTGCTGCCCACCGGCGGCTGGTGTTCTGCCCGCCGAGGGGGGGGGCGCGTGTTTCACTACGACGCCCCCCCCGCCCGTCGCCCGTTGATCTACCCGTCGGTAGCATCCCGTGACATGGCAGAGACCCAGCAGGCAGATCAGAGCGGCGGAACCGGCGGGACCGGCGGAACCGGTGGGGCCGGCGAGAACGGCGGGACCGCCGAGAACACCGCACGGACCCGGCACGAGGCGCGAGCCGAGCGCAGGGCCGCCCGGCTCGCGAAACGGATCGGCGCCTTCGCCGGACAGCACGGCGGCGCCGAGGGACAGCTCGCGTACATGGGGCAGGCCGGCACCCGGATCGTGCTCGTCGGCACGGACGGCGCGTGGGGCGATCTCGTCGCCCCCACCCACGCGGTCGCGAGCGCCGCGGCGGAGCTGGCCGGGCTCACCCTCCACGAGACCTTCGACGGCGAGTTCGCGGCCAAGGCGCGCACCGGTCCGTACGAGTGGGGCCGGATGGCCGGACTCCAGCTCGGCGGCCGGCCCGACAAGACGTGACCCGCCCGGTGTGCGCCCCTGAAATGCTCCCCGAGCGCTCCCGGAGAGATCCCCGAGACGCCACCGGAACCCGCGTTCACCCGTTAGGACTGTGAGGAGTGACGACCAGGTCGTCAGGCCGTCGGTCACCGGTTCGGTCGGTCATGCGCTCATGCGGTCCATGATCCACGGTCCACGACGGGAAGCCCGATGATCGAGACAGCGTCCCTCGTGGACCAGTACGGCCACGGAGTGCTCACCACGGAGCTGGGGCTCGGCACCTTCGAGGCCCGGCTCGGAGGGACCGTGCCCGCCGCCCCCGGCACCACTTTCTTCGACACCCAGACGGGGGTGGCGGTACGGCGCTGGTGCCCGCCGCTGCTCGGTCTCGAACCGCACTGCACACCGGCCCGCTATCTGGCCCGCCGCCGGGAACTCGGCTCGCTCGAAGTCTCCCGGCGGCTGCTGCGCGCCACGGGGATCTCCACCTATCTGGTCGACACCGGCGGCGCCGGGAGCCCCGGCACCGCGGGCGCGTCCGACGAGCTGGCCGGGGCCGCGGAGACCGCCGCGATGGGAGCGGCCCGCAGCCGGGAGACCGTCCGGCTCGAACTCCTCGCCGTGCGGGCCGCCGCCACCGCGGATGGCGTGGGCGCCTTTCTCGCCGGGCTCGCCGAGGCCGTCCACACCGCCGCCGCCTCGGCCGTCGCGCTCAGCGCCGCCGCCACGACCCGCCCCGGTCTCGCGCTCGACCCCGAGCCGCCGGGCCCCGGCGAGGTGCGGGGCGCCGCCGGCCGCTGGCTCGCCGCGCGCGGCTCCGTGAGCGGTTCGCCCGTAGGCCCGGTCGGAGGCCCGGTCGGAGGCCCGCTCCTCGACCCCGTACTCCTGCGGCATCTCCACTGGACCGCCGTCGGCACCGGACTCCCGCTCCACCTGGAGACCGGCGGCGGCACCGACGCGTACGGTCTCGCGGCGGCCACGGCGGGCATCGGCGGCCCGCTCGTCCTGCGGGACACCTATCCGTACCACCGCGACGCGGCCCGCCTCACCGGTCTCTTTCCCCAGGTCCACGCCGACCTGGGCTCCGTACTCTCCCGTACGGGGGCCGGGGCCGCGATGGTGCTCGCCGAGATGCTGGAGAGCGCGCCGTTCGGGAAGCTGCTCTTCTCGACCGCCGCGCGCGGGCTGCCCGAACTGCATCTCGTGGGGGCCCGGGTCTTCCGGGCCGCGCTGGAGCGGGTCCTCGGCGGCTGGGTACGCGACGGGGCGTGGTCGGTGGCCGACGCCCGGCGCGTGGCGGGGCTGATCGCCGCGGGCAACGCCCGCCGCGTCCACGCCCTCACGGACGACTGACCTCAGACGGTCGCGGGCGCCGGGTCCGCCTGGGCCGGGATCTCCGCCGTCGTACGAGGCCGCTCCCGCATGCTCACCGCGACCCGCAGGACGGCGATCCACACCACGGCCGAGCCGAACATATGGCTGCCGACCAGGATCTCCGGGGAGTCGGTGAAGTACTGCACATACCCGATGGCGCCCTGCGCGAGCAGGATCAGCAGCAGATCGCGGGCGCGCGCCCGGGTGTCGGCGGGGGCGTCCACCACCCGCAGCACCAGCCACATCGCCACCGCCAGCGCGCAGACGAGCCAGGCGAACGCCGCGTGCACATGGGCCACGGTGATGTAGTCGAACGGCATCCGCGGCACATCGCTGCTGTCCCCCGCGTGCCGGCCCGAACCCGTCACCGTCGTACCCGCCGCGATCAGCACCATCGACGAGATGATCAGCGCCCAGGACAGCTTGCGCACCGGACGCGGGACGCGCGGGCGGGGGGCACCGTCGCCCTCGTGCGTGCGCAGCCAGGTGAGCGTGGTGACCGTGAGCAGGCCACTGGCGGCCAAGAAGTGCCCCGCCACCGTCCACGGGTTCAGCTCGGTCAGCACCGTGATGCCACCGAGGACCCCGTTGGCCATGACGAGCCAGAACTGCGACCAGGCCAGCTTGGTCAGACCGCGCCGCCGGGGCTTGACGGAACGCGCCGCGATGATCGCCCAGCCGACCGCCGCGCTCAGCACGTACGTCAGCATCCGGTTGCCGAACTCGATCGCCCCGTGCAGCCCCTGCTCGGGCGTGGCGATGAGGCTGCCGTCCGTGCACTTGGGCCAGGTGTCGCAGCCGAGGCCGGAACCGGTCAGCCGGACCGCGCCGCCGGTCACGATGATGAGCACGCTCATCACGACGGCGGAGAAGGCGGCGCGCCGGAGCATACGGGGGGAGGGTGTCCAGCGCTGAGCGATGTACGCGAGGGGGTTCAACACGGCCACCATGCTAGGCCGGAGCTTGTGCAGGATTTCACGAGGGGTACGTATGCCGCATTCGCGCAGGTGGGACCCATGCCCGGAGGACGGGCCCCGGCCCCGGCGGCTACTCCCAGCGGAAGAGTCGGCCCGCCGCGCCGAGGCCGAGCACGGCCCAGACGGCCAGCACCCCGAGACCGCCCCAGGGGACCCCCGCCCCGTGCTGGAGCACGTCGCGCAGCCCGCCGGAGAGCGCCGAGATCGGCAGCAGCTCCAGCACCGCGCGGGCCGCGTCCGGGAACCGGTCCAGCGGCACGATCACCCCGCCGCCGACCAGCAGCAGCAGGAAGACCAGATTCGCGGCGGCCAGCGTCGCCTCCGCCTTGAGCGTGCCCGCCATCAGCAGCCCGAGCCCGGAGAACGCGGCGGTGCCGAGTACGAGCAGCAGCAGGACGGCGAGCGGGTTGCCGTGCGGGGACCAGCCGAGACCGAACGCGATCACCGTCAGCAGGACGACCTGAAGGACCTCCGTGACCAGTACGGAGAGCGTCTTGGCGGTCATCAGGGCCCAGCGGGGCAGCGGCGACACCGCGAGCCGCTTGAGCACCCCGTAGCGCCGCTCGAAACCGGTGGCGATGGCCTGCCCGGTGAACGCGGTGGACATCACCGCCAGCGCCAGCACGCCCGGCGCGAGAAAATCGACGGCCTTCCCCTCGCCCGTGTCGACCACGTCGACCGTGGAGAAGAGGACCAGCAGCAGCGACGGGATGATCACGGTCAGCAGGAGCTGCTCGCCGTTGCGCAGCAGCAGCTTCGTCTCGAACGCCGTCTGCGTCGCGATCATGCGCGCGAGCGGGGCCGCGCCGGGCGCCGGGGCGTACGTACCGCCGCTGGGGGCGCCCGTACCGCTGACGGCGCCGCCGGTGCTCGTGCTCATGGACGCAGCTCCTTGCCGGTCAGTTCGAGGAAGACGTCCTCCAGGGTGTGCCGCTCGACGGATATCCCGTCCGCCATGACGCCGTGCTGCGCGCACCAGGAGGCCACCGTGGCCAGGAGCTGCGGGTCGACCGAGCCGCCGATGCGGTACGAGCCGGGCGACAGCTCGGCGGCCTCGGAGCCGTCGGGCAGCGCCTTCAGCAGCGAGCCGAGGTCGAGTCCCGGGCGTCCGGTGAAGCGCAGGGTGTTCTCCGCGCCGCCGCGGCACAGCTCCTCGGGGCTGCCCTGGGCGATGACCCGGCCCGCGTCGATGATCACGACGTCGTCGGCCAGTTCCTCGGCCTCGTCCATGAAGTGCGTGGTCAGCACCACGCCGACGCCGTCGGCGCGCAGCTCGCGCACCAGCTCCCAGGTGGAGCGCCGGGCCTGCGGGTCGAGCCCGGCGGTCGGCTCGTCGAGAAAGACCAGCTCGGGGCGGCCGACCACGGCCAGCGCCAGCGCGAGCCGCTGCTGCTGGCCGCCGGAGAGCCGCCGGTAGGTCGTCCGGCCGCAGCCGCCGAGGCCGAGCCGTTCGATCAGGGCGTCCACGTCCAGCGGGCGGGCGTGCAGCCGGGCCATGTGGCGCAGCATCTCCCCGGCGCGCGCGCCGGAGTACACGCCACCCGACTGGAGCATCACCCCGATGCGCGGGCGCAGCCTGGCGGCGTCGGCGACCGGGTCCAGGCCGAGGACCCGCACGGAGCCCGCGTCGGGCCTGCGGTAGCCCTCGCACGTCTCGATCGTGGTGGTCTTGCCGGCTCCGTTGGGGCCGAGGACCGCGGTGACCGTACCGGCGCCGACCACCAGGTCGAGGCCGTCCACCGCGGTGGTGGTGCCGTACCGTTTGACCAGGCCACGGACCTCTACGAGGGGCGTTCCCGGGGGCGGGCCCGCGGTCGTGCCGCTGTCGGGCAGAGGGCCACCCGGGAAGACGCTGCGCATGCGGGAAAGTCTAGGCAGGGCGGGGCGCGGGGCGTCCGGCGGGGGCGCGAGGTGGACGAAAGGGGCACCAGAAGGGCCGGAAACAGGCTTTTCTTAGGTAACCCTTAGTGATGAAGCGCACCGCGGGTCGCCGACCACCTCGGTTGTCAGCGCCGAAGGAATTACGCAACAATGGCGTTGTGAAATACGTTGGCGAGGCTCCGCAGGAGGAACTCGCGACCGGTGAGCACTCCACTCGCAACCGGGTCGCGCGGTCCATCCTGGACCACGGCCCGTCCACCGTCTCCGACCTGGCGAAGCGCCTCGGGCTCACCCAGGCGGCCGTCCGCCGCCACCTCGACGCGCTGGCCGCCGACTCCGTCGTGGAGCCGCGTGACCAGCGGGTCTACGGCTCGCGCGGACGCGGCAGGCCCGCCAAGGTGTTCGCCCTGACCGACTGCGGCCGGGACGCCTTCGACCAGTCCTACGACCAGCTCGCCGCCGACGCGCTGAAGTGGATCGCCGCCTCCGCCGGCGGCGGCGCACCGGGCGAGGCGGCCGTCGCCGCCTTCGCCCGCGCCAGGATCGCCGCCCAGGCCGAGAGCTACCGGAAGTCGGTCGAGTCCGCCGGGCCCGGCGGGCGCACCGAGGCGCTCGCGAAGGCGCTGAGCGCCGACGGGTACGCTGCTACGGCGCGCGGCGCTCCCGGCCAGCAGGGCGAGCAGCTCTGCCAGCACCACTGCCCGGTCGCGCATGTCGCCCAGAAGTTCCCGCAGCTCTGCGAGGCGGAGACGGAGTTCTTCTCCCAGCTTCTCGGGACGCATGTGCAGCGGCTCGCCACCATCGCCCACGGCGACGGCGTGTGCACGACCTTCATTCCCCGCGCCACCCCACAGACCACCGATCACGCATCCGAAAGCACAGCCGGGAGGAACCCCGCATGACGCTCCCCACCGAGACTGCCCATCCTGAGCTCGAAGGCCTGGGTACGTACGAATTCGGCTGGGCGGACTCCGACGCCGCCGGCGCCGCTGCCAAGCGCGGCCTCTCCGAGGCTGTCGTGCGCGACATCTCGGAGAAGAAGAACGAGCCCGAGTGGATGCTGAAGCTGCGGCTCAAGGGGCTGCGGCTGTTCGACAAGAAGCCCATGCCGAACTGGGGCTCCGACCTGTCGGGCATCGACTTCGACAACATCAAGTACTTCGTGCGCTCCACCGAGAAGCAGGCCGCTTCCTGGGAGGAACTGCCGGAGGACATCAAGAACACGTACGACAAGCTCGGCATCCCGGAGGCGGAGAAGCAGCGCCTCGTGGCCGGTGTCGCCGCGCAGTACGAGTCGGAGGTCGTCTACCACCAGATCCGTGAGGACCTGGAGGAGCAGGGCGTCATCTTCCTGGACACCGACACCGCGCTGAAGGAGCACCCGGAGCTCTTCCAGGAGTACTTCGGCACGGTCATCCCGGTCGGCGACAACAAGTTCGCGTCGCTGAACTCGGCCGTGTGGTCCGGCGGATCGTTCATCTACGTGCCGAAGGGTGTGCGCGTCGACATCCCGCTCCAGGCCTACTTCCGTATCAACACGGAGAACATGGGCCAGTTCGAGCGGACGCTGATCATCGTCGACGAGGACGCCTACGTCCACTACGTAGAGGGCTGCACCGCCCCGATCTACTCCTCGGACTCGCTGCACAGCGCCGTCGTCGAGATCATCGTCAAGAAGGGCGGCCGCTGCCGCTACACGACCATCCAGAACTGGTCGAACAACGTCTACAACCTGGTCACCAAGCGCGCCGTGGCGTACGAGGGCGCGACCATGGAGTGGGTCGACGGCAACATCGGCTCCAAGGTCACCATGAAGTACCCGGCCGTCTACCTGATGGGCGAGCACGCCAAGGGTGAGACGCTGTCCATCGCCTTCGCGGGCGAGGGCCAGCACCAGGACGCGGGCGCCAAGATGGTCCACATGGCCCCCAACACCTCGTCCAACATCGTCTCCAAGTCGGTGGCGCGCGGTGGCGGCCGTACCTCCTACCGCGGTCTGATCGAGATCGGTGAGGGCGCCGAGGGCTCCAAGTCCAACGTGCTCTGCGACGCGCTGCTGGTCGACACCATCTCGCGCTCCGACACGTACCCGTACGTCGACGTCCGCGAGGACGACGTGTCGATGGGCCACGAGGCGACCGTCTCCAAGGTCTCCGAGGACCAGCTCTTCTACCTGATGAGCCGCGGTCTCTCCGAGTTCGAGGCGATGGCGATGATCGTGCGCGGCTTCGTCGAGCCGATCGCCAAGGAGCTGCCCATGGAGTACGCGCTGGAACTGAACCGGCTGATCGAGCTCCAGATGGAGGGTTCCGTCGGCTAGGCACGACCGGCCGGCCCGACCACCCGGCGTCCGCGCGGCTCGTACGACCTGAGCGGCGACCGTTTTTCTTACGCAGAGGCAGAGAGAGAGCACGACGACAGCCATGGCTGAGGCTCAGAACATTCCGGCGGGCTCCACGACTGCCGGTTCGATCGCGGTGGCCGCCGAGTCGACCGTCGCCACGCGCATGAGCGCGCCCCCGTCCTTCGACGTGGCGGACTTCCCCGTCCCGCACGGCCGCGAGGAGGAGTGGCGGTTCACGCCGCTGGAGCGGCTGCGCGGGCTGCACGACGGCACCGCCGTCGCGGTGGACGGCGGTGTCACGGTCGAGGTGACCGCCCCCGAGGGCGTCACCGTCGAGACCGTGGGCCGCGACGACGCGCGGCTCGGCAGGGCGGGCACCCCGGTGGACCGGGTCGCCGCCCAGGCGTACTCCTCCTTCGAGAAGGCGTCCGTCGTCTCGGTGCCCAAGGAGACCGTGGTCGCCGAGCCGATCCGGATCGCCGTCCACGGCGAGGGCGGCACCACCTACGGCCACCAGGTCGTCGAGCTCGGCGCCTTCGCCGAGGCGGTCGTCGTCATCGACCACACCGGCGACGGGGTGCTCGCCGCCAATGTCGACTACCTGCTCGGGGACGGCGCCAAGCTGACCGTCGTCTCCGTCCAGGACTGGGACGACAAGGCCGTCCACGTCGGCCAGCACAACGCGCTGGTCGGCCGGGACGCCTCCTTCAAGTCGATCGTCGTCACCTTCGGCGGCGATGTCGTACGGCTCCACCCGCGCGTGCAGTACGCGGGCCCCGGCGGCGAGGCCGAGCTGTTCGGCCTCTACTTCACCGACCAGGGCCAGCACCAGGAGCACCGCCTCCTGGTCGACCACAACGCCCCGCACTGCAAGTCCAACGCCGCCTACAAGGGCGCGCTCCAGGGGGCCGACGCCCACGCCGTCTGGATCGGTGACGTCGTCATCCGGGCCCAGGCCGAGGGCACCGACACGTACGAGTTGAACCGCAACCTGGTCCTCACGGACGGCGCACGGGTCGACTCCGTACCGAACCTGGAGATCGAGACCGGCGAGATCGCCGGCGCCGGACACGCCTCGGCGACCGGCCGCTTCGACGACGAGCAGCTCTTCTACCTGATGGCCCGCGGCATCCCGGAGACCGAGGCCCGCCGCCTCGTCGTCCGCGGCTTCTTCGCCGAGCTGGTCCAGCAGATCGGACTGCCGGATGTCGAGGAGCGCCTGCTGGCCAAGATCGAGGCGGAGCTGGAGGCGTCAGTCTGATGGCCTTCGTCCGTGTCTGCGCCCTCGGTGAGCTGGAGGAGGACGCCCCGAAGCGGGTGGAACTCGACGGCACGCCGGTCACTCTGGTCCGTACCGAGGGCGAGGTGTTCGCGATCAACGACATCTGCTCGCACGCGAACGTCTCCCTCTCGGAGGGCGAGGTGGAGGACTGCGCGATCGAGTGCTGGCTGCACGGTTCCCGTTTCGACCTCCGTACCGGTAAGCCGTCCGGTCTTCCCGCGACGCGCCCCGTCCCCGTATACCCCGTACAGATCCAAGGGGACGATGTGCTCGTCTCCGTCACCCAGGAGTCCTGAGTCACCCATGGCAACGCTTGAAATCCACGACCTGCACGTCTCCGTCGAAGCGGAGCACGGCGCCCGCGAGATCCTCAAGGGCGTCGACCTGACCGTCAGGCAGGGCGAGACGCACGCCATCATGGGCCCCAACGGCTCCGGCAAGTCGACTCTCGCGTACTCGCTCGCGGGCCACCCCAAGTACACGATCACCGGGGGTACGGCCACGCTGGACGGCGAGAACCTGCTGGAGATGACCGCCGACGAGCGCGCCCGTGCCGGTCTCTTCCTCGCGATGCAGTACCCCGTCGAGGTCCCCGGTGTCTCGGTCTCCAACTTCCTGCGCACCTCGGCGACCGCCGTGCGCGGCGAGGCCCCCAAGCTGCGTACCTGGGTGAAGGAGGTCCGGGAGACCATGGAGCGTCTTCAGATGGACCCCGCCTTCGCCGAGCGCAACGTGAACGAGGGCTTCTCCGGCGGTGAGAAGAAGCGCCACGAGATCCTCCAGCTCGAACTGCTCAAGCCCAAGATCGCCGTCCTGGACGAGACCGACTCCGGCCTCGACGTGGACGCGCTGCGGGTCGTCTCCGAGGGCGTGAACCGCGTCCGGGAGACCGGCGAGGTCGGCACCCTGCTGATCACGCACTACACGCGGATTCTCCGCTACATCAAGCCCGACTTCGTACATGTCTTCGCGCAGGGCCGGATCGCCGAGTCCGGCGGTGCGGAGCTGGCCGACAAGCTGGAGAACGAGGGCTACGAGGCATACGTGAAGGGTGGAGTAACGGCGTGACACAGCTGCCGGGCCTTCTCGACACCGAGGCGATCCGTAAGGACTTCCCGATCCTGGACCGGGTGATCCATGACGGCAAGAAGCTCGTGTACCTCGACTCCGCTGCCACCTCACAGAAGCCGCGGCAGGTGCTCGACGCGCTGAGTCAGTACTACGAGCAGCACAACGCGAATGTCCACCGCGGCGTGTACACCATCGCCGAGGAGGCCACGGCGCTGTACGAAGGCGCCCGCGACAAGGTCGCCGCCTTCATCAACGCACCCAGCCGCAACGAGGTGATCTTCACCAAGAACGCCTCCGAGTCGCTGAACCTCGTGGCCAACATGCTCGGCTGGGCCGACGAGCCCTACCGGGTCGACCACGAGACCGAGATCGTCATCACGGAGATGGAGCACCACTCCAACATCGTGCCGTGGCAGCTCCTCGCGCAGCGCACCGGCGCGAAGCTGAAGTGGTTCGGCATCACCGACGAGGGCCGTCTCGACCTGTCGAACATCAACGAGGTCATCACGGAGAAGACGAAGATCGTCTCCTTCGTGCTGGTCTCCAACATCCTGGGCACCCAGAACCCGGTCGAGGCGATCGTCCGCCGCGCCCAGGAGGTCGGCGCGCTGGTCTGCGTCGACGCCTCGCAGGCCGCCCCGCACCAGGTGCTGGACGTCCAGGCGCTCCAGGCGGACTTCGTGGCCTTCACGGGCCACAAGATGGTCGGTCCGACCGGGATCGGTGTGCTCTGGGGCCGGCAGGAGCTGCTGGAGGACCTGCCGCCGTTCCTCGGCGGCGGCGAGATGATCGAGACCGTGTCGATGCACTCGTCCACGTACGCCCCCGCGCCGCACAAGTTCGAGGCGGGCACGCCCCCGATCGCCCAGGCCGTCGGCCTCGGCGCGGCCGTGGACTACCTCGCGGCGATCGGCATGGACAAGATCGCCGCGCATGAGCACGCGATCACCGAGTACGCGGTCAAGCGGCTGCTCGACGTCCCCGACCTGCGGATCATCGGCCCGACGACGGCCGAGGACCGCGGGGCCACGATCTCGTTCACGCTGGGTGACATCCATCCGCACGACGTGGGTCAGGTCCTGGACGAGCAGGGCATCGCCGTCCGGGTCGGGCACCACTGCGCGCGGCCGGTCTGCCTGCGGTACGGAATTCCCGCGACCACGCGAGCGTCTTTCTATCTGTACTCCACTCCGGCCGAGGTCGACGCCCTGGCCGAGGGGCTGGAGCACGTCCGTAACTTCTTCGGATGAGGACGAGAAGGGCTGGCTGTCCGTGAAGCTGGATTCGATGTACCAGGACGTCATCCTGGACCACTACAAGCACCCCCATGGGCGCGGTCTGCGGGATGGCGACGCCGAGGTGCACCACACCAATCCGACGTGCGGTGACGAGATCACACTGCGGGTGCGGTACGAGGGGTCGCTGATCGCGGACGTCTCGTACGAGGGGCAGGGCTGCTCGATCAGCCAGGCCAGCGCGTC
Organism: Streptomyces sp. NPDC096310; assembly: GCF_044763125.1. Lineage (NCBI taxonomy): Bacteria > Bacillati > Actinomycetota > Actinomycetes > Kitasatosporales > Streptomycetaceae > Streptomyces > Streptomyces sp. NPDC096310. The sequence continues at coordinate 20,097 of NZ_JBIWFO010000017.1, read as the reverse complement.
CGTGCTCAACGATCTTCTGGTGGGCCGGGAACTGGCCGACGCGCGGAAGATCCAGGGCGCCTTCCTGGAGCTGATGCAGTCCAAGGGCCAGTTGGAGCCGGACGACGCGATGGAGGAGCTGCTGGAGGACGCGGTCGCGTTCTCGGGCGTCTCGAAGTACCCCGCCCGCGTGAAGTGCGCCCTGCTGAGCTGGATGGCGTGGAAGGACGCGACGGCCCAGGCGCTGGGCGACAGCGCGACGAAGGAGACGGCATGAGCGAGAACGAGACCCTGACGATGAAGCCCGCCTCGGAGGAGGAGGTCCGTGAGGCCCTGTACGACGTGGTCGACCCCGAGCTGGGGATCGATGTCGTCAACCTCGGGCTGATCTACGGCATCCATATCGATGACGCGAACATCGCCACCCTGGACATGACCCTGACGTCGGCGGCGTGTCCGCTGACCGATGTGATCGAGGACCAGGCGAAGGCGGCGACGGACGGCATCGTCAACGAGCTGAGGATCAACTGGGTCTGGATGCCCCCGTGGGGCCCGGACAAGATCACGGACGACGGCCGCGAGCAGTTGCGCGCGCTGGGCTTCAACGTCTGAGACGCCTCGAACGCGAGCAGGGCCCCCGGCGCGATGCCGGGGGCCCTGCTCGCTTTCTGTCTGTGCAGTCCGATGTGTACGACCGTACGTACCGATGTGTACCCTCGTACGCATGGGATACGGACTGCTGGCCGTGGCGATCGCGGCAGAGGTGGGCGCGACCACCGCCATGAAGTACAGCGAGGGCTTCACCCGGCTCTGGCCCTCGGTACTGACCGTACTGGGGTACCTTCTCGCCTTCGCCTTTCTCTCGCAGACGCTCAAGACGCTCTCCGTCGGAACGGCGTACGCGATCTGGGCCGGGGCCGGCACGGCGGCCATCGCCGCCATCGGGGTGCTCTTCCTGAACGAGTCCGCGGACCTGCTCAAGCTGCTGGGGATCGCCCTGGTGATCGCGGGTGTCATCGTGCTCAACCTCGGAGGGGCGCACTGATGACCCGCCGTTACGACCCCGAGCGCCGCCGGCGCATCATCGACGCCGCGCTGCGGGTGGTCGGGCGCGCCGGTATCGCCGGACTGAGCCACCGCACGGTCGCCGCCGAGGCCGATGTGCCGCTCGGCTCGACCACGTACCACTTCGCCTCGCTGGACGAACTGCTGATCGCCGCGCTCCGGCAGTCCGACGAGGGCTTCGCGGACCTCGTACGGAAGAGCGGCGCGCTCGCCGACCCCGCGTGCGACATCGCCGCCGAGCTGGCCCGGATCACCGGGGAGTGGCTGGCGGGGGACCGTACGGGCGTGGAGCTGGAGTACGAGCTGTACCTCGCCGCACTGCGCAGGCCCGCGCTGCGCCCGGTCGCCGCGGAGTGGTGCGGCGCGCTCGTCGGGATACTGGCGGCGCGCGTCGACCCCGTCACCACGCGGGCGCTGGTCGCGCTGCTGGACGGGATCTGCCTCCAGGTGCTGCTGACGGACGGGGTGTACGACGAGGAGTACGCGCGGCTCGCGCTGGCGCGGCTGATTCCGCCCGCCGTAGGTTGACGGGATGAGCAATCCGGCCCCCGGGCCCGAGATCACCTACGCCGAGTGCCGGCAGTGCGGCACCCTCATCGCCGGACTCGACGGCCGCTACAGCTGCGGGGTCTGCGGCTGGGTCAACCACCACTCCGAGGGGCACGGTCCCCTGCCGAGGGCGGAGGACGATGTCGACCACAGAGCGGGCGGCTCCGAGAGCAACCGGCTGAGCTGAGCGCGCCGGTGACCGGGGGCGGCGCGGTGGCCCGGCACCTGAGACCGGTTGGCCCGGGCGGTGTCGAAAACGTTAGGTTCTGAGCATGACCGACACGTCTTCCCAAGGTTCCCCCTCCTCCCGCGCCACAGGCGCCGTCGCCGCCGGCCTCGCCACCCTCACGGCGGACGGCACCGTCCTCGACACCTGGTTCCCCGCCCCCGCGCTCACCGCCGAGCCCGGCCCGGCCGGCACCGAGCGGCTCTCCGCCGAGCGCGCCGTGGAACTGCTCGGTGACGGCGCGGCGAAAGCCCTCGGGCCCGACGCCCGGCGCGGGGTCGAGATCGTCGCGGTCCGTACGGTCATCGCCTCCCTCGACGACAAGCCGCTGGACACGCACGACGTCTACCTGCGGCTCCACCTCCTCAGCCACCGGCTGGTCCAGCCGCACGGCCAGAGCCTGGACGGCATCTTCGGGCTGCTCGCCAACGTCGCCTGGACCTCGCTGGGACCGGTCGCCGTGGACGCGCTGGAGACCGTACGGCTCAACGCCCGCGCCGAGGGGCTGCACCTCCAGGTGACCTCGGTCGACAAGTTCCCGAGGATGACGGACTACGTGGCACCGGCCGGCGTCCGGATCGCCGACGCCGACCGCGTCCGCCTGGGCGCGCACCTCGCCGAGGGCACGACCGTCATGCACGAGGGCTTCGTCAACTTCAACGCGGGCACCCTCGGCACCTCCATGGTCGAGGGCCGCATCTCCGCGGGCGTCGTCGTCGGCGACGGCTCCGACATCGGCGGCGGCGCCTCCACCATGGGCACGCTCTCCGGGGGCGGCAAGGAGCGCATCGTCATCGGCGAGCGCTGCCTGGTCGGCGCGGAGGCGGGCGTCGGGATCGCCCTCGGCGACGAGTGCGTCGTGGAGGCCGGGCTCTACGTCACGGCCGGCACACGCGTCACGATGCCGGACGGCCAGATCATCAAGGCGCGCGAACTGTCCGGCGCGAGCAACATCCTCTTCCGCCGCAACTCGACCACCGGCGCCGTCGAGGCCCGCCCGAACAACGCGGTCTGGGGCGGTCTCAACGACGTGCTCCACAGCCACAACTGACCCCACTCACCGCACGGCGGCCCCCACCAGCTCGCCGTACACCCCCAGCAGCCCGTCGACCGCCTCCCGGCCGGCGGGCCGCAGCGGTTCACGGACCGGGTGATGCACCACCCGTCTGGCATGATCGGCAAAGGTTCCGCTAAGGGGGAGGGGGATCGCGTGCGGTGCGCGCTTCGCGTGTCCGGGGGCGGTGGTGCGGCTCGGGTGGGGGCGGGAGTGGGTGTGCCCGCGTGGCTCGGCCTGCGGCTCCATCGCGTCAATGGTGGCTCGGAGGGCGCGTTCGGCGCTTGCGGGCCCGGCGTGCGTCCTGTGGCCGCGCCGGTGCGTGGCGTGGCCCGTACCACCGCGCCCACCTGCCAGGACACCCCCGCCGACGGAGCCACGGAGCGCCCCCGGCGTGAACAGGACGCCGTGGCCTGGTCTCGCACCCTCGGACGTACACATGTGTACGCGCGGACGGAAGGGGGCCATATCGTACGGCTCAATGACGAAGGTGCCCACGACACCAGCGTGCCGGAGGGTGCTTCGGGGTAGCAGGGGCCGGAGTGTCAGTGGGTGCTGGTCCAATGAGGGACATGGAGGGCATGGAGAGCATGAACACCGAATACGCCGAAAGGGGCGGAGCGGACCGGGGAGAACTCGACGCGCTGCGTGCGGCCTTCCCGCCGGAGCGGCGTCTGCCGCCGCTGGGCTGGGAGGCGGTGCGGGCCTTCGAGCGTGAGCGGGACATCGTCCTGCCCGATCCCTACCGGACGCTGGTCGCGGAGATATGCGACGGATGCACGGAGGGGCCCGCCGACGTCGACGGGCTGATACCGGTGGCCGCGCTGCCCGAGGACTGGGGCTGCGACCAGACGCAGCGGGTGCTCGCGAAGCCGTTCCCGCTCACCGAGGCGTGGGTGTGGGAGGACGACCCCCGGCCGTACGAGGAGATAGAGCCGCTCATCGACGAGGTCAGCAACCACGGCAGCGTGGTGCTGGGCACGGACGGCTGCGGCATGTACTGGCATCTTGTCGTCACCGGTGCGGAGCGCGGCCGGATCTGGAACATCAGTGATGTCGGGGCGGCGCCGTTCGGGGCGGCGTTCGGTCGCCCGGCGGCCGGGGCCGGCTTCGCCGGCTGGGTGACGCACTGGGCCACCTCCCGTCGGCCGTGGTTCGACGTCGTGGTCTGACGTCGTGGTTTGACGCCGCCGGCCCGGGACGAGGCACATACGGGGAGACGGGGAACACGGGGAGAACGGGGACACGGGGTGACGGGGTATCGCGACACGGGGTGACGGGGACGCGAGGCAGGGGGCTCGGGACGATGCCCCGGCGCGGGGTTGACCCCGATCACGCTTCATCTTCGAGCATGGTGGCCGTGGGCGCGCCGCGGGGGCGTGCCGCGAGGAGGAGCCATCATGTCCGTACGGTTGAGCACGCTCCCTGATTTCACGCGCCGAGACGCGGGCGTCGCCACGGTCAGCACCTGGCGCGTCGGCACGTTAGAGCGGCAGCGGGCGGCCGTCGAGGCCATCACCCATGTCTGGCGGAGCAGAGCGTGGCCGGACGGCGGGCCGCTCTCGTACTCCGTCCTCACCGGGAACGACGGGGAGACGCTGCTCCACTACGCCCAGTGGCGCGATCAGGCGTCGTACCAGGCGTTCGCCGCCACGGACCGCGACGAACGCGTCGCGGAGATCGACGCCGCCGTGCCCGGCATCGAGCGGATGGGGCTGCGCCCGTACGCCCTCTACCGCGCCCAAGGGCTGACGGGGCAGCCGGACGGTACGCCCCTGGTGCCCGGCTGTGTCGTGGCCGTCGACGTGGAGTTCGAGGGCCCCGATCCCGTGCGCCAGCGCGACTGGGTGGACACCGTCCGCACGGCGATCGAGACCGATCCGCACCTGGCGCCGGGCGGGATCTCCGCCTTCTTCCACGTCTCCACGGACGGCACCCGGGTCCTCAACCTCGCCGGATGGGTGAGCGAACAGGCCCATGTCGACGCCCTCTCGGCGCGCGGCCGGGGCATCGGCTCGGACACGGAGCAGTGGCGGGCCGTACGGAACCACCCGGGAGTGAGGGGCAGTACCGTGACCCGTTTCACGCCCGCGGTCAGCCTGTCCTCCGCGAGCGACACCGCGGGCTGACGCGGCCCCGGGAGCAGGGGAGTTGCGGCGCGGCCGCCGCCGGGCCGAGGCGGGCGCGGGGGCGGGCGGTTGTCGGGTACATGAACTGGGTGGGAAGGGCCCAAAAGCGTCTACGCTGGGGAACCCTTCGGATGTCCGTACCCCACAAGGAGACCCACCCGATGCCCGCAGACCACCCCACCCTGCCGCCGGTACGGCTGCTTCCGGACGCCGAACTGGCCCGGGACGCGCTCGCCGCGCCGCTGCTCGCCCGAGCCGTACGCCTCGCCCGCTGGGCGGGCCCGGAGACACGGGTGAGCGCCGGGGGTGAACTGGTCGACGAGCAACTGCCCGCCGCGGCGGAACAGCTCGGCCTCGGCGACGAGATGTCGGAGGGCGACGGCGAGGCGTACGCGAGCGAGGCGTGGCGCGTCGCGGTCGACACGGGGCTCGTGGACGTCGAAGACCCCGACGACCTCGAAGAGACCACCGACGGCGCGTACCCGGCCGACGAGGGCGAGGCCACGGGCGGCGTCACGACGGGCGACCAGCTCGCCCTGGTCACCTCCGGCTCTCCGCAGGACGTCCTCTCTCTCTGGCTGGACGCCCTGGACGTCGCCTTCGCGGACGCCACCGTGCCCGTGCTCGACGATCTCTCGGCGGCCATCGACGACGACGGCGAGATCGACTTCGAGTCGCTCGACTGGGACCCCGAGGAGGAGGCGGAATTCCTCGAAGGAGTCCTCGGCAACCTCTATCTGCTCACCGTCGTGGAAGGCGGGGGCGGGGGCGCGGGCGGCGGTACGGAGACCGCCGTGCCGCTGCCCGTCCTCGCCGCGTCGATGATCGTCCCCGACGACATGGGCGAGCCCACCGACGACATCCTGGAGCAGGTGTCCGAGGCGATGATGCGCCTCGACGAGCAGTTCCGGGTGCTGGAGCCGATCGGGCTCGTCTCGTACGTACCGGTCGACGAGGCCCTGATGGTGGAGGACGCCGACCCGGAGCCGCCGGTCGGCGAGGACGACGTCACCCGGTACGGCATGGTCCGGCTGACCCCGCTCGGGCTCTACGGGATCAGGTCCCGGATGCTGGAGGCGGGCGTCACCGCGCCCGTCGTCGGCGAACTCGCGGACAAGGACGCCCACGCGCTCCTCGATGGCATCGCCCACTTCCCGGAGCCGGCCGCCCGCGCCGAGACGGAACAGTGGCTCGCCGGCCGGGCGCCCCTCGAAGCCGTACGCGAACTCCTTGCCGCCGCACGGGGCAGGGACGCGGGCGCGCCGCTGCGCCGTCTGCAGTGCCAGCAGGCGCTCTCCCTCGTCGGCGCGGAGGCCGAGGCGGCCGTACGGGAGGTGCTGGACGACGCGGAACTGGGCGGCCTGGCGCGGGTCTGGCTCGCGGAGCTGGGCGCCGGGGAGGTACCGCCGCCGCCCGAGTCGATGATCTTCTGGCTGGCCGTCGACACGATCGCCGCGCAACTCGACGCGGAGGGCGAGCCGGACGAGCTGCAGGAGCTGGTGGAGGGGCTGGTGGGTCAGCACAGCGGGTTCTTCGAGGCGGCGTGGCGGGTGGACCATCCGGCGACGGCGGAGGTCCTGGAGGCGATGGGCCGGCTGCACCGGGACCGGGCCGTGGCGAAGGACGCGCGCAAGGCGGCGTTCAAGGCGCGCTCGCGCGGCGGCAACTGAGGGGCCCGGGGGCACCGTGCGGCGGTACGCCCCCGGGGGGGGGGGGGGCCCGGGGCCCCCCCCCCCCCCCCCCCCCCCCCCCCCCCCCCCCCCCCCCCCCCCCCCCCCCCCCCCGCGCCG
>NZ_JBIWFO010000017.1:0-13296 GCF_044763125.1 Streptomyces sp. NPDC096310 | reverse complement strand
CGGACGCCCGCCGCGTCCCGTCGGCCGGTTGATCGACCGTCCTGAACGGGGGCGGGGGGCCCCGGGGGGGGGGCCCGCCCCCGGGCCTTCGCCCCCCCCACCGCGCCCGCTCACCGGAGGTACGACGCTCCGTTCAGGTCCAGGACCGCGCCCGACGACCACTCCGCGCCCGGTGACGCCAGCCAGCGCACCGCCTCCGCGATCTCGTCCGCCGAGGCCACCCGGCCGTACGGGCTCTGGGCGCGGATCCGCTCGCCCTCCTCGCCCGCCAGCCGGGACGCCACCCGCTCCGTGTCGAAGAAGCCCGGCGCCACCGACGCGACACCGATGCCGTACGGGGCCAGGGAGACCGCGAGGGACTGCCCCAGGGCGTGCACCGCGGCCTTCGTGGCGCCGTACGCCGGGTGGTCCGGTTCGCCGCGGAAGGCGCCCCGGGAGCCGATGTTGACGATCCGGCCGGACGCGGCGCGGGCGATCATGCCATGCGCGGCGCGATGGCTGAGCAGCGCCGTCGCCATGAGGTTGACGGAGAGATGGTGCTGCCAGGCCGCCGTCCACTCGTCGTAGCCGGTCGTGGGCAGGGGGTGGGCCGCGTTCACCGCCGCGTTGTTGACGAGGACGTCGATCCCGCCGAGCGCGTCCGCCGCCTCGTCCGCGACGCGGGCCGCCTCCGCCGGGTCCGAGAGATCGCCGCCGACCAGCACATGGCCCGTCCCGGGCAGGGATTCCAGGGTGGCGCGGGCGTCGGCCGAGCGGCTGCCGTAGTGGACGGCGACCCGGTCGCCCTGCGCGGCGAAGGCCCGGCAGACGGCGCGGCCGAGGCCACGGGACGCACCGCTGACGAGCACGCCGCGCCCGGTGGCCGCGAGCTGTCCCGTGGGGAGATTCATGGAGGGGCGCCTTTCGACGTCGGACGGTGTTCAGCCGCCGTTCAGGCACGCGCGGCAGCCTGGGGAGCGTACCTCCGCACCGCCGAGCGTCCGCGCCCCCGCGTCCTCGCTCGTTTTCTCCGCTCCCGCCGTACCCGTACCCGTACCCGTACCCGTCCCGGTCCCTCCTTCTGTCTCCAGGAGCCTCCATGCCGCTGACCCGCAGGGAATTCACCGGAAGATCGGCGCTCACCGGCGCCGGACTCGTCCTCACCGGCGCCGCGGGGGCCCTCGCGACGGCGCCCGGCGCCCTCGCCGCCGACGACGGCCCCGACGTCGCGTCAGGACCCGCGCCGGAACCGGGGTACGGGCCCCTCGTCGCCGACCCGCGCGGCATGCTCGCGCTGCCGGCCGGGTTCACGTACCGGGTCATCACCCACAGCGGGGTCACCCGGCTGGAGACCGGCGAGTACACGCCCTCGAACCACGACGGCACCGCCACGTTCGAAGGCAGCCGCGGGGTCACCCTGCTCGTCAACAACCACGAGCTGAAGGGCCCCAGGTCCGACTGGCCCCACCCCGTACCGCTCACCGAGGGCCTGGTCTACGACCCCGCGGCGGCCGGCGGCTGCACGGTCGTGGAGACCCGCCCCGACGGCCGGACCGCCGAGTGGGTCGGCATCGCCGGTACGTCGACCAACTGCGCCGGCGGACGCACCCCCTGGGGCACCTGGCTGACCTGCGAGGAGAACACCGACCGCGCGGGCGAGAACGGGATGACCAAGGACCACGGCTATGTCTTCGAGGTCGACCCGTACGACCGGCGCGCCAACCGGGACCCGCGCCCCGTCAAGGCGCTCGGCCGCTACGACCACGAGGCCGTCGTCATCGACCCCCGCACCGGGTACGCGTATCTGACCGAGGACGCCTCGGGCCCCAACGGCCTCTTCTACCGCTGGATCCCGCCGGGCGCCTTCAAGCACGGCCGCGGCCGGTTCGCCGGGCTCGCCGACGACGCGGGCGCCCTCCAGGCGCCGCGCTGCTTCGACGCGGGCGGCTCGTTCGTCGACGACCTCTCGCGCGCCACACGCATCGGTACGGTCTACGGCGTCGACTGGGTGGACGTACCCGAGCGGGACGCGCGGACCGTCGAGGTACGGGAGCAGTTCGGCGACGGTGACGTCACCCGGGCCAGAAAGCTGGAGGGCATGTGGTGGGGGGACGGCGGCGCGTACATCGTCTCCTCGTACGCCCGCGACGAGAGCCCCGGCACCCCGCACGACGGCCAGGTGTGGTTCTACCACCCCCGGCGGCGCACGCTCACCCTCAAGGTGCTGCTCGGCGTCAACCCCGATCCCACGAAGGACGGCTCCTTCGACGGGCCCGACAACATCACCGTCTCGCCGTACGGCGGACTGGTCATCGCGGAGGACGGCGAGGGGCTTCAGCACCTCTTCGGCGCGACGGAGCGCGGACGGACGTACCCCATCGCGCGCAACGACCTCAACGACAGCGAGTTCACGGGTGTCGTGTTCTCGCCCGACGGCCGCACGCTTTTCGCCAATATCCAGGAACCGGGGATCATGCTGGCGGTCACCGGCCCGTGGCGGCGCTCGCCGCGCCGCTGACACCGCCCGATCCGGGGCCGTCGCCGGATCCGGGGCCCTCGCCGGATCCTGGGCCGTTGGAGGCCCGTACCGTCGCCCCTTCCGGTACGGGCCTACCAGCCGACGCCGTCCGCCGCCAGGCCACGGATGTCCCGCACCTCCCAGGTGCGCAGCGGTTCGCCGGTGGTCAGCCGCAGCGCGGCGCAGCGCTCGCCGGTCGCCGCGTACACCGTGCCGCCCGCCACAGCGGGCGGCAGCCGGGCCACCCCGCCCACCGTCCGCCGCCGCCGTGAAGGGCCCGCCACCTTGCGGGCGGCCACTGTCTCGCTGCGCCGTCCGGGTGCGCCGTCCGGGGTGCGCCGACCGGGCGGCCGGACCCGGCGGTGAACGAACGAGAGAGCGGAGCTGGAGAGGGGAGCGGGGGCGGGGAGTGCGAGGGGAGTGAATAGGGCGCGAAAAGGGGGCGCGTACGGCTGCGGTGCGGGTGGTCCGGTCGCTCGTCCGCGGCCGGGCATGGCGCGGCGGGGCCCCTTGGGCGCATACTCCAAGTAATGACAAAGTCAGCCGGATCCCGGCGCCACCTGCCGTCCAGTCCCTTCAACCGCCAGGCCCCGGCCTCACCCCCGCCCGAGCAGTTCGATGTGGGAGACCGGGTCTCCCACGATCAGTTCGGGTTGGGAAGAGTCATCGGAGTCGAGGGCGAACACGCAGTGCTCATTGATTTCTCGGGTCGACAGGGGCGGATCCTGAGCCCCTTCGCCAAGCTCACCAAGCTCTGAGGCCCGCCCCGGCCCCCGGGCCGCCGCGGACCTTCAGGACCCGCGGTGGCCCGGGGGCTTCGCTCTGCCCACGCCGCGCCGGAGGATCCTCCGTGCCGGGAGGAGTCTCCGTTGCGGGAGAAGCCTCTTGTCAGAGGATCTTCGCGGCGGGCTTCACCATCCCGCGGACCGTCCTGGACTTCACGAACTCCCCGACGCCGGTCATCTCCCACTCGCCGGAGAACTGGCGGATCAGCTTCGCCATCATCACGCCCGTCTGCGGCTCGGCGGTGGTCAGGTCGAAGCGGACCAGCTCCTCGCCGGACGTCGCGTCGATCAGCCGGCAGTACGCCTTGGCGACCTCGGTGAACTTCTGCCCGGAGAACGAGTTCACCGTGAAGACCAGGCCGCTCACCTCGGCGGGGATCGCGCCGAGGTCGACGACGATCACTTCGTCGTCACCGCCGCCCTCACCCGTGAGGTTGTCGCCGGAGTGCTTGATCGCCCCGTTCAGGATCGAGAGCTTGCCGAAGTAGCAGCTGTCGAGGTGATTGCGGGCCGGACCGTAGGCGATCACGGACGCGTCGAGGTCGATGTCCTTGCCCCGGTACGCCGGCTCCCAGCCGAGGCCCATCTTCACCCGGCTGAGCAGCGGGGCGCCGCCCTTGACCAGCGACACCGTCTGGTTCTTCTGGAGGCTGACCCGGCCCTTGTCCAGATTGATCTTCCCGCTGCCGGGCGCGGGCGCGGCGGGCGCCGGGGGCGGGGTGGCCGGTACCGGGGGAGCGGCGACCCGGGGGTCGGCGATCGCGGGTGCGGGGGCCGGCGCGGGCGCCGCCGCCGGGGCGGGCTCCTCGACGGAGACGCCGAAGTCGGTGGCGATCCCGGCCAGCCCGTTCGCGTACCCCTGGCCGACCGCGCGGGCCTTCCAGACGCCGTTGCGCAGATAGATCTCCACGATCACGAGGGCCGTCTCCGCGCCCAGCCTCGGCGGGGTGAACGTGGCCAGCGCGCCGCCCGTGCCGGCGTCCCGGATCGTGGCCGTGGGCTCGATGCCCTGGAAGCTCTGGCCCGCCGCGTCCGGGCTCGCCGTGACGACGATCTTCTCGATGCCGACGGGTACGGCGGTGGTGTCGACGACGATCGCGTCGGGCGCCGACCCGCCGCCGGAGCGGTAGCTCACGCCGGGGCCCGCCGGCTGGTTGTAGAAGATGAAGTCGTCGTCTGAGCGCACCTTGCCGTCGGCGGTGAGCAGCAGGCCCGATACGTCGAGCCGCACGGGAGCGGCGACGTCCACCGCGACATGGGCGGTGGGGAGAGGGATGTTCGAGCCAGGGGTCATAGCTGTCATGCCAGACGTAACGAACGACCCCGCTTTGCCGTTCCCTTACCTTCGGCCGCCTTCTGCGGCCTTCCTCCCCACCGCCTGAAGGCGTCTCGGCGAGGCCACCGAGGCGGGTCGGTGGTGCTCAGTAAGGCCACCGAGGCGGGTCGGTGGTGCTCAGTAAGGCCACCGAGGCGGGTCGGTGGTGAAGGCGCCGCCCAGCCGCGTGTGCGCCGGGTTCGACGGATCCGCCTCGCCCTGCTCCGCGATCAGCTTCTCGGCGTACTGCTCCGAGTCGTCCCGCGGTTCGTACCCGAGCGCCCGCGCCGTCGTCAGGTCCCACCACAGCCGGGTGTTGGCGGACGAGCCGTAGACGGTGGTGTGGCCGACGTTCTCGGCGGTGAGCGCCGCGTGGAAGAGCCGGGCGCAGTCGCCGGGGCTCAGCCAGATGGAGAGCATCCGTACGGAGGTGGGCTCCAGGAAGCAGGAGCCGATCCGTACGGAGACGGTCTCCTGGCCGTGCAGGTCCCAGTAGAGCTGGGCCAGGTCCTCCCCGAAGCACTTGGAGAGCCCGTAGAAGGTGTCGGGGCGGCGCGGCGTGTCGATCGGGATCAGCGGCTCGCCGGGCTCGGGGCGGGGGGTGAAGCCGACCGCGTGGTTGCTGGAGGCGAACACCGTGCGCCGTACCCCTGCCGCGTGCGCCGCCTCGTACAGGTTGTACGTCCCCTCGATGTTGGCGCGCACGATCTTGTCGAAGGAGGCTTCCAGGGAGATGCCCGCCAGATGGATGATCGCGTCGACGCCCGCCACCGCCTCGCGCAGCGCCGCCTTGTCCGCCAGGTCCGCCGTGATGGCGTCCGGCTCGCCCTCGATGGGTGTGGCGTCGAAGAGGCGCAGCTCGTAGCCGTACGCGGGCAGCAGGCCCCGCATCAGGGTGCCGAGGCCGCCTGCGGCGCCGGTGAGCAGGACGGTACGGGGTGCGGGCATGGGCGGAATCTCCTCGACGGTTCGGAGAACACTCAGATTCGTAGACAGAATTCACATGCGTGGACAAAATAAGGAGGGTGGCGGGTCATCGTCAAGTGTCGCCCGCGGGGCGCGAATCCGCCCCCGCGTTGCGGTATCCCGTCTTGACCGGCCCCTCAAGGCTGGCCTAGCGTGGCGCCGTTCAGACATATGGACACCAATCAGAGTGATGCACGAGCCATCAACGCTCGCCCCACGGCCAGGGAGCGCCCGTGACCTCAGCCCCGCTCGCCGCCCGCCTCACCCGCGTGGCCGGGCCGCTGTTCTTCCCCGTCACCGCGTACGGGCCGGACGGCGGCCTCGGCCTCGACGCCTTCCGCGCACACGTCCGAGGCGGTGTCGACGCGGGCGCCGCCGCGGTCTTCGCCTGCTGCGGCACCGGGGAGTTCCACGCGCTCGACCCGGAGGAGTACCGCCGGTGCGTCGCCGCAGCCGTCGAGGAGACGGCGGGCCGCGTCCCCGTCGTGGCGGGCGCCGGCTACGGCACGGCGCTGGCCACGCGGTACGCCCGGATCGCCGAGGAGGAGGGCGCGGACGGGCTGCTCGCCATGCCGCCCTACCTGGTCGTCGCCGACCAGGAGGGCCTGGTGCGCCACTACACCGAACTGACCGCCGCCACGTCCCTGGAGACCATCGTCTACCAGCGCGACAACGCCCTGTTCACCCCCGCGACCGTCGTCGCGCTGGCGCGGAACGAGAAGATCGTCGGCCTCAAGGACGGCCACGGCGACCTCGACCTGATGCAGCGGACCGTCAGCACCGTCCGCCGCGAGCTCCCCGGGCGGGAATTCCTGTACTTCAACGGGCTGCCCACCGCCGAACTCACCGGGCTCGCCTACCGGGGTCTGGGCATCACCCTCTACTCCTCCGCGGTCTTCGCCTTCGCCCCCGACATCGCCCTCGCCTTCCACCGGGCGCTCACCACCGGCGACGACGCGACGGCCGTCCGGCTGCTCGACGGCTTCTTCGTACCGCTGGTCGAACTGCGCAACCTGGGCCGCGGCTACGCCGTCTCGCTGGTCAAGGCAGGGGTACGGCTCGCCGGTCTGGACGTCGGAGAGGTACGGCCACCGCTGCGCGAACCCCGGGCCGACCACCTCAAGGCCCTCGCGGAACTCGTCGAGCACGGCCGTACGCTGCTTCCCGCCGGGGAGGACGCGTGAAGACCTCCGCCTTCGTCTACCCCTGGGACGTGGTGGGCGACCCCGACGCCCCCGACCGGATCGCCGACCTCGGGGTCCAGCAGGTCACCCTGGCCGCCGCCTACCACTCCACCCGCGCCCTGACCCCGCGCCATCCGGGCCACCGGATCGTCACCGCCGAGCACGCCGCCGTCCTCTACCCGCCGGACGCCGCCCGCTGGGCGGGCCGCGAGCCGCGCCCGTACCCGTCGGGCGCCTGGGCCCCCGGCGACGCCTACGGCGAGGCCGCCGAGGCGCTGGCCGGCGCCGGACTCGACGTGCACAGCTGGGTCGTCCTCGCGCACAACTCCCGCCTCGGCGCCGAGCGTCCCGACACCTCCGTGGTGAACGCCTACGGCGACCGCTACCCCTGGGCGCCCTGTGTCGCGCGGCCGGCCGTCGCCGCGTACCTGACCGAGCTGGCCGCCGAGGCCGCCGTACGCCCCGGCACCGGCGGCACCGAGCTGGAGTCCTGCGGCTGGTACGGACTGGGCCATCTGCACGCCCACGACAAGACCGCCGGGGTCGCCCTCGGGGACGCCGCGCAGTATCTGATGTCGCTCTGCTTCTGCCGGGTCTGCCGGGAGGGGTACGCGGGCCTCGGCGCGGCCCCGGACGAACTGGCCGCCGCCGTACGGCGCGCGCTGGACCCCGTGTGGGCCACGGGATCCCGGGAGAGCGGCTGGGCCGCCGTCGAGAAGCTGCTCGGCGCGGATCTCGCCGCCCTCACCGACACCTGGCGGCGCGGCGTCGCCCAGGGACTCCAGGAGGCGGCCGTCGCGGCCGTACGGGCGGAGGCGGCCCCCGGTTTCCAGGTGCTGCTGCACGCCGACCCCGCCCCGTACCGCGTCGGCGCCAACCCGGGCGTGGACCCGGCGCACATCCTGGGCGTCGCGGACGGCGTCGTGCTGCCCTGCACCGGCGGCGCGGCGGCGGCGATGCTCGGCCCGTTCGCCGACCACCGCACCGGGACCTCGGTGCTGGCCGCCAACTTCGGCGTCGTCAGCGGCATGGGCGGAGACCCGGCCGCCCTCGCCGAGGACGCCGCGCACGCCGCGGAACTGGGCGCGACCGAACTGCGGCTCTACCACGCGGGCCTAGCCTCGGACGCGGACCTGGCGGCGGTGAGGGCGGCGCTCTCCCGGCTACCCGGCTGAGCCCGGGGACCCACCCGGCCCACCGGACCCACCGGACCTGTCGGGCGCTCCCGCCCCGTCGGGCCCGGCCCTTCCTGCCGTGGCGGGCGCCGCCCGCAGGAGCCACCCGGCCGTCAGCAGCCCGGCCGCCCCGGCCACCGGCAGCAGGACGGTGTGGCTCACGACGGCCACGAGGCCGGCGCCCAGCGCCAGCGCCACCGCGTTCGGTACGTACATCAGGGTGTTGGCGCTCGCCACCGTCCGGCCGACCGCCGCGTCCGGGGTCTCCCGCTGGACGGCCGTCAGCGCGGTGAGCAGCACCGCCAGCGTGAGCTGACAGCCGATCAGCAGCGGCCGCCGCCGCACCCGGTCGGCCACCACCCCCAGCACCGGACCCACCAGCACCGGCGCCCACATCGCGAAGACCGTGAGCGCGGCCAGGCTGTCCGACCCGGTCAGCGACTTGACCCAGATCCCCGACACCAGCCACATCGCGGACGTGCCGAACCCGGAGACGACGACCCCCGCGAGAGCGAGCGCCGCGTTCCGGTCCCGCAGCACACCGCCCCGTGTCGACCTCATGGTCTCCCCCCTCCACTCCCGCCGCCGAACCGCACGAGGCGTCAGTGTGGCCGCTGAGGGGAGGGTCCGCGCATGGGGAGAACGACCTACTTCCCGCCCCGGAGCGCGGCCCGAGAACTCTGAGGACCCTCAGCCCGAGAACTCTTGAGGCCCCTCAGGCGCTCCGGGTCCCCGCAGCCGGAGTCACCGGGACGGGCGGGTCACTTCAGCGCCGCCCGCATCATCTTCTGCGCGATCGGCGCGGCCAGCCCGTTGCCGCTGACCTCCGAGCGGGCCGCGCCCGAGTCCTCCACGATCACCGCGACGGCGACCTCCTTGCCGCTGGAGGAGTCCTTCGCGTACGACGTGAACCAGGCGTACGGCGTACGGCTGTTGTCCACACCGTGCTGCGCGGTGCCCGTCTTGCCGCCCACCTCGGCGCCGTCGATCCGCGCGTTCGTCCCGGTGCCGTCCTCGACGACCGTCACCATCGCGCTGCGCAACTGCTCCGCCGTCGCGGACGAGACGATCCGGGTCGTGTCCCCGTCCGGGTACGACTGGAGGGCGTCGCCGCTCGCGTCCACGACCTTCGACACCATGTGGGGCGCGGCCATCAGCCCGTCGTTCGCCAGCGCCGCCGACACCATCGCCATCTGGAGCGGCGTCGCCGTCACATCGAACTGGCCGATGCCCGTCAGTGCCGTCTGCGCCTGATCCATGCCGGACGGATAGACGCTCGCCGAGGCGCGCACCGGCATGTCCTGCTTCGCGTCGTTGAACCCGAACTTCTCCGCCATGGCCCGCACCTTGTCCTGCCCGAGATCGGCGGCCATCTTCGCGAAGACGGTGTTGCAGGAGTACCGCAGGGCCGTACGGATGGTGGCGTTCTCGCACGGCGCGGAGGTGTTCTCGTTGCCCAGGTCCTGGCGCGTCGTGGGCAGCGTGTACGGGTCGGGGCTGTCCGTCGCCTCGTCCACCGAGCTGTAGAGACCGTCCTCCAGCGCCGCCGCCGCGACCACCAGCTTGAACGTCGAACCCGGCGGCAGCGGCTGGCGCAGGGCGCGGTTGACCATGGGCTTGTCCGTGTCCCCGGTGAGCTTCCGCCACGCCGCGCCGTCCGTCGTCCCGCTGATCTCCGAGGGGTCGTACGAGGGGGTGCTGACCACGGAGAGGACGCGGCCGGTCTTCGGGTCGATCGCGACGGCGGCGCCCTTGTTCGAGCCGAGCGCGTCGTATCCGGCGCGCTGTACGGCGGGGTCGATCGTCGTCAGCACGTCGCCCGGCCGGGTCCGCTCGCTCAGGAGCGCGTCGAGCGGGTTCTGGAGCCGGCTGTCCGTCCCGTCGAGGACATCCGCGTAGATGCCCTCGATCTGGGTGGAGCCGTACGCCTGCGAGCTGTAGCCGGTGACGGGCGCGTAGAGCGCGCCGTCCCGGTACGTCCGCTTGTACTCCAGATCGCTCCCGCTCGTCTTCGCGGAACCGGTGACCGGCGAACCGGCCACGATGATGTCGCCCAGTGGCCGGGCGTACTGGTCGATGGCGGTACGACGGTTGTGCTGATCGTCCGCGAGTGCCTTGGCCTCGTACGCCTGGACCCAGGTCGCCCGCACGAGGAGGGCGAGCACCAGGGACAGGCAGATGACCGCTGTGTGTCTGATCGTCTTGTTCATCCCGTATCAGGGACGAGCGGGGGAGGGGGCCGGGTTCCCCCCGAGGGCGAGTCTCAGGAACTCTTCATCCTCGGTCCTGGGCCGGGGTCCTGGGCCGAGGGCCGAGGCCGGGGTTCAGAGCCGCCGGGTGGCGAGCGTGAGCCGGTCCCGCGCGTCGAACAGCGTGTCCTTGATCATCTGCTCGTGCGCGGGCGTGAGCCGGGCCACCGGCACCGAGCAACTGATCGCGTCCCGCGCCGGCGTCCGGTACGGGATCGCGATCCCGAAGCAGCGCAGCCCGAGCGTGTTCTCCTCGCGGTCCACCGCGTACCCCTGCTCGCGCACCGTGCGCAGCTCCTCGATCAGCCGCTCGCGGTCCGTGATGGTGTGCTCGGTCAGCGCGGGCAGCGTCTCCGGCAGCAGCGCGCGCACCTGCTCGTCGCTGTGGGTCGCGAGCAGCGCCTTGCCCAGCGAGGTCGAGTGCGCGGGCAGCCGGCGGCCGACCCGGGTGAAGGGCCGCAGATAGTGCTGGGACTGACGGGTGGCGAGATAGACCACATTGACGCCGTCGAGCCGCGCGAGGTGGATGGTCTCGCTGGTCTCGTCCGAGAGCCGGTCCAGCGTCGGCCGCGCGGCGGCCACGACCTCGTCCCCGTCGATGTACGACGTGCCGACCAGCAGCGCCCGTACGCCGATGCCGTACCGCGTCCCCGTCGCGTCCGTCTCCACCCAGCCCAGCTCGACCAGCGTGCGCAGCAGCATGTAGAGGCTCGACTTGGGGTAGCCGACCGCCTCCTGGACGCTGGCCAGGGAGTGCATGCCGGGGCGCCCGGCGAAGTATTCGAGCAGCTCGACCGTCCGTACCGCGGACTTGACTTGCGCTCCACCGGTTTCCGCAGCCGACATCGTCGTCCCTCGCCTCTTCTGGCCCGTTGGCCTTGCCCGCCTGACCGCTCTTGACCCCACAGAACGCACGGAAATAGAGTCCTTGCACATTCACTATCAGGAATCCTGTTCAGAATACCGAACAGTATCCGGGTCAGGGAGCCGATGACGGTGAGTGGGTCCGTACGTTCGTGAGTCGGGAAGGAAGCCGCGGTGGCAGCAGCACCAGTCTGGAGTGTCGACCCCCGAACGGGGAAGCCGCGTGAGCAGGTCGCGCAGGAGGCCACGGCCGTCGAGGTGGACAGCGCGGTCCGGGGCGCGCACGCGGTCGCGGGAGCGCTCGCCGACCGTACGGTGCGGGCCGCCCTGCTCCGTACGGCGGCCGACCTGCTCGACGCCGCCGGTGAGCACGTCATCGAGGCGGCGGACGCCGAGACCGCCCTCGGACCCGTCCGCCTCACCGGAGAGCTGGCCCGCACCACGGCCCAGCTGCGGGCCTTCGCGGAGGTCGTCGACGAGGGCGCGTTCCTCGACGTACGCATCGACCACGCCGATGGCGACCGCACCCCGCCCTGGCCCGACCTGCGCCGCTACAAGGTGCCGCTCGGCGTCGTCGCCGTCTACTCCGCGAGCAACTTCCCGTTCGCCTTCTCCGTGCCCGGCGGCGACACCGCGAGCGCCCTCGCGGCCGGCTGCCCGGTCGTCGTCAAGGCGCACCCCGACCACCCCGCCACTTCCGAGCTGTGCGTCTCCGTGCTGCGCAGGGCCGCCGCCGAGGTGGGACTGCCCGAGGACGTGGTGAACCTCGTCCACGGCTTCGAGGCCGGGGTCGAACTGGTCAAGCACCCGCTGGTCTCGGCGGCCGGCTTCACCGGCTCCGTACGCGGCGGGCGCGCCCTCTTCGACGCGGCCGCCGCCCGGCCCGCGCCCATCCCCTTCCACGGCGAGCTGGGCTCCCTCAACCCCGTGGTGATCACCGAGGCCGCCGCCGCGGGCCGCGCCGAGGAGATCGGCGCCGGGCTGGCCGGATCGATGACGCTCGGCGTCGGCCAGTTCTGCACCAAGCCCGGCTTCGTGCTGGCCCCGGCCGGTGAGCCAGGCGACCGGCTGCTCAAGTCCCTGACCTCGGCGGTCAGCGACACCGAGCCCGGCGTGATGCTCGACCACCGGATGCGCGACGCCTTCGTCGCGGGCGTGGCCGAACGGGCCGCGCTCCCCGGCGTGGACGCCCCCGTCACCCCCGGCGCGGGCGGCGAGCACACCGTCAGCGCGGGCTTCCTCACCCTGCCCGCCGAACTGCTCACCGCGGAGGGACCGCACGACCTGCTGCTGGAGGAGTGCTTCGGCCCGGTCGCGGTCGTCGCCCGGTACACCTCCACGGACGAGGTCACGTCGATCCTCTCCCGCCTCCCCGGCAACCTCACCGCCACCCTCCACCTCGCGGGTGAGGAGGCCGACGGCACCGAGCCCGGCGCCGCCGAACTCCTCGCCGAACTGACCCCGCTGGCCGGCCGCGTCCTCGTCAACGGCTGGCCCACCGGTGTCGCGGTCGCCCCCGCGCAGCAGCACGGCGGCCCGTACCCGGCGACGACCTCCACCTCCACCTCGGTCGGCGCCACGGCGATCGAGCGCTGGCTGCGCCCGGTCTCGTACCAGTCCACGCCGCCCGCGCTGCTCCCGCCGGAGCTGCGTGACGAGAACCCGCTGGACCTGCCGCGCCGCGTCGACGGCCGACCGGAGAGCTGAGCCCGCTCACCTCTTCCTCCCCTGCCCCACCGCGCACCCCGCGCGGTGGGGCAGTCGCGTTCCGCGGAGGGGCGCCGCCGGTTCCCGCACGACCCGAAGGGCGCGGAGGCCGGCGCGGTGCTGGCGCCGTGCCGCGCCTGCCAGGAGCAAGGAATCGTCACCTGGTGACCATCGGATGACCGCTGACCGTCGGGCGATCCGCCGGATCCCAGGAAATGATGGGAGAGCGTCACCGCAAGCAACCAGCAGCCGACACACCGCGCAAAACCCCTGGGCCGCGCCGGAAGGACACGTCATGACCGCCACCGCTCCCACGGCCCCGACCGCACCAGGGGTGCGGTCCTGGTGGGGAATCCCGTTCGCCACCGCTGGAGGCCCGGCTCGCCCTTCCCCTCTCAGTGGACGAACACGGTAAGGAGTTCCGACAGCTCCGCAGGACGACGTGGACGGTCAGGGGTACGCGCCGCCGCCGCACTCCGCTCACTGGTGGGCCGTGGTGTCGCGGGCGGCGAAGGCGGCCGGGGTGAGACCGGTGCGGTCGCGGAAGAAGCGGC
>NZ_JBIWFO010000016.1:42378-173046 GCF_044763125.1 Streptomyces sp. NPDC096310 | reverse complement strand
CGCCGGAGCGCGTCCGGGCCCCCCGCCCTGGCCGCGCGCCCCCCCCCCCCCCCCCCGGCCCGGAACCGCGACCATCGGATCAGGGAGGGGGCGGCCCGCCCGCATAACGCACCCCCGGCCCACCCCGACAGGCCCCGCCCGAACCCGCACCCCACGCCGCCACACCTCCGCGCCCCCCCCGCGCGGTACCGTCGCCGTATGGCGATTCGTGCCGTCCTCTGGGACATCGACGACACCCTCTTCGACTACACCGCCGCCGACCGCGCCGGTATGCAGCGGCATCTCGCCGCCGAGGGCATGGCCGATCCCGGTGAAACCGTCGATCAGGCTCTCGGACGGTGGCGGGAGATCACCGATGCCCAGTGGCTGCGGTTCGCGGCCGGGGAGACGGATTTTCTGGGGCAGCGGCGCGACCGGGTGCGGGGCTTCGTCGGTGCGGGGCTGAGTGACGCCGAGGCCGACGCGTGGTTCGACCGGTACATCACGCACTACGAGGCCGCCTGGAGCCTGTTCCCCGACAGCCTCGTCGCTCTCGATCTGCTCGCCGCCGACTACCGGCAGGCCGTCCTGTCGAACTCCTCGACCATCAACCAGGACCGGAAGCTGCGCGTCCTCGGCGTGCGCGATCACTTCGAGGCCGTGCTCTGCGCCGCCGAGCTGGGGGTCTCCAAGCCCGACGCGGCAGCCTTCCACGCCGCCTGCGACGCGCTCGCGCTGGAGCCGGGCGAGGTGGCGTACGTCGGGAACGAGCCCGACATCGACGCCGGCGGGGCCACGGCCGCCGGGCTCGCCGGGGTCTGGCTGGACCGGGGCGGGCTCGGCGGGCGTCCCGAGCTGGTGCGGATCACCGATCTGGGGCAGCTTCCCGCCGTACTGCGCGGGGATACCCGTTTTGGAGCGCCGTCCGCGATCGGGTAATGTTCTTCCTGCGCCGCCCGAGAAACCGCAAGGTCCGACCGGGAAGCGCACGCCAGACTAAACCCCCACACGGGGGTTGAGCTTTGGTGGGCTATGGTGTAATTGGCAGCACGACGGTTTCTGGTTCCGTTAGTCTAGGTTCGAGTCCTGGTAGCCCAGCGCAGACTGTATCTGCAACGCCCCCGTTGTGTAGCGGCCTAGCACGCTGCCCTCTCACGGCAGTAGCGCCGGTTCGAATCCGGTCGGGGGTACAGATCCTTCTCTCCGACGTCCTCGGGTCGCACCCGGATACGTTGATGCAGGATCGCTAGGGCCCCCGTTGTGTAGCGGCCTAGCACGCTGCCCTCTCACGGCAGTAGCGCCGGTTCGAATCCGGTCGGGGGTACTGATTCTCAAGAATCACCATGGGCTATGGTGTAATTGGCAACACGACGGTTTCTGGTTCCGTTGTTCTAGGTTCGAGTCCTGGTAGCCCAGCGCAGACTGTATCTGCAACGCCCCCGTTGTGTAGCGGCCTAGCACGCTGCCCTCTCACGGCAGTAGCGCCGGTTCGAATCCGGTCGGGGGTACCACGTAGGAAAAGATCACGATGAAGACCCTCCCTCCCGGGAGGGTCTTTTGGTTGCCCTGCACGGTCAGCGCGGTCTGCGCCCCGTACGGTCAACCGCCCTCGCCGAAGCGCCGGTTGGACTCCTCCGCCTGGGCGAGCCGCCGCAGGCTCAGCAACACCGGTTCGTACAGCACCGTCCCCGCCACCGCCGCCTCGACCTGCCGGGTCCCCGGCTCGTACCGCTCGATCATGTCCAGGTCCACGGCGCCGAGTTCGCCCGCGGAGCGCCCGTACGCGAGCAGGTCCTCCAAGGTGCACGGATAGCCGCTCCGCTCCAGGGCCGCGATCGCCTCGACGAGCCTGCGGTACGCGGGGGACTCGGCCCGTGCCTCGCTGCCGAAGCTCCAGCCGAGCCGTACCAGCAGCTCCGTCGCCTGCTGCTCGGCCGCCTCCACCGCGGCGTCGGGTACGGGGGCCGCCGGGCCCGTGGCCGCCGTACCGGAGGCCGCGGGCGGGGAGTCGTCGGGGAGCGACCAGACCGCCGCGCCGATCCGGCTGTGCCGGTCGAGCGACTCGTCCTCCACCGCCACCAGGACCTCCCGCGCCATGGCCACCGGCATCCGGCCCACCTGGATCAACGCCCTGACCAGCCGCAGTCTGCGCAGATGCTCCTCGTCGTACGCGGCCTGGGTGGCGTTGATCCGGCGGCCGGGCCGGAGCAGCCCCTCGCGCAGGTAGTACTTGATCGTGGCGGTGGGGACCCCGCTGCGTTCGCTCAGCTCCGCCATGCGCATCCCGGTTGCACCTTTCCTTGGACAGTGTCACTATCCAATCATGGATAGTCGAGCTATCCAATCGATGGGGATGTCATGGAAGACAGGAAGAGGGGGCCGTTATGGGCGCGAAGGTGATCGAAGGGCGGATGACCGCCGGTGCCGACCAGGGGGTGGTCGTGTTCCTGATCGGGATGCGCATCAACAAGTTCCGCTCACCGCGCGACTGGTGGCCCGTGGCCAGGGCCATGCCGCGGATGCTGAAGGAGCTGGCCCGGGACCGTTCCAGCGGGCTGATATCCGCCCGGGTGCTGGTGGGCGGAGCGCGCCTCTTCTACCTCGTCCAGTACTGGGAGTCCACGGAGAAACTGCTGGCGTACGCGGCGGCGCGGGATGGCGAGCACCGTCCTGCCTGGGCGGCGTTCAACCGCAGGGCGCGCGAGGGTGGCGGCGGGGTGGGGTTCTGGCACGAGACCTACGCGGTCCCCGCCGGCTCGTACGAGAGTATCTACGTCAACATGCCGGAGTTCGGCCTCGGAGCCGTGGGCGGGGTGGTCCCGGTCGGCAGGCGCGGTGAGCGCGCGGCGGACCGCCTCGCTTCGTGACGCTGTGATCCGTCCCTGACCGGGGGAGCCGGCCGGGGTCTGGCGGGCCGCTGCGGCGCTGGAGCGGCCTGCCGGGGGTTGTCTGGTGGTTGACCGGTCCCGCTGGGTCAGCTCGCGCGGCGCAGGGCTTCGCTCAGCCGCCCCGCCGCGTCGATCACGGCCTGGGCGTGCATCCGGCCCGGGTGGCGCGTCAGGCGCTCGATCGGTCCGGATACCGAGACGGCCGCGACCACCCGGTTCGACGGGCCCCGTACCGGCGCCGAGACCGAGGCCACGCCCGGCTCCCGCTCGCCGATCGACTGGGCCCAGCCCCTGCGCCGTACGCCCGAGAGCGCCGTCGCCGTGAAACGGGCCCCCTGAAGGCCGCGGTGCAGCCGCTCCGGCTCCTCCCAGGCCATCAGGATCTGGGCCGAGGAGCCCGCCTTCATGGTCAGGGTCGAGCCGACCGGAACCGTGTCCCGCAGCCCGGAGAGCCGCTCCGCCGCCGCCACACATATCCGCATGTCGCCCTGGCGGCGGTAGAGCTGCGCGCTCTCGCCGGTCAGGTCCCGCAGATGCGTGAGGACCGGTCCCGCCGTGGCCAGCAGGCGGTCCTCGCCCGCCGCCGCGGCCAGCTCGGCCAGCCGGGGGCCCAGGATGAACCGGCCCTGCATGTCCCTCGCCACCAGTCGGTGGTGTTCCAGTGCCACGGCCAGCCGGTGGGCCGTGGGTCGTGCGAGCCCGGTCGCCGCGACCAGCCCGGCGAGGGTGGCCGGACCGGACTCCAGGGCGCTCAATACCAGAGCCGCCTTGTCGAGAACGCCGACGCCGCTAGAGTTGTCCATGAAACGATACTCGCGTCTCACTCTGTGAAACGCAAGTTCAATTTTCCGGGGAAGTTGCCAACCTGTAGGTACGGGCCCGCGGAATCGGGCCCGCGGGAGACGGGCCCATGACCAAGGGTCCCCCGCCGACGTCCGGTGCGTGGGGTACGGACGTGGGCCCACATATCTCTAGGAGAGCCGGCCACGAGAGGCCGGCCGGAGGGAAAGCGATGGGTAGGACACTCGCGGAGAAGGTCTGGGACGACCATGTCGTCCGGCGCGCGGAGGGCGAGCCCGACCTTCTCTTCATCGATCTGCACCTGCTGCACGAGGTGACCAGCCCCCAGGCGTTCGACGGCCTCCGCCAGAACGGCCGGCAGGTCCGGCGGCTCGACCTCACCATCGCGACCGAGGACCACAACACCCCGACCCTCGACATCGACAAGCCCATCGCGGACCCCGTCTCCCGCGTCCAGTTGGAGACCCTGCGCAAGAACTGCGCCGACTTCGGTGTACGACTGCACCCGCTGGGCGATGTCGAGCAGGGCGTCGTCCATGTCGTGGGCCCGCAGCTCGGCCTGACCCAGCCCGGCACCACGGTGGTCTGCGGCGACAGCCACACCTCCACCCACGGCGCCTTCGGCGCGCTCGCGTTCGGCATCGGCACCAGCCAGGTCGAGCACGTCCTCGCCACCCAGACGCTGCCGCTGGCCCGCCCCAAGACCATGGCGATCACGGTCGAGGGCGAACTGCCCGCCGACGTCACCGCCAAGGACCTGATCCTCGCGATCATCGCGAAGATCGGCACCGGCGGCGGCCAGGGCTACATCCTGGAGTACCGGGGCTCCGCCATCGAGAGTCTGTCGATGGAGGCCCGGATGACGATCTGCAACATGTCGATCGAGGCCGGCGCCAGGGCGGGCATGATCGCCCCCGACGCGACCACCTTCGACTACCTCAAGGGCCGCGACCACGCCCCCGAGGGCGCCGACTGGGACGCGGCCGTCGCGTACTGGCAGACGCTGCGCACCGACGACGACGCGGTCTTCGACGCCGAGGTCTTCATCAAGGCCGGGGAACTGGCGCCGTTCGTCACCTGGGGCACCAACCCGGGCCAGGGGCTGCCGCTCTCCGCGCACGTCCCCGACCCGGCTTCGTACGAGGACGCTTCGGAGCGGCTCGCCGCCGAAAAGGCCCTGGAGTACATGGGGTTGACCGCCGGGCAGGCGCTGCGCGACATCAAGGTCGACACCGTCTTCGTAGGCTCCTGCACCAACGGCCGTATCGAGGACCTGCGCTCGGCCGCCACCCTGCTGGAGGGCCGCAAAGTCGCCGACGGCGTACGGATGCTGGTCGTCCCCGGCTCGGTACGCGTCGCTCTCCAGGCCGTCGCCGAGGGCCTGGACAAGGTGTTCACCGCCGCGGGCGCCGAATGGCGGCACGCGGGCTGCTCGATGTGCCTGGGTATGAACCCCGACCAACTCGCGCCCGGCGAGCGTTCCGCGTCCACGTCCAACCGTAACTTCGAGGGCAGGCAGGGCAAGGGCGGCCGGACGCATCTCGTCTCCCCCCAGGTCGCCGCCGCCACCGCCGTACTGGGCCACCTGGCCTCGCCCGCCGATCTGTCCGACGCCGGTGCCGGCGACCGTACGCCCGCTGGAGCGCGATAACCATGGAAGCCTTCACCACCCACACCGGTCCCGCCGTCCCGCTGCGCCGCAGCAACGTCGACACCGACCAGATCATCCCCGCCCACTGGCTCAAGAAGGTCACCAGGGACGGGTTCGAGGACGGGCTGTTCGAGGCGTGGCGCAAGGACCCGTCCTTCGTCCTCAACCGGCCCGAGTACGCCGGGGCCTCGGTCCTGGTGGCCGGACCCGACTTCGGCACGGGATCGTCCCGGGAACACGCCGTCTGGGCCCTCCAGAACTTCGGTTTCAAGGCCGTCATCTCCTCCCGGTTCGCGGACATCTTCCGTGGGAACTCGCTCAAGAACGGCCTGCTGACCGTCGTTCTGGAGCAGTCCGTCGTGGACGCCCTCTGGGCGATCACCGAGAGCGACCCCACGGCGGAGGTCACGGTCGACCTGGAGCGGCGCCAGGTCCGCGCGACCGCCCCTGACGGAGCAACGCTTGTGGCCGATTTCGAGCTTGACGAGAACGCCCGCTGGCGCTTGCTGAACGGGCTCGACGACATCAGCCTCACCCTTCAGAACGAGTCCGAGATCGTCGCGTACGAGGCCGCCAGGCCGTCCTTCAAACCACGCACAATCGCTGCCTGATCAGCGCGTTTCCCCTACTGCACCCCCTGCCTCCAGGTAGGGGGTGCAGTTGCTTGTTGAGCCCCTGTCGGGCGACAACTCGCCCCAGATGGCACAATCGGTGCATGGAACGCGACAGCCAACTCAAGCTCTACGGGTTAGTCGCCGAACAACTCAAAGATGCGCACGCAAGAGTGCGTGCCCTGCAAGTCCCGGAGGGCGTCCGACAGGCTCTCTCCCGGAAGCTGCTGGTCATCACGGCCGCGGCGAAACACGATCTCCCGGGCGCGGCAAGGCGTCTGGACCGCTTGATGAAGGACCTGGACGAGGGTCGTTTTCCGGAAGGTCTCTGACCCTCCGCGGAACTCTGCCGGGCCGACTTCGTTGCGGCACTAGGGTGATTAGCCCGTTTCGTGTTTGATTTGCGGTATATATCTGCCTAACGTGCGAAAAAGCTTGAACACTTTCGTTCTGGCAATGTCTCCGAAGGGGAAGACGTGAACAAGGCGCAGCTCGTAGAAGCGATTGCGGACAAGGTCGGCGGCCGTCAGCAGGCCGCGGACGCGGTCGACGCGGTACTCGACGCGATCGTCCGCGCGGTGGTCGCCGGTGACCGGGTCTCGGTCACCGGCTTCGGTTCGTTCGAGAAGGTCGACCGCCCGGCGCGTTACGCCCGTAACCCGCAGACGGGCGAGCGCGTGCGGGTCAAGAAGACCTCGGTGCCGCGGTTCCGCGCGGGCCAGGGTTTCAAGGACCTCGTGAGCGGCTCGAAGAAGCTCCCGAAGAACGACGTGGCCGTCAAGAAGGCCCCCAAGGGCAGCCTCTCGGGCGGATCTTCCACCCGTACGACCGTGAAGGCCGCGGCCAAGAAGGCCACCGCCAAGAAGGCGGCGACGGCCGGGAAGAAGACCGCGGCCAAGAAGACCACGACCGCCAAGACCACCGCCGCCAAGAAGACCAGCGCGGCGAAGAAGACCGCCAAGAAGACCACGGCCACGGCGAAGAAGACCGCCAAGAAGGCCACGGGCACCGCCAAGAAGGCCACCGCGAAGAAGACCGCGCCGGCCAAGAAGGCGACCGCAAAGAAGGCCCCGGCGCGCAAGACCACCGCGCGCACCACGACGGCGAAGAAGACCGTCGCCAGGAAGAAGTAAGCAGGAAGCGGTACAGGGCCGTACGCGCCGGGCCGGGCTCCCCTCGGGGAGCCCGGCCCGCGGCGTTTCCGGAGCCCGCCGCGCGGCGCCGTGACCGCCCGGCCCCGCCCGGCCGCACGGGTCCTATGGGGCGCTGTGGCGCGCTTATAGGGCGTACGGGGCGCCACGGGGCGGCGTACGGGGCGCTGTGAGGCGGTGCGGAAGCCGCAAGCCTCAGAGGGTCTGGAGGGTCACCAGCGTGATGCGCGGCGTCCCGTCCTCGCCCGGGCCCTCGGTCTCGATCCGTACCCGCTGACCCGGTCGGAGCAGCCGCAGCCCGCCGGCGTCGAAGGCCGCCGAGTCGAACTCCACCGGGGTGCCGTCGTCCAGCAGCACACTCCCGCAACGGGTCTCGGAATCGTAGGTGTACGAGGTCGCCTGCATAGCCGCAGCGTATCGCCCGGGTGGCAGTTCCTCGCGCCGTGGGCCTCAGCCGCAGGGACCGGGCGCCGGGAGCGGACCGTACGCCTGATGTCCGCCGTCCCCGGCGGTCCCCCCGTACCGCAGAGCCGTGTGCGGACCGAGCCCGAGTTCCGCCGCGCGCAGCAGATCCTCGCCCGTATCGACATCCCGCCGTACGGAATCCACCCCGGCCAGAAGTATTTCCACCGCCCCTGTCGACAAATGTCCAGCACGGGAGGGGCCGCCGAAAGCCGGATTCAATTCCACGCCGGGCCCCGCCGTCAGCAAAGTCGTACCGATTCCCGCGGCGTCCGCGAGAAAAGCGCGCGGAAATGGCTCCGCCGCGGCCAGGACCAGCGCCAGTTCCGCCGGGCGGAGCGCCGGCAGGTCCGCGTTGAGCGCGGCCACCGCCGCCCGGGGCCGCAGCGCCCTGACCGCCCGCGCCCCGTGCGCGAGCGCCGCGTTGAGACCGTCCGCCGGGGTGTCCGGCACGACGCGCGCGCCCAGCGCGGACAACTCCGCCGCCGCCGTCGGGTCGTCGGTCACCACCGCCACGTCGCGGACGACGGAGCAGGCCAGCACCGCGGCCACCGTGTCCAGCGCGAACGCGAGGGCGAGCCGCGGGCGCAGCGCGTCCCCCGTCGCGACCGCGAGCCTGCTCTTCGCGAGCCGGAGTGGTTTGAGCGGGACGACCAGGGACCATGGGGCGGCCGGATCGGTGTGCGTGGCGAACTCTCCGTCCATCTCCGTGTCCGCTCTCCCTCCCTGCGCGGTGGCCCGTGTACAGGCCATGTGTATCGGCCCTCTATTGTGGCCCGGCACCGCCACGGCCCACAGGGGCGGTCCCGGGACCGGGGCGTACGGTGTTCTCGACAGAGCAGGGGACCGAGGCCACACTTGACCCCCGGCAGCCGGGCACGGGCCCGGCGAGAAGAGGAAGGTGTTCGAGTGTCCCGCCGTAGAATCGGCTTCTGGTACCGCCTGGCGGCTGTCATCGCAAAACCGCCGCTGATCCTTCTCCTCAAGCGGGACTGGCGGGGTACGGAGCACATTCCGGCCGACGGCGGATTCATCACCGCGGTGAACCACAATTCGCATCTCGACCCGTTCGCCTACGCCCACTTCCAGTACAACACCGGCCGCGTTCCGCGCTTCCTCGCCAAGGACGGCCTTTTCACCAAGGGGTTCATCGGCGCCGTCATGCGCGGCACGGGGCAGATCCCCGTCTACCGCGAGACCAGCGACGCCCTGAGCGCCTTCCGCGCCGCCATCGACGCGGTCGAGCGGGGCGAGTGCGTGGCGTTCTACCCCGAGGGCACCCTCACCCGCGACCCGGACATGTGGCCCATGACCGCCAAGACCGGGGTGGCCCGGGTCGCCCTCCAGACCAAGTGCCCGGTCCTCCCCGTCGCGCAGTGGGGCGCCAACCTCGTGCTGGCGCCGTACGCCACGAAAGCCCACCTCTTCCCGCGCAAGACCCACCACGTCCTCGTCGGCCCGCCCGTCGACCTGTCGCGCTTCTACGACCGGGAGATCGCCCCCGAATTGCTGCGCGAGGCCACCGAGGTCATCATGGCCGCCATCACGGAACTGCTGTCCGAGGTACGCGGCGAGCCGGTGCCCACCGTCTCGTACGACTACCGCAAGGCCAGGGAAGAACAGCGGCGCAAAGCCGCGGAAGAGGGGTCGAAGTGACGCGGGTCGCCGTCTTCGGAGCGGGATCTTGGGGTACGGCGTTTGCCATGGTCCTCGCCGACGCGGGATGCGACGTGACGATCTGGGGCCGGCGCCCCGAGATCGCCGACGCCATCAACACCACCCGCGCCAACCCCGCCTACCTGCCGGGCTTCGAACTGCCCGCCGGCGTACGGGCCACCACCGACCCGGCCGAGGCCGCGCGCGACGCCGAGTTCACCGTGCTCACCGTGCCTTCGCAGACGCTGCGCGGCAACCTCGCGCGGTGGGCGCCCGTACTCCCCTCCGACACCGTCCTCGTCTCCCTGATGAAGGGCGTCGAACTCGGCACCGCCAAGCGGATGAGCGAGGTGATCGAGGAGGTCGCCAAGGCCCCCGCCGAGCGGGTCGCCGTCGTCACCGGACCCAACCTCGCCAAGGAGATCGCGGGCCGGATGCCGGCCGCCGCCGTCGTCGCCTGCGAGGACGAGGGGGTCGCCCAGCGGCTCCAGGCCGCCTGCCACACCCCGTACTTCCGCCCGTACACCAACACCGACGTCGTCGGCTGCGAACTCGGCGGAGCCGTCAAGAACGTGATCGGTCTCGCCGTGGGCATCGCCGACGGGATGGGCCTCGGCGACAACACCAAGGCGTCCCTGATGACCCGCGGACTCGCCGAGACCACCCGGCTCGGCCTCGCCATGGGCGCCGACCCCCACACCTTCTCCGGACTCGCCGGAATGGGCGATCTCATCGCCACGTGTTCCTCACCGCTCTCCCGCAACCACACCTTCGGCACCAACCTCGGCCGTGGGATGACCCTCCAGGAGACCATCGCGGTCACCAAGCAGACCGCCGAGGGCGTCAAGTCCTGCGAGTCCGTACTGGATCTGGCGCGGCGCCACGATGTCGACATGCCCATCACCGAAACCGTCGTGGACATCGTGCACAACGGGAAGCCGCCGCTCGTCGCGCTCAAGGAGCTGATGTCGCGCAGCGCCAAGCCCGAGCGACGCTGACTCGGGCGGTACCAGCAGGTACGCTCATCGCGATATGAGCAGCGAGAACTCCTCCCGAAGCCCCGAGCGCAGCCTTGGGCACAGCGCGGAGAGCGGCGCCGAGCAGCCGCCCCGCAAGCCGCGCGTGGCCGTCGTCTTCGGCGGCCGCAGCTCCGAGCACGCCATCTCGGTGGTCACGGCCGGCGCCGTACTGCGGTCCATCGACCGTACGAAGTACGACGTCCTGCCGATCGGCATCACCACCGACGGCCGCTGGGCGCTCACCGCCGACGACCCGGAGCGGATGGGTATCGCCGAGCGCTCCCTGCCGAGCGTCGAGCAGATCGCCGAGTCCACGGACGGCTCCGTCGTCCTCTCCGTCGACCCGGGCAGCCGTGAGGTCGTCTACAGCGAACCGGGCTCCGTGCCCAAGGTGCTGGGCGACGTCGACGTGGTCTTCCCGGTGCTGCACGGCCCGTACGGGGAGGACGGCACCCTCCAGGGGCTGCTGGAACTGTCCGGGATCCCGTACGTCGGCGCGGGCGTTCTCGCCTCGGCCGTCGGCCAGGACAAGGAGTACATGAAGCGGGTGTTCACCTCCTTCGGGCTGCCCGTCGGCCCGTACATGGTGATCCGGCCCCGTGAGTGGGAGCAGGTCCCCGAGGACGGCGGGGCGCCGGGCGCCGCCGCCCGCGCGAAGATCGTGGACTTCGCCGCCGAGCACGGCTGGCCGCTCTTCGTGAAGCCCGCCCGGGGCGGCTCCTCCATGGGCATCACCAAGGTCGACGACGTCTCGGGGCTCGACGAGGCGATCACCGAGGCGCGCCGCCACGACCCCAAGATCCTGGTCGAGTCGCTGCTGCGCGGGCGCGAGATCGAGTGCGGCGTGCTGGAGTTCGAGGACGGTCCGCGCGCCAGCGTGCCCGCCGAGATCCCGCCGGTGACGGAGCACGACTTCTACGACTTCGAGGCCAAGTACATCGACTCGGCGGCCGGTCTGGTGCCCGCGCCGCTGACGCCCGGGGAGACCGCGGAGGTACGGCGGCTCGCGGTGGCGGCGTTCGAGGCCACCTCCTGCGAGGGGCTGGTCCGCGCGGACTTCTTCCTCACCGAGGACGGCGAGTTCGTCATCAACGAGATCAACACGATGCCGGGCTTCACACCCATCTCCATGTACCCGCGCATGTGGCAGGAGAGCGGCGTCTCCTACGCGGAACTGGTGGACCTGCTCATCCAGGCGGCGCTGCGCCGCCCGACCGGCCTGCGCTGAGCACGTCCGGGAAACGTCCGCACCGTACGGCGCGTACGGCCCGGTGCGCCCGCCGCACCGGGCCCGCGCGCACAGCGGCAGGGGACAGTGTCTACAGGCTGGGCGGGACCGTCTTCTCGACGGCCTCGGCCAGCCCTGCGAGCGGGGTGGAGTCGTGCGTGTAGCGCGTGGACATCGTGACCTCGACATAGGTCCGGCGATAGGTCGTGGTGAACCGCGGACCGGAGTCCCGCTCCTCCAGCATCCAGTTGACGCCGTTCGCCTCCACGCCCTGCGCCTGGGCGTTGTCCATCCCCGCGGGCCGGGGCACCCCGCAGCGCAGTACGATCGCGCCGTCCCCCCACCCCGCGGTCAGCTCCGAGCGCGGCTCGGGATCGGAGCGGCCGAGGTCGGCGAGGGTCTTGGGCAGTTCTTTGTGCAGCGCCCGGCAGAGGGCCGCCTCCTCCTTGGCGGGGGCGGGAACCGCGACCGAGGTGTCCGTGGAAGAACAGCCCGCCGCCGCCGACAGAAGGACGGCGACGGCGGGAAGACGGGCGAACGAACGGCCGGACAGCCTGCGGCCCGGAACCGGGCGACGGATACGTATCACCGGCCAAGCGTAGACGGGGGCGGTCTAGAGATGGACGACCGGGCAGGTCAGGGTGCGGGTGATGCCTTCTACTTGCTGGACCTTGGCGACGACCATGCGGCCGAGCTCATCGACGGTGTCCGCCTGAGCCCGGACGATCACGTCGTAAGGACCGGTGACGTCCTCGGCCTGGATCACTCCCGGAATCTTTGCGATGGTCTCGGCGACGGCCGTCGCCTTGCCCACCTCGGTCTGAATAAGGATGTACGCCTGTACCACGGAACCTCCAGGGCGGCCACGAGGATCATGTGGGGAAAGAGACGCCACGGTATCGCGTCGCCGCGGGCCGCGGGGAGACCCGGGCGCCCGGTGGCGCCCGCGGGGTGGCGTAGGTGTGTCCACGTTGACGCGAGCGGGCGGCATGGCACGCGCGACGGACGGCATGAGGCGCGGCACGGGGTACGGCGCGGGGTACGGCGCGGGGTACGGCACACCCGCCGTGACACGCGGGCGTGACCTGGCGTACGACGGTGTTGACGTACCTGATGACGGCAGCGACAGCAGTGAGGGGCCGCGCGCGCAGACGCGGCCCGGTGTAGAGAGCAAGAGACCGGTGAAGAGAGCAAGAGAAGGGGAGACTCGGTGAAGGGAACCGTGGGCGAGTTGGGGGAGTTCGGGCTCATCAGAGAGCTGACGTCCCGGCTCACCACCACCCCGGCGGTGCGGCTCGGGCCGGGCGACGACGCCGCGGTCGTGGCGGCCCCCGACCGCAGGGTCGTGGCGAGTACGGATCTGCTCCTGGAGGGGCGGCACTTCCGCCGTGACTGGTCGACGGCGTACGACGTGGGCCGCAAGGCCGCCGCGCAGAACCTGGCCGACATCGCGGCGATGGGCGCGGTGCCCACCGCGCTGCTGCTCGGGCTGGTCGTGCCGGCCGAACTCCCGGTCACCTGGCCCACCGAGCTGATGGACGGCATCCGCGACGAATGCCAGGTCGCGGGCGCCGCCGTGGTCGGCGGCGACGTGGTGCGCGGCGACTCCATCACGATCGCGATCACGGCGCTGGGCGATCTGCGCAACCACGAGCCGGTGACCCGGTCGGGCGCCCGGCCCGGCGACGTGGTCGCCTACACCGGCTGGCTGGGCTGGTCGGCGGCGGGCCACGCGGTGCTCTCCCGGGGCTTCCGCTCACCGCGCGCCTTCGTGGAGGCGCACCGCAGGCCGGAGCCGCCGTACCACGCGGGCCCGGCGGCGGCCGGTCTCGGCGCCACCGCGATGACCGACGTCAGTGACGGACTCGTCGCGGACCTCGGGCACATCGCGGACGCCAGCCAGGTCCGTATCGATCTGCGGTCCGGTCTGATCGACATCCCCTCGCAGATGAACGACATCGGTCAGGCGGTCGGCGTCGACCCGCTCCAGTGGGTGTTGACCGGCGGGGAGGACCACGCGATCGTCGCGACATTCCCCTCGGACGCCAAACTCCCGGCGCGCTGGAAGGTGATCGGGGAGGTCCTCAACCCCTCCGCGCTGCCCCAGGTGACGGTCGACGGCGCCCCGTGGACCAGCAAGGGCGGCTGGGACCACTTCGGTGACATCGAGGACACCCTGTAGGAGCGCGGTGCGCGCGGGCCCGTAGATTCGTCGGTATGCCGACATCCGTGCCCGTGCCGCCCCGTGTTCTCACCGTCGCCGGATCGGACTCCGGCGGCGGTGCGGGCATCCAGGCGGACCTCAAGACGATGCTGGCCTTCGGCACGCACGGCATGAGCGTGCTCACCGCCGTGACGGCGCAGAACTCCCGGGGCGTCCAGGGCGCCTGGGAACTGCCGGTGGAGGCGGTACGGGCGCAGTACCGCAGCGTCGTCGACGACATCGGGGTGCAGGCCGTGAAGACCGGCATGCTCTCCTCCGCCGTCCTGGTCGACGCCGTGGCCGAACTGCTCGCCGGGACCGGCGTCCCCGTGGTCGTCGACCCGGTCGGCGTCTCCAAGCACGGCGATCCGCTGCTGGCCGCCTCGGCGCTGGACGGCGTACGGCAGAGGCTGCTGCCCACCGCGACGGTGGCCACCCCCAACCTGGACGAGGTGGCACAGCTCACCGGCGTACGGGTGGCGGACGAGGCGGATCTGCGGCTCGCGGCGCACGCCCTCCTGGAGTTCGGGCCCCGCTGGGCGCTGATCAAGGGCGGGCATCTGCCGGGGGACGCGGTGGACCTGCTCACTGACGGCACCGAGGAGCACTGGCTGCGGGCGCCGCGCCTCGACAACCGGCACACGCACGGCACGGGGTGCACCTACGCGTCGGCGATCGCCGCGGGGCTCGCGGGCGGGCAGGACGTGGTGACGGCCGTCGGGGCCGCCAAGGAGTACGTGACGGGCGCGATCGCGCACGGCTTCGCACTGGGCACCGGCATCGGCCCGGTGGACCACGCCTGGCGGTTCCGGGCGTGAGAGACCGGACCCGAGGTGTCGGGTCCGAGGCTGCGGGCCTGTGGTTTTTCGGGCCTGTGGTTCTCCGGGCCGGGGAAGCCGGCTGCCGAGGTACGGCAAAGAGCCGGTCCACCGAGGTGGACCGGCTCTTCAAGGCAACCGCAGGGGCTGCGCTACGACGCAGGCGTCAGCGCGAGACCTTGCCGGCCTTGATGCACGATGTGCAGACATTGAGGCGCTTCGGCGTCCGACCGACCACGGCACGCACGCGCTGGATGTTCGGGTTCCAGCGACGGGGCGTACGGCGGTGCGAGTGGGAAATGCTGTTGCCGAAGCCCGGCCCCTTGCCGCAGACGTCGCAGTTGGCAGCCACGGGTCACTCCAAAGACTTCAGATGCTCGTACAGAGAAATCCGGCGTGGCTGAATCAACGAGACAAAAAACTGTCGATGTCGCTTTGCCGGGGGATTGGCCCGACTCTCATCGGGCAACCGCAGCAGCATACAACGACTGCCTCGGTACCTGGAAACTATACCCTTCTCGCATCACGCCGACCGACGGAGGAGGACCCCGCAGGTGCCGCAGACCCTCGACGCCGCAGCGGTGCGGAGCTGGTGCGCGCTGGCGCTGGAGGCCCTGGGCCGGGAGCGCGAGGAGATCGACGCGATCAACGTCTATCCGGTCGCGGACGGGGACACCGGCACCAACCTCTATCTGACCGTGGAGTCCGCCGCACAGGCGGTCGAGGCCGTGTTCGCGGCGCACGAGACGGGTGTCTCCGCGCCCGCCCCGGCCGACGCCGTACGGGCCATGGCACACGGCGCGCTGATCGGCGCCCGGGGAAACTCGGGGACGATCCTGGCGCAGCTTCTGCGCGGCATGGCCGAGGTGCTGGCGGACGGGGCGCCCGGTGACGGGGATCACGCGGACGAGGGACACGGCGAGGGGTTTGGGCGGGGACACGGGCAGGGATACGGCGGCCGGCTCGCCCCGGCGCTGCGACGCGCCGCCGAACTCGCCCGCGAGGCCGTCGCGCACCCCGTCGAGGGCACGATCCTGAGCGTGGCGAGCGCCGCCGCCGACGCGGCCGAGGCGGCGGCCCGCGCGGACGCCCCGTACGGCGCGAACGGGGCGTCCGCGGTGTCCGGGGCGTCCGGGGCGTCCGCGGTGTCCGGGGCGTCCGGGCCGGACGGGGGCGCCGCGTACGGGGCGGACGCGGCCAGCGCCGTACGGGCCGCGTACGCGGGCGCGCGCGCCGCGCTCGACGCCACCCCCGGCCAGCTCGCCGTGCTCGGCCGCGCGGGCGTCGTCGACGCTGGCGGCCGGGGGCTCCTCACCGTGCTGGGCGCTCTGGTGCGCTGCCTCACCGGCGACGCGCCAGCGCCCTTCCCGGCGGGCCACCGCCGGCACGACGACCCCGTGGCGGTGGAGTCCGCCGCCGAGGCATGCGCCATGGAGGGCGGCCCCGCGTTCGAGGTGATCTACCTGCTGGAGGCGGACGAGGCCGCCGTGGCCCGGCTGAAGGCCCGGCTCGACGGGCTCGGGGACTCCCTGGTGGTCGTCGGCGGCGACGGGCTGTGGAACGTGCACGTCCATGTCGACGACGCGGGCGCCGCCGTCGAGGCCGGCGTCGAGGCGGGCCGCCCCTACCGCATCCGTATCACCCACTTCGGCGCCGCCGCCGAAGAGCCGCGCGTCCAGCGCGCCGTCGTCGCGGTCGTCCCCGGCGAGGGGCTGGCGGGGCTCTGCGCCGAGGCGGGCGCGACGACCGTCCTCGCCCGCCCCGGGGAGCCGCCCGCCAGCGGCGAACTGGTCGAGGCGATCCGGCGCGCGCACGCCCGCGAGGTGGTCCTCCTGCCGAACGACGAGGCCCTGCGCCACACCGCGGCGGCCGCCGCCGAACAGGCCCGCGCCGAAGGGGTACGGGTCGCCCTCATCCCGACCCGGGCCGCCGTCCAGGGCATTGCCGCGCTCGCCGTGCACCAGCCCGACCGCCGCTTCGACGAGGACGTCGTCGCGATGACCAGCGCCGCCGGGGCCACCCGCTACGCCGAACTGGCCGTCGCGGAGCGCCAGTCCTGGACCATGGCGGGCATCTGCCAGGCCGGGGACGTCCTGGGGCTGATCGACGGGGACGTCGCCGTCATCGGCTCCGAACTCTCCGCCACGGCGGAGACGGTGCTCTCCCGGATGCTCTCCGCGGGCGGCGAACTCGTGACGCTCGTCCTCCGGGAGGACGTCCCCGACACGCTCGCCGCCCGTCTGGAGAGCTACGTACGCGAGGGCCATCTCGCCGTCGACACCGTCGTCTACCGGGGCGGCCGGCAGTCCGCGCTCCTGCTCGTCGGCGTGGAGTGAGACCGGCGCCCGGACCGGGCCCCGCACCAGGTCCCGGACCGGGTCCGGCACTGCGACCGGCCGCGACGGCACGGCCGTGACCTGCGGAAACCTGGGGGTGCGCGACGGCTGTCAGTGGAGTGGTGTGCAATGGATCGCGTGTCCGCGCTGGATGAACCACTCAAGAAGTCGCTCGGCCCCGCCACCGCGAAGGTGATGGCCGAACACCTCGGCCTGCACACGGTCGGCGACCTGCTCCACCACTACCCACGGCGGTACGAGGAGCGCGGCCAGCTCACCACCCTGGCCGAACTCCCGCTGGACGAGGACGTGACGGTGGTCGCCCAGGTCGCGGACTCCCGGATCCTCACGTTCAACCACGGCCGCGGCCAGCGCCTGGAGATCACCCTCACCGACGGCAGCGGCCGGCTCCAGCTCGTCTTCTTCGGCCGGGGGCTCCACAAGCCGCACAAGGAACTGCCGCCCGGCAGCCGCGGCATGTTCGCCGGGAAGGTGTCCGTCTTCAACCGCAAGCTCCAGCTCGCGCATCCCACATACGTCCCGCTCGGCCGCCCCGACGGGGAGCCGGGGGACGACGACGCGAGCGCCGTGGACGCCTTCGCGGGCAAGCTGATCCCGATCTACCCGGCCTGCAAGGGCCTGGAGTCCTGGAAGATCACCAAAGCCGTCGACGCCGTGCTGCCCCGCGCCGTGGAGGCCGCCGACCCGCTGCCGCCCGCGCTGCGCGACGGGCGCGGCTTCGTGCCGCTGCCCGAGGCACTGCTCAAGGTCCACCGGCCCGAGACCAAGGCCGACATCGAGGACGCCCGCGCGCGCCTCAAGTGGGACGAGGCGTTCGTCCTCCAGGTCGCGCTGGCCCGGCGGCGGTACGCGGACACGCAGCTCCCCGCCGTCGCCAGGAAGCCGGTGGCGGGCGGTCTGCTCGACGCCTTCGACGCCGAGCTGCCCTTCACGCTCACGGAGGGCCAGCGGAAGGTCACCGCCGAGATCTTCGCGGACCTCGCCACCGAACACCCCATGCACCGGCTGCTCCAGGGCGAGGTCGGCTCCGGCAAGACCCTCGTCGCGCTGCGCGCCATGCTCACGGTCGTGGACGCGGGCGGCCAGGCCGCGCTGCTGGCGCCCACCGAGGTCCTCGCCCAGCAGCACCACCGCTCGATCACCGAGATGATGGGCGGACTGGCCGAGGGCGGGACGCTCGGCGGCGCGGAGAACGCCACCAAGGTGGTGCTGCTCACCGGCTCCATGGGCACCGCCGCGCGCCGTCAGGCCCTGCTCGACCTGGTCACCGGCGAGGCCGGGATGGTGATCGGCACACACGCGCTGATCGAGGACAAGGTGCGTTTCCACGATCTGGGCCTGGTCGTCGTGGACGAGCAGCACCGCTTCGGCGTGGAGCAGCGCGACGCGCTGCGCTCCAAGGGCAAGCAGCCGCCGCACCTGCTGGTCATGACGGCCACCCCCATCCCCCGTACGGTCGCCATGACCGTCTTCGGTGACCTGGAGACCTCCGTACTGGACCAGCTCCCGGCCGGGCGTTCCCCGATCGCCAGCCATGTCGTCCCCGCCCAGGACAAGCCGCACTTCCTGGCCCGCGCCTGGGAACGGGTGCGGGAGGAGGTCGGCAAGGGGCACCAGGCGTACGTGGTCTGCCCCCGGATCGGGGACGACGAGGACGAGAAGGGCTCCAAGGGCGGCAAGGGCCCGAAGAGCGGCACGAAGAAGGCCCCCGCCAAGGAGAACGCAAAGGAAAAGGCCAAGGAGAAGGCCAAGGAGAAGGCCGCGGAGGACGCCGAGAAGCGGCCCCCGCTCGCCGTCCTCGACGTGGCGGACCAGCTCTCGGCGGGGCCGCTGGCCGGGCTCCGGGTCGAGGTCCTGCACGGACGGATGCAGCCGGACGACAAGGACGCCGTGATGCGCCGCTTCGCCGCGGGCGAGGTGGACGTCCTGGTCGCGACGACGGTCATCGAGGTCGGGGTGAACGTCCCCAACGCCACCGCGATGGTGATCATGGACGCGGACCGGTTCGGCGTCTCCCAGCTCCACCAGTTGCGCGGCCGGGTCGGCCGCGGCGCGGCCCCCGGTCTCTGCCTCCTGGTCACCGACATGCCGGAGGCGAGCCCCGCCAGGGCCCGGCTCGGCGCGGTCGCCGCCACGCTCGACGGCTTCGAGCTGTCCCGGATCGACCTCGAACAGCGCCGCGAGGGCGATGTACTGGGCCAGGCCCAGTCCGGGGTGCGTTCCTCGCTGCGGATGCTCGCCGTCATCGAGGACGAGGAGATCATCGCCGCCGCCCGCGAGGAGGCCGTGGCGGTGGTCGCCGCCGACCCGGAGCTGGAGTCCAGCCCCGAGCTGCGCACGGCGCTGGACGCGCTGCTGGACACGGAGCGCGAGCAGTACCTCGACAAGGGCTGACGAGAAGGCGGCGCGGGCCGGTTCGCGAGCACCGGCCGGGCCCGGGTCCGCCGTACGCCATATCGTGGAGCCCGGGCGGTCGTCGCCGACCACCGCCCCACCGCTGTCCGTCCCAGCCCCTCCCACGAACCGAGGACCCGACACCCATGACCCGCGTGATCGCCGGTGCCGCCGGCGGGCGCCGGCTCGCCGTCCCGCCCGGCACCGGCACCCGCCCCACCTCCGACCGGGCGCGTGAGGGCCTTTTCTCCACCTGGCAGTCGCTCCTCGGCACCCTGGACGGCGTCCGGATCGCCGATCTGTACGCCGGGTCCGGAGCCGTCGGCCTCGAAGCGCTCTCGCGCGGCGCCGTGCACGCCCTGCTCGTCGAGGCCGACGGCCGCGCCGCCCGTACCGTCCGCGAGAACGTCGCGGCGCTCGGACTGCCCGGCGCCGAGGTCCGTACCGGCAAGGCGGAGCAGATCGTCACGGGACCCGCCCCGCAGGACCCGTACGACCTGGTGTTCCTCGATCCGCCGTACGCCGTCACCGACGACGATCTTCGGGAGATCCTGCTCACACTCCGGACCGGGGGGTGGCTCAGCGGCGACGCCGTCGCCACCGTGGAACGCAGCACCAGAGGTGGGCAGTTCGGCTGGCCGGCAGGTTTCGTGCCGTTGCGGTCCCGTCGCTACGGCGAGGGAACGCTTTGGTACGGTCGCGCCGCTTCTTGTGACGAAGACGCACCATGACCGGACCGGAGAGCGAGGGAATTCAGTTGCGCCGCGCCGTCTGTCCGGGGTCCTTCGACCCCATCACCAATGGACATCTCGACATCATCGCCCGCGCTTCCAAGCTGTACGACGTCGTACACGTCGCGGTGATGATCAACCAGTCCAAGCAGGGACTGTTCACGATCGAGGAGCGGATCGGCCTGATCCGCGAGGTCACCGCCGAGTTCGGCAACGTCGAGGTGGAGTCCTTCCACGGCCTCCTCGTGGACTTCTGCAAGCAGCGCGACATCCCGGCCATCGTGAAGGGCCTGCGGGCCGTCAGCGACTTCGACTACGAGCTGCAGATGGCCCAGATGAACAACGGACTCTCGGGCGTCGAGACCCTGTTCGTCCCCACCAACCCCACCTACAGCTTCCTTTCCTCATCCCTGGTGAAGGAAGTGGCCACCTGGGGCGGGGACGTCTCCCACCTGCTGCCGCCCGCCGTCCACACCGCGGTCATAGAGCGCCTCGGCAGGAAGTGACGCGCTGACCGTCCGTCACCCGGTGTCGGACGGAAGCGGACTGGCCTTACAGTCGTTGCGTCCGTCTCCAAACCGGCCGAAAGAGTGGCGAGCACACGGTGGACGTGCAGAAGAAGCTCGACGAGATCGTCGACACGGTGGGCAACGC
Organism: Streptomyces sp. NPDC096310; assembly: GCF_044763125.1. Lineage (NCBI taxonomy): Bacteria > Bacillati > Actinomycetota > Actinomycetes > Kitasatosporales > Streptomycetaceae > Streptomyces > Streptomyces sp. NPDC096310. The sequence goes on along the minus strand of NZ_JBIWFO010000016.1, from coordinate 152,443 downwards.
CCGCTCGATGCCCATGTCGGCGTCCTGTGTGGTCAACCGGGCCGAGCTGCTCGCGCTGCTCGAAGAGGTACGGGAGGCGCTGCCCGACTCGCTGGCCCAGGCGCAGGAGCTGATCGGCGGGCAGGAACAGCTCGCCGAGCAGGCCCGCCAGGAGGCGGAGCGCATCATCGAGGGGGCGCACGCCCAGCGCTCCACGCTGATCTCCGACACGGCGGTCGCCCGCCGCTCCCAGGAGGAGGCCGACCGTATCCTCGCCGAGGCCCGCAGGGAGGCCGAGGAGATCCGGGCGGAGGCCGACGACTACGTCGACTCCAAGCTCGCCAACTTCGAGGTCGTCCTGACCAAGACCATCGGCTCCGTCGACCGGGGCCGCGAGAAGCTGCTCGGCCGCTCCCCGGGCTCCGGCGAACCGGGGTACGCGGGCGCCGATGACGACGACGCCCCGGAGTACAGCGCGGACCCCAGCACTCTGATCCGGCGCGCCGACGAGTACGTCGACGCCAAGATCGGCGCCTTCGAGGCCGTGCTGACCAAGACGCTCGAAGCGGTCGGCCGGGGCCGGCAGAAGCTCCACGGCCGTACGGAGTCCGACGAGCTGGGGGCGCACATGGCCGCCCAGGACGCGGCGGGCCCGCAGGCGCGCACCAGCGACGCCGACTACCTGGCAGACCTCGCCGGTACCCCGAGGGAAGCCCTCCAGGCGCCCGTGGCGGCCCCGCAGCAGCCCCCGGCTCCTCCGGAGCCCGCCCTGCCCCCCGCGCCCGCCCAGCAGCCGTACACGGACCCCGCCTACGCGCAGACGGCGCAGCAGCCCGCCGGCCCGGGCTACCAGGACGGCGGCTACGACGTAGCCGCCGGCTACCAGGACCCGGCGTACGCCGCGGCCGACCCCGGCTACGGCGCGGGCTACCAGCAGCAGGACGCGTACGGCTACCAGCAGGACCCGTACACGTACCAGCAGCAGGGGTACGGTCAGGACCAGGGCCAGGGCGCGCAGCAGCAGGCCCAGGGGTACGACCAGAACTACGGCTGGCAGCAGCAGCAGACGGACGGGCGCCCCGCTCTGCCGGCTCTGCCCGCCGCCCGCGCCGACCAGCAGCAGGGCGCGCTCGACGAGACCAGCTTCTTCGACACGAGCATGATCGACCTGGAGCAGCTCCGCCGCTACGAACAGGGCCGCTGACCGGGCCGGGCCCGGAGCGGACACGGGCCCGGACACGGGCCCGGCCCGGACGTGTCCCTGACCGGGTCCGGTCCGGTCAGGGACCGGATTGGGTCTACGGCGGCCGGTCCAGTACCCTGGTTCTTCGGCCGTGTGCATGTCCGCGGCTCAGGCTGCCCGCTTCGCTCCAGCGACGGTGGCGGCCCTTCTCTCCATAGATTTTCGAAAGCGGGAAAAGCCCTGAACGCGCGCCTCGACCACCACAACCCCCTCGTGTTCGACACACACGAGCTGGGGCGGCGTCCTGGTGCGCTCCGGAAGCTGACCCGCTCGGTGCCCGCCCCCAAGGACTTCGGCATCGACGGGGTCATCGGAGCGCCCGAGGGCGCCCCGGTGGAGCTGGACCTCCGTCTTGAGTCGGTCATGGAAGGGGTGCTCGTCACGGGCACCGCCCGTGTCTCGGCCGAGGGGGAGTGCGTAAGGTGTCTGGAGCCGCTCAGCCAGGAAGTGGCGGCGGACTTCCAGGAGATGTTCTCGTACCACGACACCGACGACCGGGGCCGCAGCCGTGCGGAGCCGGCCGACGATGCCGAGGACGACGAGGACACGCTCTTCATCGAGGACGGTCTGTTCGACCTCGAACCCGTGCTGCGTGATGCGGTGGTGCTCGCACTGCCGATGCAGCCGGTGTGCCGGGAGACCTGCTCCGGTCTGTGTTCCACATGTGGGATCAGGCTGGACGAGAACCCGGACCACCACCACGACGCCGTCGACATCCGTTGGGCGGCATTGCAGGGACTCGCCGAGACCGTCAAGGACGGCGAGAAGGACAACATGGGCGGCGCCGAAGCCGGCGTCGACGAGAAGCAGGAGAAGTAGCCGTGGCTGTTCCGAAGCGGAAGATGTCGCGCAGCAACACGCGCCACCGCCGGTCGCAGTGGAAGGCTGCGGTCCCCAACCTGGTTTCGTGCGAGCGTTGCCAGGAGCCGAAGCTCCAGCACATCGCGTGCCCGAGCTGCGGCACCTATAACAAGCGCCAGGTCCTCGAGGTCTGAGCGGCTGGTGAGAGGCTCGATGTCTGAACTGTCCCCTGCTAAGAAGCAGACAGACACTGTCAGTACGGCCTCGTCCCACACGCTTCTGGAAGGGCGGCTCGGGTATCAGCTCGAGACCGCCCTTCTGGTGCGTGCGCTGACCCACCGTTCGTTCGCGTACGAGAACGGCGGTCTGCCCACCAACGAGCGGCTCGAATTCCTCGGGGACTCGGTGCTCGGCCTGGTGGTCACGGACACGCTGTACCGCATCCACCCCGACCTGCCGGAAGGCCAACTGGCCAAGCTGCGGGCCGCGGTGGTCAACTCGCGTGCGCTGGCGGAAGTGGGCCGCGGCCTCGAACTCGGCTCCTTCATCCGGCTCGGCCGGGGCGAAGAGGGCACAGGAGGCCGGGACAAGGCGTCCATCCTCGCCGACACCCTTGAAGCGGTGATCGGCGCCGTCTATCTCGATCAGGGTCTCGGAGCGGCGTCCGAGCTGGTGCACCGGCTCTTCGACCCGCTGATCGAGAAGTCCTCGAACCTCGGGGCGGGCCTGGACTGGAAGACCAGTCTCCAGGAGCTGACCGCGGCGGAGGCCCTCGGCGTGCCCGAGTACCTCGTCACGGAGACAGGACCCGACCACGAGAAGACCTTCACTGCTGCCGCCCGCGTCGGTGGTGTCTCGTACGGCACCGGCACCGGCCGCAGCAAGAAGGAAGCGGAGCAGCAGGCGGCGGAGTCCGCCTGGCGGTCCATCCGGGCCTCGGCCGACGAACGGGAAGCGGCGGCCGGGACCGGCGCCGCCGAACCGGCCCCGGCCGACTCCGGTGAACCGGTCGCCGTCGATGCCGGAGGGGCCGCCGACGCCGCTCCGGCCGGGCAGGCTCCGGCGGACACGGCGACGGGCTGACCGTCCGTCCGCACGCTCCTTCCTGGTACGCCCCTCGCGTCGTCCGCGGCGCGAGGGGCGTCTCCCGTGCGGCCCCGTCCGCCGGGCTCCGTACCCGCTGACCGCCGTCGCCCCGTCCGGTGCTGTCCGGTCCTGTTTCCGCCCCGTTCCGCCCCGTTCCGCTTCGTTCCGTATCCGAGGAGCCTCCCGTGCCCGAGCTGCCCGAGGTCGAAGTCGTCCGGCGCGGACTCGAACGCTGGATCAGCGGCCGGACCGTCGCAGGGACCGAGGTGCTCCACCCGCGTGCGGTACGGCGCCACCTCGGGGGCGGCACGGACTTCGCGGCGCGCCTCAAGGGGCACACCATCGGCGTCGCACGGCGCCGCGGCAAGTATCTGTGGCTGCCGCTCACCGACACCGACGCCTCGATCCTCGGCCACCTCGGGATGAGCGGTCAGCTCCTCGTACAGCCCGAGACCGCCCCCGCCGAGAAGCATCTGCGAATTCGCGTCCGCTTCGACGACGCGCTCGGAACCGAGCTGCGCTTCGTCGACCAGCGCACCTTCGGTGGCCTCTCGCTCCACGACAACACCCCCGACGGGGTGCCGGACGTCATCGCGCACATCGCCCGTGACCCCCTGGACCCCGCCTTCGACGAGGACGCCTTCCTCACCGCGCTGAAACTGCGCCGTACGACGGTCAAGCGCGCACTGCTCGACCAGTCGCTGATCAGCGGCGTCGGCAACATCTACGCGGACGAGGCGCTGTGGCGCGCCCGGCTCCACTACGAACGCCCCACCGCGACACTGCCCCGGCCACGCGCCGCCGAACTGCTCGGCCACGCGCGCGACGTGATGAACGCGGCGCTCTCCGTCGGCGGCACCAGCTTCGACAGCCTGTACGTCAATGTGAACGGCGAGTCCGGTTACTTCGACCGGTCGCTCGACGCGTACGGACGCGAGGGCGAGCCGTGCGGCCGCTGCGGGACCCCGATCCGCCGGCGCCCCTGGATGAACCGCTCCAGCTACTTCTGCCCGCGCTGTCAGCGCCCGCCGCGCGCCGCGTCGTAACGCTCCCGCGCCTCCAGCACCTCGGGCATCCGGCCCTCCAGCAGGTGGACGAGGCCGAGCAGCCGCCCGGCGACCTCGCGTCCCAGCGGCGTCAGCTCGTAGTCCACGCGCGGCGGGTTGACCGGCTGGGCGTCGCGGCGTACGAGGCCGTCCCGCTCCAGTGCGTGCAGGGTCTGGGAGAGCATCTTCTCGCTCACCCCGTCGACGCGCCGCCGCAACTCGTTGAAGCGGAAGCCGCTCTCGTGGAGCGCGCACAGGGTGAGACCGCCCCAGCGGCCCGTCACATGCTCCAGCGTGCCGCGCGAGGGGCACTGCCGGGAGAACACGTCGAAGGCGAACCCGTCGAGCCCGGCGTCAGCGGAGAGAGTGTCCATATCCCCACCCTACTAGCGGAAAGCGCCACCCGATGGGCGGCGCTTTCTTACAGTGAGCATACGGGCGGGCGTACCGCGCGCCGTACGAGGCGGTCGACGGGGCGGCTCACAGGCTGGCTCACCGGCCCCGTACCGGGCCGGGTCAGAAGCCGAAGTTCTGCGTCCACCACGGGCCGCCGGAGCTGGTGTTCACCCCGACGCCGAGCCGGGTGTAGTCGCAGTTCAAGATGTTCGCGCGATGGCCCTCGCTGTTCATCCAGGAGTCCATCACCGCCTCGGCGGTGGCCTGCCCCCGGGCTATGTTCTCGCCTCCGAGGTTCTTCACACCGGCCTGGTCCGCGCGATCCCAGGGCGTGTCGCCGTCGGGGTCCGTGTGGTCGAAGAAGCCGCGCGCGGCCATGTCGTCGCTGAAGCCCTGTGCCAGTGCGTTCAGGCTCGCGTCGGCCTTCAGCGCGGCGCAGCCGACCTTGGCCCGCTCCTGGTTGACCAGCGAGAGCACAGCCGACGCGGTGGACGAGGGGGCCGCCTGGGACTGCTCGCCGGCGCGCTCGGTGGTCTGCGCGGGCGCCGGGGCCTCGTCCTCCTTGGTGGGCGAGCCGGCGGAGGAGCCCGCGGAGCCGGAGCCGGAGCGGGTGCCCGTGTCCTTGGACGGGGTCTGTGTCTTCGCCTTCGGCGGCGCCGGGGCGGGCTTCGTCCGCGTCGGGGAGGCGGAGGGCGAGGCCGACTTCTTCGGGCCCGTCGTACGCTCCGCGCTGCGGCTCGGCTCCAGCGTCGTCGCCCGCGTCGGGTCCGCGGAGGTACTGCCCTGCTGCTGCAACTCGGGGGCGCCCTCGCTGCGGATCTGCTCACCGGTGGTGCCGCCGCCGCTCACGGAGAACTGGCCCCCGCCGGGGAGCAGACCGGAGGCGACCGCGACGGCGCCGACCGCCATCGCCGCGGAGGCGCCGAGAAGTCCCGTACGGACGGGCTTGGTGACCCGGCCCTTGCGGCGCGGCGCGCCTGCGGGGCCATTGGCGGAGTCCTCAGGGGATACGACAGGTGCGCCGGGGGCGGCGGAGCGTCGGTGGCGTCCCATCTGTGGTGCCTTCCTCAGTCTCGACGGCAACGTTACTCACCCGTATGAGTGAGGCTCATTGCGACCGGACTGTACGGCATGGCACGTGGGGGTGCCGGGCCTGGAGAGCAATTGGCCGATTAGCTTTGCGCCTATGAAAGAAGATGTACGTCTCACGGCTTGGGTCCGCGGCAGAGTGCAAGGAGTCGGCTTCCGCTGGTTCACCAGGGCGAACGCTCTGGAGATCGGCGGTCTCACCGGATTCGCCCTCAATCTCGACGACGGCAGGGTGCAGATCGTCGCGGAGGGGCCGCGTGACCATTGCCACCAACTGCTGGACTGGCTCCGCTCCGCCGACACACCCGGGCGAGTCGACGGAGTCACTGAGATCTGGGACACCCCACGCGGCGGATACGAGAGCTTCGCCATCCGCTGAGAAGCGCGGCCGCCCTCGTGCCCGGCGGCGACCGGGAAATGCCGCCGGAATACCCGACTCTCCGCGATGACCAGCGATGACCTGGTGGTTGCCAAGAATGGCCGGCCGTGCCAAGCTCCCCGGTCAGCGAAGATCCCCGCGCCCCCGGGACCCGGGGAGAGCGCGCGCAGCCGCAGGCCGCGGCCCCGCGCCACCGGGCCGCCCGGCGCCGCGGGCTGTGATCGTGTTGACCGTCAAACTTTTTGGTGAGACTCTGGAATCCCCGCGCACCTTAGCTGTTTGGCAGTAAGAACCGCAGTAGGAACCGCAGTGATGAACAAGCACTGCCAGGCACCGCGGGTGCGATTTCCCTCACGACCCACACCGCATTCGGTCGGTCACTCAGTGTGGAGGACCATTCATCATGGCAAAGGCGCTTCTCGGTTATGTCGGCGGTTCCGACCCGCGACTCCTCGCCGAGATGCGACGGCTTCAGCAGCGCGTCCAGGACCTCGAATCCGAGCTCGTACGGATCCAGTCCGAGAACGACGTGCTGAACGCGGCTGTCGCACAGCACCCCGGAGAGTCGCTGCTCAACGGCATCGACATTGACGTACCCCAGGCGGAGCCCGCGCTCACCTGAAGACAGCCCCCGTCGGGGCCGGGTGAGAAACACTCTCGCAAGATATGCAAGGGACGCTCCGGCGTCCCTTCTTTCTTTCCATCTTCCCCTGTACGAAGCTTTGTTGGCGCTGCCACGCCTTTCTTAACGTCTGATGTGCCCTGCGCGTTCCACGGTGAAACCGCCGGCGGACGATCCGGGCCCGGTAGAGTCCGGCGGCGTGCACCTCAAGGCCATGACCCTGCGCGGGTTCAAATCCTTCGCCTCCGCCACGACGCTGCGCTTCGAGCCGGGTATCACCTGCGTCGTGGGCCCGAACGGCTCCGGGAAATCCAATGTGGTGGACGCGCTCTCCTGGGTCATGGGAGAGCAGGGCGCGAAGTCGCTGCGCGGCGGGAAAATGGAAGACGTGATCTTCGCCGGCACGACCGGGCGCCCCGCGCTCGGCCGCGCGGAGGTCTCTCTCACGATCGACAACTCCGACGGGGCGCTGCCGATCGACTACGCCGAGGTCACCATTACGCGGATCATGTTCCGCAACGGCGGCAGCGAATACCAGGTCAATGGCGACACCTGCCGGCTGCTCGATATCCAGGAGCTGCTCTCCGACTCCGGTATCGGCCGCGAGATGCATGTGATCGTCGGCCAGGGCCAGCTCGACTCCGTACTCCACGCCGATCCGATGGGTCGCCGGGCATTCATCGAGGAAGCCGCCGGGGTGCTGAAGCACCGTAAGCGGAAAGAGAAGGCGCTGCGGAAGCTGGAGGCGATGAAGGCGAATCTCGCCCGTGTCCAGGACCTCACGGACGAACTGCGCCGCCAGCTCAAACCTCTCGGCCGGCAGGCGGCGGTCGCGCGCCGCGCCGCCGTCATCCAGGCCGATCTGCGCGACGCCCGGCTGCGGCTGCTCGCCGACGATCTGGTGCGGCTGCGCGAGGCGCTGCGTACGGAGATCGCGGACGAGGCCGAGCTGAAGGGCCGCAAGGAGGAGGCCGAGAACAGGCTGAAGGCCGCGCTGACCCGCGAGGCCGAACTGGAGGAGGAGGTACGGCGGCTCGCGCCGCGCCTGCGGAAGGCACAGCAGACCTGGTACGAGCTGTCGCAGCTCGCCGAACGGGTACGCGGCACCATCTCGCTGGCCGACGCGCGGGTCACCAGCGCCACCAACGCCCCCGAGGAGGAGCGGCGCGGCCGCGACCCCGAGGACATGGAGCGCGAGGCCGCCCGGATCCGGGAGCAGGAGGCGGAGCTGGCCGCCGCGCTGGAGGCGGCCGAGCACGCACGCGAGGACACCGTCGCCCACCGCGCCGAGCTGGAGCGGGCGCTCGCCGAGGAGGAACGCCGCCTCAGGGACGCCGCCCGCGCGCTCGCCGACCGCCGCGAGGGCCTGGCCCGGCTGCACGGCCAGGTCACCGCGGCGCGTGGCCGGGCGGCCTCGGCCCAGGCGGAGATCGGCCGCCTCGCCGCGGCCAGGGACGAGGCGCACGAACGCGCGGCCAGGGCGGGGGAGGAGTACGAACTGCTCAAGGCCGAGGTCGACGGGCTCGACGCGGAGGACGACGCGCTCGCGGCCCGGTACGAGGAGGCCCGCCGCGCGCTCGCCGGCGCGGAGCGGGCGCAGAGCGCGGCGCGCGACGCCGCGACCACGGCGGAGCGCGAACACGCCGCGCTCTCCGCCCGCCACGACGCCCTCGCCCTGGGGCTGCGCCGCAAGGACGGCACCGGGGCGCTGCTGGGCGCCCGCGACCGGCTCACCGGTCTGCTGGGTCCCGCGGCGGAAGTGCTCAGCGTCACCCCGGGCCGGGAGATCCCGGTCGCCGCGGCGCTGGGCGCCGCGGCCGACGCGATCGCGGTCAGCGGTCCCGCCGCGGCGGTGGAGGCCCTGCGGCTGCTGCGCGAACGGGACGCGGGCCGGGCGGCGCTGCTGCTGGGCGCCCCGGCACCGGACGCACCGTCGAAGGCGTCGTCGCCCGCTCCGTCCGCTCCTTCCACTTCCCCCGCTTCCCCTGTTCCGTCGCCTCCGCCCGCCAGGCCCGCACCGGGCGGGGTGCCCGCGCAGAGCGGCGGCCCCGGGGCGGATCAGGCGGGGGCGGGAGGCGCGGCGGGGGCGGCGGGGGCGGCCTCCGCCACGGCCGGTTCCGTACGGACCGCCGTCGCCGCGCCGTACGTCGCCGACCTCGTCCAGGGACCCGCCGAGCTGATGGGCGCCGTACGGCGGCTCGTACGGGACATGGTGGTCGTCGCCACCCTCGACGACGCCGAGGCACTTGTCACCGCACGGCCCACGCTCATCGCCGTGACCGCCGAAGGGGATGTCCTCGGGGCGCACTTCGCGCACGGCGGCTCCGCCGGGGCGCCCAGCCTGCTGGAGGTGCGGGCATCCGTCGACGAGGCCGCCGCCGAGTTGGAGCGGCTCGCCGTACGGTGCGAGGAGCTGGACGCGGCGCGCCGCACCGCCGCCGCGCGCCGCACCGGACACGCCGCGCTCGTGGAGGAGCTGGGGGAGCGGCGCCGCGCCGCCGACCGCGAGAAGTCCGCCGTGTCCGGGAGGCTCGGGCGGCTCTCCGGACAGGCCCGCGCCGCCGCCGCGGAGGCCGAACGTGCCGCCGGAGCAGCCGCCGAGGCGCAGGAGGCGCTGGAGCGGGCCACGGAGGAGGCGGAGGAGCTGACGGAGCGGCTGCTCGTCGCGGAGGAGGAGTCCCCCTTCGGGCAGGGCCAGGAGGAACCGGACACCTCCGTACGGGACCGGCTGGCCGCCGACGGCGCGAACGCCCGGCAGACCGAGATGGAGGCGCGGCTCCAGGTCCGTACCCACGAGGAGCGGGTGAAGGGGCTCGCGGGCCGCGCCGACGGCCTCGACCGGGCGGCGCGCGCCGAGCGCGAGGCGCGGGCGCGCGCGGAGCGGCGGCGCGCCCGGCTGCGTCACGAGGCACGCGTCGCCGCGGCGGTCGCGGCCGGCGCCCGGCAACTGCTCGCGCACGTGGAGGTATCGGTCGTACGGGCCGAGGCGGAGCGGGCCGCCGCCGAGGAGGCCAGGGCCGTACGCGACCAGGAGCTGACCGCCGAGCGGAACACCGGCCGTGACCTCAAGAGCGAGCTGGACAAGCTCACCGACTCGGTGCACCGCGGCGAGGTGCTCGGCGCCGAGAAGCGGTTGCGGATCGAGCAGCTTGAGGCGAAGGCGCTGGAGGAGCTGGGCGTGGAGCCGGCCGGGCTGATCGCCGAGTACGGCCCCGACCAGCCCGTGCCGCCCTCGCCGGCGGCCGAGGGGGAGGAGCTGCCGGAGGACCCGGGGGACCCGCGGAACCGGCCCAGGCCGTACGCGCGGGCCGAGCAGGAGAAGCGGCTCAAGGCCGCCGAACGGGCGTATCAGCAGCTCGGGAAGGTGAATCCGCTGGCCCTGGAGGAGTTCGCGGCGCTGGAGGAGCGCCACCAGTTCCTCTCCGCGCAGCTCGAAGACCTGAAGAAGGCCCGGGCCGATCTGCTGGGGGTGGTGAAGGAGGTCGACGAGCGGGTGGAGCAGGTCTTCACCGAGGCGTTCCGGGACACCGCCGTCCAGTTCGAGGGCGTCTTCTCGCGGCTCTTCCCGGGCGGGGAGGGGCGGCTGATCCTCACGGATCCGGAGAACATGCTGACCACGGGCGTGGACGTGGAGGCCAGGCCACCGGGCAAGAAGGTCAAGCGGCTCTCGCTGCTCTCCGGCGGCGAACGGTCCCTGACCGCGGTGGCGCTGCTGGTGTCGATCTTCAAGGCCAGGCCGAGCCCGTTCTACGTGATGGACGAGGTAGAGGCGGCGCTCGACGACACCAATCTCCAGCGGCTGATCCGCATCATGCAGGAGCTCCAGGAGAGCTCCCAGCTCATCGTGATCACCCATCAGAAACGGACGATGGAGGTGGCCGACGCGCTCTACGGGGTGTCGATGCAGGGCGACGGGGTATCCAAGGTCATCAGCCAGCGGCTCCACTGAGGTTCATGGCTTCGCCGAGGGTCATGTCGTCTTCGGATCTTGAAGGTTCGGTGCGGGGATGGCGCGGGATTTGTCGTACCGTGCCGCGAGCAGCCCCGCAGCATCCCTTCAAAACATGAAGGCATAGTCTCTTGCGCGTTGCTTTTGTCTTCAAGTGGTGGCTGGCGAGACGTTATGCCTCACTTGAAAGGCTCGCCCACCCCACGCCCGGCGACGCAGCCGGGCGGCCTCAGGAGTACACGTGACCAGCACAGCGCAGGTTCCGCCGCCAGGAGGTCGAGCGGCCCATCCCGAACACCTCGGCCATGTCGTCTTCATCACGGCGGCCGCCGCGATGGGCGGCTTCCTCTTCGGCTACGACAGCTCGGTGATCAACGGGGCCGTCGAGGCCATCCGGGACCGGTACGACATCGGCTCCGCGGCCCTCGCCCAGGTCATCGCCATCGCACTGATCGGCTGCGCGATCGGGGCCGCCACGGCGGGCCGGATCGCCGACCGGATCGGCCGGATCCGCTGCATGCAGATCTCCGCCGTCCTCTTCACGGTCAGCGCGGTCGGCTCGGCCCTGCCGTTCAACATCTACGATCTCGCGTTCTGGCGGATCATCGGCGGCTTCGCGATCGGCATGGCGTCGGTGATCGGCCCCGCGTACATCGCCGAGGTCTCGCCGGCCGCCTACCGCGGCCGGCTCGGCTCCTTCCAGCAGGCCGCGATCGTCATCGGCATCGCCATCTCGCAGCTCGTCAACTACGGCATCCTCCAGCTCGCCAACGGCGACCAGCGCGGCAAGCTGCTGGGCTTCGAAGCGTGGCAGTGGATGCTCGGTGTGATGGTCGTACCGGCAGTGCTCTACGGTCTGCTCTCCTTCGCGATCCCCGAGTCCCCGCGTTTCCTGATCTCGGTCGGCCGGGTGGACCGCGCCAAGCAGGTGCTCGCCGAGGTCGAGAGCAAGGACGTCGACCTGGACGCGCGGGTCGAAGAGATCAAGCACGCGATGCACCGTGAGCACAAGTCGACCTTCAAGGATCTGCTGGGCGGTGGCGGCTTCTTCTTCCTGCCCATCGTCTGGGTGGGGATCGGGCTCTCGGTCTTCCAGCAGCTCGTCGGCATCAACGTCGCCTTCTACTACTCGGCGACGCTCTGGCAGTCCGTCGGGATCGACCCGTCCAGTTCGTTCCTCTATTCGTTCACGACATCGATCGTCAACATCATCGGCACCGTGATCGCGATGGTCCTGGTGGACCGGGTCGGCCGCAGGCCGCTCGCCCTCGTCGGCTCCGCCGGTATGGCCGTCGCGCTCGCCTGCGAGGCATGGGCGTTCTCCGCCCACCTGGTCGACGGCAAGCTCCCCAGCACCGAGGGGACTGTCGCCCTGATCGCCGCGCATGTGTTCGTGCTCTTCTTCGCGCTCTCATGGGGCGTCATCGTCTGGGTCTTCCTCGGCGAGATGTTCCCGAACCGGATCCGCGCCGCCGCCCTCGGTGTCGCCGCCTCGGCGCAGTGGATCGCCAACTGGGCCATCACGGCGAGCTTCCCGAGCCTGGCCGACTGGAACCTCTCGGGTACGTACGTCATCTACGCCTGCTTCGCCACGCTCTCCATTCCGTTCGTGCTCTTCTTCGTGAAGGAGACGAAGGGGAAGACGCTGGAGGAGATGGGTTAGCCCGTCCCCGTCCCTGCCCTTGTCCTGGCTCCGGTTCCGGCCCCGGCGTCCGCTTCCGCGGGCTCCGGGGCCTTCGCGCGCTCGCGCGGCAGCACCCCGTACAACCCGGCCGCCACCAGGGTGGTGACGACCCAGCCCAGGCCGTTCTCCCCGACCCAGGTCCCGGCGAGGGGGCCCGAGAACCACTGCACCGAGGTGAAGAGCACCCCCACCACCAGGGCCGTACCCCAGGCGGCCATGGCCGACGGGGCGAAGCCGCCGCGGTACCAGTAGCCGCTGGTGCGGGTCGTGTCCATCAGCGCCGCGCCGTCGTACGTACGCCGCCGGAGCATGTCCAGGCCGAAGACGCCGATCCACGCGGAGAACGCCACCGCGAGCAGCGTGAGGAACGAGACGAACGAACCGATGAAGCTCGTGGCGACCACCATCAGCAGGAAGCCGAGGACCAGGCTGATCACCGCGTTCACGCTGACCGCCCAGGCGCGGGGCACCCTGATGCCCAGCGTCTGCGCCGTGAACCCCGCCGAGTACATCGACATCGAGTTGATCAGCACCATCCCCACCAGCGCGATCAGCAGATACGGCACGGCGATCCAGGTGGGCAGCAGCGCGCCGATGAAGGAGACCGGGTCCTGCGCCGTGGCCAGATCCGGCGTCCCCACCGCCATCACCGCGCCCATCAGCACCAGGGGGAGCACCACGATCCCCGCGCCGCCCACCGTGGTGCCGACCATGGCACGGCCCGAGGCGGACCGGGGCAGGTAGCGGGTGAAGTCGGGGCCCGAGGGGACCCAACTGAGGCCGCCCGCCGCGATCGTGCCGATACCCGCGATCATCATCGCCGTCGAACCGGCCGGCTTGCCGAAGACCGCCGACCAGTCGGTTCCGGCGATGAGATAGCAGAGCACCAGCACGCTGAACGCGCCGAAGAGATACGCCGACCAGGTGCTGCAGATCCGTAGCGCCTTGATGCCCAGACCCGAGACCAGGAAGGTCCCGGCCACGAAGAGCAGCAGCGTGATCACGACCAGCGGGGTGCTGCGCTTGATCCCGAAGAGCAGATCGAGCACCGTCAGCACGGCGTACGCGCCGGTCACCGCGTTGATCGTCTCCCAGCCCCAGCGCGCGATCCAGATCAGCGACCCCGGGAAGAGATTCCCGCGCTGGCCGAAGACCGCCCGGGAGAGCGCCATCCCGGGCGACCCGCCGCGCTTGCCCGCGATGGAGATCAGCCCGACCGTGCCGTACGAGACGACGGGCGCCGTGACCCCCACGATCAGCGCCTGCCAGAAGTTGAGACCGTTGAGGACGATCAGGCCGGCCCCCATCGTGAGCAGCAGCACGCTGATGTTGGCGGCGACCCAGGTGGGGAAGAGTCCCCGCACATGGCCGGCGCGCTCGTCATCGGGGACGGGCTCCAGGCCACGAGTCTCCATCGCGCCTTCGGATGCGGAGGCGTGGGGCATGAACAGGCTCCGAACAGAGGTGGGGGCTCCCGCGGGGGAGTGGACCTCCGGGCGAACCCGGAACCTCCACCATCGTACGTTCGGGGTAAAACGTCCAAATCGTCACGAGGATCTTCGTGATCTTCGTGTGAACCTCTGAAGTCGTCGTCGGGCCGGACCCCGCCGGGACGCGCCCCGGCATGGCCGGGAGCCGCGCCCGGCCGTGGCTGATACTGGGAGCGTTATGGAAATCGTCATCCTTGTTGTAGTCATCGCCCTGGTCGCGGTCGGCGCGATCAGCGGGCTCGTGGTCAGCAGCCGTAAGAAGAAGCTGCCGCCCTCGTCACCGTCGAGCACGCCGACCATCACAGCCCCACCCGCCGAACCGCACGTCGGTGACGAGGCGGAGACACCGCGCGACGAACCGCGCCGCACGATCGAGGAGGTCGGGCTCCCCGACACCACCGCCGGTGCGCCGGTCGTCGTCGAGGAGCCCGTCGAGGCTGCCGAGGCCGCCGAGGCGCCCGCCATCGAGGTGCCCGAGCCGTCCGCGGGCCGGCTGGTCCGACTGCGCGCGCGGCTCGCCCGCTCGCAGAACTCCCTCGGCAAGGGCCTGCTCACCCTGCTCTCCCGCGAGCATCTGGACGAGGAGACCTGGGAGGAGATCGAGGAGACCCTGCTCACCGCCGATGTCGGCGTCGCTCCGACCCAGGAGCTGGTCGAGCGGCTGCGCGAACGCGTCCGGGTGCTGGGCACCCGCACCCCGGCGGAGCTGCGCACGCTCCTCAGGGAGGAGCTGCTGGTCCTCCTCGACCCCGATGTCGAGCGGGCGGTCAAGACGGAGAGCGGGCTGGACACGCCCGGCGTCGTCATGGTCGTCGGCGTCAACGGCACCGGCAAGACCACGACCACCGGCAAGCTGGCACGGGTGCTCGTCGCGGACGGCCGGTCCGTAGTCCTCGGCGCGGCGGACACCTTCCGCGCCGCCGCCGCCGACCAGCTCCAGACCTGGGGCGAGCGCGTCGGCGCGCGCACCGTACGGGGCCCGGAGGGCGGCGACCCGGCGTCGATCGCCTTCGACGCGGTCAAGGAGGGCATCGCGGAGGGCGCGGACGTCGTCCTCATCGACACGGCGGGGCGGCTGCACACCAAGACCGGCCTGATGGACGAGCTGGGCAAGGTCAAACGGGTCGTGGAGAAGCACGGCCCGCTCGACGAGGTGCTGCTCGTCCTGGACGCGACGACCGGGCAGAACGGCCTCGTCCAGGCGCGGGTCTTCGCGGAGGTCGTCGAGATCACGGGGATCGTGCTGACCAAGCTGGACGGTACGGCAAAGGGCGGCATCGTGATCGCGGTCCAGCGGGAGCTGGGCGTACCGGTGAAGCTGGTGGGTCTGGGCGAGGGCCCGGACGATCTCGCGCCGTTCGAGCCCGCCGCGTTCGTCGACGCGCTGATCGGGGACTGACCCCGGTCCGGAGCGGGGGTACGGGGGTACGGGGGTACGGGGCGGGCGCGGCCCCCGTGCCCCGGATCCCGGGGACTTCGTACCCCGTGGCCCCCGGGTCCCGTGGCTCCGGTCGCGCGACCTCGGGTCCCGTGAGCTCCGTGCCTTCGTACTACTCCTGTGATCGTCCTGCCGCCGCCCCCACCGGGTTACGGCGGTGGCGTCGAGCGGTGGCAGATATAGGCCAGGATGCCGAGCAGCAGCCGGGCCTGCGGGGGCGTCGCGGCCGTGTCCAGGGACGGCGGGCGCAGCCAGCGGACCGGGCCGAGCCCCGCCAGGTCCGACGGGGGCGCCGTGACATACGCGCCGGTGCCCAGACCGTGCAGATCCAGGTCCGCGTCGTCCCAGCCCATCCGGTAGAGCAGCTCCGGCAGCCCGGCCGCCGCGCCCGGGGCGACGAAGAAGCGGGCGCGGCCCGTCGGCGTCGCCAGCACCGGGCCCAGCGGGAGGCCCATCCGTTCGAGCCGGACCAGCGCGCGGCTGCCGGCCGGCTCCGCGACGTCGATGATGTCGAATCTCCGGCCCACCGGGAGCAGCACCGCCGCGCCCGGCACCTCCGACCACGCCTTCGCCGCGTCGTCCAGCGTGGCGCCCGCCGGGACCTCGGGGCCGAAGTCGAGCGGGTGGGCGCCCGGCGCCGTACACCCCGGATCGCCGCAGGAGCAGTGTCCGCCCGAGGCCCGCGCGCCGGGCATGACGTCCCAGCCCCAGAGTCCGGTGTACTCCGCCACCGCGGTGCACTCTGTGGTGCGACCGCGGCGGCGTGAGCCGGACCGCATCTCGCGGATGCCGCCGATCGTGAAGCCCATGCCCCCTCCAACGGGTCGAACTCGCCGGTGGTTACGACTCGCAGTCTGCCTGTGACGCTCCGTTGCCGCTTGGGCCATTCGAGTGGCGCGAAGTCGCATTGGGGGTAGCGCGATCCGATTCACGCGCCCCGGTGTGCATCGTTCCGCCACCCCCGAACGTCGTTCGTCAAGTCAATCGCGCCCTGTGGCGGGCGAGTTCATTCGAAGGGGTGGCGAATGGTGGCGTTTGTGGAATCACCCTCGCCGGACGGGTGATCGTAGGATTACTTTCGGTGCACGAACCTCGGGGTAAGACAGTCTCGCGGGTATGCCAAGGGCAACTCGGTTTCCTGTTCGAAGGGGCGCAACCTCCGGACACGGGGCCGTCACTCACGGCATTCTGATAGCGGTTCGCGAGACAAGGGCATTCGGTCGGATGGGGGCTTTCCAGTGGGCAGCGGCGCAGGCGGTACGGATACCGGCAAGCGTCCGAACGGGCAGCTCAACTCGTGGTTCCTGCGCAGCGGCTGGTCGAAGGGTGAACTGGCGCGCCAGGTCAACCGCCGCGCGCGCCAGATGGGCGCGCACCACATCAGCACGGACACCTCGCGCGTACGCCGCTGGCTCGACGGCGAGCAGCCGCGCGAGCCGATCCCGCGCATCCTCTCCGAGCTGTTCTCCGAGCGCTTCGGCGCCGTGGTGGCCGTCGAGGAGCTGGGACTGCGCTCCGCCCACCGCTCCCCGTCGGTGTCCGGCGTCGACCTGCCCTGGGCCGGCCCCCAGACCGTCGCCCTGATCAGCGAGTTCTCCCGCAGCGACCTGATGCTGGCGCGGCGCGGCTTCCTCGGTACGTCCCTGGGGCTGGCCGCCGGGCCCGCCCTCGTCGAGCCGATGCAGCGCTGGCTGGTGCCCACCCCCGCGGCCGACCCGGGCGAGCCGGCGCCGGACCCCGTCGCCCCGACCCGCCCCACCCGCCTCTCCGGCCCCGAACTGGACCTGCTGGAGTCCACCACGGCCTGCTTCCGGCTGTGGGACGCCCAATGCGGCGGCGGCCTGCGCCGCAAGGCGGTCGTCGGCCAACTCCACGAGGTCACCGAACTCCTCCAGGAGCCGCAGCAGGAGGCGACCTCCAGGCGGCTCTTCCGGTGCGCGGCCGAGCTGGCGGAGCTGGCCGGCTGGATGAGCTACGACGTGGGCCTCCAGCCCAACGCCCAGAAGTACTTCGTGCTGGCCCTGCACGCCGCCAAGGAAGCCGGGGACAAGCCGCTCGGCTCGTACATCCTCTCCTCCATGAGCCGCCAGATGATCCACCTGGGCCGGCCCGACGACGCCCTCGAACTCATCCATCTCGCGCAGTACGGCGGCAGGGACGGCGCCACCCCCAGGACCCAGGCGATGCTGTATGCGATGGAGGCCAGGGCGTACGCCAACATGGGCCAGCCGAGCAAGACCAAGCGGGCCGTCAGAATGGCCGAGGACACCTTCTCCGACGTCGGGCTCGACGGTGAGCCGGAGCCCGACTGGATCCGCTTCTTCTCCGAGGCCGAACTCAACGGGGAGAACGCCCACTCGTACCGCGATCTGGCCTATGTCGCCGGCCGCAGCCCCACCTACGCCTCCCTCGCGGAGCCCGTCATGCAGCGGGCCGTCGAACTCTTCGCCAAGGACGACGACCACCAGCGCTCGTACGCGCTCAACCTGATCGGCATGGCCACCGTCCACCTCCTCAACCGCGAGCCCGAGCAGGCCACGGCGCTGGCGGAGAAGGCCCTGGACGTCGCCCGCTGCGTGCGCTCCGAGCGGGTCAACACCCGGCTGCGCAAGACGCTCGACACCGCCGCCAGGGACTTCGGCGACGTCGCCGAAGTGGTCGATCTGACCGAAGTGCTCGCCCAGAAGCTGCCCGAGTCCGCGGAGGCCGTCTGAGCCGCGGGCCCGCCCCCGGTCGTACACAGCCCGCCCCCGCCGTACACGGCACGCACCAGCTCCGGCCGCGGCAACCACCCCGTACAGCCCGACACGGCTCCCCCGCCGCCAGGACAGCAGGGTGACTGCCGCGGCCGGTCTCCGCTGCCCGCGGTAGGCCCGCCGGGCGTCCGCGGAGGATAGCCGCGTTCCCCGGACGCGACCGGCGGGTTCATCGGGGCGTAACACAAGGGACACCTTCGTCACCGCCGTGAAACATCGAGCGGCACTGGCTGAAACCGCACTGCGCCAATCTCCTGAGCACAGTCGGCCCCCTACCTGCTTGAGCATCCGCACGGGCCGTATCCGACCCACGAGGAGACGCTGGCCTTGAATGGCGCAGATACCGCATTCGTACTGATCAGTGCCGCACTCGTCATGCTGATGACGCCCGGCCTGGCATTCTTCTACGGCGGCATGGTGCGGGTGAAGAGCGCCCTCAACATGCTCATGATGTCCCTGATCTCGCTCGGAATCGTCAGCGTGCTGTGGGTCCTCTACGGATACTCACTGGCTTTCGGTGACGACATCGGCGGCGGTCTCCTGGGCAACTTCGACCACATCGGGCTGAAGGGCATTACGGTCGACACGCTGACCGGCGGCAAGGAAGGCATCCCTGTCTTCGCCTTCGCCCTTTTCCAGCTCATGTTCGCCGTCCTGACCCCCGCGCTGATGAGCGGCGCGCTCGCCGACCGCGTGAAGTTCAGCGCCTGGGCGCTCTTCATCACGCTCTGGGTCACCGTGGTGTACTTCCCGATCGCGCACTGGGTCTGGCAGTCCGACGGCTGGCTCTTCAAGCTGGGCGTGATCGACTTCGCGGGTGGTACGGCGGTCCACATCAACGCCGGTGTCGGCGCGCTCGCCGCGGTCCTGGTCGTCGGCAAGCGGATCGGCTTCAAGAAAGACCCGATGCGGCCGCACAGCCTGCCGCTCGTCGTCCTCGGCATGGCCCTGCTGTGGTTCGGCTGGTTCGGCTTCAACGCCGGCTCCGCGCTCGCCGCCAACGGCACCTCCGCGATCATGGCCTTCAACACACAGATCGCCACCGGCGCCGCCATGCTCGGCTGGCTGATCTACGAGCGCATCCGGCACGGCGCGTTCACCACGCTGGGCGCCGCCTCCGGCGCCGTCGCGGGCCTCGTCGCGATCACCCCGTCCGGTGCCAACGTCAGCCCCTTCGGTGCCATCCTCATCGGTCTCGTGGCCGGTCTGGTCTGCTCCTGGGCCGTCAGCCTCAAGTTCAAGCTGGGTTACGACGACTCCCTCGACGTGGTCGGCGTCCACCTGGTCGGCGGTGTCATCGGCACCCTGCTCGTCGGTGTCCTCGCGGTCGACGGTGTCGGCGGTCTCACGCAGCTCGGCAAGCAGGCCACCGGGGCCTTCTCGGTGATGGCGTACTCCTTCGTGGTTTCCTGGATCCTCGCCAAGATCGTCGACGTCACCATCGGTTTCCGCGCCTCCGAGGACGACGAGACCAGCGGTGTCGACATGGCGTACCACGCGGAGTCGGCCTACGACTACAGCGCGGTCGGCGGCTCCCCGTCCGGCCGTAGCAGCGTCACCGCCCCGCACCACGACGAGACCCACGCCGCCGCGGCGAAGACCAAGAAGGTGGACGCATGAAGCTCATCACCGCAGTCGTGAAGCCACACAGGCTGGACGAGATCAAGGAAGCCCTCCAGGGTTTCGGCGTCCAGGGCCTCACGGTCACGGAGGCCAGCGGGTACGGCCGGCAGCGCGGCCACACCGAGGTCTACCGGGGTGCGGAGTACACCGTCGACCTCGTACCGAAGATCCGTATCGAGGTACTGGTCGAGGACGACGACGCCGAACAGCTCATCGATGTGGTGGTGAAGGCCGCCCGCACCGGCAAGATCGGTGACGGGAAGGTATGGAGCGTCCCGGTCGACACGGCGGTCCGCGTACGGACCGGCGAGCGCGGCCCGGACGCCCTCTAGAGACGGGAACGACTGGGTGACGAGCGTCGAAGAGACAACCGAAAAGGCAGACTCGGGACCCAGCGGTTATGCGGCGGCCCGGCTGCGCCTCCTCCAGGAGAAGGCGCGGCCAGGGCCGCCGCGCCGTACCGCGCTGGCCCGTCTCACCGACGACTGGCTGAACGCGCTGTTCACCACGGCCGCCCAGGAGACCGGCGTACGCGGCGCGGCCCTTGTCGCCGTCGGCGGCTACGGACGGGGCGAACTCTCCCCGCGCAGCGATCTCGACCTGGTGCTCCTGCACGACGGCAAGACACCCGCGAAGGCGATCGCCGCCCTCGCCGACCGGGTCTGGTACCCCGTCTGGGACCTCGGCCTCGCCCTCGACCACTCCGTACGCACCCCCGCGGAGGCGCGCAGAACCGCGGCCGAGGACCTCAAGGCGCAGCTCGGCCTCCTCGACGCCCGGCAGGTCGCCGGAGACCTGGGCCTGGTCACCGGCGTGCGCACCGCGATCCTCGCCGACTGGCGCAACACCGCCCCCAAACGCCTGCCCGAACTGGACGAACTGTGCCGGGAACGGGCCGAGCGCCAGGGCGAGCTTCAGTTCCTCCTGGAACCCGACCTCAAGGAGGCCAGGGGCGGACTGCGCGACGCCACCGCGCTGCGTGCCGTCGCCGCCTCCTGGCTCGCCGACGCACCCCGCGAGGGCCTCGGCGACGCCCGCCGCAAGCTGCTCGACGCCCGCGACGCCCTGCACCTGACCACCGGACGCGCCACCGACCGGCTCGCCCTCCAGGAACAGGACGCCGTCGCCGCCGAACTCGGCCTGCTCGACGCCGACGCCCTGCTGCGCCAGGTGTACGAGGCCGCGCGCACCGTCTCGTACGCCTCCGACGTCACCTGGCGCGAGGTCAACCGCGTCCTGCGCGGCCGCTCCGTGCGCCCCCGGCTGCGCGCCATGCTGGGCGGCAGGCCCGCCCCGGACCGCACCCCGCTCGCCGAGGGCGTCGTCGAGCAGGACGGCGAGGTCGTCCTCGCCCGCACCGCCCGGCCCGAACGCGACCCCGTGCTGCCCCTGCGGGCCGCCGCCGCCGCCGCACAGGCCGGACTGCCGATCTCCCTGCACGCCGTACGCCGCCTCGCCCAGGCCGTCAAACCCCTGCCGGTGCCGTGGCCCGCCGAGGCCCGCGAGGAGTTGGTCACCCTGCTCGGCGCCGGCGAGTCGACCATTCCGGTCTGGGAAGCCCTCGAAGCCGAAGGGCTGATCACCCAGCTCGTGCCCGACTGGGAGCGGGTACGGTGCCGGCCCCAGCGCAACCCCGTCCACACCTGGACCGTCGACCGCCATCTCGTCGAGGCCGCCGTCCAGGCGTCCTCGCTCACCCGCCGCGTCGGCCGCCCCGACCTGCTGCTCGTCTGCGCCCTGCTGCACGACATCGGCAAGGGCTGGCCCGGTGACCACTCCGTGGCCGGTGAGGTCATCGCCCGCGACGTCGCAGCCCGGATCGGCTTCGACCGCGAGGACGTCGCCGTCATCGCCGCCGTCGTACGCCACCACCTGCTGCTCGTCGACACCGCCACCCGGCGCGACCTGGACGACCCGGCGACCGTCAGCTCCGTCGCCACCCGCGTCGGCTCGCTCACCACCCTGGAACTCCTGCACGCCCTCACGGAGGCCGACGCGCTCGCCACCGGCCCCGCGGCCTGGTCGTCCTGGCGCTCCTCCCTCGTCACCGACCTGGTCACACGCGTCGCCGCCGTGCTCTCCGGCGACGAACCGGCGGAGCCCGAGCCCGCCGCGCCCAGCGCCGAGCAGGAACGCCTCGCCGTCGAGGCGCTGCGCACCGGCGGCCCCGTACTGGCCCTGCGCGCGCAGACCGAGGCCCCGCGGCCGGGGGGCGCGCAGGACGGGCAGGAGGACGCCGCGCCGGAACCGGTCGGCGTCGAACTGCTCATCGCCCTGCCGGACCAGCCCGGCGTGCTGCCCGCGGCGGCCGGGGTGCTCGCCCTGCACCGGCTCACCGTGCGCGCCGCCGACCTGCGTGCCGTCGAGCTGCCGGGCGGACTGGGCGCCCAGCCCGGCGTATCGGGCGGCGGGCCGGGGGCGGGGGTCGCGCCGGGCAGGACCACCGATGTCCTGCTGCTGAGCTGGCGCGTCGCCGCCGCGTACGGCTCGCTGCCGCAGGCGGCCCGGCTCCGCACCGACCTCGTACGGGCCCTGGACGGCTCCCTGGACATCCCGGCCAGGCTCGCCGAGCGTGAGGCCGCCTACCCGCGCCGCCGTGGCGTCACGGCCCCGCCGCCGCGTGTGACGGTCGCGCCGACCGCCTCCCGGCACGCGACGGTCATCGAGGTACGCGCGCAGGACGCCCCAGGCCTGCTGCACCGCATCGGCCGCGCTCTGGAGGATGCGCGAGTGATGGTGCGCAGCGCCCATGTGTCGACCCTGGGAGCCAACGCCGTCGACGCCTTCTACGTCACCTCCGACCGTGGACGCCCGTTGACGGCGGAGGCCGCCACAGAACTGGCACGCGCGGTGGAGACCGCACTGCGCTGAGCCACGCGGCGCGCCTCGCGGGGACGCCGGGGCCTCCCGGCGGTGACGATGACGGCCGCCGGGTGGCGTCCGGCCGACAAGGCTCGTACGCCTCCCGTACGGCCCAGCCACCCACGGGGCAGACCCCACCGCGCGCGGCCGGATACCCTGGGGGACGGTCTGTCCTTCACAGCGCGCAGCTGAATGGGACAGCCCCCTCATCCGCTCCCGACCTGAGGATCCGCGACCACCGTGTTCGATACTCTCTCCGACCGCCTCGCAGCCACATTCAAGAGCCTCCGGGGCAAAGGGCGCCTCAGCCCGGAGGACATCGACGCCACGGCCCGCGAGATCCGTATCGCCCTGCTCGAAGCCGACGTGGCGCTGCCCGTCGTCCGCGCCTTCATCGCCAAGGTCAAGGAGCGCGCGGCCGGCGCGGAGGTCTCCCAGGCGTTGAACCCCGCCCAGCAGGTCGTCAAGATCGTCAACGAGGAACTGGTCGGCATCCTCGGTGGTGAGACCCGCGTCCTGCGCTTCGCGAAGCAGCCGCCGACCGTGATCATGCTGGCGGGCCTCCAGGGCGCCGGTAAGACCACCCTGGCCGGCAAGCTCGGTCTCTGGCTCAAGGGCCAGGGCCACACGCCGCTGCTCGTCGCCTGTGACCTCCAGCGACCCAACGCCGTTACCCAGCTCTCCGTCGTCGCCGACCGCGCGGGCGTCGCGGTCTACGCGCCGGAGCCGGGCAACGGGGTCGGTGACCCGGTCAAGGTCGCCAAGGACTCGATCGAGTACGCGAAGACCAAGCAGCACGACGTCGTGATCGTCGACACCGCGGGTCGCCTCGGTATCGACGAGGAGCTGATGAAGCAGGCCGCGGACATCCGCGACGCCGTCAGCCCCGACGAGGTCCTCTTCGTCGTGGACGCGATGATCGGCCAGGACGCCGTCAACACCGCGGAGGCCTTCCGCGACGGCGTCGGCTTCGACGGCGTGGTGCTCTCCAAGCTCGACGGTGACGCCCGGGGTGGCGCGGCCCTCTCCATCGCGCATGTCACCGGCAAGCAGATCATGTTCGCCTCCAACGGCGAGAAACTGGACGAGTTCGACGCGTTCCACCCCGACCGCATGGCGTCCCGCATCCTCGACATGGGTGACCTGCTCACCCTCATCGAGCAGGCGGAGAAGACGTTCAGTCAGGCCGAGGCCGAGAAGATGGCCTCCAAGCTGGCGAGCAGCAAGGGCGGGAAGGACTTCACGCTCGACGACTTCCTGGCTCAGATGGAGCAGGTCAGGAAGATGGGCTCCATCTCCAAGCTGCTCGGCATGCTGCCCGGCATGGGACAGATCAAGGACCAGATCAACAACATCGACGAGAAGGACGTGGACCGCACCGCCGCGATCATCAAGTCGATGACCCCGGCCGAGCGCCAGGACCCCGTCATCATCAACGGATCGCGCCGCGCCCGTATCGCCCGGGGCTCCGGTGTCGAGGTCAGCGCCGTGAAGAACCTCGTCGAGCGGTTCTTCGACGCGCGCAAGATGATGTCGAAGATGGCGCAGGGCGGCGGGATGCCGGGCATGCCGGGCGTCCCGGGGATGGGCGGCGGCCCCGGCCGTACGAAGAAGAAGACCAAGCAGGCCAAGGGCAAGCAGCGCTCCGGCAACCCGATGAAGCGCAAGGCCGAGGAGCAGGCGGCACTGGCGCGGCGCGAGGAGGCGGCGCAGTCGGGCAACGCGTTCGGCCTGCCTGCCGGGGGCCAGGACAAGGACTTCGAACTGCCCGACGAGTTCAAGAAGTTCATGGGCTGATCGCACCCGTACGGAGGGCGGTGGGGCCACGACAGCGGTCCGCGCACCACCGCCCGAGCCGTCGATGGCGGTCCTGCTCATGAGGCCGCTCCTTCGAAAGCCCGGCCCCGCGCGTCGTACAGCCCCGCCAGCCGGGGCTTTCCGGCGGCGAGACCGGCGACGACCGCGACGGTCGAGCGGGTGACGAAGATCTGCGTACGGAACGCCAGGACGGCGGTGTCCCCGGCTGCGACCCCGCCCGATCCCGTACCGGGCGGCTCCAGCAGCCGGTAGTAGTCGATGTTCTCCGCGGGGGCGTCGCACACCCGAAGACGCGTCCCCGTGCGGGGCAGCAGGGCGGTGCGGACCCCGGACCGGGCGTAGAACCCGCCACCGAAGAGCGCGGGCCGGCCGTCCGCGAGCGTGTGGGCGACCTCGGTGACATACACATAGGCGGGCCGTTCCGGCTGGTGCGGATCCACCGCGTGCAGCGGCGTGGTGCCGGTGAGGGAGTGCCCAGGCTCGCCATGCGTGGCGCCCAGCCGGGCCAGCAGCGGCAACGCGGCCACGGATGTCGCGCCCGGGGCACTGAGGGCAGGGCCCTGATGGCCGCGCGCGGTCAGCAGCTCCCGCGCCTCGATGACCCGTTCGAAGTTGGCCGTCGGAGCCGGCCGGCCCGTGTCCGGGGCGCACACCACACAAGGGAACGCCGTCACCCCTGCGATCCGGACCGACGCCAGCCGCTCGACCTCGGCGGCGAAACCGCCCAGGACGTCCAGCGGTACGCCGCCCTCCTGGCCCGGATGGCCGGAGCCCGCCGCGGCCTCGATCCGTACGAACACGTCCTGGACGAGGCCGAGACGGCCGGCCGCGTCCGAGACGGCCCGCGCGTTGGCGAGATCGAAGACCGTGACCGCCTCGGGGCGCCGGGCCAGCAACTCGGGCAGGGCACGGTGCGGGATCTGCACAAGATGACCGAGGTTGCCCGCCAGAGCCCCGGAGGCGTGCAGCGCCCGGGCCTCGGACAGGTCGATCGCGGCGAACCGGGGGATGTGCCGGGCGACCGCCCGGATCAGCGCGGGGTTGCGGCCCAACTGTTTGACCACGAACCAGAGCGAGAGGCCCAGCCGCTCCGCCTCGGCCGCGAGCAGCGCCGCATTGGCCTCCACGGCGTCCGCGTCCACGACAAAGGTGTCCGGCGGAACGACGCCCGAGACATGCAGCGCGGTCGCCGTCTCGACGAGCGCGGGGTTGCGGGCGAGCACGGTGTCCAGGAACACGATCAGCCCTTCAGGTCGCGCAGCGAACGGCGGAGGATGTCGATCACCAGGTCCGCGCCAGCCCGCATGGGGTTGATCCGTACGGTCCAGTCGGCGAGCCGAGGAGCGTCGTCGAGTGAGGACGCGGACATCCGGTGGATGAGCGGGGCGATCTCGTAGCGGGAGTTGGAACCCACGGGGTACGGCGCGGCGCCGTACCGCGCCGCGACGGCGGGCAGGTGGCGGGCGACGGGCCGGTCGAGTCGCACCAGCAGACAGCGGTCCTGCGCGTTGGCGATCCGCACCTCCGCGACGCCCGGTACCTCGCCCGCGGTCAGGCGCCCGGCGACCTCGGCGGACACCCGGGACTGGAGCGCCCAGAGGACGGGCACATGGGTGAGGGCGCGCAGCGCCTCCAGTGCCTGGGCGCCCTGGACCTGGCCGCCGCCCGAGTAGTTGTCGGTGCGGACACGCCCGACCAGGTCACGGGTGCCGACGACCGCGCCCACACCCTCCGGGCCGTGCAGCTTGAAGAGGGAGAAGCAGGAGACGTCGGCGCCGAGCTGCACGCCACAGGCGGGCACGCGCAGCACCGTGTAGTTGTCGTCGACGACCGTACGCACCCCCGCGGCGCGGCAGACCGCCAGCACCTCGCCCGGATCGTAGGAGTCCCCGAGCCGCTGCCTGCTGTGCTGGACGTACGCCCAGGCGAGATCGGTCGACGCCAGGGCCTCGCGGAGCGCCATGCGGTCGTTGAAGTCGGCCTCGGTGGTACGGACGCCGAGCCCGCGCAGGGTGACGGCGGTCGTCCGGTAGACCGGAGCCCGGTGGATCAGCAGCGGGTCGCCGGGGGAGAGGGCCGCTTGGAGCGCGGCCCGGATCGCGCCCGTACCGGCACCTTGCACCAGCGCGGCGTCCTCGGCGCCGAACCACTCGGCGAGCACGGCCTCGACGCGTGCCGTCGTACGGGGGCGGCCCAGTCCGGAGACCACACCGGCGTCCGCCTCGAAGAGCTGGGGACCCTCGAAGTGCGCGGCGGTGTGCTCCAGCAGACTGAACTGGAGCTGGACGGCGTCCTCCAGCGCGATCGTGGGCAGCGGGAATGTCCGGGGGAGCGGTGGAGGCATCTCAGATCTCCTCGGCGTCGGTGCCCGCGGCGCGGGCGGTGTCGGTGTCGGTCCTGGTGTCGCTACGTCTGTCCGCGTCCGCGTCGATGTCGGCACCGGTCAGGAAGCGCAGCGGGTTGCGGCGGGTCATCAGGTCGACCAGGCCGTCGTGCACGCCCGCCGCGCGCGCCGCCGGCAGGAAGGAGCGGAAGAGATGCCCGTACCCGTGGCCGCCCTCTGCCGTCAGATAGCTGTGGCGGGAGATGTCGCAGCTCAGCAGGGCCCGGTCGGCGTGCCCGGCGTCCAGCAGGGCCAGCAGCAGCCGCAGGCGGGTGCCGTCGCTCTGGTAGCGCCCCTTGCCGACGGTGTCGAACGCGACGTACGCGCCGCTCGCCGCGAGTTCTCGATGGACCTCCGGATCGTCCAGCAGGTCCTGATGGCCGATCGAGATCCGGTGCGGTGGCAGCCCCGTGCCGGTGAGCAGCTCCAGTTGAGCGAGCCCGCCGCGGCCGAACTGGGCATGGGTGGCGAGCGACAGACCTGTGGCACGGGCGGCATGCGCCGAGGCGAGCAGCGCGCGGCTCTCGCGCACGCTCGGCCGCTCGCCATGGCTGCCGATCTCACCGAGCACACCAGGTCGGACACCGCTCGCGCCGATGCCGTCCTCGATCTCCCGCACCAGGATCTCCGTGAGCTGCGCGACACTCGCCCCTTCGGTCTCCTGTGGGTGGAACGGCTCGTAGTACCAGCCGGTGGCGGCGACCACCGCGACGCCGGACTCCTCGGCGATACGCGCCAGGGCGCACGGATCGCGGCCCATGCCCCGGCAGGTCAGTTCGATGACCAGGGCGAGCCCGAACTCGGCTGACAGCGCGGTCAGTTCGCCGACGATGTCGGACCGGTGGCGTCCGGTTCCCAGGACTGCGGCGCGTTCACCCGTACGGTCGAGATCGAGCACCAGATGCTCATGGGCGAGCACCGGGCCGCGCACGGCGGAGACGGGCAGTGGACCGGCGACCGTGGTGAGGCACGGTGTGTTGGAGGACGAAGAGACGAGCGGGGAGTGCATGGGTACGAATGCCTTCCTGACGGGTCCGTCCGCGCCGGGACGCCGGTTGCCGGGTGTGTCAGCTCGTCAGCGGGGTGAACAGGCCGAGCCAGTGGAGGAAGTTGAGTAGGACGCCACCAGCGACGACCGCGGCCGGCGCCGCCGCCATCCGCACCACCGGTCTGCCCATCGCCTCGTTGAGGAGACAGAGCCCACCGACGACGAGGATCGCCAGGCCGCCACCCATCACATGCGCCGCGAGCAGGGAGCCGAAGAGGATCGCCAGCCCCAGCGTCTCCGTGATCGCGGCGCGCAGATGCTCGGAGGAGTCACGCACGCTCGGGAGTGTGCCGAGGGCCCTCCCGAGGGAAGAGAGCGCCAGCACTTCGACGGCGAGAACCACGGCACCGGCGGCCGCCGCGAGGAACGGGTGCGGCAGCAGGTAGCCGAGGGGGTAGACGAGCGTGAACCCGGCGATGCCGTACGCACCGGAGGCGAGCGCGGTCGTCGCGATCAGGGGGACGAAGCCGAACACCCGGTAGAAGTCGACCTGGGCGGCCTCGCTGTACTGCCCCTGGGCGATCAGGAAGCTGGTCGCCTCCCCGCCGCCGAATATGTGCATCTGCGCCAGGACACAGACCCCGGCGCCCAGCGCCATGAAGAGCGGTAGATGACGGCGCAGCCGCAGGGCGCTGCCGCTGAACAGCGAGACCATCGGGTCGTCCACGACACCCTCCTGCTTCTGCTCCTGTTCCTGTCCCAGCCCTTGGCTCTGCTGCTCCTGGGCCCGTTCCTGCTTCCGTCGCAGCAGGTCCTTCCGCACGGCGAATCCGATGAGCAGGAGTACCCCCGCTGCCATCGCGAGCGAACCGGCGAAGACTTTCGGCCAGAGCTTCATCGTCATGACGACCAGGGCCAGTTCGAGTACGGCCGCGAGAGCGCCGCGCAGCCGTCCGAACTGTCGGGTGATGGCGAGCACCGGGAAGAGCGTGAAGAGGAAGAGAATCGGCGTCGACATCTGCTGCAGCGCGGTCAGGAAGTCGACGGGCAGATCGTGCGCCAGATCATTGGCGGCGCCGAGGCCGAAGACAACCACCGCGCCCCAGGCGCCGCCCAGCAGTGGCGCGATCCACTTCCTGGGAGAAAGGATGCCCAGGATGTCGGTGGGGAGAAAGAGCAGCCAGGGGTTGAGGACGCCGCTGGTGAGGGCCATGGGCGCACCCAGCCCGAAGATGAAGCCCGCCGAGAGCCCGAAGGAAACCGCGGTGGTGCCGGAGCGCTTGGCGCGTCCCTGGATGAAGTCGAGAATGAAGGGGCGTACTCCGTCGTTGAAGACGGCCAGCGCCAAGTGCGAGACGAAGGCGGTCAGCGCGCAGAGGGCTACGACGAACAGCTTCTGCGTCAGCGAGAGGTCCAGACGGGTACTGGCTGCGAGGACGGTCTGCACAGGGCGGTCTCCTCTGCGGTCCGGCAGGTTGTCGGGGTCAGCCGCGCGCCGCGAGGGCACGGGCCATGAGCGGGGCGAGCACGTCGATCTGGTCGATCGCGAAGCCGAAGACCTTCTTCCCGTCCGCCACCAGCGTGGCCACCTGCTCCTCCGTCGGTACGGAGCGGCCGAAGGTGTGGCAAAGGGGGCTGCCGAGCAACCCGACGAGGATGCCGAGCGAGGCTCCGGCACCGGTGTGACAGGTGCCCAGGTAGTAGTCGGCTTGGCCGTTCCGAAGTTGCATTGCGGCGTCCATGTCGTTGGAGACCGAGATCTCCAGGCCGCCGAGGTCGAGCCGCGAGACGGTGTCCGCGACCTCGGTCTTGCCGACGCCGCCGGTGAGGATCTTCGTCATGATTGACTCCTTCGCTCTGAGGCGTGGTGCGGGGCAGGGGAGTTCTGGGCCAGCACGGCGAGGTGCAGGCTCAGAAAGTTGACTTCGGAGCCGGGCAACGGGGCCCCGAGCGCCTCCTGGGCCCGTAACGCCATGGCACGTGCCCGGGCGACCGCCTCAGGGTGTCCTGCGAGCTCGGCCGTGACCTGGCCGTCCGTAGGGAACGTCTCGACCGGCTCACCGTTCAGCAGCCGGGTGAGCGCCGCCATCAGATGGCTGGCGAGCAGACCTGCTGTGTCCTCGGTGACGGTGAGGCCCTCGGCGGTCAGGGCGTCCAGCTCAGCCGCGACAAACGCGGCGACCTCGGGACGGGCCTGTCGGGTCTCGCGGAAAAGCTGGATGCGGAGGGCGAGTTGGTCGTCCATGAAGCTCCTTCCTACGGATCACGCGAACGGATGGACAAGAGAAAGCAGTAACCAGGATTTTGTATATTTCGCTTACGCCGTTTCTCCGCTGGTGGGGGATCGAGGTCTCGGTGGTGGGCCGGCGCGCGGGGTGGGGTGTGGGGCGAAGGGGTCAGTACGAGGGTGTGCGCTCGCCGCGCAGCACTTCCGCCTGGAGCGCGGTGACGACGGACAGGTCGAGGGATTCGCGGACGGCGCCGAGCGCCTTCGCCCCCTCGGTTCTGCCGATGATCGCCGCGCTGGAGTTGCGCCGCGAGAGGTCGCGGGTGGCCTCGTCGCAGAGTGGCAGGACATCCACGTCCGTACCGAGCAGGTTCTGTGCCTCGTCGAGGTTCCAGACGGTGGCATCGGCCCGGTCGTGCTCGAACAACTCGCGCAGCTGCGTGTGCGAGGTCTCGACCCACTCGATGTCGTCCCGCCCGGCGAACGTGCGCTCCGCGAGTACGCGCTGGTCCTCGGAGGTGTGGTCGACGGCGACGCGCAGCCCCGGGCTCTCCGGGCCCGAGCCGTGGCGCAGCAGTATGCCGTGGGCCCCGACATAGGTGATCGGGCCGAGATCCGCGACGAGTTCGACCGGATACTCCTCGATCAGCCGGTCGGCCGCGGAGCGAGAGAGCACCACGAGGTCGACCTTGCCTTCCAGCAGTGTCGCGGTGCGGGCGTCCGCGCCGTGCATGAATGTGATCGCGAAGGGGGCCCCGGCCTCCTCGAAAGCGGAGCGCAGCCCGGTGGCCAGCCCCTCGTGGCGACGGGAGTAGGGGAGCGGCATGGCGGCCAGCAGGGTGCCAAGCCCGGAGAGCCGCCAGAGTATCGAGCGGTCGGCGCGGACCAGGAATGTGCCGAGATGGCCCCGCGCCGTCGTCTCGATGGCGCCGGCGCTCTCCAGGAGGTGGAGCGCGGCCTGCACCGTGCCGTTTCCGACACCCAGTTCCATGGCGAAGTCGCGGACGCGCGGCAGCCGGGTGTCCGGCTCGTGGTTCAGCAGGAGCACCGCGAGCTGCCGGGCCGCGAGGCCGTTACGGGTCAGGAAACGCTCGTCGAAGTCTGTCACGCAAATGACAGTAAACAGGATTCTGGATACTGGCAATGCTCTCTCGGCATCTTGGCGTCCACACGCCATTTCGTCGCCTGGGCCCGGCGGCCGCGCGCTCGTCGCCGTCAGGGCGTACGGGCGATCAGATACCGGAAGACGTTCGGCATCCAGACCGTGCCGTCCTGTCGCAGATGCGGATGGAGTGCCTCGCCGATCTCCTTCTCCACCTGCCGCCGGTCGGTCGCCCGGATCGCGCCGTCGAACACCCCGGTCGACAGCAGCCCGCGCACCGCGCTCTCCTGGTCCGCGTACCCGAAGGGGCAGGCCACCCGTCCCGAACCGTCCGGTTTCAGCCCGGCTCGTGCCGCGACATCCTCCAGATCGTCCCGGTACGCGGGGCGCCTGGCGCCCTTGCGCAGCCGGTCCGCCAGTCGGCCGGCGACGCGCAGTACCGCGTCCGTGGCGCAGCGCTCCGGCGGCCCCCAGCCGGCCAGCACCACCGGGGCGCCCCGGCCGGCCAGCGGTATCGCTGTCCTGAGGGCGGGATCGAGCCCTTTCGCGTCGCCCGCCACGGAGCCGATCGGCTGAAAGGCGGTGATCAGGTCGTACCCGGGTCGGCGGGGTCCCCCGGCCGCGTCGGCCATACGGTCGGCGGGCAGCAGCTTCTCGCACCCGGTGTCGGTCGGCCGGTGCCCGGCCCCGTCCCGTCCGTCCCCCGCCAGCAGCCGCTCACGGGCCAGTGCCAGCCGTTCCCCGTCCGCTTCGACACCGGTCACGCGGGCGCCCCGTGCGGTGGCCAGCAGCAGGGCGAGTCCGGATCCGCAGCCGAGGCCGAGCACCCGGGTCCCGGTGCGGACCTCCAGGCGCTCGTACACCGCTTCGTAGAGCGGCACCAGCATCCGTTCCTGGATCTCGGCCCAGTCGCGGGCGCGCCTCACGGCTTCCGGCGGTACGGGGAGCGCCGGGTCCGTGGCCGTGCCCGAAGGGAGCTGATGGTGCTGGACGAGCGTACGTGTCATGGATAGCGCCCCAATCCACCGAGAGGTCGTTCGTGCCCTGTGTGACAGCCCCCGTGTACGTGTGAGCACACACCCCCCGTATGTCAGAGAACTCCCCATCCCTCCCCGCGTCCAGTGGGTGACGGGCAAAGCGTGCGTGCCCCGGGCGTACGCCCCCGCGTGCATGGCTGAATCCTTTTCCCGGCTGCGGAACGGGTACCAGGATCTGAGCAGGACGGTCGAACGGCCCAGAGACCGAGCGGTGCCCGACCGGCCCCTATTGAGCCATTCAGGGCAACGGCTCGGCGCAGGGGCGTCGAGGGAAGCCGGCCGCCCGTCCCGGTACTGTCACCGTCGTGGGCGGCAGACGTAGATCGTCTACGCGTCGATGCGTATCCAACGCTACGTACCACCTTGATACGAGCTGTGAGCCTTCTCCGCAGATCGACGCACCCGCCCTCGTCAGGACGCATCAATGGCAACTGACGGGTACGTGCAAATTATTTGTGATGCCCCGTAATGGAACCCGGGAGGGATCCGGCTCGTTATTCACGACGTGAGCACGACACCACCTGTTCTCGCCGCAGAGCTGGCACAGGCGTGGGCCGACATTCAGCGGTCCCACCCCGAGCTGCCGGATCTTGCCGCGCCAGAGTCCCTGATCGGAGAGTCGTCGTCCGCCTGCGGCGCCGAGCTCTCTTTCGAACGACTGCTTCATGAAGCGGTCCATGGCATCGCCGCGGCCAGAGGTGTCCGCGACACCTCGCGCGCGGGCCGCTACCACAACCGCCGATTCCTTGCGATCGCCGAGGAGATGGGTCTCGACCATCCGGAGGAGCCGCATCCCAGCAGCGGTTTCTCCCTGGTCTCGCTCAGCCCCGAGGCGAAGCGTCGGTACCGCCCCACCATGGAGCGGCTCCAGCGTGCCCTCAAGGCGCACACAGTCGCGACGGCCGCCGACACCAAGCGCAGTTTCCGCGGCCCGGCCGCCCGGCATGGCTCGTCCGGCGGTGGGGTGCGGGTAAAGGCGGTCTGCGACTGCGGCCGGAATGTGCGCGTCGTCCCCTCGGTCCTCGCCCAGGCGCCGATCGTCTGCGGTGGCTGCGGCAAACCGTTCCGTATCCCGGAAGTGGTCGCGGCCGCGAGTTAGTGCCCCTCCCGGCAAGCTTTGCCCCGTCGCAGACACTGCCGGTCGCGGCGCCGGCGCGCCGCCTCGGCACTCCGCGGGTGGCCCCCTCCGGCGGCCTCGCGCCGTCGCCGGGCGGCGACCCGTATCCGCGGCACGGCCCCGTCAACCACGGGGCCGGAGCCGTGCGTCGTGCGCCCCACCCCGGCCGGGCACACCCCGGCGCCGGGGTGTGGCAGAATGGCCAGCCGTACTCGACAGTCGCACAGGACCCCTCTCTCCTCCGGCTGACGCGTCCATCGGGCAGATCGGGTACCGCAACCCCACGCGGCGTCCCGCTGTGCCCAACCACGTCAAGACCAGGAGACACCACTCCAGTGGCAGTCAAGATCAAGCTGAAGCGTCTGGGCAAGATCCGTTCGCCTCACTACCGCATCATCGTCGCCGACTCCCGTACCCGCCGTGACGGCCGGGCCATCGAGGAGATCGGTCTGTACCACCCGGTGCAGAACCCCTCGCGCATCGAGGTCGACTCGGACCGCGCGCGCTACTGGCTGTCCGTCGGCGCCCAGCCGACCGAGCCGGTTCTCGCGATCCTCAAGCTCACCGGTGACTGGCAGGCGCACAAGGGCCTCCCGGCCCCCGCGCCGCTGCTCCAGCCGGAGCCGAAGGCCGACAAGCGCGCCCTCTTCGAGGCCGCCGCGAAGGACGCCGGCGACGAGCCCAAGGGCGAGGCCATCACGCAGAAGGCCAAGAAGTCCGACAAGAAGGCCGACGAAGCCGGGACCGAGTCCTCGGCCGCCGCCGAGTCGACCGGGGCCTGAGCATGCTCGAGGAGGCTCTCGAGCACCTCGTGAAGGGCATTGTCGACAACCCGGACGAAGTGCAGGTCGCCTCGCGCAACCTGCGCCGCGGCCGGGTGCTGGAAGTCCGGGTACACCCGGACGACCTCGGCAAGGTGATCGGTCGCAACGGCCGCACCGCGCGTGCGCTGCGGACGGTCGTGGGCGCCCTCGGTGGCCGTGGCATCCGCGTCGACCTCGTCGACGTGGACCAGGTCCGCTGACACACCAGAACACCGGCACGGGCCGGGAAGGGCACCCACCTTCCCGGCCCGTGCTTGCGTGCTGGTACCACCATCATCGATTGAGCAACCACGACGGCGAGCGGCCACCTCCGCGACAGGAGGCGACGGTTCCGCCGCACAGAGGGCGGGCTTGGCAGTGCAGTTGGTAGTCGGGCGGATCGGCCGCGCCCACGGCATCAAGGGCGAGGTCACCGTCGAGGTCCGTACGGACGAGCCTGAGGTACGGCTCGGTCCCGGCGCCGTCCTCGCCACGGAACCGGCCTCGGCCGGGCCGCTGACGATCGAGACGGGCCGGGTGCACAGCGGCAGGCTGCTGCTGCGTTTCGCCGGCGTACGCGACCGTACGGGCGCCGAGGCGCTGCGCAACGTGCTGCTGATCGCCGAGGTCGACCCGGAGGAGCTTCCCGAAGATCCGGAGGAGTTCTACGACCATCAGTTGATGGACCTGGACGTCGTCCTTGCGGACGGCACCGAGGTCGGCCGGATCACCGAGATCTCACATCTGCCCTCGCAGGACCTGTTCATCGTGGAACGGCCCGACGGTAGCGAGGTCATGATCCCCTTCGTGGAGGAGATCGTCACCGAGATCGATCTGGCCGAGCAGCGGGCCGTGATCGACCCGCCGCCGGGGCTGATCGACGACCGGGCGGAGATCGTGCCCGGCGGCGGCGGAGAGGCCGACGACCGATGAGGCTCGACGTCCTCACGATCTTTCCCGAGTATCTGGAGCCGCTGAACGTCTCGCTCGTCGGCAAGGCCCGGGCGCGCGGACGCCTCGACGTACACGTGCGCGACCTGCGGGAGTGGACGTACGACCGGCACAACACGGTCGACGACACTCCGTATGGCGGTGGCCCCGGCATGGTCATGAAGACCGGCCCTTGGGGCGACGCCCTCGACGAGACCCTTGCGGACGGCTACGAGGCGGGCGCGTACGGCCCCGTCCTGGTCGTTCCCACGCCCAGTGGGCGCCCCTTCACCCAGCAGCTGGCCGTGGAGCTCTCGGAGCGCCCCTGGCTGCTCTTCGCTCCCGCCCGCTACGAAGGCATCGACAGCCGGGTCATCGACGAATACGCGACGCGGATCCCCGTCGTCGAGGTGTCCATCGGTGACTACGTCCTGGCCGGCGGCGAGGCCGCGGTCCTGGTGATCACCGAGGCCGTGGCCCGGCTGCTGCCCGGTGTCCTCGGCAACGCGGAGTCGCACCGCGACGACTCGTTCGCCCCCGGTGCGATGGCCGACCTGCTGGAGGGGCCCGTCTACACCAAGCCGCCCGAGTGGCGTGGGCGCGGCATCCCGGACGTCCTTCTCAGCGGCCATCACGGGAAGATCGCGCGGTGGCGCCGCGACGAGGCGTTGCGGCGTACGGCACTCA
The DNA here is from genome assembly GCF_044763125.1 of Streptomyces sp. NPDC096310. Classification (NCBI taxonomy): domain Bacteria; kingdom Bacillati; phylum Actinomycetota; class Actinomycetes; order Kitasatosporales; family Streptomycetaceae; genus Streptomyces; species Streptomyces sp. NPDC096310. The sequence continues at coordinate 116,908 of NZ_JBIWFO010000016.1, read as the reverse complement.
ACCGGCCCGATCTGATCGAGCGGTGCGACCCCGCCGCCTTCGACAAGAAGGACCAGGAGACGCTCTCCATCCTGGGGTGGTCCCCCGAGCCCGGTGGCCGATTTTGGCGCAGGCCCGACGACGTGGAAGAATAGGCCGCTGCCGTACGTCCGGTGTGCGCCCCTGCCACAGGGGGACCGACGCCCGCCCGACGCGAACGGCACTCATATTCTCTCCCGATCATCCGCTGATGACCTGTGGCATCAGCGAGGAAGCAGACCTTCATGGCCAGCCTGCTCGAGTCCGTCGATGCCTCGTCGCTCCGTAGCGACCTCCCCGCCTTCCGCCCCGGTGACACCGTGAACGTCCACGTACGCGTCATCGAGGGCAACCGCTCCCGTATCCAGCAGTTCAAGGGCGTCGTCATCCGCCGCCAGGGTTCGGGTGTCCGCGAGACCTTCACGGTCCGCAAGGTCTCGTTCTCCGTCGGCGTCGAGCGCACCTTCCCGATCCACAGCCCGATCTTCGAGAAGATCGAGCTGGTCAGCCGCGGTGACGTCCGCCGCGCCAAGCTGTATTACCTCCGTGAGCTGCGCGGCAAGGCCGCGAAGATCAAGGAGAAGCGCGACCGCTGAGCCCCCACGGTCCTCGGTCTGAGACTTCTCAAGCCGAGGGCCGGGACTCTTCTCACGCCCGGTGTCACAGGGCCGCCGGATAAGATCTGGCCCCGATGGACACCGAAGCACAGCACGAGATGCGCGACCCTTCTTCCGACACCCCCACGGGGGTGGAAGAAGGGTCGCGCATCTCGCGTTGTGCCGGGCTTTTCAGCGGCCGGGGCACTGCGGGGAGGTCGTGGCTCTCCTTGCGTCGTACGGGGCTCTTCGGCCTCCTCTGCGCGGTCTTCCTGCTGCTCTTCAGCACGTTCGTGCTCCAGCCATTTCTGATCCCCAGTGGCTCGATGGAACCCACCCTCCGCGTCGGAGACCGCCTACTGGTCAACAAGTTGGCGTACCGTTTCGGTACCGTGCCGGAGCGTGGTGACGTGATCGTCTTCGACGGCACCGGCTCCTTCGTACAGGAGCCGGCCCGTGAGAACCCCGTCACCGGGCTGCTGCACGGGGCGGCCGCGGCCCTTGGTCTCGCCGAGCCCGCCGAGACCGATTTCGTCAAGCGCGTGGTCGGTGTGGGCGGTGACCGTGTGGTCTGCTGCGACAAGGGGGGCAGGGTCGAAGTGAACGGCCGGGCGGTTGACGAGCGGTATGTGTACGCCGGTGACGCGCCCTCCCGCGTCCCGTTCGACATCGTCGTACCCGAGGGAACCCTCTGGATGATGGGCGATCATCGTAGTAATTCGCGTGACTCCCGGGACCATCTCGGAGAGCCGGGAGGCGGGATGGTGCCCGTGGAGAGAGTGATCGGACGGGCGGACTGGATCGGCTGGCCCATGGGCCGCTGGTCCGTCCTGGAGCCCACCGAAGCCTTCCGTGAGGTCCCGCGGCCGGGGAGCGGTGCCCATGGGTAAGCGCGGACGGCCTGCGAATCACGGGTACGACACCAGACTGCCGACCGGCTCCAGACCCACCACCGGACGGGCGCTGCCCGGCCGTGCGGAGCGGCGCAAACTGGCCAAGAAGGTGAAGCGGCGCCGCAGCCGGTCCGCGGCCAAGGAGATCCCGCTGCTGATCACGGTGGCGCTGCTGATCGCCGTCGTCCTCAAGACGTTCCTGGTGCAGGCGTTCGTGATCCCTTCGGGATCCATGGAACAGACGATCAGGATCAGCGACCGGGTGCTGGTGGACAAACTGACCCCCTGGTTCGGCTCCAAGCCGCAGCGTGGCGACGTCGTGGTCTTCAAGGACCCGGGCAACTGGCTCCAGGACGAACAGCCCCAGCCGGACAACTCCCCGGTGATCGTCAAGCAGCTCAAGGAAGGGCTGTCCGCCATCGGGCTGCTGCCGTCAGCCGACGACAAGGACCTGATCAAGCGCGTCGTCGCGGTCGGCGGTGACACCGTCAAGTGCTGTGACGTCAACGGCAAGGTGACCGTCAACGGCATGCCCCTCACCGAGCAGTACCTGAACCCCGGCAACGCACCCTCCACGATCCCCTTCGAGGTACAGGTCCCCGCCGGGCGCATCTTCGTGATGGGCGACCACCGGTCCAATTCGGCCGATTCCCGCTTCCATCTCCAGGAGGAGTACAGCGGTACGGTCTCCGAGGCCGGGGTCGTGGGCCGCGCTGTCGTCATCGCCTGGCCGCTCGACCACTGGAGCGGACTGGAGCAGCGGTCGACCTTCGCCTCCGTACCCGACGCGCGTGCCGCGCCGACCACGGCGGCCGGACCGTCGAATAGTCTGTCTTCCCAGGATCGAAACGGATTGGTCCGGCTCCCGACCCCTGCGGAACTCCCGCTCGTTATGGGAGTGGTGGGCCTGTCCCTTCTCAGGGGCAGGCGATCACACAGAGTATTCGCGCGGAGTAAGGAGTGGATGTGGGGGATGTGGCGGTCGGCGCACGGTCCGGACACGACGATCCCGAGGAGGGACGCGAGCAGCTCGCCGAGTCGCCCGAAAACGTGACGGACGAGCCGGCGGAACGGCGGGGCGACGCCGGGGACGGGACGGACGGAGACGGCGCGACGGCGCCGAAGAAGCCGCGTTCCTTCTGGAAGGAACTGCCCCTCCTGATCGGGATCGCGCTTCTTCTCGCCTTCCTGATCAAGGCTTTCCTGGTCCAGGCGTTCTCGATCCCCTCGGACTCGATGCAGGACACCCTGCAGCGTGGCGACCGGGTCCTGGTGGACAAGCTCACCCCGTGGTTCGGCTCCGAACCGCAGCGCGGCGAGGTCGTGGTCTTCAACGACCCGGGCGGCTGGCTGGACGGCGCCGAGACCCCCGAACCGAACGTGGTGCAGCGGGCCCTCGGCCTCATCGGGCTGATGCCGTCCTCTGACGAGAAGGATCTGATCAAGCGGGTCATCGCGGTCGGCGGCGACACGGTGGAATGCAAAAAGGGCGGAAAGGTTCACGTCAACGGCCATGCGCTGGACGAGACGGACTACATCTACCCGGGCAACACTCCCTGTGACGACGAGCCGTTCGGGCCGATCAACGTACCCAAGGGCAGCATCTGGGTGATGGGCGACCACCGGCAGAATTCGCTGGACTCGCGCTACCACCAGGAACTTCCCGGCAACGGTACGGTCCTGAACTCAAGCGTCGTGGGCCGCGCCGTCGTCGTCGCCTGGCCGGTCAACCGCTGGTCGCTGCTCCCGGTGCCCGGCACGTTCGACCAGTCGGGGCTGAACACGGCGGCTGCCGTCGCCACGGCCGCGACGCCCGGGGCGCTCGCCCTGGCCGGAGCCGTGCCGATCGTGTTGTGGCGCAGAAGGAGGCTGACCCGACGGAGTACCGCCGGGTAGGGTGCCGTCCCAGATCGTTCTCCGAACGGGGGGAGTGCTGGGATGAGCACAACAGAACGTAAGGATGGCGGCCACGGCCGCCTCGGCAGTGTCCTGTCGGGGCTGGCCGTGGCTGTCGGCTGTGTGCTCTTCCTCGGAGGGTTCGTCTGGGCGGCGGTCGTGTACCGGCCGTACACCGTGCCCACCAGCTCGATGGATCCGACCGTGAAGGCGGGGGACCGCGTGCTGGCCCAGCGGATCTCCGGTGGCGACGTACGCCGGGGGGACGTGGTCGTCTTCCGTGACTCCGAGTGGGGCGACCTTCCGATGGTCAAGCGTGTGGTCGGCGTCGGCGGCGACACGATCGCCTGCTGCGACCCCTCCGGACGGCTGACGGTCAATGGCAAACCGGTCGAGGAACCGTACGTACAGGGCATGCTCGACGGACGAGCCTCCATGACCGACTTCGATGCGACCGTGCCCGAGGGGCAGCTCTTTCTGCTCGGCGATGAGCGCAGCGGCTCGCTGGACTCCCGCGTGCACCTTCAGGACCCCACGCAGGGCTCGGTGCCGCGCACGGCGGTGGACGCGCGGGTGGACGCCGTGGCCTGGCCGTTGGGCGGCATGATCGGGCGGCCCGCGGCCTTTGCGGCACTGCCGGGCGGGGTGTCCGAGCCGGGACCGCTGAAACCGCTCGTCGCGGCCGTGGTAGGCGGCGCGCTCCTGATCTTCGGAGGTGCGGCGTACGCACCGGTCGTGCGGCTGGTCTCGAAGAGGCGTCGGAGCGAGCCCCGTGGCCAGGGGGTGTCCGCAGATGTCGCCTGACGACCGGTCCGCGGCGGAGGCCGGTACCGGTACCGGCGCGGGGGCCGACCCGGGCGCCGGCCCGGTCAGGAGGGTGGCGCGGGTGGTGCTGCTCGACCCCGAGGACCGCATTCTGCTGATGCACGGATACGAGCCGAGCGATCCCGCTCACCAATGGTGGTTCACGCCGGGCGGTGGCCTGGAGGGCGACGAAAGCCGCGAGGAGGCCGCGCTGCGCGAACTGGCCGAGGAGACGGGGATCACAGAGGTGGAGCTGGGGCCCGTCCTGTGGCGCCGTCTCTGCTCCTTCCCGTTCGACGGCCGCCGCTGGGACCAGGACGAGTGGTACTTCCTGGCACGTACGAAGCGGACCGAGGCATCCCTCGGTGACCTCACCGACCTGGAACGACGCAGCGTCGCGGGGCTGAGGTGGTGGACCTCCGCCGAACTGTCGGCGGCGCGTGAGACGGTGTATCCGACCAGGCTCGCCGAGCTGCTGCGCATGCTGCTCGACGAGGGTCCCCCGGGCACGCCGGTGGACCTTGCGCCCGAGCACGTCTAGCGGCGCGGGGGCCGGAGCACAATAGGGGCACGTACGGCTGAAGGGGAACATGCCATGAGCGCCGAGGACCTCGAAAAGTACGAGACCGAGATGGAGCTGAAGCTCTACCGGGAGTACCGCGATGTCGTCGGTCTGTTCAAATACGTGATCGAGACCGAGCGTCGTTTCTATCTCACGAACGACTACGAGATGCAGGTGCACTCGGTGCAGGGTGAGGTGTTCTTCGAGGTCACGATGGCAGATGCCTGGGTCTGGGACATGTACAGGCCGGCCAGGTTCGTCAAACAGGTGCGGGTCCTCACGTTCAAGGACGTGAATATCGAGGAGCTGAACAAGAGCGATCTCGAACTGCCCGGCGGCTGAATCGGGTGAGACCGGACCCTAGGAGCGTGGGTCCGGCCCTCGGTGCCGACCGCTCGGAGATCACTCGGACGGGTGAGGGAGTTATCCACACTCGATGAGTTATCCACCAAGATCCACTCGTTTCGGGAGATCGCGTCAGAGTCGGTGCCGGAGGTGGTGCCGAGATGAACGCGACGGGGGCACTGGGAAGGTACGGCGAGAATCTGGCGGCGCGGCGGCTGGCCGCGGCGGGGATGATCGTGCTGGCCCGCAACTGGCGGTGCGGCAGGACGGGCGAGATCGACATCGTCGCCAAGGACAGCGATACACAGGGCCGGGAGACGCTGGTCGTCTGTGAGGTGAAGACCCGCAGAGCGGGTTCGTTCGAACATCCGATGGCCGCGGTCACGCCGGAGAAGGCCGACCGGCTGAGGCGGCTCGCCGCCTGCTGGCTGGACCGGCACGGCGGCCCGCCGCCCGGCGGCGTACGGATCGATCTGGTCGGGGTGGTGCTGCCCCGGCGGGGCGCCCCCGAGGTCGAGCACGCGCAGGGGGTGGCCTGATGGGATTCGCGCGCGCGTGTTCGGTCGCCCTGGTGGGCGTCGAGGGTGTGGTTGTCGAGGTCCAGGCCGATCTGGAGCCCGGTGTGGCCGCCTTCACCCTGGTCGGGCTCCCCGACAAGAGCCTGGTGGAGAGTCGTGACCGGGTCAGGGCAGCAGTCGTGAACTCCGGCGGGGAGTGGCCGCAGAAGAAGCTCACGGTGGGGCTCAGCCCCGCCTCCGTACCCAAGAGCGGCAGCGGCTTCGACCTCGCCGTGGCCTGCTCCGTCCTCGGCGCGGCCGAGCGTATCGACCCGAAGGTGATCGCCGATCTGGTGCTCATCGGGGAACTGGGCCTGGACGGGCGGGTGCGCCCGGTGCGCGGGGTGCTGCCCGCAGTGCTCGCGGCCGCCGAGGCAGGATACCGCCAGGTCGTCGTCCCCGAGCAGACCGCGGGAGAGGCGTCGCTGGTGCCGGGAGTCTCCGTCCTCGGGGTACGGAGCCTGCGTCAGCTCATCGCCGTACTCACCGGCGAGGCTGTCCCGGACGAGCCGCGGGAGCCCGGCCAGGGCCGTCCTGACGCCATGCTGGCGGGGCTGATGGTGCCCGGAGCCGGAGTGGGCACCGGTCTCGCCACGGGTGGGGCGGGTGGCGGACACCGGCCGGACCTCGCGGACGTGGCGGGCCAGGCCGCCGCCCGCACCGCGCTCGAGGTGGCCGCGGCGGGTGGACACCATCTGCTGCTCCAGGGACCTCCGGGTGCGGGCAAGACCATGCTCGCCGAACGTCTGCCCGCCGTTCTGCCGCCGCTGACCGCACAGGAATCCCTGGAGGTCACCGCGGTCCACTCGGTCGCGGGCATTCTCCCGCCGGGCGAACCGCTCGTGCACACCCCGCCGTACTGCGCGCCGCACCACTCGGCGACCATGCAGTCACTCGTCGGCGGCGGGAACGGGCTGCCACGGCCCGGCGCGGTCTCCCTGGCACATCGAGGGGTGCTTTTTCTGGACGAAGCGCCGGAATTCTCCGGACGGGCGCTGGACGCCCTGCGCCAGCCCTTGGAATCGGGCCATGTGGTCGTGGCGCGCAGTGCGGGGGTGGTGCGGCTGCCGGCACGCTTCCTGATGGTGCTCGCGGCCAACCCCTGTCCCTGCGGACGGCACACCTTGAACGGCGCGGGATGCGAGTGCCCGCCCTCGGTGATCCGCCGCTACCAGTCACGGCTCTCCGGTCCGCTCCTCGACCGTGTCGACCTGCGGGTGAATGTCCAGCCCGTCAAGAGGGCGGATCTCCTAGGACAGGGCGGCCGGGGAGAATCGACGGCGGCGGTCGCCGCGCGGGTGCGGGAGGCCAGGGCGCGATCGGCGGCGCGACTCGACGGCACTCCCTGGTCGGTCAACAGCGAGGTGCCCGGCCATGAGCTGCGCACCCGCTGGCCTGTCGCCCCCGGGGCGCTCGGAGCCGCGGAACGGGATCTGGAGCGCGGGCTGCTCACCGCACGCGGTCTCGACCGGGTCCTGAGAGTGGCCTGGACGGTCGCGGACCTCGCGGGGTGCGACCGGCCGGAGGCCCACCATGTGGACCTCGCCCTGGAGCTGCGCACGGGCATCGCCCGGGGCACCAGGGTCACGGCGGGAGACGCCTCATGACGCCCGTGGGCCCCCAGGAGCGTCTGGCCCGCGCCGCGCTCACCCGGATCCTCGAACCGGGCGACGAACAGGGCGGCCAATGGCTGCGCACCTTCGGCGCCGAGCGCCTGCTGGACCTGCTCGGCTCGCCGGCCGGCGCCCGGGGCACCGTACGCGGGCAGCTCGCCGGAGCCACCGAGCGGCGGCTCGACGGTTACCGCGCCCGGGCGGCGCGGGCCGTGCCCGAACGTGATCTGTCGGCGATCACCGCGGTCGGCGGCCGGTTCGTCTGCCCCGGCGACGCGGAGTGGCCCAGCCAGCTCGACGACCTCGGCCCGGCCCGGCCCATCGGCCTGTGGATCCGCGGGCGACCGGATCTGCGGATCTGGTCCCTGCGCTCCGTCGCGGTGGTCGGGGCCCGGGCGTGTACTCCGTACGGGGCACATATGGCGGCGGCTCTGGGCTCCGGTCTTGCCGAGCGCGGCTGGGTGGTGACCTCGGGGGCGGCGTTCGGTGTCGACGGTGCGGCCCATCGCGGCGCCCTGGCCGCCGACGGGGCGACCGTGGCCGTGCTCGCCTGCGGTGTCGACGTGGTCTACCCGCCGGGGCACGCCGAGTTGGTCGGCCGGATCGCGGAACAGGGCCTGGTCATCGGCGAATTGCCCCCGGGGGACCATCCGACCCGCAGCAGGTTCGTGCTGCGTAACCGTGTCATCGCAGCGCTCACCCGGGGGACCGTCGTGGTGGAGGCGGAGTACCGCAGCGGCTCCCTCGTCACAGCGCGCTGCGCACTGCGGCTCGGCCGGTTCACCATGGGCGTCCCGGGGCCCGCCACCAGCGGGCTCTCCGCGGGGGTGCACGAATTGCTGCGCGGCGAAGGTGTGCTGGTCACGGATGCCGCCGAAGTGGTCGAACTCGTCGGAGACATCGGAGACCTGGCTCCCGCCCGCCGGGGCCCGGTGCTTCCCAGGGACCTCCTCGATCCGGTCAGCGCACGGGTCCTCGAGGCGCTGCCGGCCCGGGGGGCCGCCGACGGGCGGGAGATCGCGCGGGACGCGGGCACGACAGCGGACGAGGCGCTCGGCAGGCTGTACGAACTCCACTCGCTGGGGTTCGTCGAACGGCGCGGCGACCGGTGGCAGTTGGCCTCCCGGACCACACCGGAGACCCTCGCGCGGCGAGGCGGTGCTTGATCTGGAGCATTCGGGTGAAAAGGTGAGAGCGATGATCCTCGAACCGCTATCGGCGACTCCGGTCAGACCGGTGCCCGGACAGGACCTGGCGGGGTCGGCACCCGATCGAATGCATTGCCGACGGCATCCACCGGGGCGGGTCCTGCCGTCCATTTCTCGCGCAGCGCGACGCCTCAGTCACGCTACGCTCACCTGGACTCCGGTCCAGCGAGATGTCCCCCCGCACTTCACGGCAGAACGGCTCAAGGCGACGCATGCCCCAGCACACCTCCGGGTCTGACCGCGCGGCAGCGCCCCCGGCTGCCCGGAGCGCTGTGCGTTCCCCCGCGCCCTCGTCGCTCAACGAGCTGTGGCGGTCGTACAAGAGCACGGGCGACGGCCGACTGCGCGAGCAGCTCATCCTTCACTACTCGCCGCTGGTGAAGTATGTCGCGGGCCGGGTGAGTGTCGGTCTCCCCGCCAATGTGGAGCAGGCGGACTTCGTCTCCTCGGGGGTCTTCGGTCTGATCGACGCGATCGAGAAGTTCGACATCGAGCGGTCGATCAAGTTCGAGACGTACGCGATCACCCGGATCCGCGGGGCCATGATCGACGAACTCCGGGCGCTGGACTGGATCCCGCGCTCCGTACGGCAGAAGGCCCGGGCCGTCGAGCGCGCCTACGCCACCCTGGAAGCCCAGCTCAGACGGACCCCCACCGAAGGGGAAGTGGCCGCGGAGATGGGTATCGCGCTGGAGGAACTGCACGCGGTTTTCAGCCAGTTGTCCCTGGCGAACGTTGTGGCGCTGGAGGAACTACTCCACGTCGGCGGCGAGGGCGGCGAGCGGCTCAGTCTGATGGACACCCTGGAGGACACCGCCGCCGACAATCCGGTGGAGGTCGCCGAGGACCGAGAGCTGAGACGGCTGCTGGCACGCGCCATCAACACCCTCCCCGACCGAGAGAAAACGGTGGTCACGCTCTACTACTACGAGGGCCTGACCCTCGCGGAGATCGGCAATGTGCTCGGCGTGACCGAGAGCAGGGTAAGCCAGATCCACACAAAATCAGTGCTCCAACTACGGGCGAAGCTGGCCGACGTCGGACGCTGAGGCTGTGCTGCCGTGGTCGCATCCGTAAAGTGGAGGTGTGCCAAGGATTCGAGCGGCCTCCGTGGCCGAGCACCGGACCATGCAACGCGGCGCTCTGCTGGACGCCGCGCGCTCACTGCTGTCCGAAGGCGGTACGGAGGCGCTCACCTTCCCCGCACTCGCCGAGCGCACGGGCCTTGCCAGGTCCTCGGTCTACGAATACTTCCGCTCGCGCGCCGCCGTCGTCGAAGAGCTGTGCGCCGTCGATTTCCCGGTCTGGGCGGCGGAGGTCGAGGCGGCCATGGCCGGCGCGGACACCCCTGAGGCCAAGATCGAGGCGTACGTACGGCAGCAGCTCGCCCTGGTCGGTGACCGGCGTCACCGCGCGGTGGTCGCCATCTCCGCGAGCGAGCTGGACGCCGGGGCCCGGGAGAAGATCCGCGCCGCGCACGGCGGCCTGATCGCCATGATCGTTGAAGCCCTGGCCGATCTGGGCCACGAGCAGCCCCGTCTGGCGGCGATGCTGCTCCAGGGCGTGGTGGACGCGGCGGTCCGCCGTATCGAACTCGGTGCGGCCGAGGCTCCGCCGGAGATCGCCGAGGCGGCCGTCTCCATGGCACTGCGCGGGGTGCGGGGCTGACCCCGACGCGCTCCCGGCGCCTCCGTACCGTACGGCGGGTCCACGGCGCCGAGTCTGCGCGGCGTGCGCGCCGCCGTACGCGCGCGCCGTGATCACCGGCACCTCGTCGGCACTCCGGGCGACGGGCCAGAACCGTCACCGCCAACAGTGCCAGTGCGTAGAGTCCGTACGCCCCGTACGAGGTGCCGTACCCGCTCGCCTGGACCGATCCCGGGGCCGGTGCGACGGGCCGCGTCCGTTCTGGCGCCCCGGCCGCGGCCGGGGCCGACGATGCCGCCGGCTCCGGCACTCCGAGCACCGGAAGCAGCCGGGCAGGGCCCCGCCGGAGCAGGCCCGGAGGCAGCAGTGACAGCGGGTCCAGATATGTGTCACCCCTCAGCAGCCCCCAGTGGAGGCAGGTCGTCGGGCAGTGGGAAGGCCCGGCCGCCAGCACCCCGACCACCTGGCCCGCCACGACCTGGTCTCCCTTCCTGACGAGCGGTTCCACCGGTTCGTATGTGGTGCGCAGCGATGGGTCGCCCGTGCCGGGCAGGGTGATCGAGACCACTCCGCGCCCCGCGACGGGGCCCGCGAAGGAGACCCGCCCCGACGCGGCGGCCCGTACCGGCGCACCCGTGGGCGCTCCGAGGTCCACCCCGCGGTGGCCGGGCCCGTACCCCGTCGCCGGTGGCTGCCAGCCGCGCAGCACCGTGGGCCGCGAGCCCACCGGCCAGGACCGGCGGCCGTCCGGGGCATCGGGCGGAGCGGCGGGCGGAAGGCCGGGAGGGGGACCGGAGGGGGTGGGCGTTCCGGCCGGAGCCGACGGTGGTGCGGCGGAGGCGTGAGGCGCCCAGAGCAGCCCCACGGCGAGCGCGAGCGCCAGCGTGAGGGCAGGAGCGAAGGACGGCTTGCGGATCCGCGCCCCTGCACGGGCGAGCAGGCGCGGGAACGGTGAACGGCGGGTGATGCGCTGGGTGATCATGCGATACACCGTGGACCCGAGAGGCGCGACCGCGCTGATCATGAACCAGATCTGTGGACAACTGACCGGTTGTGGATAACGCCGTCACCCGAGGGTGCGAAGGTCCCGTACACTTCTTGTGGCGATCCGGGTCACCGGGTCGACTTCGCACGCCTCGTCATCGGCCTCTTCGCGCCGGTGCCAGCGCTTCTCGGTCTCGGGCTCTCCCGTGGCACAGCGTAATCGAGGCGTCAGGCGCGACTGCCGTCCGGCGGACGCGACAACCGAGTACCTCAAGGAGTACGGCCATGGCCGTCGTCACGATGCGGGAGCTGCTGGAAAGCGGCGTCCACTTCGGTCACCAGACCCGTCGCTGGAACCCGAAGATGAAGCGTTTCATCTTCACGGAGCGCAACGGCATCTACATCATCGACCTGCTCCAGTCGCTGTCGTACATCGACCGCGCCTACGAGTTCGTCAAGGAGACCGTCGCCCACGGCGGTTCCATCATGTTCGTCGGTACGAAGAAGCAGGCGCAGGAAGCCATCGCCGAGCAGGCGACGCGCGTGGGCATGCCCTACGTCAACCAGCGCTGGCTGGGCGGCATGCTCACCAACTTCTCCACCGTCTACAAGCGCCTTCAGCGTCTGAAGGAGCTTGAGCAGATCGACTTCGAGGATGTGGCCGCCTCCGGCCTCACCAAGAAGGAGCTGCTGGTTCTCTCCCGCGAGAAGGCCAAGCTTGAGAAGACCCTCGGTGGTATCCGCGAGATGCAGAAGGTGCCCAGCGCCGTCTGGATCGTCGACACCAAGAAGGAGCACATCGCCGTCGGTGAGGCGCGCAAGCTCCACATCCCGGTCGTCGCGATCCTCGACACCAACTGCGACCCCGACGAGGTCGACTACAAGATCCCGGGCAACGACGACGCTATCCGCTCCGTCACCCTGCTCACCCGCGTGATCGCCGACGCCGTCGCCGAGGGCCTCATCGCCCGTTCCGGCGTCGCCACCGGTGACTCGAAGCCGGGCGAGAAGGCCGCCGGCGAGCCCCTCGCCGAGTGGGAGCGCGACCTGCTCGAGGGCGAGAAGAAGGACGACGCCGAGAAGCCGGCCGAGGCCGCCACCGAGGCCTCGGCCGCCGAGGCCGAGAAGTCGGCCGAGGCGCCCGCCACCGAGGCCCCGGCCGCGGACACCGAGCAGGCCTGACCTTCATCAGGTTCGGCAGTTGACGGCGGGGGCCCATCGGCCCCCGCCGTTCACCCGTAGATCTTTCAGACCTTCGAAAGAGAATTACAGATCATGGCGAACTTCACCGCCGCTGACGTCAAGAAGCTCCGCGAGCTCACCGGCGCCGGCATGATGGACTGCAAGAAGGCCCTGGAAGAGGCCGACGGCAGTGTCGACAAGGCCGTCGAGACGCTCCGCGTCAAGGGTCAGAAGGGCGTCGCCAAGCGCGAGGGGCGTTCGGCCGAGAACGGCGCCGTCGTCTCCCTCATCTCCGAGGACAAGACCTCCGGGGTCCTCATTGAGCTGAAGTGCGAGACGGACTTCGTCGCCAAGGGTGACAAGTTCCAGGCCGTGGCCAACACGCTCGCCGCGCACGTCGCCGCGACGTCCCCGGCCGACCTGGCCACGCTGCTCGCCTCCGAGATCGAGGCCGGCAAGACCGTCCAGGCGTACGTGGACGAGGCGAACGCGAACCTGGGCGAGAAGATCGTCCTGGACCGCTTCGCGCAGTTCACCGGCGGCTACGTGGCGGCGTACATGCACCGCACCATGCCCGACCTCCCGCCGCAGGTCGGCGTGCTGGTCGAGCTGGACAAGGAAGACGCGCAGGTCGCCAAGGACATCGCGCAGCACATCGCCGCCTTCGCGCCGAAGTTCCTCAACCGCGACGAGGTCCCGGCCGAGACGGTCGAGAAGGAGCGCCGCGTCGCCGAGGCCACCTCGCGCGAGGAGGGCAAGCCCGAGGCCGCCCTTCCGAAGATCATCGAGGGTCGTGTCAACGGCTTCTTCAAGGAGAACGTCGTTCTGGAGCAGGCCTTCGCGAAGGACAACAAGAAGTCCGTTCAGAAGATCCTGGACGAGGCCGGTGTCGCCCTGAAGCGCTTCTCGCGCATCAAGGTCGGCGTCTGAGTCCGTACGCGATCAACCAAAGACCCCGATAGGGTCGGAGGCAGTCGCTCGCGCGTGCCTGACGGCATTACTTCGCAGGCGGCCGGGCGACCGCAGATCTGACGAGGAGGCCATTGCCGCACAGGGAACCGCAAGGACCCCGGCAATGGCCTTCTTCGTATGTGCACGAGGAGATCTCCATGGAACAGGCCGACAAGAGCGTCGAGAAGAGCGCCGACGGTGCGAAGCGCCGCTTCATGCTGAAGCTGTCCGGTGAGGCGTTCGCCGGCGGAGGGGCGCTCGGAGTCGATCCCGACGTCGTCCACGCCATCGCCCGCGAGATCGCCGCCGTCGTCCGCGACGGCGCCCAGATCGCGGTCGTTCTCGGCGGCGGGAACTTCTTCCGCGGCGCCGAACTCCAGCAGCGCGGCATGGACCGGGCCCGCTCCGACTACATGGGCATGCTCGGTACGGTCATGAACTGCCTGGCCCTTCAGGACTTCCTGGAGAAGGAAGGCATCGACTCCCGCGTCCAGACGGCCATCACCATGGGCCAGGTCGCGGAGCCGTACATCCCGCTGCGCGCCGTACGCCACCTGGAGAAGGGCCGCGTCGTCATCTTCGGCGCCGGTATGGGCATGCCGTACTTCTCCACCGACACCACCGCCGCCCAGCGCGCCCTGGAGATCGACGCCCAGGCGCTGCTGATGGGGAAGAACGGCGTGGACGGGGTGTACGACTCCGATCCCAAGACCAACCCCGACGCGGTCAAGTTCGACGCGCTCGAATACAGCGAGGTCATCGCCGGCGATCTGCGCGTCGCCGACATGACCGCGATCACGCTGTGCCAGGACAACCGGCTGCCGATCCTTGTCTTCGAATTGCTGAAGGAAGGCAATATCGCGCGTGCGGTCAAGGGTGAGAAGATCGGCACGCTCGTGAGCGACCAGGGCACCCGGAACTGATCCCGGGCTGCCCCGTACGGGGATGGACAAAGCCCTGCCGGTCGGACACCGTGCAGGACAGGACGCGACGCAGGTTCCGCCGGCCGGCAAGCATGCCGGGCCCACTCAAGACACGCAGGAGCAAGTGGTGATCGAAGAGACCCTCCTCGAGGCCGAGGAGAAGATGGAGAAGGCCGTCCTGGTCGCCAAAGACGACTTCGCCGCGATCCGCACCGGGCGTGCGCATCCGGCGATGTTCAACAAGATCGTGGCGGACTACTACGGTGCGCTCACCCCGATCAACCAGCTCGCCTCGTTCGCCGTACCCGAGGCGCGGATGGCCGTGGTGACCCCGTTCGACAAGAGCGCGCTGCGCAACATCGAGCAGGCCATCCGGGACTCCGACCTCGGCGTCAATCCGAGCAACGACGGCAACATCATCCGGGTGGTGTTCCCGGAGCTAACCCAGGACCGCCGTAAGGAGTTCATCAAGGTCGCCAAGACCAAGGCCGAGGACTCGAAGATCTCGATCCGCGCCGTACGCCGCAAGGCCAAGGAGACCATCGACAAGCTGGTCAAGGACGGCGAGGTCGGCGAGGACGAGGGACGTCGCGCCGAGAAGGAGCTCGACGACACCACCGCGAAGTACGTCGCACAAGTGGACGAGCTGCTCAAGCACAAGGAAGCCGAGCTGCTCGAAGTCTGATGAACGACTCTTCCCGGGGGGCCTTGCCGACAGCCGGTTACTGGGGACCGACCGACCAGGGGGCTGCCCCGGCGGGTCCCGCATACGATGAGCATTCCGCACAGCAGACTCGGCCCATGCCCATCGTGCCCGACGAACCCGCGAACGACGGGGCCCAGAACGACGACCGGGGGGCTGCTCGGCCGGGTGGCCCCCTGTTCCGCGACGAGACTTCGCAGGAGCCCATGGCCGACCCCCCGCCGTCCCCGCCGAAGAAGCGGGCCGGTCGTGATCTTCGCGCGGCCATAGGAGTCGGTGTCGGGCTCGGCGCCGTGGTCGCGGCGTCGCTCTTCATCGTCAAGGCCGTGTTCATCGGTGTCATAGCGATCGCCGTGGTCGTGGGGCTGTGGGAGCTGACCTCACGGCTAGACGAGAAGAAGGGCATCAAGGCACCGCTCGTACCGCTGGCCGTGGGCGGCGCCGCGATGGTCGTCGCCGGGTACGCGCGCGGTGCAGAGGGTGCCTGGGTCGCGATGGCCCTCACCGCTCTCGCCGTGCTGATCTGGCGGATGACGGAGCCGCCTGAGGGCTACCTCAAGGACGTCACCGCGGGGGTCTTCGCCGCGTTCTACGTGCCCTTCCTGGCGACCTTTGTCGCGATGATGCTCACAGCGGGGGACGGTTCGCAGCGTGTGCTGATGTTCCTTGTGCTCACCGTCGTCAGTGACACCGGCGCGTACGCGGTCGGCTGGCGCATCGGTACGCACAAGCTCGCGCCCCGTATCAGCCCCGGCAAGACCTGGGAGGGGCTCGGCGGCGCCGTCACCTTCGCGATGGTGGCCGGCGCGCTCCTGATGGAGTTCCTGATCGACGGCGGCGCCTGGTGGCAGGGGCTGCTGATCGGTCTGGCCGTCGCGGCCAGCGCCACGCTCGGCGATCTCGGCGAGTCCATGATCAAGCGTGACCTCGGGATCAAGGACATGGGCACGCTGCTGCCGGGGCACGGCGGGATCATGGACCGGCTCGACTCGCTGCTGCCCACGGCGCCGGTGGTCTGGCTGCTCCTGGTGCTCTTCGTGGGGGCCTGACCGGGTCCTGAGGGGGCTACGCGCCGCCCACGGCGCGGCGCGTAGCCCCCTCGTGGCCTCTTCTCGGCGCGGTCTCCCGGAGCGGTCTCTCTTAGTAGTCTCTCCGGGCGGCGTGCGGGGCGCTGGCCACGTGGCGCCGTCTGCGACACTGGATGAACCATGCCTGCACCCGGAGAACTCACTTTCGTCGCGCCCCGCGGAGCCAAGAAGCCCCCGCGGCATCTCGCCGACCTCACCCCCGCCGAGCGCCGCGAGGCCGTCGCCGCCATCGGGGAGAAGGCGTTCCGCGCCAAGCAACTGTCGCAGCACTACTTCGCGCGGTACGCGCACGACCCCGAGCAGTGGACGGATATCCCGGCCGCCGCACGGCAGAAACTCGCGACGGAGCTGCTGCCCGACCTGATGTCGGTGGTGCGGCACATCTCGTGCGACGACGACACGACCCGTAAGACGCTCTGGCGACTGCACGACGGCACGCTCGTCGAGTCCGTACTGATGCGCTACCCCGACCGGGTCACCATGTGCATCTCGTCGCAGGCGGGCTGCGGGATGAACTGTCCCTTCTGCGCGACCGGACAGGCAGGCCTGGACCGTAATCTGTCCACCGCGGAGATCGTCCACCAGATCGTCGACGGGATGCGCGCCCTGCGCGACGGCGAGGTCCCCGGTGGCCCCGCCCGGCTGTCCAACATCGTCTTCATGGGCATGGGCGAGCCTCTCGCCAACTACAAGCGCGTCGTCGGCGCGATCCGGCGGCTCACCGACCCCGAGCCGGACGGCCTGGGCATCTCGCAGCGCGGGATCACCGTCTCCACGGTCGGTCTGGTGCCCGCGATGCTGCGCTTCGCCGACGAGGGCTTCAAGTGCCGGCTCGCGGTCTCCCTGCACGCCCCCGACGACGAGCTGCGCGACACCCTCGTTCCGGTCAATACGCGCTGGAAGGTCCGAGAGGTGCTGGACGCCGCGTGGGAGTACGCGGAGAAGTCCGGCCGCCGGATCTCCATCGAGTACGCCCTGATCCGCGACATCAACGACCAGGCCTGGCGGGGCGATCGGC
The DNA here is from genome assembly GCF_044763125.1 of Streptomyces sp. NPDC096310. Taxonomy (NCBI): domain Bacteria; kingdom Bacillati; phylum Actinomycetota; class Actinomycetes; order Kitasatosporales; family Streptomycetaceae; genus Streptomyces; species Streptomyces sp. NPDC096310. The sequence continues at coordinate 99,920 of NZ_JBIWFO010000016.1, read as the reverse complement.
TCGGTCGGCTCCTCAAGGGCAAGCGGGTCCACGTCAACCTGATCCCGCTCAACCCGACCCCGGGCTCCAAGTGGACGGCGTCGCGCCCGGAGGACGAGAAGAAGTTCGTCGAGGCGATCGCGGCGCACGGCGTTCCGGTGACCGTACGCGACACACGGGGCCAGGAGATCGACGGGGCATGCGGACAGTTGGCTGCCACGGAGCGGTAGCGCGGTCTGGGGGTAACCTTGGGCCGAAACGTATTGCATATTTTCCGACAGGGGAGCGCCACAGCGCTGAGAGTGCGGCACATGTCCGTGAGAGCGGGCAGCGGTCGCAGACCCTCTGAACCTTGCCCGGGTCATTCTGGGTAGGAAGTTCGGACATCACTCAAGCTGTTGCGCCCTGCCCAGGGCCCGGTCCGTGCCGATGACCGGGCCCGGGGCAGGGCCGCGTCTTCTCCTGGACTTCCCAGGAGGAAAACCAGTGAGCACCATTCGTACCTGTACCGGCGCCAGAAGGGCGGCGTTCGCCGCGCTGGCCGCGGCGCTCGGCGCCACGACCCTCGCGGCCTGCGGCGGTTCCGACGGCTCCGCGTCGTCCGGCGACGGGGGGAGTGGCGGCGCGCAGTCCAAGACCGTCACCCTCGTCAGCCACGACTCCTTCAACGCGTCCCCCGCGGTGCTGAAGGAGTTCACCAAGGAGACCGGTTACACCGTCAAGGTACTGAAGAGCGGCGACGCCGGCGAAGCGCTCAACAAGGAGATCCTGACCAAGGGATCGCCCCAGGGGGACGTCTTCTTCGGCGTCGACAACACCCTGCTCTCCCGCGCCCTGGACAATGACCTCTTCGCGCCGTACGGGGCGAAGGGCCTGGACCGTGTCGACGCGAGCGCGCAGCTCGATAAGGAGAAGCACCGGGTCACGCCGATCGATATCGGTGATATATGCATCAACTATGACAAGAAGTACTTCGCTGACAAGGAGCTGGCGCCGCCGCAGTCCTTCGACGACCTGATCAAGCCTCAGTACAAGAACCTCCTGGTCACCGAGAACGCCGCGACATCCTCGCCCGGCCTCGGCTTTCTCCTGGGCACCGTCGCGCACTACGGGGACGACGGCTGGCAGGACTACTGGAAGGAGCTCAAGGACAACGGCGTCCAGGTCGTCGACGGGTGGGAGCAGGCGTACAACGAGAGCTTCTCCGGCTCACCGGGCGGAAAGAAGGCCAAGGGCGACCGGCCGCTGGTCGTCTCGTACGCCTCCAGCCCGCCCGTGGAGGTGCTGTACGCGAAGCCGCAGCCCCAGAAGGCCCCGACGGGGGTCTCCACGGGTACCTGCTTCCGGCAGACCGAGTTCGCGGGGCTGCTCGACGGCGCGAAGAACGTGGCCGGTGGCAAGGCTCTGCTGGACTTCCTGATCAGTGAGAAGTTCCAGGCGGACATGCCGCTGAACATGTTCGTCAACCCTGTGGTCAAGGGCGTCGCGCTGCCCGAACTGTTCACGAAGTTCGGTGCGACCATCGACCGGCCCGAGACCGTGGCGCCCGACCGTATCGCCGCCAACCGTGAGCAGTGGATCCAGTCGTGGTCCTCCCTCGTAGTGAAGTAACCGCCGAGGAGAAGGACCGGGCGGCGGAGAAGGACGGCCGGGCCGTGCGAGGCACGGTGACGCGCCGTGGCGGCGTACGGGGCGGGCCACGGCGCGTGCTACGGGGCTCTGTGCGCGGCGCTCTGCGCATGCCCGGCGCCTTGCGAGGCCGGCAGTGGCGAGGGAACGGGCGCGGGCGCGGCAGCGCCGTACGCCTCGCCCTCATGGCCGGGCCGCTCGCCTTCTTCGCCGTCTTCTTCGCCTACCCCGTGGTCGCAATTGTCGGTCGCGGCCTCAAGAGGGACGGTGCCTGGCAGTTCGGACGCGTCGGCGACGTACTGAGCCGCCCCGACATCCTCGGCGTCCTGTGGTTCACCACCTGGCAGGCGCTCGTCTCCACTGCGCTCACGTTGCTGATCGCGCTGCCCGGCGCCTATGTCTTCGCGCGCTTCTCCTTCCCCGGGAAGCAACTGCTGCGCGCCGTGGTCACCGTGCCCTTCGTGCTGCCCACTGTCGTCGTCGGCACCGCCTTCCTGGCGCTTCTCGGGCGGGGTGGACTCCTCGACGACCTGTGGGGCGTGCGGCTCGACACCACCGTCTGGGCGATCCTTCTCGCCCATGTCTTCTTCAACTACGCGGTGGTCGTACGCACCGTGGGTGGTCTGTGGTCACAGCTCGACCCGCGCCAGGAGGAAGCGGCGCGCGTGCTGGGCGCCGGACGACTCGCGGCGTGGCGTCGCGTGACCCTGCCCGCGCTCGCACCGGCCGTCGCAGCCGCCGCGCTGATGGTCTTCCTCTTCACGTTCACCTCCTTCGGCGTCGTACAGATCCTCGGTGGCCCCGGCTTCTCCACCCTTGAAGTCGAGATCTACCGGCAGACCGCACAACTTCTCGACCTGCCCACCGCAGCCGTACTGACGCTCGTGCAGTTCGCGGCGGTCGGTGCGATTCTCGCCGTACACGCCGCGACCGTACGGCGGCGGGAAACCGCGCTGAAGCTCGTCGACCCGGAACAGACCGCGCGCCGGCCAGCCGGAGCCGGGCAGTGGGCGCTGCTCGGCGGCGTGCTCGCGACCGTCGCCCTGCTGGTCCTGCTGCCCCTGGGAGTGCTCGTCGAGCGCTCCCTCGACGGTCCGGGCGGCTATGGGTTCGGCTACTACCGGGCGCTCACCTCGGTGGACGCGAGCGGCGGCACCTTCCTCGTGCCACCGCTGGAGGCCGTCTGGAACTCGCTGCGGTACGCGCTGGTCGCCACAGCCGTCGCGGTGGTGATCGGCGGCCTCGCCGCCGCCGCGCTGACCCGCCGCGCCGGACGCCTCGTACGGGGCTTCGACGCGCTGCTGATGCTGCCGCTCGGCGTCTCCGCCGTCACCGTCGGCTTCGGCTTCCTGATCACCCTCGACAAGCCGCCGCTCGACCTGCGGGGCTCCTGGATCCTCGTGCCGCTCGCTCAGGCGCTGGTGGGCGTGCCCTTCGTCGTACGGACCATGCTGCCGGTGCTGCGCGCGGTGGACGGGCGGCTGCGCGAGGCGGCTGCCGTTCTCGGAGCGTCTCCGCTGCGCGCCTGGCGGGAGGTCGATCTGCCGTTGGTACGGCGGGCCACGCTCGTCGCGGCAGGGTTCGCCTTCGCCGTCTCGCTCGGTGAGTTCGGTGCGACGGTTTTCATCGCGCGTCCCGACCGGCCGACGCTGCCGGTGGCCGTGGCGCGGCTGCTGAGCCGGCCCGGCGAGCTCAACTACGGGCAGGCGATGGCGTTGTCCACGGTCCTGATGGTGGTGTGCGCGGCCTCGTTGCTGGTGCTCGAACGTATCCGTACCGACCGCTCGGGAGAGTTCTGATGGCCTTGCTGACCCTGTCGGACGTGACCGTGCGGTTCGGCACCGGAACCGGCGTCGCACCGCACGCCGCGCTCGACGCGGTCGATCTGGAGGTGGCCGAGCACGAGATCGTCTGTGTGCTCGGGCCGAGCGGGAGCGGCAAGTCGACACTGCTGCGCGCCGTGGCAGGCCTTCAGACCCCGGACGCCGGGCGGATCACCCTGGGCGGCACCGACCAGTCGGGGGTGCCGGTGCACCGGCGTGGCGTCGGGCTGATGTTCCAGGACCACCAGCTCTTCCCACAGCGCGACGTGGCGGGGAACGTCGCCTTCGGACTGCGGATGCGCGGCGTGTCACGCGACGAGCAGTCCCGGCGGGTCGACGAACTGCTCGAACTCGTGGGCCTGCCGGGCGCCGGACGGCGCGCCGTCGCCGCGCTCTCCGGCGGTGAACAGCAGCGGGTCGCCCTGGCACGGGCGCTCGCGCCCCGGCCCCGGCTGCTGATGCTGGACGAGCCGCTCGGCCAGCTGGACCGAAGCCTGCGCGAGCGCCTCGTGGTCGAACTGCGCGGCCTCTTCGGACGACTCGGTACGACCGTGCTCGCCGTCACTCACGACCAGGGCGAGGCATTCGCGCTCGCCGACCGGGTCGTGGTGATGCGTGACGGCCGCATCGCCCAGAGCGGCACACCGCTGGAGGTCTGGCAGCGGCCCGCCTCCGCGTTCGTGGCGCGCTTCCTCGGCTTCGACAACGTCGTGCCCGCGACCGTGGCCGACGGGGCCGCCGAAACGCCCTGGGGCCGGATCCCCGTACCGGACGGCTCCGCACGGGGGGAACGGCGGCTCCTGGTACGCCCGGCGGGCGTACGGCTGGTCGACGCCGCGCAGGGGCTGCGCTGCACCGTCGAGGCCCGTACCTTCCGGGGCAGCCGCGTCGCCGTACTGCTGCGTCCCGATCAGCCGGGCGACGGGCCGGTCCTGGAAGCCGAGTGCGGGCTGCACGCCGCCCCGGCGGAGGGCGCGACGGTAGGGGTCGCCTTTGCCGCCGAGGATGTGGTGGTCCTGGAGGAGCGGGACGAGCGCCCCGTAGGGGGCGGCGTACAGTCGGCGCACTGAAGCCCGCTCAGGGAGTGCAGGCGGCAGCGATGGCGAGGCTGTCCTCGTAGACGTGGTAGCGGGTGATCAGGCCGTCTTCCACAGTCAGCCGTATGGCGAAGGGCGAGCGGAACGACTTCCCCGTGCGCCGTACGGTGCCCGCGAGCCGGCCACCGAGTGCGGCTTCCGCGCCGTCTGCGACAAGAACGTCCATGGAGGAGCCGTCCGGGTCGGGGCGCTGTCCCTCGGCGAGTTCACGGAAGTGGTCCGCGACATCGGCGCGCGTGGTGCGGGGCCGGATCCACGGGACGGCGGGGTTTTCGGCGATGACCCAGTCGACGCGCTCCGCGAAGAGTTCGGCGATACGCGCGGGGTCGCCCTCCGCGATGCGCTGGAGCAGAAGCTGGACAGCAGCGCGGGTGTGTTCGGTGAGGGTGGCGCCGTCGGTCATCGTGGATCCCCTGTTCCAGTGTGTGTACGGGGATGAGCCTGTCGCGCGGTGCGCGCGGCGTCGATTACCTCAAAGGTCATGCCCACAGGCGGCGTACGGCGCGGTGGACGTGCCCGACCGGACCAGGCTGGGTTTTGAGTACGGCGGCGTCCGCCGTCAGCCGGCGGAAAGCCTGGCAAGCGCGGCGGGGGCCTCGTCCACCGAGCCGACGAGCGCGATCCGCGCCTCCATCGGGCGTTCCTTCGCCAGTGCTTGGAGCAGCGGCCACGTCGGGAGCCGCTCGGTCCAGTGGGCGCGGTCGACCAGGACCATCGGCGTCGGTTCTCCGCGCGACTGGTAGTAGTTCGGCGTCGCGTTGTCGAAGATCTCCTGGACGGTGCCCGCCGCACCGGGCAGGAAGATCACCCCCGCGTTGGAGCGGGCCAGCAGGCCGTCTTCGCGGGTCGCGTTGGCGAAGTACTTGGCGATGTGGCCGGCGAAGGCGTTGGGCGGTTCGTGGCCGTAGAACCAGGTGGGGATGCCGATGGAGTCGTCGCCCTTGGGCCAGCGCGCCCTGACCTCGAAGGCGGCCCGTGCCCACGCCGAGACGGAGGGAACGAACGACGGTGCTTCGGCGAGCACTTCAAGGGCCTGGTCCAGCATCTCGTCCGGGTGGGCAGCGGCGTACGCGCCGAGGTTCGCGGCCTCCATCGCGCCGGGCCCACCACCGGTGGCGACGGTCAGTCCCGTACGGGTGAGGGAGCGCCCGAGGCGTGCCGCACCGGCGTAGGCCTCGGTGCCACGGGCCATCGCGTGCCCGCCCATGACGCCCACGACGCGCGCGCCGACCACGAGTTCGTCCAGGGCGTCGGAGATTGCGTCGTCGTGCACGGAGCGCAGCATGGACGCGAATATGTCGCCGTCCGCCTTGGTCTGCTGGAACCAGGCGTAGGCGAGGGCGTCGGGGGTGGCCTTGTAGCCGCCCTCCTCAAGGCCTTCGAAGAGCCGATCGGCGGAGTAGAGGAACCCTCGATAGGGATCGAACGGCAGATTCGGTACGGGCGGGAAGACCATGGCACCGTCGGCGCGCACCTTCGACGCGCCGTCGGGGTCCATGGGGCAGCCGAGGAAGACGGTGTCTGTGGTGTCGGTACGGAGGAGTTCCGGCGTACGGGCCGTCAGATCGACGGACTGCACGCGATATCCGCGGAGCGTCCCCCGGGTCTGCACGATGCGGTCGAACTCGTCGAGGGACTCGATCTCGCGGTCCTGGCGGTGCGCGGTGGGCTGATCGTCGTTCGACATGGGGTCACGATAGGGGATTCCCGGAGCCCGGCCCGAGGGACAGGTAAACGAAGTCGCGAGCCCGAAGGTGGCGCGGTACGGCGGGTGCGTGTGGGGACGCCCCGTAGGGCTCCGTGCGCGGCGTACGGTGCGGTGCCCGCCGCGACGACGGGGCCTACGGCGCGGTCACTACGCGGCGTACCCCGCGTAGTGACCGCGCCGTACGCCGCCCCCTCGTAGGCCCGATCCACAGGAGGCCGACGGCGCGGGCCGCCACGCTCGCACCGTCGGCGCTATGGGGCGCGGCGGGCCAGTCGGAATCGGGCCTACCTGGACAGCGGGATAGCTGCCAGCGCCGCCACGGCCCAGGTCAAGGGTGTGAAGACCGCCACCACAGCGGCCGCTCTCACCAGCACCGCCGTGCGCAACAGCCCCGCAGGCGCGCCCGCGACGCGGAGGCTTTCGGTGGCCGAGGCCCGCGCCTGCCGCGCTTCCAGGGCCGCCACCAGCACTGTGGCCGCCGTACAGCCGATGACCAGCGTCGCACCGAGCGCGGTGAGCGGGCCGAAGAGGCGCTCGTCCGAGGGGTCGTACAGGGACGCCGCAGCGAACGTTCCCGACACCACCGCGCACAGCACGCCCAGCGGGTGCCCGATACGCCGCGATTCGGCCATCAAGGTCCGTCCGGCCAGCAGACGGAGCGCTCCGGGGCGCATCCCCTGGAGCAGCCAGCCGCAGAGATACGTGATGCCCGGACCGGCCAGCGCCAGGCCGACGGCGGTCAGTGACCAGCCGGCCAGGACCGCGGCGGAACTGCCGTCGAACCGACCGGGCAGCGGCAGCGCGGGGCCGCCCCCTCCCCGGCTCGCGTACGTCTCGACCGCGAGGCCGGCCGCCGTGAGCGCGACGCCCCAGGGCAGCCCCGCCGGTGCGGGCGCGGGGTACGGGGCGGCCACAGGCGCGGACACAAGGGGCGCGGCCACAGACGTGGTAGCAGGTGCGGGTGGGAGCGCGGCCGTCGCCGTGGCCGTCCGTACCGCCACGGAGCCGTCGGCAGAGGGCAGGGACTCATCCGTGTCCGGCGCCTCAGTGACGGAAGCAGCCAGGGCGGGGGCACCGCCGCCGACGCTCGCCTCCAACTGGGCCCTCGACACGCCCAGTACGACGCCCGCGGCCTTCGCCTCGACACGGCCGCGCCTCCGGAGGGCGAGCCCCGTCGCCATCGTCGCCAGGACCGGTGAGGCCGCCAGCAGCGTCAGCGTCGCGCCGACCGGCAGCGGTCGGCCGGCGGCCAGCAGGCCGGCTGCCTTGCCGTCGAACGGCATGCCCGTCAGGTCGCCGCGGAGATGCAGGAAGAACATCAGCGCCAACGCACTGCCCAGCGTGCAGGAGAGCGCCGTCGACGTCGCCCCCAGCACCGTGAGCCGCGCCGGGCCGAGACCCACCGCCGACAGACCGGAGCGGGATCGGGTGCGCGGTTCGGCGCGTGCGACCGCCACGGCGAACTGGACCGTCGCCGCGAGCGGCACCAGACACCAGAGCAGCCTGACCAGTGACCCTGCCGGGTGGCCCATCGCCCAACCGAGAGTGCACAACAACAGGAAACCGACACCCGCCGACGCCGCGACGACCAGCAGCCGCCGGAACAGGACCAGGGGGTGCGTGCCGCGGCCTAGACGGAGAGCGAGCACGCGGCCCGGCCTTCCGCCTCGGACGGACGCGGCGAGCTGTCCCGCCGGCCGTCGATCAGGGTGACGGTGCGGTCGGCGAGCGTCGCGACCTCCGCGTCCAGGGTGGCGAGGACGACGGTGATCCGGTGCGAGCGCGCCGCGGTGGTCAGCGTACGGAGCACCTGTGTCCGGTCCGTACGGTGCAGCGGCGCGGTCGGCTCGTCGGCGAAGACGACCGAGGGCTCGGTGACCAGGGCGCGTGCGACGGCGACGCGTTGCTGCTGGGACCTGAAGAGGGCGTACGGCCGCTTACGGGCGCAGGGGCCGACGTCGAGGCGCTCCAGCCACTCCAACGCGGTGGTCTTGGCGGCACGGGGCGACGTACCGCGCATCAGCAGGGGCAGCGCGGCGTTCTCCCACGCGGTCAGCTCGGGAACGAGCGCCGGCTCGGGGCCGATCCAGCCGAAGCGGTCGCGGCGCAGCCGTTCGCGCAGCAGGGGGCTCATGGTGTGGACCGGCGAGCTGTTGAACCAGACCTCGCCCTGCTGGGGGACCAACTGCCCCGACAGGCATCGGAGCAGCGTCGTCTTGCCGCTGCCGCGCGAACCGTTCACGGCGAGGATCTCGCCCTCGCGCACACCGAGCGAGACGCCGTCGAGCGCGGGCGATCCGTTGTGGGAGTAGTTCAGGGAACGCGCCCAGAGCACGTCGTTGTCCGGCGGGGCCACCATGGCGTACACCTCGGTTCTGATCGGATGGGTGCGCCTCGGCGCTGCCCGGCCGTCCCACGTCCGGCGGAACGGGGCGGCGACGATCGGTCATGGGGCACGCTAGGTATTCGGAGCGGGGAGAGCGGACATCACAGGCCCGGGTGCCGCCCTTCTCACCCGAAAGGCGGCACCGGGGCGCTTGCCGGGCCCCGTACGGGCCGAGCACGGCGGGCAGGACTCCCTGGGCGCTTCGCCCCCGGGCGGGCCGTGTGACGTCGGCTCAGAGCTTCGTCCACGCCTCCGTCAGCACGGACCGGAGGATCCCCTCGATCTCGTCGAATGTGGACTGGTCGGAGATCAGCGGCGGCGCGAGCTGCACCACCGGGTCGCCCCGGTCGTCGGCGCGGCAGTAGAGGCCGCTGTCGTAGAGCTTCTTGGAGAGGAAGCCGTACAGGACGCGCTCAGTCTCCTCGGCCGTGAACGTCTCCTTGGTGGTCTTGTCCTTCACCAGTTCGATGCCGTAGAAGAAGCCGTTGCCGCGTACATCGCCCACGATGGGCAGGTCGTGCAGCTTCTTCAGGGTGTCGAAGAACGCGCCCTCGTGGTCAAGCACATGCTGGTTGAGGCCCTCGCGTTCGAAGATGTCGAGGTTGGCGAGGCCGACCGCCGCGGACACCGGGTGCCCGCCGAATGTGTAGCCGTGCAGGAACGTGTTGACACCCTGGTAGAACGGCTCGGCGAGCCGGTCGGAGACGATGCAGGCGCCGATCGGGGAGTAGCCCGACGTCATGCCCTTGGCGCAGGTGATCATGTCGGGTATGTAGTCGAACTTGTCGCAGGCGAACATCGTGCCGAGCCGGCCGAAGGCGCAGATGACCTCGTCGGAGACGAGCAGGACGTCGTAACGGTCGCAGATCTCGCGGACCCGCTGGAAGTAGCCGGGCGGCGGAGGGAAACAGCCCCCGGCGTTCTGTACAGGCTCCAGGAAGACCGCCGCGACCGTGTCGGGCCCCTCGAAGAGGATCTCCTGCTCGATCTGGTCGGCGGCCCAGCGGCCGAACGCCTCCGGATCGTCGCCGTACAGCGGGGCGCGGTAGATGTTCGTGTTCGGAACCTTGCGCGCGCCCGGGACCAGCGGCTCGAACGGTGCCTTCAGAGCGGGCAGTCCGGTGATGGAGAGCGCCCCCTGGGGTGTCCCGTGGTAGGCGACGGCGCGCGAGACGACCTTGTACTTGGTCGGCTTTCCCGTCAACTTGAAGTACTGCTTGGCGAGCTTCCAGGCGGTCTCCACGGCCTCGCCACCGCCCGTCGTGAAGAAGACCTTGTTGAGGTCGCCCGGGGCGTGGTGCGCGAGCCGCTCCGCGAGTTCCACGGCCTTCGGATGGGCGTACGACCATACCGGGAAGAAGCCCAGTTCCTGACCCTGCTTGTAGGCGGCCTCCGCCAGTTCGTGCCGGCCGTGGCCGGCGTTGACCACGAACAGCCCCGAGAGGCCGTCCAGGTAGCGCTTGCCCTGGGCGTCGTAGATGTAGGTGCCCTCGCCCCGCACGATGGTGGGCACCGGGGCGTTCTCGTACGAGGACATGCGGGTGAAGTGCATCCACAGGTGGTCGTACGCGGTCTTGGAGAGGTCCTTGCTCACGGCTATCGGGTTCCCCACATGTAGGTCTGCTTCTTCAGCTTCAGGTAGACGAAGCTCTCGGTGGAGCGCACGCCGGGGAGTGCGCGGATCCGCTTGTTGATCACTTCGAGCAGGTGGTCGTCGTCCTCGCAGACGATCTCCACCATGAGGTCGAAGGAGCCAGCGGTCATCACCACGTACTCGCATTCGGCCATCTCCGACAGCGCGTCCGCGACCGGGTCCATGTCGCCCTCGACGTTGATGCCGACCATCGCCTGCCGCCGGAAGCCGACAGTGAGCGGGTCCGTGACGGCGACGATCTGCATCACGCCCTGATCGAGCAGTTTCTGGACGCGCTGGCGTACGGCGGCCTCGGAGAGGCCGACCGCCTTGCCGATCGCGGCGTACGGGCGGCGTCCGTCCTGCTGGAGCTGTTCGATGATCGCGAGTGACACGGAGTCGATCGTCGGCGAGGAGCCGTTCCCGGTCCGGGGCTCAGGTCTGGCCTCGTGCCTGGAGTCGTGCCTCGGGTCGTGCCTTCGGTCGTGTCGGACGCCGGGCTTGGAGCGCCCCGTGGAGGCAGGCGCGGGCTCCGGCTTCGCGTCCGCACCGGACTGCGCCTTCGAGTTCGTTCTGGAGTCTGCGCTACGGCTGGCCACGCACTTCACTGTGCACCGGGACTCGCCCGTATCGCAACCCTGTATCGATGAAATTCGTTGTTCAAGGGCTTCGATAGCACTGAATCCGAAGTTGTGGAGGGTCGGGCCTATTGAAAGCGTCGACCGAGCGATTAGGGTGGGTGTCTCACCCATCGGACACCTGACAGGGAGGGGTGGCAGTGACCACCGAGCTGCGCCGGCTGCGTAACTACATCAACGGGGAGTTCCGGGACGCCGTTGACGGGCGGACCATCGAGGTGGTCGACCCGACCACGGGCGACGCGTACGCCACGTCCCCGCTCTCGGGCAAGGCCGATGTCGACGCCGCCATGGAGGCCGCTGCCGCCGCCTTCCCCGCCTGGCGGGACACCACCCCGGCCGAGCGTCAGAAGGTGCTGCTGAAGATCGCGGACGCCTTCGAGGAGCGCGCGGAGGACCTGATCGCCGCCGAGTCCGAGAACACGGGCAAGCCGATCGAACTCACCCGCACCGAAGAGATCCCGCCGATGGTGGACCAGATCCGCTTCTTCGCGGGCGCCGCCCGGATGCTCGAAGGCCGGTCGGCCGGGGAGTACATGGACGGATTCACCTCCATCGTCCGGCGGGAGCCCGTCGGCGTCTGCGCACAGGTCGCGCCATGGAACTATCCGATGATGATGGCGGTGTGGAAGTTCGCGCCGGCGCTCGCCGCGGGCAACACGGTGGTGCTCAAGCCGTCGGACACCACCCCCGCGTCGACGGTGCTGATGGCCGAGATCATCGGCGCGATCGTCCCCAAGGGCGTCTTCAACGTCATCTGCGGCGACCGCGACAGCGGCCGCGCCATGGTCGAGCACCCGACGCCCGCGATGGCCTCCATCACCGGCTCCGTACGGGCCGGTATGCAGGTCGCCGAGTCTGCAGCCAAGGACGTCAAGCGGGTCCACCTGGAACTGGGCGGCAAGGCGCCGGTCGTGGTCTTCGAGGACGTCGACCTGGCAAAGGCCGTCGAGGACATCGCGGTGGCGGGGTACTTCAACGCGGGGCAGGACTGTACGGCGGCGACGCGCGTCCTCGTCCACGAGTCGATCCACGACGAGTTCGTGACCGCGCTCGCCAAGGCCGCGGCCGACACGAAGACGGGCGCGCCGGACGACGAGGACGTGCTCTACGGGCCGCTCAACAACGCCCGGCAGCTCCAGCAGGTCTCCGGCTTCATCGAGCGGCTGCCGGCCCACGCACGGGTCGAGGCCGGCGGTCACCGGGTCGGCGAGAAGGGCTACTTCTACGCCCCGACCGTCGTCTCCGGCCTCAACCAGGACGACGAGATCATCCAGAACGAGGTGTTCGGCCCCGTCATCACCGTCCAGTCCTTCACGGACGAGGCCCAGGCGCTGGAGTACGCCAACGGCGTGGAGTTCGCGCTCGCCTCGTCCGTGTGGACGAAGGACCACGCGCGGGCGATGCGGATGTCGAAGGCCCTGGACTTCGGCTGCGTGTGGATCAACACGCACATTCCGCTGGTCGCGGAGATGCCGCACGGAGGCTTCAAGAAGTCCGGTTACGGCAAGGACCTCTCGGCGTACGGCTTCGACGACTACACGCGCATCAAGCACGTGATGACGTCCCTCGACGGCTGACGGCTGACGGCTGACGGCTGGGGGCGGGCGTCGGCTGCAGGACAGACGTGCGGGCGGCGGCCGACGACGGTCGGCGGGGGAGCGGCTGCTACCTCACTGCGTGCGCGGGGCGGCGTACAGGGCGCCCCGTACGCCACCGTACGGGGCGGGCCTGCGCGGCGTCCTACGGTGCGCCACCGGGGCGGCGTACGGCGCCGGGCAGGCGCGGCCTCTTACCCGAGCACACTGGGCGGCTACGCCTCGTACGGAGCGAGTTGTACGAGGTGCCTCGTACGGTGGCGACGCGTCTTACCCGCCGGGTTGGCGCCCGTACGCGGCTACATCCCCGCGCGGACCGGACGGTCGGCGTCCGGCCCGCCGGAGTGCTCGCTGAGCAGGCCGGACAGGACGTCGATCCGGTTCGTGGTGATCGAATCGACGCCGCGCTGGATCAGCCTGCGCATGCTGCGCCGCGTGTCCACGGTCCAGGCGGAGACCAGCAGCCCGTCCCGGTGGTTGCGATCGGCCAGCTCCCGGCTGACCAGCCCGAAACGGTAGTTGAGCCAGCGTGGCCGCACCGCCGCGAGCAGCGCGGGGCGCGGCGGCGCCAGGGTCGTCCAGGTCATCGCGATCTCGGCACGCGCGTCGGCGGCGCGCACGGCCAGCATCGTGTCCGGTCCGGCGCAGTAGTACACGCGCTCCTCCGCGCCGCACTCGCGGACGGTGCCGACGATCGCGCGCACCGAAGCCGCGGTGGCGCCCGGCAGATCGATCATGAACCGTCCCCCCGCGCCGTACGGGCCCCGTTCAGGCTCCGGGGCGCCGCCGTAGCCCCCGCCCGGGGGCGGAAGGAGCGCTTCGCGCAAGGTCGGAACCTCGCCGCGCGTCAGCTCGCGCAGCTCGTCGTACGTCACCTCGGCAAGCCGCCGCTCATGACCCCAGAGCCGCGCCAGCGAGGCGTCGTGCAGCAGTACGGGCACGCCGTCCCGGGTGAGCCGTACATCGATCTCGACCGCGTCCGCGCCCCGTCGCCGCGCGGAACGGACCGAGGGGAGGGTGTTCTCCCGGACGCGATAAGGGTCGCCCCGGTGGCCCACGGCGACGACCGCCCGCCCCGTACCGGTGCCGTGTCCGCCGTCGTCGCCATCGCCGACGGCCATGGTCAGCGCGCGAGCCACTGGGCGGTGTACGTGTCGATCTCCTCGGCCAGCCGCTTCTTGCCGGCCGTGTCGAGGAACGACGCCTCGACCCCGTTCTTCGCGAGATCGGCGATGCCGTGTTCGTCCAGGCCGAGCAGCCGCGCCGCGACGCGGTACTCGTTGTTCAGATCCGTGCCGAACATGGGCGGGTCGTCGCTGTTGACCGTCACCAGCACGCCCGCCGAGACCATCGCCTTGATGGGGTGCTCGTCGAGATCGGCGACGGCGCGGGTGGCGATGTTGGACGTGGGGCACACCTCCAGCGGGATGCGGTGCTGGGCGAGATACGCCAGCAGCTCCGGGTCCTGGACGGAGCTGGTGCCATGACCGATGCGCTCCGCGTGCAGGTCGCGCAGCGCGTCCCAGACCGTCTCCGGCCCCGTCGTTTCCCCGGCGTGCGGTACGGAGCGCAGCCCCGCCGCGATCGCCCGGTCGAAGTACGGCTTGAACTGCGGCCGGGGCACGCCGATCTCCGGGCCGCCCAGTCCGAAGCCGACCAGCCCGTCCGGGCGCAGGTCCACGGCGAGCCGAGTGGTCTCCTCGGCGGCCCGCAGGCCCGCCTCACCGGGGATGTCGAAGATCCAGCGCAGTACGACGCCGAGTTCCGCCTCGGCGGCCTTCCGCGCGTCCTCTATCGCCTCCATGAAGGCATGGTCCGGGATACCGCGGTTGGTGGAGCTGAACGGGGTGACCGTCAGCTCGGCGTAGCGGATGTTCTGCCGGGCCATGTCGCGGGCGACCTCGAAGGTCAGCAGCCGCACGTCCTCCGGCGTCCGGATCAGATCGACGACCGAGAGGTAGACGTCGATGAAGTGGGCGAAGTCCGTGAAGGTGAAGAAGTCGACGAGCGCGCCGGGGTCGGTGGGCACCTTGGAGTCCGGGTGCCGGGACGCCAGTTCGGCGACGATGCGCGGCGACGCGGAGCCGACATGGTGGACATGGAGCTCGGCCTTGGGTAGACCGGCGATGAAGGCGTTCGGATCGGTCATCGTGATCCTCCGGGGAAGGGGGCGGTACGGCGCGGGTGCGGACGGTACGGGTGCTGGAAGCGCGGCCTCGGCGGGGCGGCGCGTGGGCCGTCTGCCGGACGGTTTCCGGGGCACGGATCATCGTAGGCCGGACCGGTTCCGCGCGGAGCCGAGGCCGTAGCATGACGGAATTACGAGTGGGGGAGGCCCATGTCAGACAAGAGCGAGCAGCCGTCGGGCGGCTACGAGCCGAGCGATCCCTGGGCGCCGCCGGAGCACAAGGTGCCACTGGACAAGCCGTCGTCCGCGCAGTCGCACACCCCCCAGGGTTCGCAGATGCCGCCGAAGCCGTCCGCCCGATCGGTGCATGATCAGCCGACGGTGACCGGGATGCCGGCCGGCGGGACGGGGCCCGGCACCGGGCCCGGTGCCGGAGGCGGTGCGGGCATGGGGCCGGGGGGCGGCGAGGGCGCCGTACCACCGCCGCCCACCGCTCCCGGTGGGCCCGCCAGGCCCGCCCCGGGACCGTACGGCTACCCGGGAGCCCAGCAGTCCGGCGCCCCGTACGGGGCGCCTACGGGGGCAGGGGCGGGCGCCGGCTACAGCTACCCGGGCTACCCCAGCGCTCCGTACTCCGGATACGGCCAGACCGGCTGGCAGCAGACGCCGTCGAACGGCATGGGGATCACGGCGCTGGTGCTCGGGATCCTCGCCGTCGTGACCTTCTGCTTCTGGGGGATCGGCATCATCCTCGGCGTCCTGGCACTGATCTTCGGGTTCGTGGGCCGCGGACGCGCCCAGCGAGGCGAGGCGAGCAACGCCGGAATGGCGCTGGCGGGCATCATCCTCGGCGCGATCGGCGCTCTGATCAGCGCCGCGTTCCTCGGTTTCCTGATCTGGGCAGTCGTGAAGGGGGAAGAACTGAACTCGAACACCGAAGATCCGTTCGCCACCTCGCTCGTCGTCGGCGCCGCGTCCCACCATTAGAACTGGTCAGGCGGCTCCGCTCCGGACTGGCGGGCGGCCCCCTCCGACCGGTTGGCGGCTCCCTCCGGACCGGGCTGGCGCGCCCTCGGTTCGGAGGCTTCCTGCCCGGGGTTCGGTCCGGCCCCTGCTTCCGGTCAGGGCCCCGGTCCGGCGGTTACTTCCGGTCCGTCCGGAGCCGGTCGCGCGCTTCCATGAGCGCGAAGCCCAGCAGGTTGAGCCCGCGCCACCGCGTGGGGTCCGCCGCCCGCTCGTCGTCGGAGGCGAGCCCGATGCCCCAGATCCGGTCAATCGGGCTCGCCTCGACGAGAACCCGGTCGCCCGTCCCCAGCAGGTAGTCGCGCAGCGACGCGTCCTGCCCGAATTTGTGGACGCTGCCCGTCACCACGATTCCGTAGCGCTCACGCTCCCAGACGGCGTCGTCGAACTCGCGTACCAGCCGCCCCGCCTTCTTGGCGAGCGCCGGATTCGGGGCGCCCAGGGCCGCACGCTCGGCCTTCTCGTCGCCGAAGAGTCGAGCTTTGGCCGCCATCATCCAGTGCTCGGCCGTCGCGTACTCGGCCCCGTCGACCGTGAACGATGCGGGCCACCACTGGCTCAGACAGCTCGTACCGAGCGCGCCGTCCCGCCGGGGGGTGTGCCCCCAGAAGTGCAGATATTTGACCGTCGTGCCGCCCTGGGTCTGCTCGACCAACTCGGCTCGCGTACGTACAGAATTCCCCGTGTTCATCCCCATGTCCCGGAGTCTGCCAGCCACCACTGACAGGGCCCCCGGTTTTTCACACGGTTATGGTCCTGGGGCTGAGCCTCGCCCACCGATTCCGTCGCGTAATCAAAAGGCAACAACGGAATCCCTTGTTGAGGCGGAAGTGCTCTGTCAGGATCGGCCATCAACTCAAGCCGGGACAACCGTTCGCAACTGTTCGTACAAGGGCCGCTGCTGTCGGCCCGGACATGGGAGAGCGTCATGGCCAACCGCTTCCAGGTGCGGGACCGTTTCGCGGAGGGCGCGCAGTTCATCGGCGGGTGGTCGCGACCGGGCACCTCGGGACGTCTGCACGCCGTTGTGAACCCGGCGACCGGCGAAGACGTCTACGCGTACGAACTGGCCGGCCCCGCCGACGTGGACGACGCCGTTGCCGCCGCGCACGAGGCCTTCCCCGGCTGGGCGGGCGCCACGCCCGGCGAGCGCTCCGACGCCCTGCATCGCCTGGCGGACGTTCTCGCCACCCAGGCGGACGACTTCGCGTACGCCGAGACGTTGCAGTGCGGCAAGCCGATCAAGCTCTCCACCGAGTTCGACGTTCCCGGCACCGTCGACAACACGGCCTTCTTCGCGGGCGCCGCACGCCGCCTGGACGGTGCCTCGGCCGGTGAGTACAGCGGCGACCACACCTCCTCCGTACGCCGCGAGCCGATCGGCATCGTCGGCTCCGTCGCACCGTGGAACTATCCGCTCCAGATGGCCGCGTGGAAGATCCTCCCGGCCGTCGCCGCGGGCAACACGGTCGTTCTCAAGCCCGCCGAACTCACGCCCTTCACCTCGCTGATGTTCGCCCGCGCCGCCCAGGAGGCCGGGCTGCCCGACAGCGTGATCAATGTGGTCACCGGGGCCGGCCCCGACGCGGTCGAACGCCTTGTGGGCCACCCTGATGCCGCCATGACGTCGATCACCGGCTCCACCGCCGTAGGGAGGCGTGTCGCGGCGATCGCCATCGCCGCCGTCCCCGTCAAGCGCCTCCACCTCGAACTGGGCGGCATGGCCCCGTTCCTCGTCTTCGATGACGCGGACCTCGAGGCCGCCGTACACGGCGCCGTCACCGCGTCGCTCATCAACAGCGGCCGGGACTGTACGGCGGCCACCCGCGCCTACGTCCAACGGCCGCTGTACGACGCCTTCGTCAGCGGCGTCGCCGACCTCATGGCCGCGGTGCGCCTCGGTGATCCCTTCGACGAGGCGACCGACCTCGGTCCGCTCATCTCCCACGCCCACCGCGACCGCGTCGCGGGCTTCGTCGACCGGGCTCGCGGCTACGCCCGCGTCGTCACCGGCGGGGAGTCCCCCGGGGGTGGCTGGAAGAACGGCGCCTCTTACCGACCCACACTCGTCACGGACGCCGCCCAGGACAACGAGATCGTCCAGTCCGAGGTCTTCGGCCCCGTCCTCGTCGCGCTCCCCTTCGACTCTGACGACGAAGGCATCCGGCTCGCCAACGACACCCTGTACGGTCTCGCCGCCTCCGCCTGGAGCCGCGACGTATACCGCACCGGCCGCGCGGTCCGCGAGACCAGAGCCGGCTGCGTGTGGGTAACGACCACATCCCGATCATCAGCGAGATGCCGCACGGCGGCTACAAGGGCAGCGGGTTCGGCAAGGACATGTCCGCGTACTCATTCGACGAGTACACGCAGCTCAAACATGTGAAGTACGACAACACGGCGGTGGCCAGGAAGGACGGGCATCGCACCGTCTTCGGTGACCGGCAGCGTCGCCACCCCTGAGACCGCACGAAGCCGCAGCCTCCTACGGAGCCCTCAAGCCCTCTCGAGCCCCCTTGAGCCCCAGGAGGCCTCCTCAGGCCCGCCGATGCCGTAGAACCGCCCGAACCGCCCGAACGGTCCAGCAGTCCAGTCGTCACCGTCCAGCCGAAGGGCAGAGTGCATGGAGCAGATGGAGCAGTACGAGCCCGACCGCCCCTCCGCGGCGCAGTGGGCCGCTATACGCCGCACCATGACCAGCGGCCGGGGCGCCCTCACCCGCCGCTCGATGCTGCGCGCCACCGGCGCCGGCGCCCTCACACTGGGCGGGCTCGCCGCGCTGGGCGGCTGCGGCATCCCGCCCGCGAAGAGGGAGGGCGAAGGGCCCGCCTCCACCGATCACTCGGCCGAGGAGAAGCGCGTCGTCTTCTCCAACTGGACCGAGTACATGGACGTCAGCGACGACGAGAAGCACTATCCAACGCTGGAGGCGTTCACCAAGCGCACCGGGATCACGGTCACATACACCGCGGACATCAACGACAACGTCGAGTTCTTCGGCAAGGTCAGGCCACAGCTCGCCGCAGGCCAGGACACCGGGCGGGACCTCATCTGCGTCACGGACTGGCTTGCCGCCCGCATCATCAGGCTCGGCTGGGCGCAGAGACTCGACCCGTCCCACCTCCCGCACGCCTTCGCCAACCTCTCCGCTCCGTTCCGCTCGCCCGACTGGGACCCGGGCCGCGCCTACTCGTACCCCTGGACAGGGATCCCCGCCGTCATCGCGTACAATGCGAAGGCGACCGGCGGGCGTACGGTCGACTCCGTCTCCCAGCTCCTGGACGATCCGAAGCTCACGGGGCGGGTGGCCTTCCTCTCCGAGATGCGCGACACCGTCGGGATGACCCTTCTGGACCTCGGCAAGGACCCGGCGGCCTTCACAGACGCCGACTTCGATGCCGCCCTCGCCCGGATCCAGAAGGCCGTCGACAGGAAGCAGATACGCCGCTTCACAGGCAACGACTACACCGCGGACCTCGACAAGGGCGACATCGCGGCGTGCGTCGCCTGGGCGGGGGACATCGTCCAGCTCCGGAACGACAACCCGGACATCAAGTTCGTCATCCCGCGGGCCGGCTACATGCTCTCCAGCGACAACCTTCTGGTCCCGGCCAAGGCACGGCACAAGACCAACGCCGAGCAGCTCATCGACCACTACTACCGGCCGCCGATTGCCGCGCGGCTCGCCGCGTACATCAACTACGTCTGCCCGGTCGACGGAGTGCGCGCCGAGCTGGCAGGCATCGACAAGTCGATGGCGGACAACACTCTGATCCTCCCGAATGCCGCGATGGCCGCCGCCTCGCACGCCTTCCGTTCCCTCAGTGCCGAGGAAGAGACGGCGTACGAGGAGAAGTTCGCCAAGCTCATCGGTGCGTAGGTGCGTAGGTGCGTAGGTGCGTAGGTGCGTAGATGGCCGCGTGGGGTCCGTGGGCCGCGCCGTACGCCGCGCCGTGCCCGGCGCTCCTGGCGCACCCGCGGCCGTACACCCCACACCGTATGCCCTGCCTCGTACGGCCTTCTGTACGTCGCCTCCCAACGCCCCGCCGGCCCCGCGCCGTACGCCTCGTTCGCCCACCTCTCTCCTCCCCGGGACCGTGACCCATGACAGAGACCGCATCCACCAGCCGGGACGGCGGCGACGTCCGCCTCGCCGGGATCAGCAAGACCTACGGCTCGTTCCGCGCCGTACGGCCCCTCGACCTCACCGTGCCGCAAGGCTCCTTCTTCGCGCTCCTCGGCGCGTCGGGCTGCGGCAAGACCACCACGCTGCGGGTGATCGCCGGCCTGGAGGAACCCACCACCGGCACCGTCTTCCTGGGCGACAGGAACGTGACAGGCCTTCCTCCGCACAAGCGTCCCGTCAACACCGTGTTCCAGAGCTACGCCCTTTTCCCGCATCTCGACATCTACGAGAACGTCGCCTTCGGGTTGCGCCGTCGCGGCATCAGATCCGTCAGCAAGCCGGTTGGTGACATGCTCGACCTCGTCCAGCTCGGCGACCACGCCAGGCGCAAGCCGCACCAGCTCTCCGGCGGTCAGCAGCAGCGCGTCGCGGTGGCCCGCGCGCTGATCAACCATCCGCAGGTACTCCTCCTCGACGAACCGCTGGGCGCCCTCGACCTCAAGCTGCGCCGCCGGATGCAGGGGGAGCTGAAGCGCATCCAGTCCGAGGTCGGCATCACCTTCATCCACGTCACTCACGACCAGGAGGAGGCCATGACGATGGCCGACACTGTCGCCGTGATGAATGCGGGGGGAGTCGAACAGCTCGGCAGCCCCACCGACCTCTACGAGAATCCGCGCACCACCTTCGTCGCCAACTTTCTCGGTACGTCCAACCTCATAGAGGCCGTGACGGCCGAGGTACGGGGCGACGACGTGGTGGTCACGACGGGAGGCGCAACGCTCCTGCTTCCCGGTGGCCGATGCGCCGCGCCGACCATACGGGGCGGCAGGCTGCTGGTCGGCGTGCGCCCCGAGAAGATCTCCCTGACCCACGCCGACGACGCCGGCTCGATCCCCGAGCGACGCAACCGCATAACCGGGCGGATCAACGACTCCCGCTTCATCGGCGTCTCCACGCAATACGTGATCGAGAGCGCCGTCTGCCCCGCACTGGAGGTGTACGCGCAGAACATCGAGCGTGACAGCCGACTCGCCCCCGGCGCCGAGGTCGTTCTGCACTGGAACCCGGCGCACACCTTCGCCCTGGACGCCAAGCAGTCGCCCCTCGCGGGCACAACGGGCGACGTCGGCGTCAATTCGGCTCCTCGCGGAGCTCCTCGCGGCGTTGGCGCGGATACCGGAGCCCTCGACGCGGCACCCGGCGGCCTCGCCGGGGGTGCCACCGGCGCCGTAGACGCCGCTACGGAGCGGGCCCAGGCCGAGCCACAGGCGCCCGACCGCGTCGGCAAGGCACGAGGGGAGGACACGTGACCGCCACGGAAGCGCCGCGCACCACGCCTGCCCCGCCGTTCGCCGCCGAGCCCGGACCGCCCCCGCGCACATCCCCCGCGCGCAGGCGCCTCGTCCCGTACTGGCTGCTCCTGCCCGGCATCCTGTGGCTGCTGGTCTTCTTCGCGCTGCCGATGGCCTACCAGGCGTCGACCTCCGTACAGACCGGTTCCCTGGAAGAGGGCTTTCAGGTCACCTGGCACTTCCAGACCTATGCGGACGCGCTTCAGGAGTACTACCCGCAGTACGTTCGCTCCGTGCTGTACGCAGGCACCGCGACGCTTCTGTGCCTGCTGCTCGGCTACCCCCTCGCGTATCTCATCGCCTTCAAAGCGGGCCGCTGGCGCAATCTGCTCCTGGTCCTCGTCATCGCCCCGTTCTTCACCAGTTTCCTGATCCGCACCCTTGCCTGGAAGACGATCCTCGCGGACGGGGGTGCCGTAGTCGGCGTACTGGACGCCCTGCACGTCCTCGACGTGACCAGTTGGCTCGGCTGGACCGAGGGCAACCGCGTCCTGGCGACCCCCATGGCGGTGGTCTGTGGCCTGACGTACAACTTCCTGCCCTTCATGATCCTGCCGCTCTACACCTCGCTGGAGCGCATCGACAGCCGGTTGCACGAGGCCGCGGGCGATCTGTACGCGAGGCCGCTGACGACCTTCCGCACCGTGACGTTCCCGCTCTCCATGCCCGGCGTCATCTCCGGCACGCTGCTCACCTTCATCCCCTCGAGCGGCGACTACGTCAACGCCGAACTGCTCGGCTCCACCGACACCAAGATGGTCGGCAGCGTCATCCAGACGCAGTTCCTGCGCGTTCTCGACTATCCGACGGCCGCCGCGCTCTCCTTCATCCTCATGGCGGTCGTCCTGATGATGGTCACCGTCTACATCCGCCGAGCAGGGACGGAGGGCCTCGTCTGATGACTCAGAGAAGACCGAGAAGTCCGAGGAGCCCTGGAGGGCCGCTGGAGCCGGTGAGTCCGATACGGGGCGTTCTACGGGGCGTTCCGCAGGCCGCTCCACGGGGCGGCCCCACGGCCGTGACGCGCTGGGTACGGCGCAACCTGGTGGTCATCGCGGGTCTGCTGACGCTCGGCTACATGATCGTGCCCAATGTCGTCGTGATGGTCTTCTCCTTCAACAAGCCGAACGGCCGCTTCAACTACGCGTGGCAGCGGTTCTCCCTG
Organism: Streptomyces sp. NPDC096310; assembly: GCF_044763125.1. Lineage (NCBI taxonomy): Bacteria > Bacillati > Actinomycetota > Actinomycetes > Kitasatosporales > Streptomycetaceae > Streptomyces > Streptomyces sp. NPDC096310. Next base: position 77,632 of record NZ_JBIWFO010000016.1, on the reverse strand, counting down.
GACGCCTGGAACGATCCGTGCGGCGTCGCCGATCTCTGCGGCTCGCTGTCGCTCTCGCTCCGGATCGCTGCCTGGGCGACGCTCGGTGCGACCGTCCTCGGCACCATGATCGCCTTCGCGCTGGTCCGCTACCGCTTCCGGGCGCGCGGATCGATCAACTCCCTGATCTTCCTGCCGATGGCGATGCCCGAGGTCGTGATGGCGGCGTCGCTGCTGACGCTCTTCCTCAACCTGGGCGTTCAGCTCGGCTTCTGGACGGTCCTGATCGCCCACATCATGTTCTGCCTCAGCTTCGTCGTGACCGCCGTCAAGGCGCGCGTCATGTCCATGGACCCGCGGCTCGAAGAAGCGGCGCGCGACCTCTACGCGGGGCCGGTGCAGACCTTCGTACGGGTCACCCTGCCGATCGCCGCGCCTGGTATCGCGGCAGGAGCGCTGCTCGCCTTCGCGCTCTCGTTCGACGACTTCATCATCACCAACTTCAATGCCGGATCGACCGTGACCTTCCCGATGTTCGTTTGGGGCTCCGCGCAGCGCGGCACACCGGTGCAAATCAACGTCATCGGGACGGCGATGTTTCTCATCGCCGTACTGGCGGTGGTCGTCGGCCAGATGGTCGGCAACCGGCGGAAGAAGACCACCGCGACCATCTGACACGGCTCCGCGGGCCGCCCGCCTTCACAGCGGTCCGATTCGGCGAAGTCCGCATCCCGAGCAGTTCGAAGGAGAAGGAGCCGGAACTCATGGCCGTGAACTCTGGCGCCGTGCGCGCCGTCGCCGCGGCGTCCCTCGCCGGCGCGCGCCCCGTACCGTACTGGCTGGACTCCCCGGACCGGCCGGCGGCGCACGCCGCGCTCACCGGCGACGAACACTGCGACCTGCTTGTCGTCGGTGGCGGCTACAGCGGCCTGTGGACGGCCCTCCTCGCCAAGGAGCGCGCCCCGGAGCGCGACGTCGTACTGATTGAGGGTCAGGAGGTGGGCTGGGCCGCCTCAGGCCGCAACGGAGGCTTCTGCGCGGCCTCCCTCACTCACGGCTTCGGCAACGGGCTCGCCCGCTGGCCCGACGAACTGCGCGCACTGGAGGAGCTGGGCGAGCGCAACCTCGACGCCATCGAGGCGGCCGTCGCCCGGTACGGCATCGACTGCGCTTTCGAGCGCACCGGCGAGATCGACGTCGCCACGGAGCCGTACCAGCTCGACGTACTCCGCGAGCTGTACGAGGAACGCACACGGCTCGGCGCCAAGGGCCTCGAACTCCTCGACCGCGACGCGGTACGCGCCGAGGTCGACTCGCCGACCTTCCTGGGCGGAGTGTGGGACCGGCGAGGCGTCGCCATGCTGGACCCGGCGCGGCTCGCCTGGGGCCTCAAGCGGGCCTGCGCGGAACTGGGTGTACGGATCTACGAGAACACTCGCGGCCTGGCGCTGGCCCGGTACGGCGCGGGAATGGCCCTCCGAACCCCGTCCGGACGGATCTTCGCCCGGCGCGTTGCGCTCGGCACCAATGTCTTCCCGTCACTGGTCAGGAGGGCGCGCCCGTACACCGTGCCGGTCTACGACTACGCCTTGATGACGGAGCCGCTGACGGTGGGGCAACGGGGCGCGATCGGTTGGCACAACCGCCAGGGACTGGCGGACAGCGCCAACCGGTTCCACTACTTCCGGATCATCGCCGACCACCGTGTCCTGTGGGGCGGTTACGACGCGATCTACCCTTACGGTGGCCGGCTCCGTGCCGAGAGGGAGCAGCGCCCGGAAACCTTCTTCACGCTCGCCGCCCACTTCTTCCGTTGCTTCCCGCAATTGGAGGGTGTGCGCTTCAGCCACGCGTGGGGCGGGGCGATCGACACGTGCTCACGGTTCTCGGCGTTCTTCGGTACGGCGTACGGCGGCCGGGTGGCGTACGCGGCGGGCTACACCGGCCTGGGGGTCGGCGCGACGCGCTTCGGCAGCGACGCGCTGCTCGACCTCCTCGCGGGGGAGCGGACGGAGCGCACCGAACTGGCCATGGTCCGCGACAAACCACTGCCGTTCCCGCCCGAACCATTCGCGTGGGCCGGGATCGGCCTCACCCAATGGTCGCTGGCGCGCGCGGACGCCCGCGACGGCCGGCGCAACCTCTGGCTGCGAACGATGGACCGGCTCGGGCTGGGCTTCGACAGTTGAGCGGGAGCTGGAGCCAGTGCTCGGACGCACGGCCCGGGCCGAGGGCTGTGCGCGCCGTACGGGGCGGGCGGTAGGGGGCACCGTGCACCGTAGCGGGGCGCGATGAGCCGCGCGGTACGGCGCGGCGCGTGGCACGCCGTTCCGCGCGTACAACGGCGCGACGACCGGGCCCCGACGCGCCTTCACCCTCCCCTCGCCGCCCCTGTATCAGAACCTGTGAGTCAGATCACCGGAAGGTGGTGGACAGAACCCGCGTAATCGATCGGCCCCACCGCCCTCCCCCTTGTGGACAGACTGTCCAACAACATGGATGGGAGGCCGGGCAGATGACTGCCTCGGGGGCAAAGAGCGCGGTGGAGTGGCTGGTATCGGTGGCACCGGATCCCGACGCCTGCCGGTGGGAATGGGAGCGCAGCCCGAACGGGGTGGCACTCCTTCCGGCCGGTCGACGCTGGGACGTACTGATCCTGCCGGGCGATCTCGGTTACCCGACACTCGATGTGCTGACCCGGCTCGTCGACCGCCCAGGTCCCGTGCTCGCCGACTTCGGCGACGCCCGGATGGGTTTCTTCGTGCCGCCTGGGACGGTCGCGCGCTGGATCGGTACAGGGGTACGGGGCGCCGGACGGGGCACCTGGATCGTCGTCCCGTACCCAGGCCGGGCAAACGGCGGGGTGCGCTGGCTGATTCCGCCGGATGGCGCGGGAACCCTCACGGACGCGGCGCTGCTGGAGCTGGCCATGCACGAGGCGGCGGCGGGAATGGCACGCGGAGGGGGCGCGTGGGAGGACGGCGTTGGGGAGTGAAGCGTGTCCCGGCCCCGGCCGGCTCTCACCGCGTCAGCCGGATGGCGGCCGGTCGGCGGGACGGGCCGCGCCGTCACTGTGCCCGGTGCGGCGCGAACCGGCGCCCTGGCCGCGTTCGGGCTCGGGTCGGTGTTCGGACAGGCGCTGGCGGAATCGGCGGATCGCCGCCTCCGTAAGAAGGAGCAGCATCCCGCACAGCGCCAGACTCCCGAGGACGTCCAGCGGCCAGTGGTAGCCGCGCAGTACGAGGCCCACGCCTGTCGCCAGGGTGAGCAGCGCGGCGACGGGCAGCGTCCTGTTCCGCCCGGCGTACGGGGCGAGAAGCAGCGCGGCGCCGCCGTACGCGACCATCGCCGTCGCCGTATGCCCTGACGGGTAGTAGCCGGTCGCGTCCGTGAGCGGGCCCGGCCGGTCGATCCACAGCTTGAGCGGTACGACCAGGGCGGGGACGGCGGCCATCGCGACGACGGCCCCCAGTGGCCGTGCGCGCTGCCCTCGCCGTAGCGCCTCGCCGAGCGCGAGAGCCAGTACGGGCAGGGCGACGGGCATGCCGCCGAGGTCGGAGAGAAACTGCGTCAGAGCTTCCGGCGCCCTGCCGGCGACGGCGAGCCCGATCCGTTCGTCGACGGTGAGCAATGGCCCGCCGACGGTCGTCTGCCACGTGATGAGCGCGAAGAGGACCGCGCACACGGTGAGGGCCGCGAGAGCGCGAGGGGAGAAAAAAGGCGGCCGCCCGGGAACAGGGGGGGTTGTTCCGGGGCGGCCGCCAGGACCGGTGTACCGCACGCCCCGGGGGGTTTGGGGCGGGCGGCCATCCGATCGGTGAGGAGATCCAGAGCCAGAAGCTCCAGTGGTGTGCGCGAAGGCACGACCAAAGCGGCGCTGGGGATGCCCCGCATTGGTGTCGCCCACAGGTCCCTGTGCAGTTCCCTGTGAACGGGGTGTTTCTCTCATCTGGCAAAACCGTACGTCAGGGTCGGGGGCTCCGACAGTCGGAAACCTATCCCGCCATGGCCCTCGCACACCTTCTTCACAGGCCCTCACCGGTGTGATGGACCCCCTCACGCCGCGAGATCGGTGCGATGGGGGTCGCACCGCGCCGTCGCACACCGCACAGTGGGGCACCGCGGCGCGGCGTAACGGGGCGCGGGGAGCGCAAAGGGCTCCTATAAGCGGCTCGGAGGGGCTCGAAGGCCCCCGCTTTCCCTATTAGCCGGACTCAGAGGGCGGCGAGCGACCGCTCGACGATGTCCAGGCCTTCGTTCAGTAGTTCCTCGCCGATCACCAGGGGAGGCAGGAAACGCAGGACGTTGCCGTACGTGCCGCAGGTGAGGACCAGCAGACCCTCCGCATGGCACGCCTTGGCGAGCGCCGCCGTCGACTGCGGATCCGGCTCCTTGGTGTCGCGGTCCTTCACGAGCTCGACCGCGATCATCGCGCCGCGCCCCCGGACGTCGCCGATGACGTCGTACTTCTCGCGCAGGGCGGACAGACGGTCCTTCATGACCGTCTCGATACGGCGCGCCTTCGCGTTGAGATCCAGCTCCTTCATCGTCTCGATGGAGCCGAGCGCGGCGGCGCAGGCCACCGGGTTCCCGCCGTACGTTCCGCCGAGGCCGCCCGCGTGCGCGGCGTCCATGATCTCGGCGCGGCCGGTGACGGCGGCGAGCGGCAGGCCGCCCGCGATCCCCTTCGCCGTGGTGATCAGGTCGGGGACGACGCCCTCGTCCTCGCACGCGAACCACTGGCCGGTGCGGCAGAAGCCCGACTGGATCTCGTCCGCCACGAACACGATGCCGTTCTCCCGGGCGAACTGTGCGAGGGCGGGCAGGAAGCCCTTCGCCGGCTCGATGAAGCCGCCCTCGCCGAGTACGGGCTCGATGATGATGGCGGCGACGTTGTCGGCGCCGACCTGCTTGCTGATCTGGTCGATGGCCTGGGCGGACGCCTCGGCGCCGCAGTTCTCGGGACCGGTTGGCCAGCGGTAACCGTAGGCGACCGGTACGCGGTAGACCTCGGGTGCGAACGGCCCGAAGCCGTTCTTGTATGGCATGTTCTTGGCGGTCAGTGCCATGGTCAGGTTTGTACGGCCGTGATAGCCGTGGTCGAACACGATGACTGCCTGGCGCTTGGTGTGTGCGCGGGCGATCTTGACGGCGTTCTCCACCGCCTCGGCTCCCGAGTTGAAAAGAGCCGACTTCTTGGGGTGGTCGCCAGGCGTCAGCTCGGCGAGTTGCTCACAGACCTCCACGTACCCCTCGTAGGGCGTGACCATGAAACAGGTGTGGGTGAAGTCCGTGAGCTGGGCGGCGGCGCGGCGTACGACGGCCTCGGCACTGGCGCCGACGGAGGTCACGGCGATACCGGAACCGAAGTCGATCAGCCGGTTGCCGTCCACGTCCTCAAGGATGCCGCCGCCGGCACGTGCGGCGAAGACGGGCAGCACGGACCCCACACCCGCGGCGACCGCGGCGGTACGGCGGGCCTGCAGCTCCCGCGACTTGGGTCCAGGGATGTCGGTGACGACGCGGCGCTCCTGCGGAATGGCGGTCATGAGGGGCTCCTGGGGGTATTCCGGGTCTTTCTCCGCAGGCTAGGGGTGACAGAGGAAAGCGGGCATGCTCCGATCGGGAGTGGTGAGGGGCGTGTCGTTGTCCGCGGCGGACATAGCGACCTGCTTCTGCGCCGTACGGGGTGCCGCCCCGTACGGCGCAGAAGCGCGAACGACGGCGCCCCGTGGGCAGCACCGTGGCGGTGGGCCACCCGCTCAACGCCCGGCGGTGGCAATACATTGAGCGGGTACAACAGGGCGGACTGCGCAGGGGGCAGGAGTTCACATGGACAGCGACGGCACACACGACGCACGGGGCACACACGCCAACCCCGTGCCGCGCCCGGCGGGGCCGCCGCCCATGCCGTCCTCAGCACCGCTCGAACCGGCCGCGCCCCCCGCGCCGGGGCACGCGCCGCGCTCCGGGCCGACCCTGGCGGAGTGGCTGCGCGTTCCACGGCGCCCGGACGCGCCGGGAACCTGGACGTACGGCCACCGGGCCCGGCCCGCCGAAGAACCGGAGCTGACACCGCTGCGGCAACTCGTGAGCGGGGCGCTGATCTCGTTGCTGGCCGGTCTGTTGCTCTGGTCGCTGCTGTGGAACGGCTATCTGGGGGGCTTCTGGCTCTGGCCGCTGTATCTCTTCACACCGGACCGCTGGTGGATCGGCACGGTTGAGGGCGCCGTTGCCCAGGACATCTACTACGCCCTGGTCATTGGCGGAATGCTCTTCCTCTTCGGCCGCCTCGGCCGCTGGCCCGAACTGGCGCGGCGCGTCGTCGGCCGTGGCCCCGGTGCGACTCCCAAGGAGGCCGCCCCAGCGCCCCCGGAGCCCGAGGACGATCTCGCAGGGTGGCCCGAACTGCGCACAGCGGGGCAGAACGATATCGCCGCGCGCCTCGCCTCCGAGATAAGGAGCGGGCGGATGAACGACGTCGACTACGCCCGGATCCGCCGCGCCTGGCGTTCCGTACGGGCCGATCCCTCGCGCCTGACGGCCTTCGGCGAGGCCGTACGGGGCGACGGCGCGGGCGCATGTGTCCATCCCTCGGGCAAGCGCGATTTGCCCGTCCGCGCCGCCCGGCACGATCTGCTCGTACGGCAGGTCAGGCTCGGCACCGTCCACGACGGCGCACGCAACCCGTACGCCCGCAGGGGAACGGGTCTCGCGCTGGACCCGGGTCTGCTGGGAACCTCGCTGCTCGCTGTCGGCCCGCCCGGCGCCGGGAAAACGCACGCCCTGGTACGCCCCGTCGTCGAGTCGCTGTCGCTCCAGGCGCTCGCCGGGCAGGCCGCCGTCATCGCCGTCTGCGCCACCGGCACCCAGCTCGGGCCGGACAGCGCGTACGACGTCGTCGTCAGGCTCGGCGATCCCGACTCGGTGTACGACCTTGACCTGTACGGCGGCGCCAACGACCCCGACGAGGCCGCTGTCGTCCTCGCTGAGGGCCTCGTGGGCGATCTGGCGGACACCGACAGCCGGCGGGCCTCCACGGCCCTCGCGCAGCTCCTGGGGCCGTTCCGTGCCGCGTATGGCCGGCTGCCCGCCGTACCGGAGCTGCGCGAGCTGCTCGACGACGAGCCCGCGGCACTCGCCGTCCTGCGGGAGACCCTGGACGCCGAGGGGCACGTTGCCATGCGGCGCGAGCTCGACGCCCGCGAACGGCAGTCCGGCGCGCCCGGCGATCCGGGGCGGGCACTCGCCGACCGGGTCGCGCTGCTCGACCGGCCCGCCTTCGCGGGCTTCTTCGACACCAGTGGCAAAACCCGGCCGTTCTCCCTGCGCGCACTGGAGCACCCGCTGCGCGTCCGCATCGACCTGCCCGAGCGCGGGCACGCCGAGGCGTCGCGGATGCTGGCGAGGATCGTTCTCACCCAGTTCACGGCGAGCGCCGCGACCCGGGCCGACCGGTCGCTCTTCGCCTGCCTCGTGCTGGACGATGCGACACGCACGCTCACCCCCGAGACCTTGCGCGGCGTGCAGCGCCTCCGGTCGGTCAACGCGGGTGCCGTACTCACTCTGCGTACCCTCGACGACGTGCCCGAGGCGCTGCACACCGCGCTGCTCGGCGCCGTGGGCTGCCGGATGGCCTTCTCCGGTATCACCACCTGGGACGGCAAGCGCTTCGCGGAGGCGTGGGGCACCGAATGGGTGGAGACGCGCGACGTCACGCAGCGCACGGTCTTCGCGGACCAGCCGCTGACCCGGGCCATCCACGCCTTCCGCAAGCTGGTCACCGGGAAGGCTGTGACCACGGACGCCGTTACCGTACGGAAGGTCGAGCGGGAGCGCTGGTCGGCCTCCGAACTGGCGCACTCGGTGCCGGCGGGCCACGCGGTCCTGTCGCTGCGGACGGTGAGTGGCGAGCACGCGCCACCCCTCCTGGTCGACCTGCGGGACTGACCGGGAATGAACAGAACTGACCGGGACTGACCGTACGAGGCGGAACGGCGCGCACAGAGCGGGGCGGTCCACGGTCATCGGGACGCCCGCCCTTCGTACAGACTGGCAGAATCGGGATATGCCGTTGCTACAAGACGGCAAATGGTTGTGTGGCCCCGTGTCGGGGCCACAGCACGCTCCGCCGCCTGATCGGCCTGTGTCTGTCGCCCTGCCCCTCCGCTGCCTAAGGCCCTACGGTTCCACCATGCCGCCCACCCTCGCCTCGCTCGTCCAGCACTCGGCGCTCCACCTCACCGTCCACGCGGGGGAGGACCGGTTGAGCACGCCCGTCCGCTGGGTCCACGCCAGCGAGCTGCCCGACCCTGTCCCGTACATGGAGGGCGGCGAACTGCTCCTCATCACGGCGACGACGCTGGACGCCGCGGACCCCGGCGCCATGCGGCGGTACGTACGGCGGCTGGCGGACGCAGGGGTCGCCGGGCTCGGCTTCGCCGTCGGTGTCAACTACGAGGACATCCCCGAGGCGCTGGTGGGAGCGGCGCGGGAGGTGGGGCTGCCCTTGCTGGCCGTGCCGCGGCGTACCCCCTTCCTTGCCATCAGCAAGGCGGTCTCGGCGGCGCTCGCCGCCGACCAGTACCGCGCCGTGACCGCGGGGTTCGAGGTCCAGCGCGAGCTGACCCGCGCGGCGCTCTCCCAGGGGCCCGCCGCGCTGCTGGAACGGCTCGCGGCGCACGTGGACGGCTGGGCGGCGCTGTACGACGCGTCCGGCGCCGTCGTCGCCGCGGCGCCCGAGTGGGCGGCGCGGCGTGCGGCGCGGCTGACGGCAGAGGTCGAGCGATTGGGCGAGCGCCCCGCACCCACGAGTGCGGTGGTCGGAGGGGCGGGCACCGGCGACACGTCCGGGGACGCGGAAGACCGCGTCGAACTCCAGTCGCTGGGCACGGGCCGACGCGTCCGCGGCGCCCTCGCGGTCGGTACGGGGGCGGCACTGGGCACCGCGGAGCGGTACGCGGTGCACTCCGCGGTCGCGTTGCTGACGCTGACGACGGAGCGTTCACGAGCCCTTCAGGCGGCCGAGCAGCGGCTGGGCGCCGCCGTGCTGCGCATGTTGCTGTCCGGGCAGCCGGACCACGCTCGGATGGTGGCGGGGGACCTGTACGGAGGCCTGCTCGACGCCCCGTTCCGGCTGCTGATCGCGGAATCCACGCCGAGTTCCGCAGGCGCCGCCGCCCAGGAGTGCGCAGAGACGGACCATCCGCTCCAGGTGTTGACGGACGCCATCGAGGCGGTGGCCTCACGTGCGGGTGAGCCGGTGCTCGTGGTCCCGGACGGTGAGTACCGGCTCGCCGCGGTGGCCTCCGACGGCGGCGCCGTGGTCGCCTCCATGTCGCGGTACGCACTGCTGGAGGCGCAGGAGACAGGCGTTGTCGTCGGTCTCTCGGCTCCTACAGGGCCGATCGCGGCAGCCGGCGCCTATAAGCAGGCCGAACAGGCGCTGTCGGTGGCCCGGCGGCGCGGCATGGCGCTCGTCGAGCACGAGGAACTCGCGGCGGGGTCGATCCTGCCCCTTCTGGCGGACGACGCGGTGCGGGCCTTCGCGGAGGGGATGCTGCGGGCGTTGCGTGACCACGACGCCAAGGGGCGCGGCGATCTGGTGGCGTCGCTGCGGGCCTGGCTGTCCCGCCACGGCCAGTGGGACGCCGCTGCCGCCGACCTGGGGGTGCATCGCCATACGCTCCGTTACCGCATGCGGAGGGTGGAGGAGATCCTCGGCCGTTCACTGGACGACCCGGACGTGCGGATGGAGCTGTGGCTGGCGCTGAAGACCACGGCGGCACCGACACTGCCCGCCCCTTCGGCGGCGGAAGCCCCGGAGACTCCGGATCAGCCGGATCAGCCGGATTAGAGGTAGGGGAATGAATGGTCAGGGATGAGCCACACCCGGGAGGGGCGGGGAGCGCGGGTGCGCGTCGTACGGGGCGTGTACGGCGCCAGGATGGCGGGACGCCGGACCGAACAGCCTCACCGACAGACGTCGGGCGAGGCGGGCGCGCCCAGGACTCGCGCCGGGGCGCCTGCCCCGGGCGCGGTCGTAGCCCCGTACGGGGCCGGTCCCACCCGCTTCCGCGCCCCTATAGGCCGCCGCTTCGCATCGCCACGCCCCGTACGCCGCGACAGGGCAAGCGGGCTCCGTGTCGTCGCGCCTTTCCCTCTCCCCCGTCGGCATGCGGCCTCGCCCCGGTCGGCCCGTTTCGACCCAATCCCGCGTATGACATTGCGTAGCACAGCCTCGTCCGCATCACTCCACTGCGGACAATCCGTCTCGCGCCTCCGCACCTCTACCGTGGGATGGACACGCCGTCTCCTCGGAAGGGCCCGGACTCGCAATGACTTCCACCCACGCTTTCTGGCTCGCCGGCCGCCAGGCCACCGGCGAAGACACCCTCGACGTCACCTCCCCCTGGGACGGCCGCCTCGTCGGAACCATCGCCCTGCCGACCGACGCGCAGGTCGAGGAAGCCGTCGCCGCCGCGCACGCGGTGGTCGACGAGTTCGCCGCGACGCCCGCGCACGTACGGGCCGCCGCCCTCGACCACGTCTCGCGCCGCCTCGTCGAGCGCACCGAAGAGGTCGCCCGGCTGATCTCCGCCGAGAACGGCAAGCCCCTGAAGTGGGCCCGAGGCGAGGTCGGCCGCGCCGTATCCGTCTTCCGGTTCGCTGCCGAGGAGGCCCGCCGTTTCAATGCCGGCGACGCGCAGCGGCTCGACACCGACGCGGGCGGCACCGGCCGCCTCGCCCTGACCCGTCGCTTCCCCCGCGGCGTCGTCCTCGGTATCGCGCCGTTCAACTTCCCGCTCAACCTCTGCGCCCACAAGATCGCCCCGGCCATCGCCGCCGGCGCCCCGATCGTCCTCAAGCCCGCCCCGGCGACGCCGCTCTCCGGCCTCCTCATCGGTGAGCTGCTCGCGGAGACCGACCTACCCGCCGGCGCCTGGTCCGTGCTGCCGGTGCCCAACGACCGGATGCCCGCACTCGTGCAGGACGAGCGACTGCCGGTGATCTCCTTCACCGGTTCCGACAAGGTCGGCTATGCGATCATGGACTCCGTCCCGCGCAAGCACTGCACCCTCGAACTCGGCGGCAACGGCGCGGCCGTCGTCCTGGCGGACTACGCGAGCGACCAGGACCTCGACTGGGCCGCGGCGCGGATCGCCACGTTCTCGAACTACCAGGGCGGCCAGTCCTGCATCTCCGTGCAGCGCGTGATCGCGGACGCCACGGTGTACGCACGCCTCGTGCCCCGCATCGTCGCTGCCGTCGAGGCCCAGGTCACGGGTGACCCCGGGGACGACGCCACCGACGTGGGTCCCCTCGTCAGCGAGGACGCCGCGAAGCGCGTCGAGTCGTGGGTCGACGAGGCCGTACGGGCCGGCGCGCAGCTCCTCACGGGCGGCAAGCGCTACGGGGCGAGCTACGCGCCCACCATCCTCGCGGATGTCCCCGAGGACACCACCCTCGCCTGCGAGGAGGTCTTCGGCCCCGTTCTCACCCTCCGCCGCGTCGAGAGCGAGAGGGAGGCGTTCGAGCGGGTGAACGACTCCAAGTACGGCCTTCAGGCCGGCGTCTTCACCCATGACCTGAAGGCCGCGTTCCGCGCCCACCGAGCTCTGGAGGTCGGCGGCGTGGTCGTCGGCGACGTCCCGTCGTACCGCGCCGACCAGATGCCGTACGGGGGCGCCAAGCAGTCCGGAGTGGGCCGCGAGGGCGTGCGGTATGCGATGGACGACTACACGTACGAGCGCGTCCTCGTACTCACGGGTCTGGACCTGTAGACCCCGCCTACGGGGCCTCCACACGCCTCGCCCCGCCCGCCCCGTACGCCCCGTACGCCCCGCACTGGGCGGGCAGGGCGCCGTACGGAGCGCACGCACCACCGACGGCAGCGGCCGGAGCCTCCAGCAGCGGGCCCCGGCCGCTGCCGTACATTCCGACACGGCTCGCGCAGGAGAGCACGACGGCGCGGTACGGGGCGGTAATGGGGGTGCTAGAGGGCGACGGTTCGACGGTTCACGCACGGGGGGCCGAAACGGTCCGTTCCACGACTGGTGCGTGCGGTAGGAATCGGGTAGATACGGACGAGTAGCAACAGTCGGTAAATCGACACCGTCACCGGTAGGTGGGCACCGTCCCGCACTGCCGCGTACCGGCCCGCACCGCCAGGCACCGCCCATGGCCCCGACTCCGCGGCGAGGTGAGTTCCTCATGTCCGCCCCATCCGCACCCTCAGCAGCGTCCACGCCACAGGAACCACGGAAACCACAAGAATCACGGGGAGCGCAGGGAAAGCCCAAGGTCTCCGAACGGGAGGCACGGCGGGTCGCCGAAGCCGCCCGTGAGCAAGGCTGGCGCAAGCCCAGCTTCGCGAAGGAGATGTTCCTCGGCCGCTTCCGGCTCGACCTCATCCATCCGCACCCCATGCCGGCACCCGAGGACGTCAGGCGCGGCGAGGAGTTCCTCGCGAAGCTGCGCGCGTTCTGCGAGACATACGTCGACGGTGCGCTGATCGAACGCGACGCCCGGATTCCCGACGAGGTGATCAACGGCCTCAAGGAACTGGGCGCTCTCGGCATGAAGATCGACACCAAGTACGGCGGGCTCGGCCTCACCCAGGTGTACTACAACAAGGCCCTGGAGCTTATCGGCACCGCCAGCCCCGCTGTCGGGGCGCTGCTCTCGGCCCATCAGTCGATCGGCGTACCGCAGCCGCTCAAGATCTTCGGCACGCAGGAGCAGAAGGACCTCTTCCTGCCGCGCCTGGCCCGCAGCGACATCTCGGCGTTCCTGCTCACCGAGCCCGACGTGGGTTCCGACCCCGCCAGGCTGGCCACGACGGCCGTCCCCGACGGCGACGCGTACGTTCTTGACGGCGTGAAGCTGTGGACCACCAACGGCGTCGTCGCCGACCTGCTCGTGGTGATGGCCCGGGTTCCCAAGGAGGAGGGCCGTAAGGGCGGCATCACCGCGTTTGTCGTCGAGGCGAGCTCCCCCGGCATCACCGTCGAGAACCGCAACGCCTTCATGGGTCTGCGCGGCCTGGAGAACGGTGTCACCCGCTTCCACCAGGTCCGAGTCCCCGCCGCGAACCGTATCGGCCCCGAAGGAGCAGGTCTCAAGATCGCGCTCACCACGCTCAACACGGGGCGTCTCTCGCTGCCCGCGATGTGCGTGGGTGCGGGCAAATGGTGTCTGAAGATCGCCCGCGAGTGGTCGTCCGCGCGCGAGCAGTGGGGCAAGCCGGTCGCCCGCCACGAAGCAGTGGCGACGAAGATCTCGTTCATCGCGGCCACCACCTTCGCGCTGGAGGCGGTCGTCGACCTCTCTTCCCAGATGGCCGACGAGGACCGCAACGACATCAGGATCGAGGCCGCACTCGCCAAACTGTACGGTTCCGAGATGGCCTGGCTGATGGCGGACGAACTCGTCCAGATCCGCGGCGGCCGGGGCTTCGAGACGGCTGACTCCCTGGCGGCCCGCGGCGAACGCGCCGTACCCGCCGAACAGATGCTCCGTGACCTGCGCATCAACCGGATCTTCGAGGGCTCCACGGAGATCATGCACCTGCTGATCGCACGCGAGGCCGTCGACGCCCATCTCGCGGTGGCCGGCGACATCATCGATCCCGACAAGTCCTTCCAGGACAAGGCCAGGGCGGGAGCACAGGCGGGGAAGTTCTACGCGCGCTGGCTGCCGAAGCTGGTGGCCGGGCCGGGACAACTGCCCAGTTCGTACGCGGCGTTCCACCCGGCCGGACACCCGGACCTGTCGTCGCATCTGCGTTACGTCGAGCGCACCGCCCGTAAACTCGCCCGCTCCACCTTCTACGCCATGTCGCGCTGGCAGGGGCGCATGGAGACCAAACAGGGCTTTCTCGGCCGGATCGTCGACATCGGTGCGGAGCTGTTCGCGATGAGCGCCGCGTGTGTACGGGCCGAACTGCTGCGTACAAGCGGTGACCACGGCCGCGAGGCGTACCAACTGGCAGATGTCTTCTGCAAGCAGGCCCGGATCCGCGTCGAGGCGCTTTTCACGAGGCTCTGGTCCAATACTGACGACCTGGACCACAAGGTCGTGAACGGCGTCCTGTCGGGTACGTACGCCTGGCTGGAGGAAGGCATCGTCGATCCGAGCGGCGAGGGCCCCTGGATCGCGGACGCGACACCGGGCCCGTCAGAACGGGAGAACGTGCACCGCCCGATCCGTTGAGCCGTTGAGCCGTTGAGACGCACCGTACGGGGCGTCGCGGGCCGTCACCGGGGCAGCGGAGGTGGGCGGGGTTGGAGGGTGGGCTGGGGCGCCGGGCGATCTCCTCGGCGCGCCGTGGGCGGCTCCGTACAGTGCGTGCGTGACAGAAGCTCGTACGGAGCGCACGTGGCCTGGCCCTGTGCGGTGCGCAGATGGCCCGTCTCCGATCGAGGGCCGCCCGTCAGGCCCCGCGCCGCAGCCGACGCCGATGCCTACTTCCGCGACGGTGCCACGACCTCCCGGCCCCGTACGGAGCGAAGACGTCGCCAAATACCCGGGGTGAAGGAGTGCGACCGTCTGGCGGTGTGCCCGGAACCTGCGCCGACTGGGCGTTACGGCCGCGAGGGCCGGACAGGATCGAGATCCGCCCCCGGTACGCCGCGCGTGGTGGAGATCGCCACTCAAGGTGATCACCGCATTGTGGATCACCGTATCGTCATGTCCTTCGCCGTCACCGCGCTGCGCGCCCGGGATGGCCTACGACGACCCGGGCTGCGTACGGAAGACCTTCCCGGTGTTCCACGAGGCGTTCAGCGCGTTCCGGCGTGCTGATGGCGGGGCGAAGCTCGACCGTCCTTTACCGCTCCGGAAGAGAGCGCCCGCTGTTCCCCGGCCCTTGGGCCGGGGAACCAATCCGGGCCCTGTCTCCTGCTTCTTAGCTGAACGGATCGAGGGTGATGAACGCCTCCTGGGGGTTGCTGTCGGTCACCAGCGACTCGTGGTTGCCGACATCGTCGAATGCGAAGGCGTACGCCTTGCCGTCCGCCATCTGGGCGTGGATCTTCCGGGCGTAGTGGTTGGTCACCGAGTCCTGGTAGAAGCCGGCCGCACTTGTGTCGGGCTGGTTGGCGTTCGTCAGGAGGGTGGAACGGTTGTAGCCCGCGCACAGGGTGCGCGAGATCGGGCCGCGTACGGCGTCGTTCGGGGCGTCCAGGAGCTTGTAGCAGCCGAAGACGCTGTCCGCGTCAGGCTTCTGGAACGAGGTGACAATAGCGCCCGACGTGTTGGTGAAGTTCATGACGTTGCCGGAGACGCTCCCGAAGTACTTGGTGTTCGGCTGGTCCGTGAACGGAGTCACCGTCAGGGTGGAGGAGGAGTACTTGCTCCACACACGGTTGATGTAGTCGTCCATGACGGATGCCGGCAGTGTGCCTGCCCCGATGCCGTGACCGGGCGCGAGAGCGCGCAGAACGGTGCCGTCGGAGCGCGTCTGGATGAGGTTGGCCCAGCCGCCCGGCTGGGCCCGCAGAGAGCTGTAGAAGCCGTTGTAGCCGCCCGGCTTGAGGTGGCCGGTGTTCTTCGTCGTACCGTTCGGCAGTTTGACGCCCACGGCGTACGGGGCCGAGAACATGTCGACCTGTGTGCTGTTGATCCAGAGTCCGCTGCCGTTGAGCGTGTACTCGGTCCAGTTGAAGAGGATGTTGCGGTTCGGGTCGGACGGGTTCTGCACGGCGGGCTGTACGAGACCGCCTGTGGTCAGCTTGAAGACGAGCTTCTGACCGTAAGAGAAGTAGACCCGGCCGGAGAACTGCGGCATCCGGATCGTCATCGACTGACCGTTGGCGGGCCCGGCGATCGACGCGTCCGGCGCCGGGGTGGGCGGATTGCCTCCGGTGGGCCAGGGGTGGAACGTACCGTTCGCGTCCGCCCAGCCCTGCCGGCCCGTGGAGAGCTGCGTTCCGATGTTGTAGATGTAGACCTGATCGCCGCGCGCGGAACTGTTCTTGATGGTGAGCGGGATGGTCTCGGGGACGGCGGCTTCGGCCGACGGCGCGGCCGCGGCGTGCGCGTCGGCGGTGGCGGCGGGCGCGGGGCCGGCCGCCGTGAACGCCGTCGCGAAGACCACGGATGCGGCCAGGTAAGTCAGTACCTTCGGTAGCGCAGGCACGCTCTTCCTCCTTAGGAGGGAGGTGGATTCCAGTGGGGGTGGAACAGAGAGTCTGAGAGCGCTCTCAGGATCGGGCCGCGCGGCAGGTGTGTCAATGAGAGAGGCTCAACGGGCCAGAGTTGAAGGAGTGGTTGGCGAGTCGCGCCTGACCGGGCTCGTCGCCCGGTGCCGAACGGAGCGCCCCTCCCGCAACGCCGCGCTCCCGGCCATCCGTGACCTCATGCGTCCCAAGGCGCACAATGCGGCCGTCAGGACGCCGTCGTCCGTGTACGGCGTGCAGCGCTCGGCGCGGTCAACTCAGGACGGGTGGGGGAATGTTCGGGGACGGTCAACGGGGCGGGAAGAAGGAACGGCGCCAACGGCGCTTCGTGGCCTCGGTGGTGGGCACCGTGCTCGTCGCCACGTGTACGGCGGCGTGCGGCGCCGACGGGGCGCAGGGCGACGTACCGGGCGGCGGCGGGAGCGGCGGCAGCGCCCCCGGCGCCGCGACGAGCGCAGCGAGCAGGTTGGGCGGGGGCAGTCTGAGAGGCGAGGCCGACGGGAAGGGCGGAGCGAGCGTGACGCCTACGGTGCCCGCGCCCGCGGCAGCGCTCTCCGTCCCCATCCTCGGCCCCGCGCCCACGCCCCTCACCAGCGCACGGCTCACCGCGGCGTCTTTCACCGACGGCGAGCGGATCGGCGGGTACACCGCCTCTGCCTACGGGCTCGGCGCGCCGCTCGGTGAGCGCTACTCTGCCGAGCCCGTGGACTGCCAGCCGCTCGTCAGCCTGGCCAAGGGAGCCACTCCGCACGTCCCCGAGGCCGAGGTGAACCGAGGGCTCGCGGACACCGACGAGGCGTACGGCAGCACCGTCGCCGTCCAACTGCGCTCGTACGCCGCCCACGGTGCGGCCGGTGTGCTCGGGGCGCTGCGCGCGGCGGGGCGGCAGTGCGCCGACGGGTTCACGGAGGACCGGGGCCTCGCGCGGGCGAGATATCTCTCCGTGGAATCGGCCGACGCGCCCGGCCTGGGGGACGACGCGGTGGCGTACCGGTTCACGATCCTTGACGTACAGGGGAAGGCGAAGCTCTACGAATACCTGACCGTCGTACGGATTGGTGCCTGCACCCTCTCGTTCCGAGCCGAGACCACGGACAGCGAGGACATCGGGCGAGTCCCCGACGAGATCGTCCAGGCGCAGTGGGAGAAGTTTCACGCCGCCGCCGAATGACCGTGCCCGCCTCCCGCGTTCTCGCGGCTGCGGCCCTGTCCGCGCCCTATACGGCGCCCCACGGGCCGCAGGAGCCGGCAGAAGGGCCCCGGACCCCGCCAGAGCGCGCCGTACGGGGCCACGTACGGGGCGGGCCATGGGACGCGGCGCAGACGGGCCTGGAATCGCCGCCGGGCCTCGTGGGGACCGGTCGGGGGAGTGCGCGGGACCGGCGCGTGGGGGCACCCACGGGGGAGCGCTGTCCTTCCCGTTCGCGGATGAGGCAAGAATGGGGGCATGAGCGACAGCCCAGCCCCTCTCGCCGATCCGCACATCGTCTTCGATCCGATCGAAGGCCGCCGTGACATTGTCGTCCTCGGCTCCACCGGATCCATCGGTACGCAGGCCATCGACCTGGTCCTGCGCAATCCCGACCGCTTCCGCGTCACCGCGCTCTCCGCCGCGGGCGGCCGCGTGGCGCTCCTCGCCGAGCAGGCGTGGCGGCTGCGGGTCCGCACCGTGGCCGTCGCACGCGAGAGCGCCGTATCCGCGCTCCGGGAGGCACTCGGCGCGCGGTACGGGGCGGGCGAACCGCTCCCCGAGATCCTCGCCGGCCCCGACGCCGCCACCGAACTCGCCGCCTCGGAGTGCCACACCGTCCTGAACGGCATCACCGGCTCCATCGGGCTCGCCCCCACCCTCGCCGCGCTGACAGCGGGCCGTACGCTCGCCCTCGCCAACAAGGAGTCGCTGATCGTCGGCGGCCCTCTGGTCAAAGCTCTGGCCAAGCCCGGTCAGATCATCCCCGTCGACTCCGAGCACGCCGCGCTCTTCCAGGCGCTGGCCGCCGGAACCCGTGCCGATGTGCGCAAGCTCGTCGTGACGGCCTCAGGAGGCCCGTTCCGAGGCCGTACGAAGGCCGACCTGGCGGGCGTCACTCCCAAGGACGCTCTTGCGCACCCGACCTGGGCCATGGGCCCGGTGATCACGGTCAACTCCGCGACCCTCGTGAACAAAGGTCTCGAAGTGATCGAGGCGCATCTCCTCTACGACATCCCCTTCGAACGCATTGAAGTGGTCGTCCACCCTCAGTCGTATGTCCATTCGATGGTGGAGTTCAAGGACGGTTCGACCCTGGCCCAGGCGACCCCGCCCGACATGCGCGGGCCGATCGCTGTCGGCCTCGGCTGGCCCGAGAGGGTGCCCGACGCCGCGCCGGCTTTCGACTGGACCAAGGCTTCGACCTGGGAGTTCTTCCCGCTCGACGGTGAGGCGTTCCCCTCTGTCGGACTCGCCCGGCATGTGGGAACGCTCGGCGGCACGGCCCCGGCGGTGTTCAACGCGGCGAACGAGGAGTGCGTGGACGCCTTCCTGGCGGGGCGCCTGCCCTTCAACGGCATCATGGAGACGGTCACCGCGGTCGTCGCGGAGGCGGAGCGCCACTGGCCCCGTGCCCGCGCGGACGAGGGCACGGTGCAGGGCAGTTGGGCGGGAACCTCACTCACCCTCGCCGACGTCCTCGAAGCCGAGACCTGGGCGCGTGCCCGGGCCCGTGAGACAGCGGCGACATTCAGTGACGTACGTCAGTCGAACGAAGAACAGCCGACGGAGGCCCGCGCATGACGATTCTGTTGACGGTCCTCGGCATCCTGGTGTTCCTCGCCGGGCTGCTCTTCTCCATTGCCTGGCACGAACTCGGCCACCTCTCCACGGCCAAGTTCTTCGGTATCCGAGTGCCCCAGTACATGGTCGGTTTCGGGCCGACCATCTGGTCACGTAAGAAGGGCGACACGGAGTACGGCCTCAAGGCGATCCCCATGGGCGGCTTCATTCGTATGATCGGAATGTTCCCGCCGGGGCCCGACGGACGCATCGAGGCGCGCTCCACGTCGCCGTGGCGCGCGATGATAGAGGACGCGCGCTCCGCCGCTTACGAAGAACTCGAGCCCGGCGACGAGAAGCGCCTCTTCTACACGCGCGCGCCGTGGAAACGCGTCATCGTGATGTTCGCCGGTCCCTTCATGAACCTCGTACTCGCCGCCGTGATCTTCATCAGTGTCGCGATGGGCTTCGGATTCCAGACGCAGACCACGACTGTGGCCGGGGTCCAGAAGTGCGTGATCGCGCAGAGCGACAAGCGGGACTCGTGCGAGAAGGGGGACCCCGTCTCGCCCGCCCAGGCGGCCGGCCTCAAGGAGGGCGACAAGATCGTCGCCTTCAACGGCAAGCGCGTCGACGACTGGACCACGCTCTCCAACCTGATCCGCGGCACGATCGGCCCCGCCACCGTCACCGTCCAGCGCGACGGTTCGGAGCGGGTCCTGCACGCCACGCTCGCCAAGAACATGGTGGCCGCGAAGGACTCCAACGGGGAGGCCGTCCCGGACAAGTACGTCCCCGCCGGCTACCTGGGGTTCGCCGCGTCCACGGAGATCCTGCCGCTCACCTTCACCGAGTCCGTGGACCGGATGGGTGACATGATCGGGAACGGCGTCGAGTCGATCATCGCGCTGCCGTCCAAGATCCCTGACCTGTGGAGCGCCGCCTTCGGCGACGGCCCGCGCAAGGACGACTCGCCGGTGGGCGTGGTCGGCGCGGCACGGATCGGCGGCGAGGTGCTGACGCTCGACATCCCGGCGCAGAACCAGATCGCGATGATGCTGTTCCTGCTCGCCGGCTTCAACCTCTCGCTCTTCCTCTTCAACATGCTGCCCCTGCTGCCCCTCGACGGCGGCCATATCGCGGGCGCGCTCTGGGAGGCGGCGCGGCGCAGGGTCGCACGGCTGTTCAAGCGGCCCGACCCGGGCCCCTTCGACGTGGCGAGGCTGATGCCGGTCGCCTACGTCGTGGCCGGGGTCTTCATCTGCTTCACCCTGCTCGTCCTGGTCGCCGACGTCTTCAACCCCGTCAGAATCAGTTGATATCAGCCGATTTACGGCGGCCGGACACTGTTTGTGTCCGGCCGCTTACCTTTGGGTGGACTTTTCGCGAGGATGTGCCGGTGTGGCACGCGGTGGCGTAATCTCGGGTGCTGGAGCCCGCCGATCTCGGGACCTTGATCCATACCTTGGGGTTGCTCAGCAGATGACCGCAATTTCTCTCGGAATGCCGTCCGTTCCGACGAAGCTCGCCGATCGAAGGGTCAGCCGTCAGATCCAGGTCGGGTCGGTGGCGGTTGGCGGGGATGCGCCGGTGTCGGTGCAGTCGATGACGACGACGCGTACGTCGGACATCGGTGCGACGCTGCAGCAGATCGCCGAGTTGACGGCGTCCGGGTGCCAGATTGTACGGGTGGCTTGTCCGACGCAGGACGACGCCGACGCGTTGGCCGTGATTGCGCGGAAGTCGCAGATTCCGGTGATCGCGGATATTCATTTCCAGCCGAAGTATGTGTTCGCGGCGATTGACGCGGGATGTGCGGCGGTACGGGTGAATCCGGGGAACATCAAGCAGTTCGACGACAAGGTGCGGGAGATCGCGCGGGCCGCGGGCGACGCGGGAACGCCGATCCGTATCGGGGTGAACGCCGGGTCGCTGGACGCGCGGCTGCTGGCGAAGTACGGGAAGGCGACGCCGGAGGCGCTGGTCGAGTCGGCGCTGTGGGAGGCGTCGCTCTTCGAGGAGCACGGTTTCCGTGACATCAAGATCTCGGTGAAGCACAACGACCCGGTGGTCATGGTCAACGCCTACCGGCAGCTCGCCGCGCAGTCCGACTACCCGCTGCACCTGGGGGTGACGGAGGCCGGTCCGGCGTTCCAGGGCACCATCAAGTCCGCGGTGGCGTTCGGTGCACTGTTGTCGGAGGGGATCGGGGACACGATCCGCGTGTCGCTGTCGGCTCCTCCCGCAGAGGAGGTCAAGGTCGGCATCCAGATTCTGGAGTCGCTGAACCTGCGGCAGCGGCGCCTGGAGATCGTGTCGTGCCCGTCCTGCGGGCGGGCGCAGGTGGATGTGTACAAGCTCGCGGACGAGGTCTCGGCGGGGCTGGAGGGCATGGAGGTCCCGCTGCGGGTCGCGGTCATGGGCTGTGTGGTGAACGGCCCGGGCGAGGCCCGTGAGGCCGATCTCGGAGTGGCGTCGGGCAACGGCAAGGGACAGATCTTCGTCAAGGGCGAGGTCATCAAGACCGTCCCCGAGTCGAAGATCGTGGAGACCCTGATCGACGAGGCCATGAAGATCGCTGAGCAGATGGAGAAGGAGGGCATCGCCTCGGGCGAGCCCGAGGTCTCGGTGAGCTGACCGCGCTCAGGGCGGCGCGCGGCCACTGCGGCTGCTCGCGCGGAGCCATGCGTGGGTGGTCCCGCGGCCCCGTCCCTCGGACGTCGGTCGCGGGGACTATGGCTGTTACGGACGTGGCATACGGAGCGTCGAGGCTGCGCCGTACGGGGCGTGGGCGCTCCGGCCCCTGGCTGGCTCTGCTGCGTACGGAGGCGGCCGCGTACACCGCGCGCTGCCCGCCGCCCCGTACGCCGCGCCAGCCCCGCCCGTACGCCGCCCGGTCCGCGTAGCTCCGTATGGCCCGCGCACCGCCTCCTACCGGCCCCGCACCGCCCCGTACGCCGCGCCCCGCGCACGGCGCCCCGTGCACGGGCGCGGCGTACGGGGCGAGGCCCGCGGTCCACAGAGCTTGTCCGCGCATGCGGGCGGCGCGTCACAGGGCCGCCGGGTACAGTGCGGAGATCGGCATACGTATGGTGAGGCCCCCTCGTGTTGACGCAGACCACCACCCGGGTCCTCGAACCCAGTGAACTCGGCGCCGCGCTCGCCATCCTGGAGAGCGAGCCCGTCGCCAACGCATTCGTCACGTCCCGCGTTCAGGTCGCCGGACTCGACCCCTGGCGCCTCGGCGGCGAGATGTGGGGCTGGTACGCGGACGGCCGGCTCCGCTCGCTCTGCTACGCCGGAGCCAATCTCGTCCCGATCTGTGCCACCCCCGAGGCCGTCCGTGCTTTCGCCGACCGCGCCCGCAGGACCGGCCGCCGCTGTTCCTCCATCGTCGGCCCCGCCGGGCCCACCGCCGAGCTGTGGCGCCTTCTGGAGCCGAACTGGGGCCCCGCCCGCGAGGTCCGCGCGAACCAGCCGCTGATGGTCACCGAGGAACTCGCCGCCCGCGTCGCGCCCGATCCCTTCGTACGCCGCATCCGCAAGGACGAACTCGAAGTGATCATGCCCGCCTGTGTGGCCATGTTCACCGAGGAGGTCGGCGTCTCCCCGCTCGCCGGCGACGGCGGACTGCTCTACCAGGCGCGCGTCGCCGAACTCGTCGGATCGGGGCGCTCGTTCGCACGCATAGAGGACGGCAGAGTCCTCTTCAAGGCCGAGATCGGCGCGGCCACCCCGCAGGCCTGCCAGGTCCAGGGCGTGTGGGTGGACCCCGAGTTCCGCGGACGGGGCCTCTCCGAGTCCGGCATGGCGGCCGTCGTACGGTACGCGCTCGCCGATGTCGCGCCCACAGTGAGCCTCTATGTGAACGACTACAACGCCCCCGCCAGAGCCGCCTACCGGCGCGTCGGCTTCCACGAAGTGGGCGCCTTCATGAGCGTGCTCTTCTGAAAGTAAGGTTCGGCCATGCCGAGCATCCCCGGGGGCGCCCCCCGTACCCCCGACGTACAGGTAGGGCCTCTCGATCTCGCCGCGCGCGTCGACGAGGCGCTCGCCGTACAGGCCCTCGCCTTCGGCCTCAGCGACGACGAGGTCGGCGTACGGCGCCACATCGTGCTCCGGCACGTGCTGCACCGCGGCTGCCGCGCGCTCGGCGCCACCACCGCGTCAGGGCGGCTCGTCGGGTTCGTGTACGGCATGCCCAACGACCGCGCCCACTGGTGGTCCACGATCGTCGAGCCCTATCTGCGCGCCAGTGGCTCCGACGGCTGGCTCGACGACTCCTTCGTGATCACCGAGCTCCATGTGCACCCCGAGTTCCAGGCACGCGGCATCGGCCGCACCCTGATCACCGCCATCACGGACACCGCCGCGCAGCCGCGGTCGATCCTGTCCGCCATCGACATCGAGAGCCCCGCCCGCAGGCTGTACCGGACCCTCGGTTACGAGGACCTCGCCCGCCGGGTCCACTTCCCCAGCGCGCCCAAGCCGTACGCCGTGATGGGAGCCCCGCTCCCGCTGCGCGGCACGGCGCGGCGCAGATACTGATTTCCGCCCGCTGGCGGACCCCGGCTAACCTCCTGGCAACACCCGAGAGAAGCAGAACGCAGGAGTGCTCCCCATGTCCCAGGTCCAGCGCATGTCCCGGTTGATGGTCAAGACCTTGCGCGACGACCCGGCGGACGCCGAGACCCTCAGCCACAAGCTGCTCGTCCGCGCCGGGTACGTCCGCCGTACGTCCGCCGGCATCTGGAGCTGGCTGCCGCTCGGCAAGAAGGTCCTCGACAACATCTCGCGCGTCGTCCGCGAGGAGATGGACGCCATCGGAGCGCAGGAAGTGCTGCTGCCCGCGCTGCTGCCCCGTGAGCCGTACGAGGCGAGCGGACGCTGGGAGGAGTACGGCGACCTGCTGTTCCGCCTCAAGGACCGCAAGGGTGCGGACTACCTGCTGGGCCCCACGCACGAGGAGATCTTCACTCAGGTCGTCAAGGACCAGTGCACGTCCTACAAGGACCTGCCGGTGATGCTCTACCAGATCCAGACGAAGTACCGCGACGAGGCGCGTCCGCGCTCGGGTGTACTGCGCGGCCGTGAGTTCCAGATGAAGGACTCGTACTCCTTCGACACCACGGACGAGGGCCTGGCCGAGTCGTACGCGCTGCACCGTGCCGCCTACCAGAAGATCTTCGCCAGGATCGGGCTCGACTTCCGCATCGTCTCGGCGGTCTCCGGCGCGATGGGCGGCTCAGCGTCCGAGGAGTTCCTGGCGCCCGCCGCGGCGGGCGAGGACACCTTCGTCGACTGCCCGGCCTGCGACTACGCCGCGAACACGGAGGCCGTCACCTTCACCGCCCCGGCGGCGGAGCCCGTCGAGCACGGCCCCGTCGAGGAACTGGACACCCCCGACACCCCGACCATCGAGACGCTCGCCGCCCACCTCGGCGTGCCGGCCTCCGCCACCCTGAAGAACCTGCTGGTCAAGGTCGACGGCGAGATCACCGCGGTCGGCGTCCCCGGCGACCGCGAGGTGGACCTCGGCAAGCTCGGCGAGCATCTGGCGCCCGCCGTCGTGGAGCTGGTGACGGCCGAGGACTTCGTGGACCGGCCGGAGCTCGTACGCGGCTACGTGGGCCCCCAGGGCCTCAAGATCCGCTACATCGCCGACCCGCGCGTCGCCGCCGGTACGGCGTGGGTCACCGGCGCCAACAAGCCCGACACCCACGCGCGCAACGTTGTCGCGGGCCGCGACTTCGAGGTCGACCAGTACCTGGACGTCGTCGTCGTCGAGGAGGGCGACCCCTGCCCCTCCTGCGGCTCCGGCCTCAAGCTGGACCGTGCGATCGAGATCGGCCACATCTTCCAGCTCGGCCGCAAGTACGCCGACACCTTCCAGCTCGACGTGCTGGGCCAGCAGGGCAAGCCGGTGCGCGTGACCATGGGCTCCTATGGCATCGGCGTGTCGCGCGCCGTGGCCGCCCTGGCCGAGCAGAGCGCCGACGCGAAGGGCCTGTGTTGGCCCAGGGAGATCGCCCCGGCCGACGTCCATGTCGTGGCGGCGGGCAAGGCGCTCCAGACGGAGCTGGCGCTGGACGTCTCCGAGCAGCTTTCGGCGGCCGGACTGCGCGTCCTGGTGGACGAGCGGCCCGGGGTCTCCCCGGGCGTGAAGTTCACCGATGCCGAGCTGATCGGTGTCCCGTACATTCTGGTGGCGGGCCGCCGCTCCGCGGAGGGCGTCGTGGAGCTGAAGGACCGCCGCACGGGGGAGCGCGAGGAGCTGACGGTCGCGGAGGCGATCGCCCGCCTGACGGCCTGAGATACGTCACCGCTTAACGCGTGCTGCGCGCCGTACGGGCCCGGCTTCCGCCCCGTACGGCGCGCAGCACGGCTGTGTACGGGGCGGGGAGCGGCCAGGTACGGGCCGCTATAGGGCGGCCCTCGCCCTATACGGTGCGTGCGCCGCGCGCGGCGGCAGTGTCGCGGCCGGCCTCGCCGCCATCGGGCGGCTCAGAGCCAGCCCGCGAACTCCAGCAGCGACTCCGCGCTCTGGCGGCGGCCCGCGGCCAGGGCGCGCGTGGCCGACTCGACCGCACGGAAGAGCGTCCAGCCGCGCAGCCGCTCCCGGTTCAGATCCAGGGAGTCTGCCAGCCGGTTGACACGTCGGCGCGCCGACGAGGCGCCTGACGAGGCCGCCACAAGGTCCTCCACGCGGTCCCGCGCCAGCCGCGCCAGATCGTAGGCGCGCTCGCCGACGACGGGCTCGGGGCCGACCGCCAGCCAGGGCGCGCGGTCGCCCGCCAGCACCTTGCCCTGACGGAACGCGCCGTGCAGCAGCAGTTCCTCGGGGGACGTGGCGCACAGTTCGTCGCGCGCGGCCAGCGCGGCGGTGACGAGCGGCGCGAGGTCCTCGTCGGACGACGCGCGCAGTCGCACCGCCTCGGCGGCGGTCCGCCCGGCCACCGTGCCGAAGCCATGACCCACAGGAGGCTCGACCCACAGCCGGCGCACCGTCCCCGCCGCTTCGAGCAGCGCCTTGGCCTCCGGCAGGGAGCGCAGCGACATCTCTGGGTGCAGACGCTCCAGGAGCAGCGCACCGTCCGCACCGTCCTCCGCCTCCGCCGCGACACCTCCGTCGCCCGGCACGGCGCCCCGTACGTCGCCGTCCGCGCCGCACGTCGCGCCCTCTGCGGCGTCGAGAAGCCGGACCGCCCCCCACCCCTGCCAGTGCGCCAGCGCCGCCCGTTCCAGCGCCGGGGCCGCGAACGGCGGCGCGAGCTTGAGCGTGGCTGGGGAGCCGTCGGACCGCCGTACGAGCAGCACCAGCCCGCTCCCGCCGCCCGGCGCGATCACCCGCTCCACTACAAGGCCTCGCCGCGCGACAGCCTCCGCCGTGAGCGCGGGAAGGCGCCCGAGCCACGCGGCCGCGGCGGTGTCCCCGGTCAGCTCGCCGAGCGTGCGCGCCAGACGCTGCGGCGGTTCGAAACCCATACGCGCGTAGATCCCTTTCGGAGCCATGGGGGACGTGCAGGGCTCACGCTCTCTCGGCGAGCCCAGGAAAGGCTACGCCGCTCCCGCGCCAGCGCACGGCACGTACCGCCGCCTCGCGCAGCGCCCCCGCCGCCTCGCGCCGCAAGGGCCCCTCCGAGGCCCTCACGAGATCCGAGTAGACGCCCGCGATCCGGTCCTCCAGCTCGGCGGCGAGCCGTTCGGCCGCGGCGCCGTCCGGCACGTCGAAGGGCAGGGCGTACGCGGCCGCCGCGACGGCGGGCCTGCCGCCCATGTCACGTACGGTGCGCGCCAGCGCGTCACGCCGGGCACGGTGCGCGGTGTACGCGGCGGTGGCCTCGGCACGGCGCGCGCGGTCGACGCGTCCGCCGACGACTCCGTAGCCGTAGACAGCGGCGTGCTCCGCGGCGAGTACGGCCTGCGCGGCTTCCAGCGCACGAGTGGTCACGGACGGGCTCCTTCCGTCAGCAGATAGGCGTGGCCCGCGCTCGCCGCGGCGAGGGAGGCCAGCAGCCGGGCGAGTTCCGGGGGCGCCTCCATCAGGGTGGCGGTGTGCGCGTCGCAGGTACGGAGCTCCGCGGCGGCCAACTCCTTGAGCGCCGCTGTGGAGTCGGCAGACACGTGGGGAACAGCGGTGACCGTGGCGTCGGCGGTGGTGGTGGAGGCAGGAGTGGCGGATGACCCTGGTGCGCCAGCCCTTGCCGATGAGCCGGGTGAGCCGGGAGAGCTGGGTGAGTCGGAGGCGCCGGATGAGTCAGACAAGTCACGCGAGTCAGGTGAGCCGGACGTGGCGGAAGGTTTTTCCGGGGCACGCGCCGCGCCCCTCTCCGTGCCGCTCACCGCCCCGCGCGCCGCGCCGCCAGCCGCGTCCCCCGACGCGCCGTCCTCCGCCCCGTACGGTGCGGAGGACGCCTTCGGTGCCTCCTCCTTGCCGGCCTCGGGCGTCAACACCGTGATCTGCCGCGCGACCGCGGCGCGCAGCGGGGCCAGCCGCGCCTCCTGTCCCGGATGGCGCTCCCGTACCGCGTCGTACCGCGCGAGCAGCGCCCGGTTGGTCTCCGCCGACCGCCGCCGCAGCGCCTTCTCCACGTGCGCCGCCCGCGCCGCGGCACCGTCCGGTCCTCCGGAGACCTGCCCGCCCGCCGGGTCCGACGAGGAGCACGCGGCGGTCAGCAGACCGGCCGTCGCGGCGCCCGTGGCCAAGAGGGCATGCCTCCGTGTCGTCCCCGTGCGCCCCACGCGTCTCTCCTCGGGCTCGTGAAGATCTCCATGATCAACGCTGGCGAGCGTACCCGCGGGTCACCCTCGGGTGGACGGCAACACCCCTTGGGACCGGATACCCTTTGATCCGACACACGACTGATCTGACACGCGACGATCCCACAACAGCACACGCGGCCGAGGAGTCACCCGGATGAGCACCACCCAGAGCGAAAGGCTGCGCGGACTGCTGGAACCGCTCGTCAGCGCCAAGGACCTGGATCTCGAAGAGATCGAAGTGTCCCGGGCCGGCAGGCGTCGTGTGCTGAGAATCGTGGTCGACTCCGACGAGGGCGTGGACCTCGACGAGTGCGCCGAGCTGAGCCGCTCCATCTCCGAGAAACTCGATGAGACGGACGCGATGGGCGAGGACGAATACCAGCTCGAAGTCACCTCCCCTGGAGCGGAACGCCCGCTGACCGAGCAGCGCCACTACCTGCGCGCCGTCGGCCGGCTGGCCCGGATCCAGCTCCACGAGGGCGGCGAAGTGGTCGCGCGCATCCTCGCCGTGGACGACGAGGGACTCGACCTCGAAGTGCCGGGCGTGAAGGGGCGCAAGCCCACCGCCCGCCGCGTCGAGTTCACGCAGATCGCCAAGGCACGCGTCGAGATCGAGTTCAACCGCAAGGACAAGAAGGAAGAGGAGGCGTAGCCGTGGACATCGATGTGAAGCTCCTGAAGGGCTTGGCACAAGAGAAGGAGATCCCCTTCGATCTGCTGGTCGAGGCGATCGAATCCGCCCTCCTCATCGCCTACCACCGCACGGACGGCAGCCACCGGCGCGCCCGCGTCGTCCTCAGCCGCGAGACCGGCCACGTCACGGTCTGGGCCAAGGAGGACCCGGCCGATCTGGAGGAGGGCCAGGAGCCGAAGGAGTTCGACGACACGCCGTCGGACTTCGGCCGGATCGCCGCCACCACCGCGCGCCAGGTCATCCAGCAGCGGCTGCGCGACGCCGAGAACGACGTCACCTTCGGCGAGTACGCGCGCCGTGAGGGCGACGTCGTCGCCGGCATGGTGCAGCAGGGCAAGGACCCCAAGAACGTCCTCGTCAAGCTGGACGACAAGCTTGAGGCCATCCTCCCGGTGCAGGAGCAGGTGCCGGGCGAGGAGTACACCCACGGGCTGCGGCTGCGTACGTACGTGGTCCGCGTGGCCCGCGGCGTACGGGGCCCCTCGGTGACGCTCTCCCGTACCCACCCCAATCTGGTCAAGAAGCTCTTCGCGCTGGAGGTTCCGGAGATCGCGGACGGTTCCGTGGAGATCACGGCGATCGCCCGCGAGGCCGGCCACCGCACCAAGATCGCCGTGCGTTCGACACGTTCCGGTCTCAATGCCAAGGGCGCCTGCATCGGCCCGATGGGCGCCCGTGTGCGCAATGTCATGGCCGAGCTGCTCGGCGAGAAGATCGACATCGTCGACTGGTCGGACGACCCGGCCGAGATGGTGGCCAACGCGCTCTCGCCCGCCCGGGTCAGCAAGGTCGAGGTCGTTGACCTGGGCGCCAGGTCCGCGCGGGTGACCGTGCCGGACTACCAGCTCTCGTTGGCCATCGGCAAGGAAGGGCAGAACGCCAGGCTCGCCGCGCGGCTCACCGGCTGGCGCATCGACATCCGTCCCGACACGGAGCAGCCGGACGACAACGGCGGCGAACGTGGCGACGACCGTCCCCGTGGCGACGACCGGCCCCGTGACGGGGTACGGGGCGGCGAACGCGGCGCGGCGCGCGGCGGCGACCGGAGCAGGGATCGCGAGCGCGGCTGATACCCATCGGTAACGATCCGGGTGTGATCTTCCGGGTGTACGGCGGTGCGATCCCGCCGTACACCGTCACGCCCTTTTGCGTACGTCAGCGTTCGAACGTTGCCCCAAAGGGGTGAGGTCGGCGCGGGGAGGTAGACTTGAACGTGTCTGGCCGGACGACCGACCGACCCTGCCCTGAGCGAACCTGCGTGGGCTGTCGGAAGCGAGCGGCCAAGAGCGATCTGCTGCGCATCGTGGCGATGGGTGAACAATGTGTTCCCGATCAACGCGGTACGCTGCCCGGCCGGGGTGCGTACACGCATCCCGCCTTGATCTGTCTCGACCTGGCGATCCGCCGCCGGGCGTTCTCCAGGGCCTTCAAGGTCCAGGGGCCGCTCGACAGCACGGAACTGCGCCGGTATGTCGAGCGGTCGGCACTGTAAGAAGAAGTACGGCACGGGACCCCGTGCGGTTCAGGTACCTCGCGAGTTGGAAGTAGGTCGAGATTGCGATGAGCACTCGATGAGTACGCGATGAGTACGCCCATGAAGTAGCGAGGGTCCGGCGGTAACCCGGACCTAAAAGGAGCGAAGTGGCTAAGGTCCGGGTATACGAACTCGCCAAGGAGTTCGGCGTGGAGAGCAAGGTCGTCATGGCCAAGCTCCAAGAACTCGGTGAATTCGTCCGTTCGGCGTCCTCGACGATCGAGGCGCCGGTCGTGCGCAAATTGACTGACGCTTTGCAGGGGCCCGGCGGCAACGCCGGCAAGTCCGCTGCCAAGCCCGGGGCGCCCCGCAGGGCGACCCCCGCAAGGCCCACCCCCCCGTCTCCGGCCTCCCCGGCCCAGGCGGCACGTCCCGCTGCCCCCAAGCCCGGTGTCCCGGCCCCCAAGCCGGCCGCCGCCGAGGCTCCCAGGAGCAGCGCCCCCTCTCCCGCGCCGAGCCCCGGCCCGCGTCCGGCTCCGGCCGCCCCGCGGCCCCCGGCCCGTCCGGCGCCCGCCGCTCCGGCGGCTCCGGAGTTCACCGCGCCCCCGTCGGCCCCGGCCGCCGGTCCTCGGCCCGGTGCCACGCCCGGCCCGCGTCCTTCCAACCGCCCCGCGGGCGGTCAGGGAGACCAGCGCCAGGGCGACCGTCAGGGTGACCAGCGCGGCGAGCAGCGCCAAGGCGGCCGCCCCGGCGGCGCGCGTCCAGGCCAGGCCCCGCGTCCCGGCGCCCGCCCCGCGGGCCCGCGTCCGGGTAACAACCCCTTCACGTCCGGCGGCTCCACCGGCATGGCGCGCCCGCAGGCGCCCCGTCCCGGCGGCGCCCCGCGTCCCGGCGGCCCCGGTGCCCCCGGCGGCCCGCGCCCGCAGGGCGCCGGTCAGGGCGGTCCCCGGCCGCAGGCCGGCCCCGGTGGACAGACCGGTGGCCGTCCGACCCCGGGCGGCATGCCGCGTCCGCAGGCCCCGCGCGCCGCGGGTCCCGGCGGTGGCCCCGGTGGTAACCGTCCGAACCCGGGCATGATGCCGCAGCGTCCCGCTGCCGGCCCGCGTCCCGGTGGTGGCCCCGGCGGTGGCCGCGGTCCCGGCGGCCCCGGTCGCCCGGGTGGCGGCGGTGGCGGTCGTCCCGGTGGCGGTGGCGGTTTCGCCGGTCGTCCCGGTGGCGGCGGTGGCGGTTTCGCCGGTCGTCCCGGTGGCGGTGGCGGTGCCCCGGGTCGTCCCGGTGGCGGTGGCTTCGGTGGCGGCGGTGGCCGTCCCGGCTTCGGCGGTCGTCCGGGTGGTCCCGGTGGTCGTGGTGGCACACAGGGCGCGTTCGGCCGCCCCGGCGGGCCCGCCCGTCGAGGCCGCAAGTCGAAGCGGCAGAGGCGCCAGGAGTACGAGGCCATGCAGGCCCCGTCGGTAGGCGGCGTGATGCTGCCGCAGGGCCAGGGCCAGACGGTCCGGCTCTCGCGCGGTGCGTCGCTCACCGACTTCGCGGAGAAGATCAACGCCAACCCGGCGTCGCTCGTCGCCGTGATGATGAACCTCGGCGAGATGGTCACGGCCACGCAGTCCGTCTCCGACGAGACCCTTCAGGTCCTCGCCGGCGAGATGAACTACGTCATCGAGATCGTCAGCCCCGAGGAGGAGGACCGCGAGCTGCTCGAGTCCTTCGACATCGAGTTCGGCGAGGACGAGGGCGGCGAGGAAGCGCTCGTGTCCCGTCCGCCGGTCGTCACCGTCATGGGTCACGTCGACCACGGTAAGACCCGGCTGCTCGACGCGATCCGCAAGACGAACGTCGTCGCGGGCGAGGCCGGCGGGATCACGCAGCACATCGGTGCGTACCAGGTCGCGACGGACGTCAACGGTGAAGAGCGCAAGATCACCTTCATCGACACCCCGGGTCACGAGGCGTTCACCGCCATGCGTGCCCGTGGTGCGAAGTCCACCGACATCGCGATCCTCGTGGTCGCGGCCAACGACGGTGTGATGCCCCAGACGATCGAGGCGCTGAACCACGCCAAGGCGGCCGACGTGCCGATCGTGGTCGCGGTCAACAAGATCGATGTCGAGGGCGCCGACCCGACCAAGGTGCGCGGTCAGCTCACCGAGTTCGGTCTGGTGGCCGAGGAGTACGGCGGCGACACCATGTTCGTCGACATCTCCGCCAAGCAGGGACTGAACATCGACAGCCTGCTGGAGGCCGTGGTCCTCACCGCGGACGCCTCGCTCGACCTGCGGGCCAACCCGGAGCAGGACGCGCAGGGTATCGCCATCGAGGCCCACCTCGACCGCGGTCGCGGCGCCGTCGCCACCGTGCTCGTCCAGCGCGGCACGCTGCGCGTAGGTGACACGATGGTCGCCGGTGACGCGTACGGCCGTGTCCGGGCGATGCTCGACGACAACGGCAACAACGTCGACGTGGCGACGCCTTCGACGCCCGTCCTGGTCCTGGGTCTCACCAACGTCCCCGGTGCCGGCGACAACTTCCTCGTCGTCGACGAGGACCGCACCGCCCGGCAGATCGCGGAGAAGCGCGCCGCCCGCGAGCGGAACGCGGCCTTCGCCCGCAGGGGTGTCCGGTTCTCCCTGGAGAACCTGGACGAGGCCCTCAAGGCCGGCCTGGTGCAGGAACTCAACCTCATCATCAAGGGCGACGCGTCCGGTTCGGTGGAGGCCCTCGAGTCCTCGCTGCTCCAGCTCGACGTCGGCGAAGAGGTCGACATCCGGGTCCTGCACCGCGGTGTGGGTGCGGTCACGGAGTCCGACATCGACCTGGCCATGGGCTCCGACGCCATCGTGATCGGCTTCAACGTGCGCGCCGCGGGGCGCGCCGCGCAGATGGCCGACCGCGAAGGCGTGGACGTCCGCTACTACTCGGTCATCTACCAGGCGATCGAGGAGATCGAAGCGGCCCTCAAGGGCATGCTCAAGCCGGAGTACGAAGAGGTCGAGCTCGGCACGGCGGAGATCCGCGAGATCTTCCGCTCGTCCAAGCTGGGCAACATCGCGGGTGTTCTCATCCGCTCCGGCGAGGTCAAGCGCAACACCAAGGCCCGGCTCATCCGCGACGGCAAGGTCATCGCGGAGGACCTCAACATCCAGGGTCTGCGCCGCTTCAAGGACGATGTCACCGAGATCCGCGAAGGCTTCGAGGGTGGTATCAACCTCGGAAACTTCAACGACATCAAGATCGACGACGTCATCGCGACGTACGAGATGCGGGAGAAGCCGCGCGGCTGACGTGCGGCAGCCGGTCCGGGGCCGGTCGACGGGACGTATTTCCGTCGATCGGCCCCGGCCGTTCCGTGTACGGTTCTTGTGTCCCTGCCAAGTGTCGGCGGGGCCTGTCGAACCCGTACCGGCGGGACATCCGGACATACATGTATGTGGGGACACTGTCCTTCGATCTGCTTCTCGGCGACGTACGGTCGTTGAAGGAGAAACGCTCCGTCGTCCGGCCGATCGTTGCCGAGCTGCAGCGGAAATTCGCGGTCAGTGTGGCGGAGACCGGAGACCAGGACCTCCATCGCAGGGCCCAGATCGGCCTGGCGGTGGTCTCCGGCGACTGGGGGCATCTCACCGAAGTGCTCGACCGGTGCGAACGGATGGTCGCCGGCCGGCCCGAGGTGGAGCTGCTGTCGGTACGGCGCCGGCTCCACGGTGACGACGAGGAATGACCCGCGCGGAAGGCGTCGTACGCCCCGTACGGTGCGCCGCACGGCGCGGGCCCGGCACCGGACACCCGGCCGGGCAGACCAGCAAGAGAACCAGCAAGAATCCCAGAAGGAAGAGTGACGGACCGGTGACCGACAACGCGCGGGCCCGCAAGCTGGCCGATCGCATCCAGGTCGTGGTCGCGGAGACCCTGGACCGGCGTATCAAGGACCCGCGACTCGGCTTCGTGACCATCACGGACGCCCGCGTCACCGGCGACCTGCGGGAGGCCACGGTCTTCTACACGGTCTACGGCGACGACGAGGAGCGCGCGGCCTCCGCGGCGGCGCTGGAGAGCGCCAAGGGCGTCCTCCGCTCCGAGGTGGGCCGCCAGACCGGCGTCCGCTTCACCCCGACGCTGGCGTTCGTCCCCGACGCGCTCCCGGACAACGCGCGCACCATCGAGGACCTCCTCGACAAGGCGCGCGCCAAGGACGCCGAGGTACGGAACGTGTCGACCGGCAAGACCTACGCGGCCGGGGCCGACCCGTACCGAAAGGCCGACGACGACGCCGACGACGGGGCCGAGGGCGGGTCAGGAAGCGACGTCGACGGCCGTACGAACGGCGGTACGGGCGGGAGTACGAACCGCGACGCGGGCGGCGACACGAACGGCGCCGCCGCGGAATGACTCAGCAGACCAAGACGCCCGACGGCCTGATCATCGTGGACAAGCCGTCGGGCTTCACCTCGCACGACGTCGTCGCCAAGATGCGAGGCATCGCCAGGACCCGACGGGTCGGCCATGCCGGCACCCTCGACCCGATGGCGACCGGCGTCCTCGTCCTCGGCGTGGAGCGTGCCACGAAGCTCCTCGGCCACCTCGCGCTGACCGAGAAGGAGTACCTCGGTACGATCCGGCTCGGCCAGGACACCGTCACGGACGACGCGGAGGGGGAGATCACCTCCGCCACCGACGCCTCCACCGTGAAGCGCGAGGCCATCGACGCCGGGATCGCCGCCCTCACCGGCGCGATCATGCAGGTACCGTCCAAGGTCAGCGCCATCAAGATCGACGGCAAGCGGTCGTACGCGCGGGTCCGCGGCGGCGAGGAGTTCGAGATCCCGGCCCGGCCGGTGACCGTCTCCTCCTTCCGGCTCTACGACGTCCGCGAAGCGGTCGCGGAAGACGGCACTCCGGTCCTCGACCTGGTCGTCTCCGTGGTCTGCTCCTCGGGCACGTACATCCGCGCCCTCGCCCGCGACCTCGGCGCCGGGCTCGGGGTGGGCGGCCACCTCACGGCGCTGCGCCGGACCCGGGTGGGCCCGTACGCGCTGGACGGCGCGCGCACCCTCGACCAGCTCCAGGAGGAGCTGACCGTCATGCCCGTCGCGGAGGCCGCCGCCGCGGCGTTCGCGCGCTGGGACGTGGACGAGAGGCGCGCGGGGCTCCTGCTCAACGGCGTACGGCTCGACATGCCCGCGTACGGCACGGGGCCGGTCGCCGTCTTCGGCCCGCAGGGCCGCTTCCTGGCGCTCGTGGAGGAGCAGCACGGCAAGGCGAAGAGCCTCGCCGTCTTCGGCTGATCCCTCGGTGTCCGCCCGGTGTCCTTCCCGGTGGACCCGCGCCGGGGGGGGGGGGGGGGGGGCCCCCCCCCCCCCCCCCCCCCCCCCCCACGCCCCCCCCCCCGACCGCCCGCCCCCGCGGCCCCCGCACCG
>NZ_JBIWFO010000016.1:0-42368 GCF_044763125.1 Streptomyces sp. NPDC096310 | reverse complement strand
CAGCCCGGCACGGCGAAGAGCCTCGCCGTCTGCGGGTGATCCCTCGGGGTCCGCCGGGTGGCCGGCCCGGGGCACCCGCGCGGTGGGGGGGGCCGGCTCGCCCGCCCGCCCCACGGCCCCCTCCGAGAAGGATCCCTGTCCCACGGACGGCCCCTTCGGCCCCTTCAGCGGGGCGTGCGGAGTGCACCGCGGGGGCATTGGGGGGCGCGAGCGCGGGGCATGGCACTCTTAGCATTGCGTAACTGGAAATGACGTACATGGGTTCGGGCGAGGAGCGGTCTCAGTGCAGCGCTGGCGTGGCTTGGAGGACATCCCCCAGGACTGGGGGCGCAGCGTCGTCACCATCGGCTCCTACGACGGCGTGCACCGCGGGCATCAGCTCATCATCGGACGGGCCGTCGAGCGGGCGCGGGAGCTGGGCGTCCCGTCGGTCGTGGTGACCTTCGACCCGCACCCCAGCGAGGTCGTGCGCCCCGGCAGCCACCCGCCCCTGCTCGCCCCGCACCACCGGCGCGCGGAGCTGATGGCGGAGCTGGGCGTGGACGCGCTGCTGATCCTGCCGTTCACACTGGAGTTCTCGAAACTCTCGCCCGCCGACTTCATCGTGAAGGTGCTCGTCGACAAGTTGCACGCCCGCGCCGTCATCGAGGGGCCGAACTTCCGCTTCGGCCACAAGGCGGCGGGCAACGTCGCCGTCCTCGCGGACCTGGGCGCTTCGTACGACTATGAGGTCGAGGTCGTCGACCTGTACGTGAGCGGTGCGGCGGGCGGCGGCGAACCCTTCTCCTCCACGCTGACCCGCCGCCTCGTCGCCGAGGGGGACGTCGAGGGCGCGGCGGAGATCCTGGGCCGGCCGCACCGTGTCGAGGGCGTGGTGGTGCGCGGCGCGCAGCGCGGCCGCGAACTCGGCTTCCCGACGGCCAATGTGGAGACCCTGCCGCACACGGCGATCCCCGCCGACGGCGTCTACGCGGGATGGCTCACGGCCAACGGCGAGCGGATGCCCGCGGCGATCTCCGTGGGCACGAACCCGCAGTTCGAGGGCGTCGACCGGAGTGTCGAGGCGTATGCGATCGACCGGGTGGGGCTGGACCTGTACGGGCTCCACGTCATGGTTGACTTCCTCTCCTACGTGCGCGGGATGCAGAAGTTCGAGTCCATCGAGGCGCTGCTCGACGCCATGGGCGATGACGTGAAGCGCGCGAGGGCCCTGACGGAGGCGTACGACGCTTCGTAGGGAGGTACGGAGCCGGTCCCGCCGGGGGCTCCGTACGGGGCGTGACGCTGCCCTGTACCGCGCGCGCCGTGGTGCGTGATGCCGCCCTGTACCGCGCCCTGTGCTGACGCCCCGTACGGCGCGGCGGCGCGCCCCGTGACGTCACCCCGTATCGCGCCCCCTACCGCGGCCCCGTGGCGCGCCCGGCCGGGGGCCGTCAGTCCGCCGCCCGCCCCGCCGTCGCGACATGGCAGGCCACCTGCGCCCCGGAACCGCCCGTCAGTACCGGCAGCGGCGCCGTACGGCAGCGGTCCGCGACACCCGCGCGCTCCGCCGCGCCCGACGCGAGCACCTGGCACCGCGCGTGGAAGCGGCAGCCCTCCGGGATCCGGGACGGGTCCGGCGGCTCGCCCATGAGGACGACCGGGGCGCCGTCCGACTCCGGCAGCACCGAGAGCAGTGCCTGCGTGTACGGGTGCTGAGGCGCCGTCAGGACGTCCTCGACGGGGCCCGTCTCCACGATCCGGCCGAGATACATCACGGCCACCCGGTCCGCGATGTTCCAGGCGAGCCCCAGATCGTGCGTCACCACCAGCGCGGAGAGCCCGAGTTCGTCGCGCAGTGAAAGCAGCAGTGCCAGGATCTCGCCCCGTACGGAGGCGTCCAGGGACGCCACCGGCTCGTCCGCCACGATCATCTCGGGCTTCAGGACCAGCGCGCCCGCGATGACGACGCGCTGGCGCTGCCCGCCCGACAGCTCGTGCGGGTAGCGAAGGAAGAAGCGCTCGGGCGGCCGAAGCCCCGCGCGGGCCAGCGCCTCCGCGACGGCGGCGCGCTCGTCGCCCGGGTAGCCGTGGATCCGCAGGCCCTCGGCGACCGCGTCGTACACGGTGTGGCGCGGGTTGAGCGAACCGCTCGGGTCCTGGAGCACGAGCTGGACGCGTCTGCGGTACGCCTTGAGGGCACGCGAACCGTACCCCAGCGGCTCCCCGGCGAAGGCGACCCCGCCCGCCGTGGGCGGCACCAGACCGAGCAGCGAACGCGCCAGGGTGGTCTTCCCGCAGCCCGACTCGCCGACCAGGGCGACGATCTCCCCGGGGGCGATGTCGAGGTCTACCCCGTCGACGGCGCGGGCGGGCGCGGCGCCACGCCGCCCCTGAAAGGTCACGCTCAGCCCGGCGGCGGAGAGCAGCGCCGTCGGTGCGGGGTGCGGGGAGGGTGCGGGGGAGGTCGTCATGGCTGGCTCCTGAGGAATGGCCGTCCGGAGGCCGCACGGACCACAGGGGCGCGTCGCCGGACCGTACGGCGGTGGTGCGCGGCGCGTGGTGTGTACGAAGGGGATGGCGCGCGACGGGTCGTCCGGGCGAGGCGGTGCAGATACGTTCCGTCGCACGCCGTACGCCGCGGTGATACGTGCTCCGTAGGCGACCCCGTACCCGCCCCGTACGGCGCGCGGTACAGGGCGGTGCTCAGCGGGCCGTACGCGGCGTACGGCGCGACGCGTACGGTGGGCCGGCCGCACGGTGACGGCCACGTCGATCGTGGACGTCGCCGCGGCGCGGCGCGGCGTACGGCGCCCGCCGTCACGGCGACGGCTCCACGGTGCCCGCCGTGCCCGCCATGTCTGCCGCGATCGGCGCGCCCGCCCGTACGCACGCCGCGCTCCGCCCGGGGCCCACGTCGCGCAGTTCCTGGTCGTCGCGGGCGCAGGAGTCCAGCGCGACGGGGCAGCGCGGATGGAACGTACAGCCGGACGGCAGCGCCGCCGGATCCGGCGGGTCGCCGGGCAGCCCGCGCGGCGCACGGCGCGACGCGAGGTCCCCGATCCGGGGGAAGGCGGCCGAGAGGGCGCGACCGTAGGGGTGCTCCGCCGCGTCGTACACGCCCCGTGCGGGGCCCTCCTCGACGATCCGGCCCGCGTACATCACGGCGAGCCGGTCGCAGGTGTCCGCCAGCACGGCCAGGTCGTGACTGATCATCAGCAGGCTGATGTTCTTCTCGGCGACCAGTTGTTCGATCAGCCGCAGGATCTGCGCCTGGATCATCACGTCGAGCGCCGTGGTCGGCTCGTCCGCGACGATCAGGCGCGGATCGCAGGCGAGCGCCATCGCGATCATGACGCGTTGGCGCTGGCCGCCGGACAGCTCGTGCGGATACGCGTCGGCGCGGGCCGTGGAGAGCCCCACCTGCTCCAGCAGCTCGGCGGCGCGTGCCCGCGCGGCGCCAGGGGTGGCGCGCCCGTGCAGCAGCAACGGTTCGGCGATCTGGTCGCCGATCCGGTGCACCGCGTTGAGCGAGTGCATCGCGCCCTGGAAGACGATCGACGCGCCCGCCCACCGTACGGCGCGCAGCCGGCCCCACTTCATGGTGAGGACGTCCTCACCGTCGAGCAGGATCTCCCCCGAGAGCTTCGCCGCGGGCGGCAGCAGCCGGAGCAGCGCCAGGGCCAGCGTGGACTTGCCGCATCCGGACTCGCCCGCGATGCCCAGCTTGCTGCCGGACTCGACGGTCAGGTCGACGCCCCGTACGGCGGGCACGGCGGTGGGCCCCGTGCCGTACGTCACCCGGAGGTTCCTGACCTCCAGCAGGCTGACGGCGCCTCCCGCGCCCTCCTGCGGGGTCACGCCGGTCGTGTTGGTCAACGGGGAACCCCCAGCTTCGGGTTGAGCACGGCCTCGACGGCACGGCCGCAGAGTGTGAAGGCGAGCGCGACGAACGCGATCGCGATACCGGGCGGCGCCAGGTACCACCAGTGCCCGGACGACACCGCGCCCGCCTCGCGCGCGTCCTGGAGCATGCCGCCCCACGAGATGATGATCGGGTCGCCGAGGCCGAGGAAGGCGAGCGTCGCCTCCGTCAGGATGGCGCTGGAGATGCCCAGCGTCGTCTGGGCGAGGACCAGGGGCATCACATTGGGCAGCACGTGGCGCGTCATGACGTGGCGGTGTCCGCCGCCGAGGGCGCGAGCCCGTTCGATGTACGGGCGGGACTCGACGGCGATCGTCTGCGCCCGGACCAGCCGCGCCGTCGTCGGCCAGCTCGTGACTCCGATCGCCAGGATCACCGTCCAGACGGACCGGGACATGACCGTCGCCAGCACGATGGCCAGCACCAGGGTCGGCATGACCAGGAACCAGTCCGTGATCCGCATGACCACGGTGGCGAACCAGCCGCCGTAGTGCCCGGCCACGACACCGATCAGTGTGCCGATGGCCACCGAGAGCGCCGCGGCCAGCAGGCCGACCGTCAGCGAGACCCGCGCCCCCCAGATCAGCAGCCCCAGCAGTGACCGGCCGAACTGGTCCGTACCGAGCGGGAACGCGCCGCTGGGCTTCTCCAGGGCCGTTCCCGGCGCATCCGTCACACTCGCCACGTCGCTGCCGACGAGCAACGGCGCACCAAGGGCGAGCAGCGCGATGAGGGCGAGCCCCGCGAGGCCGAAGAGCCCCGCACGGTGCGTGCGGTACTGCGCCCAGAAGCGGGCCGCCGAGCCGCGCCGCCGCGCCCAGGCGAGCGCTGCGGCGGACGGCGGCGTATCCGACGGTGCGGCACTCGACGGCTCCGCACCCGAGGGCCCGGCATCGGACGACGAGGCCGACCCGGGCGGGACGGGCGGCGTCGGCGGGGTCTTCTCCAGAGTCATCGGCCCACCCGGGGATCGAGCAGCGGATACAGCAGGTCGGCGAGGAGGTTCATCAGGATCATCGCCCCGGCGAAGACGACGAACAGCCCCTGGACGAGGGGCAGGTCCGGCACGCTCAGCGCCGAGTAGAACAGCCCGCCCAGCCCTGGCCAGGAGAACACCGTCTCGACGAGGATCGAACCGGCCGCCACATGACCCAGGTTGATGAAGACCATCGTGACGGTGGGCAGCATGGCGTTGGGCACCGCGTGCCGGCGGCGTACCAGGTCGTCCCGCAGGCCCTTCGCGCGCGCCGTCGCCAGATAGTCGCTGCCCATCTCGTCCAGCAGGGAGGACCGCATGACGAGCAGTGTCTGCGCGTAGCCCACCGCGACCAGCGTGGCCACTGGCAGCACCATGTGATGTGCCACGTCCACGACGTACGCGAAGCCGGTCGTGTCGCCCGACTCCATCCCCCCAGTGGGGAACATGCCGGGGATCGGCCCTATACCCACCGAGAAGAAGATGATCAGCAGCAGTCCGAGCCAGAAGGCGGGTACGGACCACAGGGTGAGCGCCACGCCGGTGTTGAGCCGGTCGCCGAGGCTGCCGTTGCGCCACGCGGAGCGCGTACCGAGCCAGAGACCGAGCGCCGAGTAGATCACCACGGCGACGCCCGTGAGCAGCAGCGTCGCGGGCAGCTTCTGGACGATCAGCTCGCCCACCGGCGCGTGGAACTGGTACGAGGTGCCCAGATCACCGCTGAGCGCCTTGGCACAGTAGTCGGTGAACTGCTGCCACAGCGGCAGATCCAGACCGAACTGGCGGCGCAGCGTCGCCAACTGCTCGGCGGACGTCGGAACCCCGTGGGTCATCGCCTTGACCGGGTCGCCGGGGAGGACCCGGAAGAGGAAAAAGCTGGTGACGAGGACGGCGAAGAGCGACACGAGCGCCCCGCCCAGCTTCCCCGCCATATAGAGCGGATACGCGGTCCTGGTGCCCGACGCGGCGCTGGCGGCGGGGCCGGACGGCCCGGTCCCCACCGGGCCGCCCCCCGCGGCGTCGCGCACCGTACCGGGCGTGCTCGCGGCGCTCATGGGCTATTCACGGTCTTCCGCGGTGGACCGGCGCCGCAGTACGAAGAAGCCCCCGAGCGCCGCCGCGACCACCACCACGGCGCCGATCCCGATCAGCACACCGGTCGAGGAGGAGCCTCCCGAGCCGTCGCCGGCGTCGGCGGGCGTCGCGGACCACCAGCTCCAGTAGCCGTCCTGGCCCCAGATGTTCCCGGCGGTCTCCGGCATCGTCGTGATCGACTTGATCTGGTCGGTGCGGTACGCCTCGACCGCGTTCGGATACGCCATGACGTTCATGTACCCGGTGTCGTACAGCCGTGACTCCATCTGCTTGACGAGATCCGCCCGCTTGGCGGTGTCGTACTCCGCCGACTGCCGCGCGTACAGCTCGTCGAACTTCTTGTCACAGATGAAGTTGTCCGTCGCGCCGCTGTCCTTCGGCGTGGCGGGCAGCGACCCGCAGGTGTGGATGGAGAGGACGAAGTCGGGGTCGGGGTTGACGGACCAGCCGTCGAAGGCGAGGTCGTAGTCACCGGCCAGCCAGGGGTCGGAGACATTGTCGAGGCACTCGACCTTCAGCCCGATGCCGAGCGTGCCCCACCACTCCTGGAGGTATTTGCCGATCGACTTGTCGTTCGGGTCTGTGGCATGGCAGAGGATCCGGAAGTTCAGCGGCTTGCCGTCCTTGCCCAGACGCTTGCCGTCGCCGTTCTTCCGGTAGCCGGCGTCGTCGAGCGTCTTCGCCGCCGCGGCCGGGTCGTACGCGATCTTCTGGCTGTCCGAGGGCTGCCAGAAGTACGACGCGAAGCGCGGCGGGATGTACCCCTGGCCCTCGACCGCGTACCCCTGGAAGACCTTGTCGATGATCGTGCCGCGGTCCACGGCCTGGAAGAGCGCCTTGCGCACCGCCGGGTCGAGCAGCGCGGCGTTCCCGTTGCCGAACTCCTTCCCGTCCTTCGACCGTGCGCCCGGGTTGGTGGCGAGCGCGTAGAAGCGCCGCCCCGGGGCGTTGTTCACCTTGATGTCCTTGGCGCTCCTGAGCGCCGTGGCCTGGGCCGGGGTCAGGTTGGAGGCGAAGGACACCTCGCCCTTCTGGAGCGCCGCGACGGCCGCGTCCCCGTCCTTGTAGTACTTGAACACCAGTTCGTCGAACTTGGGGGCGCCACGCCAGAAGTCCTTGTTGGGCTTGAGCCTGACGTACTGGTCGACCTTGTAGTCCGTGATGACGAACGGACCGTTTCCGACGATCGGGAACGTCTTGTCGTTGTTGAACTTCGAGAAGTCACCGACCTTCTCCCAGATGTGCTTCGGCACGATCGGCACGTCGAGCGCCGTCATGGTCGCCTGGGGCTTCTTCAGCTTGACGACCAGCGTGGCGGGATCGGGCGCGGTGACCTGATCGAAGTTGGCGGTGAAGTTGCCGTTGGCCGTGGCGGCGTTCGGGTCCGTCATCATCTTGTTGAACGTCCAGGCGGCGTCCTCGGCCGTCGCCTTCTTCCCGTCGGACCACTTCGAGTCCCCACGGATGGTGAACGTCCACGTCAACTTGTCGGCGGACGACTTCCACGCGGTCGCGAAGCCGGGGATCGGGTGCGCGTCCTTCGGGTCATAGTTGACGAGGTATTCGTTGGCCAGCCGCAAGATGCTGGTACTGGTCAGCCGCTGCGCCAGGAACGGGCTGAGCGAGTCGATGCTCTGGCTGACCGCGACGGTGAGCACGTTCTTGCCGTCGGCGGCCCGGGCCTGCTGCGGCGCCGGGAGAAGCGGGCCGAGCGGGACCACCGATCCGGCGACCAGCGCAGCGGAGGCGGCGACGGAGGCCAGGAGATGACGGAGGCGGGGACGGCTGCGCTGCCGTACGGGGCGGGGTTCGGGCCGGTGCACGGGCCGGGGCGCGGCCTGCCGCGGCGTACGCGGCGGAACTCTTTCGACCATGGGACGGTGACCTCGTGTTGTCGCTCGCACGGAGAAGCCGGGTTGATGCTGGTTCGTCAACTGGTGAAGCGAAGGTTTATCAGCGCTTCCCTGCCGCGTCAACGGCCGCCCAAACCCCGTGTGGTCTGCGGGAATGCGCTGAGGGGCCGCACCGTGAAGACGGTGCGGCCCCTCATTGGTCTCTACCTCTGACGCCCTACTGCTGAGACGCTGGCGGTGCCCCTGGGGGCTGCTGCTGGGACCACCAGGCCGGCGGTACGGGGCGCCGCCGTTCGGGTTCCTCCGGCGGGTCCGCGGGCGCGGCGTGCGGCGCGGCGTGCGGGGGGCGCAGACCGTACGAGTCCGGATCGGCCGACTGCCCGGGCTGGGGCTGCGGCGGCCCCGCCGGGCCTGCGGGGGACTGCGCCTGGGAGGGCGGGGACTGCTGCCACCCCTGCTGGACACCCGGACCGGGCTGCGGCCCGGCGTACGGCTGCTGCGGCGGGTACGGGTATGCCGGAGGCTGCTGCTGAGGAGGGTACGGGGGCTGCGCCTGCTGCGGCACCGGCGGCTGCGGGTACTGCTGAGGCGGATACGGCTGGCCCTGGACCGGCTGGCCCGAGTGCGGCTGGCCCTGGACCGGCGCCCCGTACGGCGCCTGACCGTGCGTCGGCTGCCCGTACGGCGGGCCCTGCGGCGGCTGTCCGTACGGCGCCGTTGCCTGCCCCTGGGCCGGCTGGCCCTGGTAGCCCGGCATCGGCGGCGCGAGGTGCGGCGGCGGCTGGCCGTCCGCCGTCCACAGCCCCTGCGCCTGCTGCGCCCGTACGAAGTCCTCGGCGACCAGCGCCGAAAGGTTGAAGTACGCCTCGCGCGTCTTGGGGCGCATCATGTCGAGGTCCACCTCGGCGCCCGCCGAGAGGTGCTCGTCGAACGGCACCACGACGACGCCGCGGCAGCGCGTCTCGAAGTGCTGCACGATGTCGTCCACCTTGATCATCTTGCCGGTCTCGCGGACCCCGGAGATGACCGTCAGGGACCGCTGTACGAGATCGGCGTACCCGTGCGCGGAGAGCCAGTCGAGGGTCGTCGACGCACTGCTCGCACCGTCCACGGAGGGCGTCGAGATGATGATGAGCTGATCGGCGAGGTCCAGCACGCCGCGCATCGCGCTGTAGAGCAGGCCGGTGCCCGAGTCCGTGAGGATGATCGGGTACTGCTTGCCGAGGACGTCGATCGCGCGCCGGTAGTCCTCGTCGTTGAACGTCGTGGAGAC
The DNA here is from genome assembly GCF_044763125.1 of Streptomyces sp. NPDC096310. NCBI lineage: Bacteria > Bacillati > Actinomycetota > Actinomycetes > Kitasatosporales > Streptomycetaceae > Streptomyces > Streptomyces sp. NPDC096310. The sequence goes on along the minus strand of NZ_JBIWFO010000016.1, from coordinate 33,267 downwards.
GGCCGGGTCCACGTCGTTGGCGATGATCTCCAGGCCGGACGAGGCCTGCGAGGTGAACCGGCGGATGTCCATGTAGCTGTGAAGGTGCGGGATAGCCTGCACCAGGTCCCGGATGGTCGCCCCGGTCTCGCGCCTCACACGGCGGCCGAGCGTGCCGGCGTCGGGGTTGGCGTCGATCGCCAGGATCTTGTCCTGCCGCTCGGAGGCGAGCGTCGAACCCAGCGCGGTCGTCGTCGTGGTCTTGCCGACGCCGCCCTTGAGGCTGATGACCGCGATCCGGTAGCAGGAGAGCACCGGCGTACGGATCAGGTCGAGCTTGCGCTGCCGCTCGGCCTCCGCGGCCTTCCCTCCGATCTTGAAGCGGCCGCCGGACGGGCCCCGGCTGCTCTTGGCCTTCTGCTTGTTGTTGCGTAGCAGCCGGTCCGAGGACAGTTCCACGGCCGCCGTGTAGCCGAGCGGAGCGCCCGGTACGGAGCGTTCGCGGTGGTCGGGCGCGACGGCGGAGGGCCACCCCGCGCCGGTACGGGGATCGACGGGCGGCGCACCGGGCGCGGCCTGCGGCAGCGCCTGGTGGAGCTGGTGCGGCGTGGCGGGCGCGGGCGGATGGGGCCCCGGTGCGGACGGCGGTACGGAAGCGTCCGAGCCCGGCCCGCCCTGCTGCTGAGGGAATCCGTAACCGCCCTGCTGAGGGAATCCGTAACCGCTCTGCGGCGCGGGCGGATGCGCCCCGGTCGCCGGGACGGGGAGGCCCGGGTGCCCCTGCTGGGGGAAGCCGTAACCGGCGGGCGGTACGGGAGCGTTCTGGGCCGGAAGCTGCGGCCCGGGGCCCGTCGGAGGCGCGGACGCCACGGGCGGCAGCGAGGCGGGCGGCTGCGGCGCGGGCGGTACGGGGGCAGGCGGTACGGGAGAGGGCGGCACCGGTACGGCGGCGGCGGCCGACGGGCCCCCGGCCGGGATCGCCTGCTGGGGGAAGCCGTAGCCCCCCTGCGGCTGCTGCGGGGCGGGGGGCAGCGCGGGCCACGCGGGCGCGCCCTGAGGCTGCCCCTGAGGCGTACTCGGAGGCTGAGCCTGGGGCTGGTCCAGGGGCTGCGCCTGCGCCTGGGCCGCAGGAGGCGGGCTCTGCGGCGAGGCGGACTGCTCGGCGGACTGCGCCGATACGGGCCACTGCGGTGCAGCCGTCGGCGCGGCCGGCTGGAACGCGGGCGGGAGCGGCGGCAGTCCGGCGCCCGGTCCGGCGCCCGGCTGGGGTGCCCAGGGCTGGGCCGGCGCGGGGGCCGGGGGGGTGTCATGGGGCTGGTCGGCCGGGAACGCGTCCTGCGGGACGGCGTCGGCGACCTCGGCGTCGGCCGCACCGGCCGCGGCGTCCGCCGGCTCGGCCGCGGGCACCGCGTCGGAGGGCTCGTCGGCGGCGTTGTCCTTCAGAGACGCGGGGATCGCGTCCGAGATGCCGTCGTCGGCGGTCTCGGAGACGGCCCCGGCAGGCGCCCTGGAAGGGGCTTCCGGCTCAGGGGCGGGCTCGGGAGCCGCGTCCGATGTCGCTCCGTCCGTGGCGCCGTTGTCCGCGCCCGGTTCGGCCGGACCCGGCGCGACGTCCGGCGCCGTGACCCCGTCGGTCGCGCCGTCGTCGGCCACTGCCCCGTTCGCACCGTACGGGGCGGTGGATGTCTCTTGAGAGGCGGACGCTCCGGACGGGGCGCTCGTGTTCTCCGCCGCGCCGGTGTCCGTCGCCCCACCGTCCGGCCCGTCACCGGGCGTACTCGGCGCGCCGCTCGCGTCCTTCACGTCCGCCGGGGCGGCGCTGTCCGCACCGTCCCCACCAGTCCGCGTACCCGCACCCGTGGCAGGCTCCGGCCGTGCGTCGGCGTTCGGCCGTGTGTCGGCCTCCCCCGGTGCCGACGCGCCGTCCTTCGCCGCCTCGTGCTTCTCCATCTCACGCTTCAGCGCCGTCGGGGAGAACCGCATCGTCGCGCCGCTCTCCACATCGCCACCACCGAACGGCTCCGGCGCTCCGGACGCGGAGGCCGCAACCGCCGGAGCCACGGGTTCCGCGGCGCGGGCAGGCTCGGCCCCGGGCTGCGGCGCGGGCGGGGAAGGAGGCTGCGGCGCCCAGTTGGGTTCGAAGCCGCTGCCCGCGGGCAGCCCCGGCACCGCGACGGGCGCGCCGCCGGGCGGCGGGGGAGAGTTCGTGAAGGCCGGTGCGCTCGTCGCACCACCACCGGTCGTGTCCCCCGGCGCGTTCTGCGTGTACCAGGCGGGCGGGGTGTAGTCGATGGTGAACTCACCCGTCATCTCGGGCTCCGCGTCGGACTGATCGTCCGCGGCGGGCCGGTTCCAGCCGCCGCGGATCTCGTCCCGATCGCCGTTCACTTTGCCTCCTGGTGTGGTCGAGCACCCTTGTGCCGTGGTGGGTGGGGGCGGCCGAAATCCGTCACTCCGGTCCGCCCGGCTCTTCCCCTTGCGGCGCGGCCGGTCTGCCCGCAGGTTCTCTGCTCCCGCGCCCCCACCCACCCTAATCGCCAACGGCGCCGATACGGCAGGGCGGACCGCCCCGTCAACGCCCGTCCCGCACCTCGCCTCCTGCCCCCAAGTGGGCCTCGTGGCGCGGAGCGTGGGATTCCGGCGCTGTACGGGGCGGGTACGCCGGGGTACGAGGGCGCGCAAGAGTGGCCGAATCGGTACATCGGCCACCGCGACGGCGGGCGGAACCGCACCGGGCGCGCGGCATCGTGCGCGTATCGCGCCGCCTCAGTCCATCCGGCGCGCGCTGCCCAACAATCCGGTCTCGGCGTCCGTCGCCTGCGTCATCACGAACTGCCGGTCCCGCGCGGTGCACCAGAGGGTGACCCCGTCGGAGAGCGTCGACAGCGCCTCCGCCTCGGCGCGCGGCAGGCTCATGATCCGGCCGATCTGCGCCGCCTCGTCCGGCGACACCCGCTGGAGGCCGACGAGCGCCGACTTCTCCATCAGCCGCGGTGCCACCGGGCTGAGATACGGCAGCAGCGTCAGCACCGACTGCCACGGCGCCGACACCACGCGCCCGCGCGGCGGCCGCATCCCGCAGTCCCGCACCACGATCACCGGGCTGCCGGCCGAGGCGCCCTGCGGCGGCACCCGCCCCACATCGTGCAGCGTGATGCAGGGCGTCCCCCCACCAGCCGCCTGCGCGAGCCCGGTCCAGACATGCGCCCGGCCCGTCTCCACCGCGATCCGCGCACCGGTCGCCGCGGCCCGCAGCACCAGCACCTGGGCCGTCCACAGGCCGCCGATCAGGGTGATGTCGTACGGAGTCGGCCGGTTGACGCCGAGCACGGCGGGCCGGTTCCCCGCGTCCACGCCGATCACCACCCCGTCGTCCCCGACCGGCAGCGCGAGCGCCTCCAACTCGTCCAGGGAGAGCGCGTGGCGCTCACGGCGGGGCCCGAGCAGCCCGAAACCGATCCGCGGCTTCCCCCGGCCGCTGACCGGCTCGCGCATCCTCGCTGGCATCGAAGCCGAATCCCCCGCCGGACCCGGACCCGGACCCGGACCCGCGCCCGGAGCGGAAGTCGATGCCGGCGCGGGTACGGGCGCGGCCCCCGTTGTCGGAACGGACATCAGCGAGTACCCCCGAGTGGAAGAGTGGCGAGCATCGCGGGCACCTGCTCGCGGTCCAGACGCACCAGCCCGGTCTTCACCCCGCGGGCCGCACGCTCCAGTTCATGACGGGCGGTCACCAGCTCCTCGTCGCTGCGCCCCGTGATCCGGACGTGTCCGCTGACCGTCACCCCCTGCCGCTCCTCGCGCCCCAGCGTGAGACTGAAGGTCGTGGCCAGCGCCGGGATCGAGGTGAGCAGGGCGACGAGCTGAGGCATCGGCGCACCACCCCCGCCCAGCTCCGGCCAGCGTGCCACCCAGTACGAGGTGTGCCTGCGGTCGTCGCAGCGCCAGGTGCGCGCCGTCTCCATCGTCCGCCGCGCGGGCGTCTCCGTACGCCCCGCCTGCGCTATCGCCAGCGGATTGGCGCATGACGAGACGGCTATCGCCGCGGTCAGCTCCTGCTCGGTCAGCACCGCCGCGCGGAATCCGGCTCCCGCCAGACGGCTGGAGAGCTGGTCCGCCGCGCGCACCACACACTTCTGGGCGCCCAGCAGGCCGCCGCCCCGCGCCGCCACCGCTTCGGGGCAGAGTTCGGGGTCGAGCTTGAGCGCTATCCACGTGATCCGCACGGCAGGGGAGCCCGTCTGGGCCTGCAGTGGCGCGTAGTTGCGGGCCGCCACCGACTGCTCCGGCAGATGCGGGGCGGGCGCGGGCTGCGTGTGCTGCACGATCTGGGCCGACTCCAGCCGTACGTCGTCCACGTCCAGCGCGTCCCGTACGAGACGGACCGGCAGCGGTCTGGTAGAGCGGTCGGGGCGCAGTGCCGTGGTGTCCGACTCGATCTGGAGCACCACCGTCAGGAACGTACCGTCGCCGATCATCCCGACCGGGCGCCGGTCACGGTCGCTGTACGCGTACGTACGCAGCGCCGGGTCACACTCCACGGCGGGCGCCAGACCCGGCTCCGTACCGGCGGGAAGCGCCAGGGAGGCGGCCCTGCGCGTCCGGGCGCGCAGCGCGAGGGCCGTCGCGAGCCAGTCGGGCAGCGCGCGCCTGTGCCTGCGTACCAGGGCGAGCAGCACCAGCAGCGTGGCGAGCACACCGGCCGGGAGCAGCAGCAGAGGACTGATCACCCACGCCACCAGCAGCAGAGCAGCCGCCAGCTCGATCAGTACCAGCTGTTGCATTCGAAAAGGTCCGAAATGCCCTGGCCGCGCCTTCAGTCCGGGCGTCGCCTGGCCTGGGGAGGCGGCGGTGGACGGCGCCGTCGCGGCAGGCCGCGTCTGCGTCGCTGAAGCCATGATGGAGAAACCCCCCAATTCGTCCCGATCACCCTGGCCGACCAGGGTGTTGGCAGCCCGGTCACCCTACCCGCCCCACCACCGCGCCCGGTCTACAGGCATAGTAGGGGCCCGGTCCGACAGTCAGGCAGGGCCCGGGGGCCATGCCGACGTGCCCTGCCCCCGGGGGCGACCGAGCCTTTTTTCACCGATGGGGACTCATGGCATCACGGCGGGATGAGCTCAACGCGTACACCTTCGCGAAGAAGCGCACGGTGGCCGCATTTCTCCAACCCTCGGCCACCGCGGCGGAGGAGGGCGCGCCCAGACCCTTGCGCGCCGTCGTCCCCGGTCTGATCGTCGGTGCGGTGATCCTGGCGGGGTTCGGCGCGTGGGGCATGTTCAAGCCCACCGCGCCCAAGGACTGGGCCGAGCCGGACACCAAGGTGATCGTCGGCAAGGACTCCACCACCCGCTACGTCGTACTGAGCACCGGCAAGGGGAAGCAGAAGGAGACCCTCCTCCACCCCGTGCTGAACCTCGCCTCCGCGCGCCTTCTGCTCACTCCGAAGGAGTTCGCGGTCATCCAGGTGCCCGACAAGATCCTGGACGCGGGCAAGCCACCGCGCGGCCCCATCCTCGGCATTCCGTACGCGCCCGACCGGCTGCCCAGCGACACGGAGGCGGCCGAACCCAAGCGGTGGGCCGTCTGTGAGCAGCCGGGCGGGGGCAAGGGCGGCAGCGTACAGAAGGCCGCGTTCCTCTTCGCGGACCGCGACTTCGCCAGGACGGAGGGCGGGCAGCGGCTGACCGGCGCCCAGGTGCTGTACGTGAAGGGACAGAAGGGCGACCGGTACCTGGTCGACGCCGAGGGCACGAAGTATCTGGTGCGCGACAAGCCGAGCGACAACCTCACCCGCGCGCTCGTCGGCGGCCGGGAGCCGCAGGCCGTCACCGACGACTGGCTGGACACACTGCACACCGGCAGCCCCGTCGACTTCCCCGAGATCCCGGGCGAGGTCGCCGCGGACGCGGGGGTCGGCGGCGGGCTCACCGAGGAGCAGGACCGGGTGGGGAAGGTGCTGCTCGCGCAGACCGGCGCGGGGCCGCAGCACTACGTCGTCCTTCAGGGGAAGGTTCAGCCGGTGTCGGAGTTCACCGCCTGGCTGCTGATCAACTCCCCGCAGACCGGCGACCTGGACATGGGCGGCAAAGCCGACACCGTGGACGCGCAGTCGCTCACACCGGAGACGGAGCCCTTCGGCGCGGAGAACCGCTGGCCCGAACGGCGCACCACCCAGGTCAACACGGAGAGCGGTGAGGCCGCCCGCGACACCGTGTGCAGCGTGCTCCGCTCCGTCGACGACAAGGGCCGCGCAACGCTCTCCACCTGGGCCGGCACGGAGTACCCCGCGGATGTCACCGCGGCGGGCACGAGCACCTACGTCACCCCGGGCAGCGGGCTGCTCTACACGCAGGTGCGGGGGCGGCAGACCCACCCCGACGGTTCGCTCTTCCTGGTGACGGACACCGGACTGCGGTACGCGGTCCAGGCGAACGGGGACAGCGACGCCGCGCGTTCGGAGATCGGCACGGGGGAGGGGCAGGAGCAGCAGGACGGCCGCCCCGAGCCCAGCGCCGCACAGATACGGCTCGGCTACGAGAAGGTCACCCCGGCGCTGGTCCCGATCGCCTGGTCGGAGTTCCTGTCGAAGGGGCCGCGCCTCGACACCAACAGCGCACGCCAGCCGCAGGGCTCGTGAGGGAGGACCGGGACCTGATGCCTGACGTACGCATGCCTCACGTACGCATGCCTCACGTACGCATGCCTCACGTACGCGTGCCCGACGTACGCGTGCCGGACACGCGCGCGGCTCACGTGCGCGCGAAAACCGCCCTGGTGGCCGCTGTGACGGCCCTGACGGGGCTGGCGGCCCTCTCTCCGGCCCACGCGGCCGAGCCGCCCGGAGAGGGGCCGGCAGTGGCGTCCTGGGGCCTCGGGATCGACGGCAGCGGCGAGTGCTCGTTTCCGATGAAGAAGCAGATCGAGGGCACCCCCTGGCCGCTCCAGCGCGTGATCCTCGACGAACTGTGGGCGGACACCAAGGGCAAGGGCGTGCGCGTCGCGGTCATCGACACAGGGGTCGACAACACCAACCGGCAGCTCAGGAAGGCCGTCGACACCTCCGCGGGAGCCGAGTTCCTCGCCAAGAAGATGGAGAAGGGCGCCGACGGCGACGGTACGGACGACAAGGTCGGCCACGGCACCAAGGTCGCCGGGATCATCGCGGCGCGCCCCCGTAAGGGCACCGGGTTCGTCGGACTGGCCCCTGAGGCCACCATCATCCCGATCCGCCAGAACGACGAGAAGAACAGCGGCCAGGACACCACCATGGCCAAGGCGATCGACCACGCGATCACCGAGAAGGCCGACATCATCAACATCTCCCAGGACACGACGAAGCCGTTGACGGAGGACTCCGCCCTGGGCCGCGCCGTACGCCGCGCGCTCGACCAGGAGATCGTGGTCGTCGCCTCGGCCGGCAACGACGGTGTCGACGGGCGGCGCAAGAACACCTACCCGGCCGCCTTCGAGGGCGTCCTCGCGGTCGCCGCCTCCGACCGCAACAACGAGCGCGCCGCGTTCTCCCAGTCCGGCGCGTTCGTCGGGGTCGCGGCGCCGGGCGTGGACATCGTCTCCACGGTCCCCGGCAACGGCCAGTGCGTCGACAACGGGACGAGTTTCTCCGCCCCGTACGTCGCGGGCGTCGCCGCGCTGCTGCGCGCCAAGCACCCGGGGTGGAAGGCGCACCAGATCGTCGCGCAGATCGAGCAGACCGCCGAACGCAGCGTCAACGGCCATGACGACTTCATCGGCTGGGGCGTCGTCGACCCGCTCCGTGCGCTGACCGAGGACGACCGCGCGCCCGAGTCCCCGCGCCCCGACCCGGGCCCGCCCAAGGCGCCCGCGCCGGAGCCCGCGCACCTCGCGCTCTCCGAGACGGCCCAGGAACGGTCGGAACGGTACGCCACGTACGCCCTGGGGATCGGCGGAGTGCTCGTCGCGGTCGTCGCCGGCTCGGCCACGGTCCTGCGCGACCTGCGACGGCGCGGCGCACGGCGCCGTCGGCCGCGACAGCGGGCCTGAGGCGCCGCAGTACGAGGGCGCCCCACTTTGCGATGGGTGATGAGTTCCGGGGAGTGAAGTCGATCTCTCTCCCGAAACCGGTGTTGGGGCCGAGGGGGGATATGGCTAAAGTGACCGTGGCTTCACGAGTGCGATGAGGCCCATGGGGTCGACGGGGGTCATGGGGGACCTGACATGGCGGGGGACATGCTGGACGGCGGAGGAGATTCCCGCCGTCCGGGCAGCGACGCGTACCGCCCCCTCCGACGGGAAATCCATCCTCACCCATTGCTTCCCCCTCTTCTGAGACACGGGGGCAAGCGCGACGTACGTACGGCAACGTCCGGGGAACACACCACGGCCGGTTCCGGCGGCGCGCGCGAAGAGAAGAAGCCCGGCGGCGATCGCGTGTGCCGGGCCGGGAACCGATAGATAGGACTCCGGATGAGCAGCCCCGCAGGTGGGTTCGGACTTTCAGACGACCCGATCGTCCAGGCGAAGAACAAGATCACGGAGACCAAGCAGCAGGTCTCCAAGCAGGCCAGGGAACTGGCCGACATCATCGCGACGGTCAACGCCGGATGGACGGGTGTCGGCGCCTCCGGCTTCGTCTCCGCCCAGGTGATGATCAACGAGGATCACGACGCGATCCTCCGTCTGCTCACCGTTCTGGAGAACGCCGTCGGCCAGACGAAGAACCTGAGCAATGAGCAGGACGACGAGGTCCGGGCCCAGTTCGCCGCCGCCAGGACCGAGGCCTCCCAGAACACGTCGGGTCTCAACAACATCTGACCCGACCGATCCGCTCGCGGCCATACGGCCGATCGACCACACATCGAGGAGAACAACATGGCCGGCACAGATCCGGGCACCCGGGTACGGTACGAGAGCGTCCAGGAGATGGCCAACCGCATCCGGACGGTCTCGAAGAACATCGTCCAGGACCTGGAGGAAATGGACCAGGCGCTCAAGGTGGTCACCGACACGTGGGACGGTGAGGCGCACCGTGAGTATGAGGGAATCCAGCGCAAGTACAAGGGCAACGCCACGCACATGCGGGATCAGTTGGAGAAGGTCGCCAAGCTGATCGAGGGCGGCAAGGACGGGTACCGCGCCACGGACGTGAAGGCGTCGCGGTTCTTCACCGAGGCGTACTGACCGGCCCAGGCCGGGACGGACGGGCCGAAAGCACGGGGAGGGGCACGCACCGTACCGGGCGTGCCCCTCGGCCGTCCTCCAGTCACCGTACGGCTCACCGGTGCCCTGCCGGCCCCGCGAGCCCTTGCCGGCCCCACGGGGCTCCTGCCGACGCCCACGGCCCCACGGGGCCCCTGCCGACGTCCACCGGGCCCCTGCCGACCTCACGGCCCCTGCCGGCCCCGCGCAAGCCCTGCGCGGCCCCCACGGGGCCCTGCCGGGCCCTCACAAGGCCGCCCGGCTCACTTCAGGTCGAACTCCCCGTCCCGCGCGCCGAGGACGAACGCCCGCCACTCGGCCTCGGTGTACCGCAGCACGGTGTCATGGTCCATCGACGACCGCATCGCGACGGCCCCGTCCGGGAGATAGGCGATCTCCACCCGCTCCTCGTCCGGGCTGGTGCCGGGAGCGCCCTGCCACTCCACGCCACTGATGTCCAGCGCGTACAGTTCGTCCTTCTCCTGCTGAGTACCCATCAGGGGCCTCCCCTTCTTCGTCACGGTACGGAGTTGCAGACCAAGGTATCCGTAGTCGGCGGCGTCCTTCACGCCGGATACGGCGCATCCCCCTCCTCTGCGCTCCAGGGCGTCAGGAGGTGAGGTCCAGAAACCTGGCCGGAGTGGATCTGGCGGCTCCTGACAGCGTGAGATTGGCCAAGTTGGCGCCGGTGAAGACAATCGCAATGGAGAGATCGACCGGCTCGGCCGGACCGGTCACCTCGACGATCTGCCGCCTCCTGCTCCCGCCCCCCTTCCGGGCGACACCTACACGTACGCCTTCACGGGCCAGGACATGGGCCCTTTCCGCGTCGCGCGGCCGTGCAGTCGTACGTATGCCCGCCGTGGCCAGACGCAGCGAACGGCCCTTCCTCGTCAGGGCCCACCGTCTTCTGCTCAGGACGACGGGCGTGCTGCCCACCCGGAATTCCATGAACGACAGGGACGGGCGGCTGCCGTCCGGGAAGCCCTCGAACGACGATGCGGGGATGTGCTCACCGTCCACGCCGACCCGGGCCCAGGTGTTCCCCCGGGCAATGGGACAGGTCACCTCGATTCGTTCGTAAACCTCCGAGGTGCCGCGCCACCCGAACTGCTGCGTACTGCGATGGCCCTGCCGGGTCTCCCATGCTTCAAGTGTGAACGAGGTGCTGTCCGTTGTTCTCGTGGACCTTCCAATACGGAGTGAGGGGAGCCCCGGGGCGGCCGGAGTTCCGTCACGCGCAGTCGAGAGCCCCGTGAGCGGCCTTGACGAAGAGATCACTCAGACCCTTCTCGGACGGAAACCCCGTCGCCGCGCGCTCCTTCGGATCCCAGGGGTAGTCGACGTTGTCGAGCAGGAAATACGTCTCCTCGCCCCCGCACACGGCCTTCTCGACGTGCCGGTCTTTCAGCGACACGGCCAGAACCGGGTCCTTCACGACGGCCAGCCTGGTGAACGGGCCGTTCCGCTCGTCCTCCGTGAAGGAAAGGTCGCAGAACCACGCGCTGTCGAGGTCGCCGGACGTCCGCTCCTGTACGGACTGCCCTTTCGGCCCTGTGACCTTGCCGAGCCGGAAACCGGGCAGTGAGCAGACCTCGTCGGAGTCCGTCGTGGAGGCGGCGGACGCGGCCCGTACGTCGCCCGGCGCGCCCGCGGCCCTCGCGTCGCAGTCCGACTCGGCGGTCCACGAGGCGGCGGCCGTCGCGAGGAGCCGGGCCAGGGCCGCCGGCTCCGCCGTGCCGCTCCACATGCGAGCCCGGACCACCGTCCTGTCACCCGGAGCCGCCGAGTCGGCGAGTGCTGTGCAGGACGAGGGCAGCAGGAGCCAGCCGCCCCGCTCGTTCGCCGAACCGGGCAGGGCCCCGGCGACGATGTCATCGCCTGCGGACATCGCCCAGGTTCCCCGTTCGAAGGGGAAGGCGGCGTTCTCCGAAGAGACCTCCAGCGAGAACCGCACGTCGCCGGCGCCCGGTCCGACGGCCGTCCGTTCGACCGTGCACCCTTGATCCTGGCCGGCGTCCTCGCTGGTCAGCCGCCCCGTACCGGGGAAGGCCCGTTGGACGTCGTCGGCCGACAGCCTGCCGTGACAGACTTTCTCCGGGCCGAAGGTGTTGCTGTTGAAGATGAGGAACAGCCCGCCGGCGAGCGCGAGAACAGTCAGCACGACAGCGGCCGACCCTTGTGCGCGTCGGGAGCGCGGCATACGTACGGGCATGGAACGTCAATCCCATCCGAGGTTGATCGCGACATCGCCGCGAAGAGCTGGAACAGGACCGCTCAGCCTCTCCGGCGGTCACGTATTTCTTCGAGTGGCATCTGAAGGGATATCTGAAGGGGCATCTGAAAGGGGACTTCGCGTACGGGCAGTTCACTCACCCAGCGAGCGAAACGCGGCGTTGTAGGCAGCGTCGGCGGAAGCGCGGCAGGTCCGCACCAGACCGTCCAGCGTCCCGTCGTCCGTCTTCCTGGCCACCGACCAGATCTCCACGAGCCGGATACCTTGGTCCCGCAGGGCGGGGAAGGCTTCCTCGGTCTTGGCCGAGCGCACCGTGGATCTCCATGTCCCCACGAGGTGGCGGACGGGATCGTCCGTGTACGAGGGCGGCTGGACCGGTCCGTCCTCCAGCTTCGCCACCACCGTGCTCCGCCAGTCCTCCGCGTCTTCGCCGTCGCGGCCCCGCAGCACGTCCGCTGCCACGGCGTCCAGAGTCGCCAGCACCCGCGCGCTGATCGACGCGGGAGCGGACAGGTCGACGCCACGGGCGTCCTCGGCCACGTCCGACAGTGCCTCGGAGGCGCGCAAGGTCTGAGCGTCGCGCACGGCGACGTACGCGAGCGGGTCCTCCGACACCGCTCGGGCGATCCGGAGCAGACTGTCCCGGGGCACGGCCATGTGATAGCCGTCCTTCTCCTGCCAGGCACCCGCGGACGGGGCGCCGTTCTTCACGTACACGGCGTCTCCGGTGCCGAGAAGGGCACGGACGTCGCCCGCGTAGTCCGCCAGCGCGTCAGCCACGGGACCACGGAGAGCGGGATCGATCGTGTGGTCCCCGCGTCGCTCGACGTCCTTGGCGAGCGCCGACAGCACCGTTCTCATAGCGAGGGCCTGCCCGGAGGTGTGCCGGCCCGACGCATCGGCGACGGTTGTCTTCCGGATGGCCTCGCCGAGGCCCGCACAACTCATCCCGGACCGGCTCTCCTCGCCGAGCACCTCCTGGACCCGCTGGTCCGCGAGGAGGCCGTCGCAGGCCGTCGGGCTCTCGCCGCTCCCGAGGAGCTGCCATGCGCCGAGCCCGCCGACCGCGGCCAGGGCGACAGCGATCACCAGACCGGTGGTGCGGAGTCGGCGCATACAGCGAGGGGGCTGTTCGGGCATGACCTTCCTTACGGTTCACGAGCTTGGTGCTTTCACGAAGCGGGCTGTCCAAAGCTCGGTCGAAAACACGAGGAACACCCGTGCACCGTAACGACAGGAATGTCCGACACGCGGCTAACGCCTGGGGACGCTGATGTCGGGGCAGTGGTGTTTCTTCCCTGCGGCATCGACGAACGACTGGAAAAGCTTCCGATTGTTTTCAGTGTAGTGATCTTTCCCTTGGTCCAGGTTCAGATCCCGGTACTCATCGTTCCAGTTCATTCCGAAATAGACGCTGGTGTCGCCGCACTTCAGTACCGCGCTGTCCGGATTGATCCTGCCTGTGCCGTTCGGCAGATCACGAAAATCCTTCTGCCGAAGGGTTGCCTTCGTGATGTCCGCGTCGGAAGTCACCGAGAAGGAGGCCTGCGACTCGCTGGATCCGCTGAACCGGACATCGCACGCCCAGGTCTCCGCGGAATCTCCGGCCGTGCGCTCCTCGCCCTTCTCCGCCTTCCCGCTGACGAAAGCGGAACCGGGGAGCGCGAACCCGGCCAGACCACAGGCGTGCCCCGGATCCGTCTCCGTCCATGTCCCCGCGTCCCGCAGGCCGGGAGCCATGGCCTTCCCGCCACCGGAGCACCCCGCGACGTCGGCCACGCGCTGAGCCGTACGCGCGAGCATGCCGGCCAACTCTTCGCGACCCGCCTCGCCTTGGTCCAGAACAGCTTCCACGGTGGTCACGCTCTGCGCGTTTCCGGGCGAAGGGTTTCCCCGGTAGAGCATCCCCACCCGGTCCCAGCAGGATTCCGGCAGCATGATCCAGCCTCGGGTGTCCGAGACCGCACCGGTGGCTCCGCCGGTGAAGAACGACATGCCGGCGGGGTCCGGCCAGGCGCGCGTCTGGAACTGGAAGTCCGCCTTCTTCGTACGGGTGCTCAACGTGACCTTCATGTCGTCAGTGCCGAGGAGGAAACTGGTGCGCTGAATCGTGCAGTGGAATTCCGGAGCGTCGGCGCTGCCGCCCTGGGAGGCCGTCTGGGAGATCCTTCCCCTGGTGTCCAGTACGGAGGCGATGTCGGAGGACTCTATTTTTCCTCCACAGAAGTTCTGTTCCCCGAAGAGATCGGTGTTCCACCAGGTGAACATTCCACCGAACGCCAGCAGGCTCAGGGAACAGGCCATCACGAGAGGTTTGAGGAATTTCTTCTTCATCGTGCACATCTCCGGGTGGGTGTCACGTCGGTCACTTTCGTTCCCGCAGAGCTTCGAAGGCAACCTGCCGTCCGCTGTTGTAGCTCTGCTGTGCTTCCCTCTGCGCGGCTCCGACGGAGGCACTGTCGAGATTCTTCTCCTCGCCCCATGCCGAGAAGTAACCGTCGAGGGCGTCCTGGGCCACATCGTTCTTGTTGCTGAGGTTTTCCCGGGCGAGGAGCCCCTGTTCGGCGAGAACGGCGGACTGCCATTCGTTGAGTCCGATGTCGACCGTCCGCTGCGCCATGTCGCCGATGACCGGGATTCCCGTGATGAGTCCGCCACCTACGTGGTAGCCGTAGAACCGTTTGTCGGTGGCCTCGCTGTTCGCGGTGTCCCGCTCGCCGAGATCCAGGTCGCCGCCGACCGCCGTGAGAGCGCCGAAGACCTCTCCCGCCTTGCCGGCCCGGTTCTCCAGCGTCTTGTCGTCCGACAGATTCTCCCCCGCGAGCTGCTCGGACACGTAACCCTGCTGTGCCTGATAGAGAAGGGTGAAGTTCGTGGACTCCTCGGAGCCGTCCGGAACCTCGGAGACACCGCGCATGAGCCGGAGCAGACTGCTCCGGCTGTTCTGGATCTGAGACGCGTCGCCCGCGGCCAGTTCGTCCCCCTTGCCGGTCCTGCCGCCGGGGGCGTCACCGGTGATGATGTCGACCATGTCGGGGGAGTACGAGGCGAGTGCCCGGGCGAGCGGATCACGGAGAGCGGCGTACTCCTCCCCCTTGAGGAGTTCGTCCCCCTTGCCGACCCGCTCGTTGTTCCCCTCCTTCCCTTCGGCGTCGCCGTAGTCGATGAGGTTGATCGTGTCGTGCATGATGCGGGCCTCGGCCTCGGAATGCCGGCCGAACTCCGTACCCGGCGCGCCGGGCTCACGCCCCGTAGTGGCGGACTCCAGCGCGAGTCCCAGTCCGGCCCGGACGTCTCCGTCGAAGGTGTCGCTGCCGGTCCGCTCGATGTTGCCGCTCCAGGTCGTGGTGTCGACCGTGTCCCAGTCCCGCTCACGCAGCAGGTATTCCAGTCGGTCCTTGTTCCCGTCCGCGGCCGGGTCGAGGTACCCGGTGGAAGCCTCCGGATCACGGCTCATGACCTTGAGGGCTCCGTCGACGGGGTCGTTGGCGAACCAGCCGTCCTCCTTGCCCTCGAACTTTCCGTACAGATCCCAGATGTCCTTGTCCTTCTTCTCCGCGGCGATCATGTCGTCCGTGACATCGCCCAGGAACTGAGGCGAATAGCCGCCGCCCTGTTGCATGAGAGTGACCAGGCTCTGGTAGCCGCGGACCTGCTGGCCGTGACCCGTTCCGATAGCGATCTTGTTCCCGGCCGCGTCGAGGTCGTACTTCTCGACTCCGGCCTTGGTCAGCCCGTCGCGGAACTCGTTGTAGAACTTCGCGTCGGACGTCTTCGACCACTCGCTGAAGGCTTTCTGGTACTCCTTCGTCCCGTACGGGAGGACGGTCGGCTTTCCGTTGCTGTCCGTGCCCTTGAACTCCGGTACGCGCGTCGCGCCGGCCAGCGTCCGGGAAAGGCCCTGCGTGATGTTCTTGAAGTCGGACCGCTGACCGCGGTCGCCGGAG
The DNA here is from genome assembly GCF_044763125.1 of Streptomyces sp. NPDC096310. Classification (NCBI taxonomy): domain Bacteria; kingdom Bacillati; phylum Actinomycetota; class Actinomycetes; order Kitasatosporales; family Streptomycetaceae; genus Streptomyces; species Streptomyces sp. NPDC096310. Next base: position 17,925 of record NZ_JBIWFO010000016.1, on the reverse strand, counting down.
TGGGACAGATCGTTGAGCTTGTTGCTGAGCTGGAGTGTGCCCGCGGGGCCCAGACCGTTGAGGAACGTCTGGCTGAAGGCCTTGTTGTCGGAGTTGTCGCGGAACGACCTCTGGAATTCCGTCCACTCCGCCGGGGAGACCTTCTCGCCGTTGTTGATCCGGGTGGCGATCTCCTTCTGGTTCTCGGCCTCGTACAGCTCGATGTCGCCCTTGGCGTGGGCGTTGAATCCGGTGCCGAGTGTCTCGTCGTTCTTGTCGCCGACGGAGTCCACGACCACCGCTTCGAGAGCCAGCTTGACGCCCTTGTCCGCGTCGTCGACCGCCTTGACGCAGTCGTCGATGTGCTTCGCCCAGGACTGCTCGACGCTGCGGAGGTCGGGGTCGTGCTGGACGGCGCGGCGCTCGGAGTCGGTGAGCTTCGAGTAGTCGTACGAGACCGTGCCGTACTCGGAGACCTTCATGCCGGCCTTGACGGCGTCGTCCCGGGCCGACGCGACCCGCTTCTTGAGGTCAACGAACTGCTCGTGGGCGTCTCGCAGCAGGCCGGCTATCGCCTTGGCCTGTTTCTGGGCCGCCGCGTACTCGTAGCGGGTCGCCGCGAAGTTGGTGTAGGCCGCCGTCGCGCTGGCGCCCAGCCAGTTCGGGCCCATGGTGACGGACTGGACGCTGTCCTTGTAGCGGTCCTCGACCTTCTTGAATTCACCCGCCATGCCGTCGAACTTGCCCGCCGCCGTGGTCAGCAGCTCGAAGTCGGTCGTCATGACGTCTTCGTACGTCAGCATGCTCTCTCTTGCTCCCCCGTGAGAAAACCGGTGCCGATCCAGGTTCCGGCCCGTGTCCGTGTACGTGTTGTGGTGCGAGTCGGCGGTCCTACAGTCCGTTCAGCTTCGACCGGGACTGCAGGAAGGTGCCGTGCGTGTCGAGGTCGTTACGGGCGAAGAGCCCGCCCGCGCCCCGTAGCGCGCCCTTCTCCGCGGACAGCCGCCCCATCAGCGTCTTCACCTGGCTCTCCCACGTCTCCTGCACGGTCTTCAGGCCCTTCGCCGTGTCCCAGCCGTCGAAGCCCTTGACCGCGTCGCCCGAGGCGTCGTCGGCCCAGTTGCCGGCCTTCCTGGTGCTCGGCTCCAGGTCCGTCTCGATGTCGTTCGCCGCGGCCTTCTTCTGCGCGGGTGTCGAGGCGACGTCTCCGTCGCCCGACGCCGCTCCACCCGCGTCGGCGCTGTTCAGCCGCATCCCCGTCGACCGGCTCTCGGCGGCGTCCGACCGCAGTCGGCCCCACTCCTCGTCAAATCCCATGATCTCTCTCCCCGTTGTGAAATCTGTTCACGTGCACGCTCACGCCGGGCGCGCATCGCACACGCCCGGCGCACGCACCTCACATGCCCGGCAGTTGCCCCGTCTGCACCAGCGGATTGCCGCGCCGCCGCGAGGCGAAGTAGCCGCGGCCCGGCGGCATCGGGGTCGCCCGTACGCGGCCGATCAGGTCGCCCTCGGAGGGGTCTCCCGACAGGACCACGCCCTGGGCGCCCAGTTCCAGCACACGCTGCATGAACGGCTCGTACAGGGCCCGTGAGGCGCCCGCCGCGTTCCGCGCGATGATGAAGCGGACCCCTGTGTCCCGGGCGAAGGGCAGGTACTCCGCGAGCGGCGCCAGCGGGTTGCCCGAGTTGGTCGCCACCAGGTCGTAGTCGTCGACGATGATGAAGATCTGCGGCCCGCTCCACCAGCTCCGGTCCCTGAGCTGCTGCGGCGTCACGTCCGTCGGGGGCTGGCGGCGGGCGAAGACGCCGCCCAGCGCCTCCATGTGCATCTGCAGGGACGAGGCCATCGGCGCGTACTCCAGCAGGTGCGGCTCCGACAGCGACCCCAGCAGCGTCCGCCGGTAGTCGCCGACCACGAACTTCGCCTGGTCGGGGGTGTACCGCTCGGCGAGCTGCTTCGCGATCAGCCGCAGCAGATTGGTCTTGCCGGACTCGCTCTCGCCGAAGACCAGGAAGAACGGGTCGGTCTCGAAGTCGACGAACACCGGCTCCAGATTGGTCTCGTCGATCGCGACCGCGACCCCGGACCGCGGGAACTCGAATCCCTTGGGCAACTGGTCGGCGGGCAGCTTGCGCGGCAGCAGCCGCACCGTCGGGGCCGCCTGCCCCGCCCAGTGCGTCCGCGCCGCCCGTACGAACGCCGCCGTACCCTCCGAGAGGTCCGCGGCGCCGCTCACCCCGTCGACGCGCGGCAGCCCGCCCATGAAGTGCAGCTTCTGCGGCACCTGGCCGCGGCCCGGCACCCCAGCCGGGACGTTCGCCGCGACCTTGCGGTCGAACTCGGAGTCCATGACGTCACCCAGCCGCAGCTCCAGCCGGCCGAGCATCTGGTCCTTGAGCGCCGCACGCACCTCCATGTAGCGCGCGGCCGTGACCACCACATGGACGCCGTAACCGAGACCGCGCGCGGCGATGTCGGAGATGACCGGCTCCAGCATGTCGTAGTCGTTGCGGAAACCGCCCCAGCCGTCGATGACCAGGAAGACATCGCCCCATGCCTCACCTGGCAGCTCGCCCGCGGCGCGCTTGCGCCGGTACGTGGTGATCGAGTCGATGCCGTTGGAGCGGAAGAACTCCTCGCGCCGGTTGAGCACGCCCAGAACCTCCGCGACGGTGCGCCGCACCCGCTCGGGGTCCAGCCGTGAGGCGACCCCGCCGACATGCGGCAGCTCCGCCAGCGAGGAGAGCCCGCCCCCGCCGAAGTCCAGCGCGTAGAACTGCACCTCCCGCGGGGTGTGGGTGAGGGCGAACGACGAGATCAGCGTCCGCATCAGTGTCGACTTCCCGGACTGCGGACCGCCCACGATCAGCATGTGCCCCGCCGCTCCGGAGAAGTCCCGGTAGAGCACCTCACGGCGCTGCTCGAAGGGCTTGTCGATCAGTCCGAGCGGCACGGTCAGCCCGCCGGGCCGCGAGTACTCCGTCGCGTTCAGCCCGCGCGCCTCCGTCACCGCGATACCCGGCAGCAACTGGTCCAGCGTCGGCGCCTCGTCCAGCGGCGGCAGCCACACCTGATGCGCCGGCACCCCCTGCCCGTCCAGCCGCCGCACGATGACGTCCAGCACCGTGTCCGCCAGCGCCTCGTCCTCCGCCGCCGGCACGAACGCCGCCGCCGGGTCCGGCGCCGCGTACACCACCGGCACCGGCGCCGCGGTGAACAGCACGGGCCGCCGCTCGACGGGGAGCTGCCCCACCGACAGATCCGGCCCGCCCGCGCGGTACGTGCCCGAGACGTACGCCGCCTTGAACCGCGTCATCTCGTCCGTACCGAACTTCAGATACCCGGAGCCCGGCACCGACGGCAGGTGGTACGCGTCCGGCACCCCCAGCGCCGTACGCGACTCCGCCGCCGAGAAAGTGCGCAGACCGATGCGGTACGAGAGGTACGTGTCGAGGCCGCGCAGCTTGCCCTCCTCCAGGCGCTGCGAGGCCAGCAGCAGATGGACACCGAGCGAACGGCCGATCCGGCCGATCTGGATGAACATGTCGATGAAGTCGGGCTTGGCCGTCAACAGCTCGGAGAACTCGTCGATGACCAGGACCAGCGAGGCGAGCGGTTCCAGCGCGGCGCCGGCCGCGCGCGCCTTCTCGTAGTCATGGATGTTGGCGTAGTTGCCGGCCGACCGCAGCAGCTCCTGACGGCGCTGCAGCTCACCGCGGATCGCGTCCCCCATGCGGTCCACCAGCGTCAAGTCGTCCGCCAGGTTGGTGATGACCGCCGCCACGTGCGGCATCTGCGACATCCCCGCGAACGTGGCACCTCCTTTGAAGTCAGCGAGAACGAAGTTCAGCGTCTCCGAAGAGTGCGTGACCGCCAGCCCCAGCACCAGGGTGCGCAGCAGCTCGGACTTGCCGGACCCCGTCGCGCCGACACAGAGCCCGTGCGGCCCCATGCCCTCCTGCGCGGCCTCCTTCAGGTCCAGCATCACCGGACCGCCGTCCTCACCGACCCCGATCGGCACCCGCAGCCGCTCCGCCGTCGACCGGGGCCGCCACGTACGGGCCACGTCCACGGCCCCCGCGTCGCCCAGGCCCAGCAGATCCGTGAAGTCCAGGTTGGCCAGCAGCGGTTCGTCGTCGTCGCCCCCGCCCGTACGCAACGGCGCGAGCTGGCGCGCCAGCGCCTCCGCCGCGGGCAGCGAGATCCCGTCGGGCACCCCCTCGTACGCCAGGCCCCCGCCGGACTCCAGGCGCAGCCGCCCCGGCCGTACGACCACCGACAGGCCGCCCCGCGGCTCGTCCAGCTCCCCGGGCACCACCTCGACGATCGTCACGCCCTGCAGCCCCTCGGCCGCCGCGAACAGAGAGTCGGGCGGCACCATCCCGCCGTCCAGCACCACGAGCACATGCGGCTGGTCCAGTACCGGCGAACCGTCCCTGCCGAACCGCGGACGCCCCTCCAGCCGGCTCTGCAGCAGCCCCTCCAGCTCCCCGAGGTCATCGCCGAACAGCCGCTTCGTACCGGCCCCGTCGATCTGCCCGGGCACCTGCGTGTGCGGCAGCCACTTCGTCCACTCCCAGCGCCCCGCCGCGCCCGGCGACACCACCACCGCGACCATCAGGTCCTCGCAGGAGTGCAGCGTCACCAACTGGGCGACCAGCGCACGCGTCGTGGCCTGCGCCGACTCCTGCTCCCCGGAGACCGTCACGTGGTAGAAGGCGCGCATCGACACCGCCATCGGCAGACCGTCCAACGAGCCGTGCACCGCCAGGAACCGCTGCATCGCACCGGCGCACAGCGGCTCCAGCTCGTCCACCGGCGCCGTGTCGGGCGCCACCAGCGGCGTGGCGAGCTGCTGCGCCCCCAGACCGATCCGCACCTGGCCGAAGTCCTTGTCGCCGACCCGCCGTTCCCACACCCGCGACCCCTCGGCCACCACCGACCAGAGCTGCTCGGGAGCGGGGTGCAGATAGAGCTGCGCGTCACGCTGCGCCCGCGCCGTCCTGCGCACCGTACGCCGCGTCTGCGCCAGGTACTTGAGGTAGTCGCGCCGTACATCGGCAATTTGCCCCTGCGTACCGCGGCGGTACCTGACGATCTGCGCGGCGATCATCGCGACCGTCGAGAACAGCATCAGAACTCCCATGATCCGCATGAACGGCGGAGCTTGGGGCGAGAAGAAGAAGACCACCGACGAGCCCATGCCGAGCACCGGCAGGACCTGCATCAGCATGCCCTCCTGCTGACCGCGCGGCAGTTCGGGCGGCGCTTCCAAGGCCAGCGCATCCGAGGGCACTTCCGGCGGAAGGGACCGTGGCGGGCGTTTGACAATGATCTGGCTCACCGGCGTATCAATCCCTCAAGACGGACGGGCGATTCCGTACCGGCGCCCCCGTGGCGACGGCTTCGCTCCGCGCGACGGTGATCCTACGTGCAGCCGCACCGCACCCCTCCCGGTAGGGTGGCGCGCGCACCGTGCGCAACCGCGAATCAGGGGGTCCAGACACGTGAGTACGACCGCAGCGACCGGCTTCTGCCGCGTCACTGTCGTGGCGCCGGACAGCAGGATCGATGTCGCCCTCCCGGAGGACATCGCCGTCGCCGACGTCCATCCGGAGATCCTGCGGCTCACCGGCCAGACCCAGACAGCGGGCACCCCCACCGGCTACCACCTCGTACGGCGCGACGGGACCGTCCTCGACGGTGCCCGCACCCTCGCCGGGCAGCAGGTGCTCGACGGGGAGATCCTCAGCCTCCGCCCCTTCGCCGAATCCCTGCCGCCCGCGGTGTTCGACGACGTCTCGGACGCCGTCGCCTCCGCCGTACGCCGCGACCGCCACCTGTGGAGCGACGACCTGCTGCGCGGCGCGGGCCTCATAGGCGGCGTACTGCTCCTCGTCCTCATGGGCTTCGTCCTGTGGTTCGCCGACCCCGTACGCCACGACATGCACGGCCTGCCCGGCATCATCGCGGGCGTCGCCGGCGCGCTCCTGACCGCCTTCGCGGGCGTACGGGCCCGGGTGTACGCGGACCGCGCCACCGCCGTCGCCCTCGGCCTCGGCGCGCTGCCCCTGCTGCTGATCGCCGGCTCCGGCATCCTCGCCCCCGACCCGGGCCAGGGTCCGGGACGGCTCCAGTTCCTGCTCGGCTGCGTCACCGTCCTCGTCGCGTCCGTCGTCCTGGTCGCGCTCACCCCGAGCGGCGACGCGCCCTTCGTGGCCGCCACGTTCCTGGCGACCGTCGGCACCCTCGCGACCTTCGTCATGATCCTCACCGAGGCGTCGGCCACCGACACCGCGGCCGTGTGCGTCCCCGTCGCCGTCGGCCTCGTCGCCTTCCTGCCCGGCCTCTCCGCGCGCTTCGCCCGCCTCCCCATCGGCTATGCCTCGCCGCGCGCCGCGGCGAACGACGCGTCCGACGGCACGTACGACGGGTTCGGCGCGCTCCCCGACCCGAACGCCGCCCCCGACGCCGAGCCCGTCGACGCCGTGCGGATCGCCGCACAGGCCCGCCGCGGCCACGAGATGCTCCTCGGCCTGGTCGGCGGCTGCGCGGCGGTCGTCGTCGGCTCAGCGGCCGTCCTCGGCTTCTCCGACACCGTCTGGGCGCAGCTCCTCGCCCTCACGGCGGGCCTCGCGACGCTGCTGCGCGCCCGCCTCTTCCGCTACACCTCCCAGGTCGTCTGCGCGCTCACCGCGGGCCTTTCCGCGATCGCCCTGCTCATCCTGGGGCTCTCGCTGAACCCGCCCCTCGACCACGTCAGGGAACTGCTGGTGTACGGCGACCGCGGTCCCCTCGACATCCGTACGATCTGGCTCACCGCGAGCGTCGCCGCCGGCGCCGCCCTGATCACCGCGATCGGCCTGATCATCCCGCGCAAGGGCCTCTCCCCGTTCTGGGGGCGCCTCCTCGACCTCGCCGAGGGCGCGGTGCTGCTCTCGCTGGTACCGCTCTGTCTCGCCGTGCTCGACGTCTTCAGCGCGGCCCGCGCGCTCACCGGCTGACCCCTGCGAAGAGCTCGCCCGGGGGCTGGTACCCTGGGCGATGGCCGTTTGTGTACGTGACCGCCGAAGCCCCTGGCTCGGCGGTAGGCGCGCAACGGATTCCCGCCTCCCGAGTAACGGAAGCTCCCCAGAGTATTCGACCTGGGGCACTCGGTGGCCACGAAGACTCACGAGGAGTACGCGTGTCGCTCGACGCCGCTACGAAGAAGCAGATCATGACCGAGTTCGGCACCAAGGAAGGTGACACCGGCTCCCCCGAGGTCCAGGTCGCCATGCTGTCGCGCCGGATCTCGGACCTGACCGAGCACCTCAAGCTCCACAAGCACGACCACCACTCGCGTCGTGGTCTGCTCATCCTGGTCGGGCAGCGCCGCCGCCTGCTCCAGTACCTGGCCAAGAAGGACATCCAGCGCTTCCGTGCGCTGGTCGACCGCCTGGGCATCCGCCGCGGTGCGGCCGGCGGCGCCAAGTAAGACGCCGTGAAGGGAGCGGTTCCCACGTCCAGGGAACCGCTCCCTTCGCCGTATGTACGGGGCCTCTCACGGGTACGTGATCTTCCGCGGCCCCCGTGCGCCCCGTACGGGGGAGGGCCGGGCGCCTCGCCCGGGACGGCCGGAATGCCATCCCGAGGCCAAGCTCAGTAACCTGGACGCACGAGCACAACTGAAGAGGGGGAGCGACCTCCACCGCCGCCGGTCCTCGGTAGTGGCGCCCGGAAAGGCGCGGCCCATGCCGCCGCCCCGGGTGCTTCGATCGAAGACCGGCCCGCACCAAGGAGCGCTCCGCCGCCACGTCCCCTGCCACACGGGCACCGGACGAAGACGAGGAGAAATCACTAGTGGAGAACGAGACCCACTACGCCGAGGCCGTTATCGACAACGGAACCTTCGGCACCCGCACCATCCGCTTCGAGACGGGCCGGCTGGCCAAGCAGGCCGCCGGTTCCGCCGTGGCGTACCTGGACGACGACACCATGGTGCTGTCGGCCACCACCGCCTCCAAGAAGCCCAAGGACCAGCTCGACTTCTTCCCCCTCACGGTGGACGTCGAGGAGCGGCAGTACGCGGCCGGCAAGATCCCCGGCTCCTTCTTCCGCCGTGAGGGCCGGCCCTCCGAGGACGCGATCCTCACCTGCCGCCTCATCGACCGCCCGCTGCGCCCCTCCTTCAAGAAGGGCCTGCGCAACGAGATCCAGATCGTCGAGACGATCATGGCGCTCAACCCCGACCACCTGTACGACGTGGTCGCGATCAACGCCGCCTCCTGCTCCACGCAGCTCGCGGGCCTGCCCTTCTCCGGCCCGATCGGCGGCACCCGTGTCGCCCTGATCAAGGGCCAGTGGGTCGCCTTCCCGACCCACACCGAGCTGGAGGACGCCGTCTTCGACATGGTCGTCGCCGGCCGGGTCCTGGAGGACGGTGACGTCGCGATCATGATGGTCGAGGCCGAGGCCACCACGAAGACCATCCAACTCGTCAAGGACGGCGCCGACGCGCCCACCGAAGAGGTCGTCGCCGCCGGTCTGGAAGCCGCGAAGCCCTTCATCAAGGCGCTTTGCAAGGCCCAGGCCGACCTCGCCGCCAAGGCCGCCAAGCCCACCGGCGATTTCCCGGTCTTCCTCGACTACCAGGACGACGTCCTGGAGGCCCTCACCGCGGCCGTACGGTCCGAGCTGGCCCAGGCGCTCACCATCGCGGGCAAGCAGGACCGCGAGGCCGAGCTGGACCGCGTCAAGGAGCTCGCCGCCGAGAAGCTGCTCCCGCAGTTCGAGGGCCGCGAGAAGGAGATCTCCGGCGCCTACCGCGCGCTGACGAAGTCCCTGGTCCGCGAGCGCGTCATCAAGGACAAGGTCCGTATCGACGGCCGCGGCGTCACGGACATCCGTACGCTCGCCGCCGAGGTCGAGGCCATCCCGCGCGTGCACGGCTCCGCGCTGTTCGAGCGTGGCGAGACCCAGATCCTGGGCGTCACCACCCTCAACATGCTCCGCATGGAGCAGCAGCTCGACACCCTCTCCCCGGTGACGCGCAAGCGCTACATGCACAACTACAACTTCCCGCCGTACTCCGTCGGTGAGACCGGTCGCGTCGGTTCGCCGAAGCGCCGCGAGATCGGCCACGGCGCGCTCGCCGAGCGCGCCATCGTGCCGGTGCTGCCGACGCGCGAGGAGTTCCCGTACGCGATCCGCCAGGTCTCCGAGGCGCTGGGCTCCAACGGCTCGACGTCCATGGGCTCGGTCTGCGCCTCCACCATGTCGCTGCTGAACGCCGGTGTGCCGCTCAAGGCCCCCGTCGCCGGTATCGCCATGGGCCTGATCTCCCAGGAGATCGACGGCAAGACCCACTACGTCGCCCTCACCGACATCCTCGGTGCGGAGGACGCCTACGGCGACATGGACTTCAAGGTCGCCGGTACGAAGACGTTCGTCACCGCGCTCCAGCTCGACACCAAGCTCGACGGCATCCCCGCCTCGGTCCTGGCCGCCGCGCTGAAGCAGGCCCGCGACGCCCGCCTCCACATCCTCGACGTGATGAACGAGGCCATCGACGTCCCGGACGAGATGTCCCCGAACGCCCCGCGGATCATCACCGTCAAGATCCCCGTGGACAAGATCGGCGAGGTCATCGGCCCCAAGGGCAAGATGATCAACCAGATCCAGGAGGACACCGGCGCCGACATCACGATCGAGGACGACGGCACGATCTACATCGGTGCCGCCGACGGACCGGCCGCCGAGGCCGCCCGCGCCACGATCAACGGCATCGCCAACCCGACCATGCCGGAGGTCGGCGAGCGCTACCTGGGCACGGTCGTCAAGACGACCACCTTCGGGGCGTTCGTGTCGCTGCTCCCGGGCAAGGACGGACTGCTGCACATCTCGCAGATCCGCAAGCTCGCGGGCGGCAAGCGCGTCGAGAACGTCGAGGACGTCCTCGGGGTGGGCCAGAAGGTCCAGGTCGAGATCGCCGAGATCGACCAGCGCGGCAAGCTCTCCCTCATCCCCGTGATCGAGGGCGAGGAGTCCGCCGAGTCCGAGGACGCGAAGGACGACGCTTCCAAGTGACATCCAGCTCCAGGACGACGGCCCGCACCTCTTCGGAGGCGCGGGCCGTCGCCCGTACCCAAACCCTGCTCAAGGGCGAGAACGGGATCGGCACGGTCCGCCGTACGACCCTCCCTGGCGGCCTGCGCGTGGTCACCGAAACCCTGCCGTCGGTGCGCTCCGCGACCTTCGGCATCTGGGTACAGGTCGGCTCCCGCGACGAGACGCCCGCCCTCAACGGCGCCACGCACTATCTGGAGCACCTGCTCTTCAAGGGCACGAAGCGGCGCAGCGCCCTCGACATCTCCTCCGCGATAGACGCGGTCGGCGGCGAGATGAACGCGTTCACCGCCAAGGAGTTCACCTGCTACTACGCGCGGGTGCTCGACGCGGATCTGCCGCTCGCCATCGATGTCGTGTGCGACATGCTCACCGGCTCGCTCATCGAGGCGGCGGACGTCGACGCCGAGCGCGGGGTCATCCTCGAAGAGATCGCGATGACCGAGGACGACCCGGGCGACTGCGTCCACGACCTGTTCGCGCAGACCATGTTCGGCGACAGCCCCCTCGGACGCCCCGTCCTCGGCACCGTGGACACCGTCAACGCCCTGGACCGCGACCGGATCAGCCGCTTCTATAGCAAGCACTACGACCCGACGCGACTGGTCGTCGCCGCCGCCGGCAACGTCGACCACGCCACGGTGGTACGCCAGGTCCGCAAGGCGTTCGACCGGGCCGGTGCCCTCTCCCGTACGGACGCGGCCCCCGTCGCGCCCCGTGACGGCAGCCGCGCCGTACGGGCCGCGGGCCGCGTCGACCTGCTGAACCGCAGGACCGAGCAGGCCCATGTCGTGCTCGGGATGCCGGGCCTGTCCCGTACCGACGAACGCCGCTGGGCCCTCGGCGTACTGAACACGGCGCTCGGCGGCGGTATGAGTTCCCGGCTCTTCCAGGAGGTACGGGAGAAACGCGGCCTCGCCTACAGCGTCTACTCGTACACCTCGGGCTTCGCGGACTGCGGGCTCTTCGGGGTCTACGCGGGCTGCCGCCCGAACCAGGTCCACGACGTCCTGAAGATCTGCCGCGACGAGCTGGACCGGGTCGCGGCCGACGGACTCGCCGACGACGAGATCGAACGCGCCGTCGGCCAGCTCTCCGGCGCCACCGTCCTCGGCCTGGAGGACACCGGCGCGCTGATGAACCGCATCGGCAAGAGCGAGCTGTGCTGGGGCGCCCAGATGTCCGTCGACGACATGCTGGGACGGATAGCGGCGGTCACCCCTGACGACGTACGCGCGGTCGCCCGCGATGTACTGGGACAGCGTCCCTCGCTGTCCGTCATAGGACCGCTCAAGGACAAGCAGGCCGCCCGCCTCGACGAAGCGGTCTCCTGACCGGGCCCACCGGCCGGGCCGTACCCCCGAAGGTGAAGGAAACAGAGCAATGAGCAAGCTGCGCGTGGCCGTTCTGGGCGCCAAGGGCCGTATCGGCACCGAGGCCGTACGGGCCGTCGAGGCCGCCGACGACCTCGAACTGGTCGCCGCCCTCGGCCGGGGCGACCGGCTGGAGAACCTGGTGGAGGCCGGCGCCGAGGTCGTGGTCGAGCTGACCACCCCGGCCTCGGTGATGGGCAACCTCGACTTCTGCGTCCGCCACGGCATCCACGCGGTCGTCGGCACCACCGGCTGGACCGACGAACGGCTCGCGCAGCTCCACACCTCGCTCGACGCCTCCCCGCGCACGGGCGTGCTGATCGCGGCGAACTTCTCCATCGGCGCGGTCCTCACCATGAAGTTCTCCGAGACGGCCGCCCGCTACTTCGAGTCGGTCGAGGTCATCGAGCTGCACCACCCGAACAAGGCCGACGCGCCGTCCGGGACGGCCACCCGCACCGCCCAGCTCATTGCCGCCGCCCGGGCCCAGGCCGGCAGCGCTCCGCAGCCCGACGCGACGGTCACGGCGCTGGACGGGGCGCGCGGAGCCGATGTCGACGGCGTACCGGTGCACTCCGTACGGCTGCGCGGCCTTCTCGCGCACCAGGAGGTCATTTTGGGCGGCGAAGGCGAGACGCTCACCGTCCGTCACGACTCGCTGCACCACAGCAGCTTCATGCCGGGCATCCTGCTCGGCGTACGGCGCGTGGTCACCACCCCGGGGCTCACGGTCGGTCTCGAACACTTCCTCGACCTGAGCTGACCCCGTGCGCGCGAAGATCACCTACTGTGTCACGGCCGCCGTCCTGGTCGTCTACTTCGTCCTGGTCGGCAGCCGCGGCGTGCTCTTGATCGAGCACGGCACGGCGCTCACCGTCACCTTCGGCGTCGCGGTGCTGATCCTGCCCGCCATCGGTGTCTGGTTCCTCTGGATGAACACGCGGTTCGTCCACCGCGCGAACCTCCTCGCCACGGAGCTGGAGGCCGAGGGAGGGCTGCCGGTCGACGAACTGGTCCGCACTCCGGGCGGCCGGATCGACCGCGACTCCGCCGACGCCGTCTTCGCGGCGCGCCGCGCCGAGACGGAGGACTCCCCGGACGACTGGCGCTGCTGGTTCCGGCTCGCGATCGCCTACCACGACGCCCGGGACACCCCGCGCGCCCGCAAGGCGATGCAGCGGGCCATCGCACTCCACGACGGCCGCCCCGTCCAGGTCTGACGCCGCGCCGTACGGCTTCGTACAGGATCCCCGTACGCGCAGGTCAGCCGCCCCGTACGGGGCGGCAGGCCCGACACGACGGAGGCGGGGCCCGGCCATGGTGGCCGGGCCCCGCCTCCGTCGTCCTCGTTCAGGCGCCGCGGTACTCGTCGCCCCACACCTCGACCGTGTCGGCCGCCCGGTCGAACGCCTCCGTACGGGACAGGAAGTCCGCGTTGTGGTCGGTGAGCAGCGCCAGAGGTTCACCCTGACGGCGTACGACGACCAGCGCCTGCCCCTGCACCGTGCGGGGCAGCCCCAGCCAGCGCACGGGCTGCTGGACCGTACGGACGGCCGTCGCCTGGCGCCACGGCAGGGTCGTCGTACGGAGCAGGCTCACGCGCCGTACCCCGTGGCGGCTCACCCACGCCCCGATCCGGAGCATACGCAGCGCGATGGCGATAGCCACGGCCGCGACGCCCAGGCAGAACATCGCCCCCGGCATCTCGCCGGCGAAGGCGGTGATCATCGCGGCGAGCAGAACGAACGAGGCCAGCAGCAGGAGCAGCGCCGAGGCCACCACCCGCCAAGGGCCCGGGCGGTACGGACGCCGCCAATGATCATGATCGTCGAAGGGCAGTGCGACATCGTCGGTGGTCGCGTCAAACGCCCGGTCGGCCGTCAGGAAGGGCAGGGGCACGACTGATCCTCACTCACAAGCACGCTCGATTGCTGTGCCCGGTGAGGTTATCGATCACGCCCCCGCCCGGACCACCCCAGGGGGGCCGGATGTGTCAGCGGCCCTGTGATGCTTCCGACTGCTGACTGTGGCCGGACGACTGCTCCGTGCCCAGCGCCGGCATTCCGAAGAGAAGCGCACCGGTGAAACCGGCCGCGATGGTGAGCCCGATCAGCGTACGGCCCACGAGCTGCGAGGCACTGGCGCGCTGCCGGGGTGGGGGAGTGACATTACTGCGGAAGCGGTCGGCCTCGGCGACGAATTGGAACGGGACGGCCTCTCGCCGGCGGAACATGGAGGGACTCCTCCTTGCGTCTTGTGCGGTCGTGTTGCGTAACGCCGCTGCTGTGTCGATTGCTACTTCTTAGGACGAACAACAGCGCCATTCGGTGCCCGAATTCCCCGGATTGGCCGAGGAACACCGGGAGCGGCCGGCGCTGTCCGTCACTGTCAGTGTCGGGCCGTAGAGTGGGCGCTGCCCGAGCGATGCGAATGGAAGGACCCCGCCGGTGAGCGACACCCCCGCCGAGACCAAACCGAGCTTCCGCAGCGATGTCACCGTGGAGCTGGTGAAGCACGCCGCAGGCGACTCCGACGTGCTGTGGGCCGCGCGCGTCTCCACCGCAGGTGAGCACTCCCTCGAAGAGCTGACGAAGGACCCCGAGCGTTCGAAGGGCCTCATCAACTTCCTCATGCGGGACCGCCACGGCAGCCCGTTCGAGCACAACTCCATGACCTTCTTCATCTGTGCCCCGATCTTCGTCTTCCGCGAGTTCATGCGCCATCGCGTCGGCTGGTCCTACAACGAGGAATCCGGCCGCTACCGCGAGCTCCAGCCGGTCTTCTACATCCCGGGACAGGACCGCAAGCTCGTCCAGCAGGGCCGCCCCGGCAAGTACGAGTTCGTCGCGGGGACCGAGGCCCAGCAGGCCCTCACGCAGCGGACGCTGGAGAACTCGTACATCCAGGCGTACGAGGCCTACCAGGAGATGCTGGCGGCGGGCGTGGCCCGCGAGGTGGCCCGCGCGGCGCTGCCGGTCGGCCTCTTCTCCTCGATGTACGCCACATGCAACGCGCGCTCGCTGATGCATTTCCTCGGGCTGCGCACCCAGCACGAGCAGGCGAAGGTGCCGTCCTTCCCGCAGCGGGAGATCGAGATGGTCGGTGAGCGGATGGAGGAGCACTGGGCGACGCTCATGCCGCTCACCCACGCGGCTTTCAACCTGAACGGCCGCGTCGCTCCGTAACCGAGTACAGCCCCGGGGCGGACCGGGCTCTGGGGGCTTTTCCCCGGCCGCCGGAGAGCCGCCGGGAGCCCGTCCGCGGCCCGTCCGGGGCACAGATGTACGGTCGACGGAGTGAAGTGTCCGTATTGCGGCGTTTCGGGGAGTTCATCTACGCTGATCGAACGGACCCGGCACTGCCTGAACCCCCGAGCAGGCAGTGCCGGGCTCCTCTTGTCCCGTCCCCCAAGGGGACACGGCGAGCTGAGCAGCGAGTAGCGTGTTACCCATGGCTCCGATCTCCACTCCGCAGACCCCCTTCGGGCGGGTCCTCACCGCCATGGTCACGCCCTTCACGGCTGACGGCGCACTCGACCTCGACGGTGCCCAGCGGCTCGCCGTCCATCTGGTGGACGCAGGCAACGACGGCCTGGTCCTGAACGGCACCACCGGTGAGTCGCCGACCACCAGTGATGCGGAGAAAGACCAGCTCGTACGGGCCGTACTGGAGGCCGTAGGAGACCGGGCCCACATCGTCGCCGGCGTCGGAACCAACGACACCCGGCACAGCCTGGAGCTGGCCCGCGCGGCCGAACGCGCCGGAGCGCACGGCCTCCTCGCCGTGACCCCGTACTACAACAAGCCGCCGCAGGAAGGACTCCTGCGGCACTTCACCGCCATCGCCGACGCCACCGGCCTGCCGGTCATGCTCTACGACATCCCCGGCCGCAGCGGTGTGCCCATCGACACCGAGACCATCGTCCGACTGGCGCAGCACCCGCGGATCGTCGCCAACAAGGACGCCAAGGGCGATCTCGGCCGCGCGAGCTGGGCCATCGCCCAGTCCGGCCTCGCCTGGTACTCCGGCGACGACATGCTCAACCTGCCGCTGCTCTCCGTCGGCGCGGTCGGATTCGTCTCCGTTGTCGGCCACGTGGTCACCCCGGAGCTGTGCGCCCTCCTCGACGCGCACGTCACCGGTGACGTCCAGAAGGCCACGGAGATCCACCAGAAGCTGCTCCCGGTCTTCACCGGCATGTTCCGCACCCAGGGCGTGATCACCACCAAGGTCGCCCTCACCCTGCAGAAGCTGCCGGCCGGACCGCTGCGCCTCCCGCTCGTAGAGCTGTCGGCCCATGAAACGGCCCAGCTCAAGATCGATCTGGCCGCGGGCGGGGTACAGCTCTAACCACAGACTTCACAACTGAATACACGAAGACAGCAGATCAAGATCGTGAGCAGGGACCAGTGACCGATGGTCCTGGCCATGACCGACACGTTGGTACACACAGACAACTGCAAGTGCACGAATGTCATGCGCGCCACGTGCCTCAGCGGTACGTGGCGCGTGTGGTGAGGAGAGTCTTTTGAGTCATCCGCATCCTGAGCTCGGCGCCCCGCCGAAGCTGCCCAAGAACGGCCTGCGCGTAACCCCGCTCGGCGGGCTCGGCGAAATCGGCCGGAACATGACGGTCTTCGAGTACAACGGCCGTCTGCTCATCGTCGACTGCGGCGTCCTCTTCCCGGAGGAGGAGCAGCCCGGCATCGACCTGATCCTGCCGGACTTCAGCACCATCAGGGACCGTCTCGGCGACATCGACGGGATCGTGCTCACGCACGGCCACGAGGACCACATCGGTGGCGTCCCGTACCTGCTCCGGCTGAAGCCCGACATCCCGTTGATCGGTTCCAAGCTGACCCTCGCGCTGATCGAGGCGAAGCTCCAGGAGCACCGCATCCGCCCGTACACCCTTGAGGTCACCGAGGGGCACCGCGAGCGCATCGGCCCGTTCGACTGCGAGTTCGTCGCGGTCAACCACTCCATCCCGGACGCGCTGGCGGTCGCCATCCGCACCCCCGCGGGCATGGTCGTCCACACCGGTGACTTCAAGATGGACCAGCTCCCGCTGGACCGCAGGCTCACCGACCTGCCCACCTTCGCCAAGCTCGGCGAGGAGGGCATCGACCTGCTGCTCTCGGACTCCACCAACGCCGAGGTGCCGGGGTTCGTCCCGCCGGAGCGGGACATCTCCAACGTCCTGCGCCAGGTCTTCGGGAGCGCCCAGAAGCGGATCATCGTGGCGAGCTTCGCCAGCCACGTCCACCGCATCCAGCAGATCCTCGACGCCGCGCACGAATACGGCCGGAGGGTCGCATTCGTCGGACGCTCGATGGTCCGCAACATGGGCATCGCCCGTGACCTGGGCTATCTGAGGGTGCCGCCGGGGCTGGTCGTCGACGTCAAGACCCTCGACGACCTTCCCGACCACGAGGTGGTCCTGGTCTGTACGGGCTCCCAGGGCGAGCCGATGGCCGCGCTCTCCCGGATGGCCAACCGCGACCACCAGATCCGGATCGTCCAGGGCGACACGGTGATCCTGGCGTCGTCCCTGATCCCGGGCAACGAGAACGCGGTCTACCGCGTGATCAACGGCCTGACCCGGTGGGGCGCGAACGTCATCCACAAGGGCAACGCCAAGGTCCATGTCTCGGGCCACGCCTCGGCCGGCGAGCTGTTGTACTTCTACAACATCTGCAAGCCCAAGAACCTGATGCCGGTCCACGGCGAATGGCGCCATCTGCGGGCCAACGCCGAACTGGGCGCGCTGACGGGGGTGCCCAAGGACCACATCGTCATCGCGGAGGACGGTGTCGTCGTCGACCTGGTCGACGGCAAGGCCAGAATCGTGGGCAAGGTCCAGGCCGGTTACGTCTATGTCGACGGCCTCTCGGTCGGCGACGTGACGGAGACTTCCCTCAAGGACCGCCGCATCCTGGGTGACGAGGGCATCATCTCGGTCTTCGTGGTGGTCGACTCGACCACCGGCAAGGTCGTCGGCGGTCCGCACTTCCACGCCCGCGGCTCGGGCATCGAGGACGCCGCGTTCTCGGCCGTGCTGCCCAAGGTGGAAGAGGTCATCGCCAGATCGGGCTCGGACGGCGTGGCGGAGCCGCACCAGATCCAGCAGCTCGTCCGCCGCACGGTCGGCAAGTGGGTCTCCGACACCTACCGCCGGCGCCCGATGATCCTCCCCGTGGTGGTCGAGGTCTGACGGTTCGACGCGGTACATGGAGCGGGGGGCCTCGATTTGCTTCGAGGCACCCCGCTCCAGTACGTTTACGGCTCCACCTGAACGGGAAGCCCGGGTTATTCATCTGCCTGGAGCCCAGCCCGGAGGGTGGGAATCCGACTCGGAGAACTTCTGATAGAGTCGGAATCGCTGGAAAGGGAAAGCGCGAAAGCGAAGAACTGGAAAGCGAACCCCGCTCCGACGGGGAATCGGACACGAAAGAGTCTGATA
>NZ_JBIWFO010000015.1:0-177992 GCF_044763125.1 Streptomyces sp. NPDC096310 | reverse complement strand
CGCGCCACCCGCCACGACGTGGGCAAGACGACCAAACGCCCCGAGAGCATTACTGAACGCAATCGCCTCAAAGCTCGCAAAGGTTAAATTCTAAGCTCAGAGCCTGTCGGCTTGCCTCTGACCGGGCGGGGCCGCCCGATCGGAGGCCACCCGGCAGGCTCTCAGTCGTCGGTGCGGGTGAGCCGCAGATAGAGGGCGGAGAAGACGCTGAGCACGATCAGCAGCAGTACGCTCAGGGCGCACGCGCCGCCGAAGTCGTTGTAGAGGAACGCGTACTTGTAGATCAGGTAGAGGACGGTGACGGTCGAACTCTCCGGACCGCCACCGGTGATCACGAACGGCTCGGTGAACACCTGCATCGTCGCGACGATCTGGAGGAGCATCAGCATCAGGATGATGAAGCGGGTCTGCGGGACGGTCACATGGCGCACCCGCTGCCAGAGGGAGGCGCCGTCCAGCTCGGCCGCTTCGTACAGCTCCCCGGGGATGCCCTGGAGCGCGGCGAGATAGATGAGGACCGTGCCGCCCATGTTCGCCCAGGTGGCCACGACGACCAGGGAGAGCAGCGCGGTGTCGGCGCCGTTGGTCCAGTTCGACGTGGGGAGGTGGAGGAAGCGCAGGGTCTCGTTGGCGAGCCCGGCGCCCGGATCGTAGAACCACTTCCACAGCAGGGCGCTGACGACCGGCGGGATCATCACCGGCAGGTAGACGACCACCCGGAAGAAGGACTTCGCGTGGCGCAGCTCGTTGAGGACGAGCGCCATCAGGAACGGTACGGCGAAGCCGGCGAGCAGGGCGATCACGGTGAAGGTGAGGGTGTTGCGCCAGGCGGCGCCGAACTCGGGATCGTGGAAGACCTGGGTGAAGTTGGCGGTGCCCACCCACTGCGGTGGTGCTCCTGGGGTGTACTTCTGGAAGGCGATGATCACCGCGCGGACCGCCGGGTACCAGGAGAACAGCGCGAAGCAGATCAGGCCGCCGATGAGGAAGGCGTAGGCGCGGAGCTGGTGCGCGAGGGCGCGGCGCAGGGCGCCGGGGGCGCCGCGGCCCGCCGGTGCGCTCCGCCCCGGCGGAGGTACGGGCGGCGCGGGCCGCTGGGGAGCCTGGGCGGTCTTCATGGGTTGTGTCAGCCCCGGGCCAGGATTCCGTCGATCTTCGACTGGGCGTCCTGGAGGAGCCGGTCGATGTCGGCGTCCTTCTTGGTGAGGACGGCGGAGACCGCGCCGTCGAGGACCGAGTAGATCTGCTGTGCCTTCGGCGGTTCGAGCTTCGCCGTCAGCCCCTGGCTTCCGTCCAGGAACGCCTGGTAGTTCTCCACGGGGACATTGGCGTACCGCTTCTTCAGTTCCTGGTCCCGGGTGTCGGTGGCGCCACTCCACAGCCGGGGCTCGGGGAGGCCGACCGGGGCCTTGAGGTCGGCGGCGCGCTTCCAGTCGTTGAGTCCGGATCCCGGGGTGTTGGTCTGGAACTCCAGCCATGTGAGGCCGGCCCTGATCTGGTCCGGGGACGCCTTCTTGTTGAACATGTAGCCGTCGCCGCCGATGAGGGTGCCCTTGCCGCCGGGCATCGGGGCGAGCGCCAGGTCCTCGTAACTGCCGCCCTTCTCCTTGACGAGGATCGGCACGTTGTCCGGCGCGGAGAGGTACATGCCGAGCTTGCCGGAGCCCATCATCTGCTGGACGTCGTTGAGGATGAGCAGTTGTTTGGTGCCCATGGAACCGTCGCTCCAGCGCATGTCCTTGAGGTTCTGGAGGACGGCCCGGCCCGCGGTGCTGTCGACGTCCGCCTTCTCACCGTCCGCGGTGACGTTGTCGCCGCCCTGCGCGTAGATCTCGGCGGTGAAATGCCAGCCGCCCTGGTTCTGGGCGCTGTAGTCGGCATAGCCCACGTACCCCTTGCCGAGGCCCGCGATCTTCTTGGCGGCGGTGCGGACCTCTTCCCAGGTGGCGGGCGGCTCGGCGGGGTCGAGTCCGGCCCGCTGGAAGAGCTTCCTGTTGTAGAGGAGGCCCATCGAGTAGTTGGTGCGCGGGACGCCGTACACCTTGCCGTCGACGGTGTAGACGTCGCGCAGGGACTGCTGGATGTCGCTGTAGCCCTTCATGTCCTTCACGTACGCGGTGATGTCCGCCGCCTGGTTGATGTCGACGACGTGCCGGGCGTCGGTGAAGTACGTGTAGAAGACGTCCTCCATCTGGCCGCCGGCGAGCTTGGCGTCGAAGGTCTTGGGGTCCTGGCAGGGGAAGGCGTCGCGGCCGACGACGTCGATGTCCGGGTTCGCCTTCTCGAACGTCGCGATGTCGTCCTCGAAGTTCTGCCGGTCGATCCTGGCGCTCTTGGGCGGCATGCAGTTGACGGTGATGCGCGTCCTGCCGTCGGCCGAGCTGTCCCCGCCGGCGCCGCAGGCGGCCAGTCCGGTGAGGGCGAGTGCGGTGGCTGTGGCGCTGGCGAAGGTACGGCGGAACCCGGAACTACTCATCGGCGGGACCCCTCTTGGGCAGGAGCGCGGGAAGCCCACAGCAGCTCGCTGTGTGGCGGCGCTCACTCAACCACCATCACCGGATGCCCGCAATATGTCGCTCCGATTTCGCAAATAGTTGACAGGTCTTCGTCCGCATCGGGACGCGGCGGCGGCAACGCCTCCGTACGCCGTCGGCCCCGCACACCGGGGGTGTGCGGGGCCGGGCCGGCCGCGTGACGGGTGAGGAGGTGCGGTCAGCCGCGGGGCGCCTGGCCGGTGGAGCCCCGTACCACCAGCTCCGGCTCGAACAGCAGCTCACCGGGGGGTACCGAGCCGCCCTGGATCTGGGCGTTGAGCATCTCGACGGCCGCGCGGCCCATCGCCTCGATGGGCTGACGGACCGTCGTGAGCGGGGGCTCGGTGCAGTTCATGAACGCGGAGTCGTCGAAGCCGACGACCGAGACCTCGCCGGGGACCGTGAGGCCGCGCCGCCGCGCGGCCCGTACCGCCCCCAGGGCCAGTGGATCGCTCGCGCAGATGATCCCCGTGACGCCCCGGTCCAGCAGGCGTGTGGCCGCCGCGTGGCCGCCCTCCAGGGAGAACATGGTCCGCTCGACGCGCTCCTCCGGGAGCGCGGGACCGGCCGGACCGGCGCCGGCCGTCGCGGCGTACGCCGCCCGGCCCGCAGCCAGCTTGCGCCGCGACGGCACGTGGTCGGCCGGTCCGAGCACCAGCCCGATGCGCTCGTGGCCGAGCGAGGACAGATGGCGCCACGCCTGCTCGACCGCGACGGCGTCGTCGCAGGAGATGCAGGGGAAGTCGAGGTTCTCGATGGGCGCGTTGATCAGGACGACCGGGATACGGCGCTCGGCGAGCAGCCGGTAGTGGTCGTGCGGGGCGTCCGCCTGGGCGAAGAGACCGCCGGCGAAGACCACCCCGGATACCTGCTGCTGGAGCAGCAGCTCCACGTAGTCGGCCTCGGAGACACCGCCCTTGGTCTGGGTGCACAGCACGGGGGTGAGGCCCTGCTGCGCCAGTGCGCCGCCGATCACCTCGGCGAACGCCGGGAAGATGGGATTCTGCAGCTCCGGCAGGACGAGACCGACGAGCCGGGCGCGCTCGCCGCGGAGTTGGGTGGGACGCTCGTAGCCGAGGACGTCCAGGGCGGTCAGTACGGACTGCCGGGTGGCCGGCGAGACCCCGGGCTTGCCGTTGAGCACCCGGCTGACCGTGGCCTCGCTGACCCCGACCTTCTTCGCCACCTGAGCAAGTCGTCGCGTCATGCGCGCAAGAGTATCGCAAGAATTGCAAGCGGCTTGCTTGGTCTGCCGCGCTTCATGACGGACGGACGGGACGGTGCCGGCCGGGTGTACCGGCCGGCACCGTCCCCCTCGCCGTGACGAGGTGACCTGGCGCTACGGGTTGATGTTGATCTTGAAGCCGGGTGTGGTGTTCCTGATGTCCACGGCGTTGTTGTCGAGCTTCAGGCGGTTGAAGGTGACCTCGCCGACGGCCGGCCCTTGCCCCGGCTCCGGCAGCTCGTTGGCCCACACCCCGAAGCCGGACTTCGCGTCGAAGGCGTCACCGCTCTTGCGCGCGCCGGTGATCGAGATGTCGTTGAGAATGGTGTCCTTGACCGGGAACTGCGCCTGCCCTCCCACGTAGTTGGTCTGGAACATGATGCCGCTGTAGGTCGGATCGACGATGTCGACGTCGTTGATCCGGATGCCCTGGAACACCTTGGACGCGGAGAACAGCCAGATCCCCGGGAAGGTCTGCCCGTTCCAGAAGTGGCCGCCCGCCCGTACGACCGACACGTTCTCGATGGTCGTCGGACCGGTCCCGAAGCCGTTCATCGGGTACCCGAAGTCCAGCGAGCTGACCGTGATGCCCGAGTACACCAGGGTGTCCGCGATATGGATGTTGCGGAAGGTGTTGTCGTAGCCGCCGTAGACGGCGATGCCCGCGGCGCGCCAGGTCAGGATCGTGGTCAGGTTCTCGTAGACGTTGTTCTTCATGTCCGCGCCTCCGGCGTCGATCGCCGAGAAGAGCGCGAAACTGTCGTCTCCGGTGGCCCGTGCCTCGTTGTTGACGACGTGGTTGTCCGTGGAGCCGTTGGTCATGTTGACACCGTCGGCGAACATGTCGCGGATCCGGGAGTTCTTGATGGTGATCCGGTCCGTGTTCGCGCC
This sequence comes from Streptomyces sp. NPDC096310, assembly GCF_044763125.1. Lineage (NCBI taxonomy): Bacteria > Bacillati > Actinomycetota > Actinomycetes > Kitasatosporales > Streptomycetaceae > Streptomyces > Streptomyces sp. NPDC096310. Next base: position 173,342 of record NZ_JBIWFO010000015.1, on the reverse strand, counting down.
CCAGTAGAGGCACACCATGTGCTCGTTCCAGATGTTGTCGATCACCATGTCGGCGACATCGGCGAAGTCGAACACCTTGCCGGGTCCGTCGATGCGTGAGGTGTAGTTGCCGAAGTACGCGAAGCCGCTGAAGGACGATCCGTTGGCCGCGGCCTCGGCACGGAAACCGATGTCGGTGTTCTCCTGCGCCGCGGGGGCGCGGAAGCGGGTGAACCAGGGTCCGGCGCCGACGACCCGCACCGGCTTCCCGTACACCTGGAACTTGGCCGAGGTCTGATAGTCACCGGCGGGCAGATAGACGCCCACCAGCTTCCCCGTGGTGTCCATCCGGACCGTGTCGAGGGCGTTCTGCACATCCTGGTGGCCGAGGCCGGCCGGCACGACGTACGCGGCCGGGTCCGGGTTGGCGATCGGTGTGGCCTGCTCCAGGCTGACGAAGTCGATCGCGTACTTCGAGGTGTTGGCGGTGTCCTTCTGGAGCCTGATCCTGCTGCCTTCCGGGACGGTTCTGCCCAGCAGGACATTGGCCTCGTCGTAGATGTGGCGGGGCGCGCCGGAGCTGGGCGAGTTGCCGGGGGCGGCCTCCGCCCCGTACAGCCAGGCGTACTTCGAGGTGAGGTCGACGGACTTGAGGAAGGTTCCGTCCACGTAGATGTTGAGGGTGGCGTCGATGCCGCCGCCGCCCGCCGCGTCCGGGATGGAGAACCGGGTGACCAGGGTGTTGGTGCTGGCCTTGGTGGTGAACTCGACGTAGCTGCCGGTGTTGTCGAGGGTGACCGCCTTACGGCCGGACGCCTCGCCCGCGAGGTCGCCGATGGTCCTGTTGGGCCCGACGACCCGGGCGCCGCCGCCGGTGACGCCGTCCTCCGCCTCGTACAGGTCGTACGGCATGTCGGCGCCGCGCCCGACGAAGAGCGGCTGGGTGCTGGTGTTGTTGTCGCGCTTCACGGGCAGTTCGTTGGCGTCGGCGTCGAGGACCGCCTTGAGTGTGTACGAGCCGTTGACGGCCGTCCAGGTGCCGAGGCCGACCGGCGCCGTGGTCGCTCCCGGGGCGATGGTGCCGTTGTACGCGCCGGTCAGGGTCTTGACCGTGGCTCCCTTGGCGTCGAGCACGGAGAGGGTGATGCCGTGCGCTCCGGCCGCCGACGCCACGTTGCCCTGGTTCCTGACCGTGACGGAGAAGGCGACGGTGTCACCGGCGGAGGGGGAGGACGGGGAGGTCGCGACCGTCGCGGTGACCAGGTCGGAGCTGTCGACCGCCCGCACCACGAGCGGGGTGGGACTGGTGTGGCTGTTGTTGGTCTCGTTCTCCTCGGCGATCAGGCCGCCCGGGTCGACGACCGCGCCGAGCTGGTACGAACCCGCCTCCCGCGTACCGATGTTCGCCGTGACCGTGGCCGAGGCACCGGCGGCCAGCGCGCCCACCGACGCGGTGGCCGCCTTGGTGCCGCCGAGCCGGAATTCGACCGGTCCGGCCGGCGCGGCGGCCCGTCCGGCGTTGCGTACGGTCGCCGACAGGGTGATCGCGTCGGATTCGACGGGCGCCGAGGGCGCGGCGCTCAGCGCGGTCACCGTGAGGTCGGGGTTGGGCGCCGGGGCGCCGAGCACCTGGAACTCCGCCACCTGTCCGGCGCCCGAGCCGGTGTTGGAGGCGAACTTGAGCTGGACGTCGGCGACCCGCGCCGCCACCGGGATGGTCACCGTGTTGCCGGTCGCCGGGGTGAAGGCGTAGTCCTTCGCCGCCACCAGGCCGGTGAGCCCGGACGCGCCCTGCTCGCGGCCGAGGACCTGGATGTTCTGGGTACGCGCTCCCCAGGCGCTGTCCGGATTGAGCTTGACGACCACGCTCCGGGTGTCGGCGTTGGCGCCCAGCTTCACGGTGAGGGTGTTGGGGTAGCTGCCGCCCGCGCCCTCCCAGTAGGTGGTGAGGCTGTTGTCGTTGGCGTTCTCCGCCGCATAGGTGTGGACCACGGAGGAGGCGGCGATCGGCCGGCCGACGGCGAGGTTCGACACGGAGCCCGAACTGCCGTTCCGTGTCACCGTGTTGCTGTCGGCCGACACATTGCCGGCCGCGTCCTTCGCCCGGACGTGGTACGAGACCGTCGTCCCGGCGGGCTGGGTGTCCGTGTACGTGGTGACATCGCCGGCCACGCTCTTGCGCAGGACGTTGTCGGCGTAGATGTCGTAGCCGGTCACCCCCTTGTTGTCGGTCGAGGCCCCCCAGGTCAGTGTGATCTCGTCGGTCGACGGCTCGGTGAACGCGAGGCCGGTGGGGGCGGTCGGCGCCTCGGTGTCCCCGCTGTCGCCGCGCCGGGTGACGGTGTCGCTGTTGGCCGACGCGTTGCCCGCCGCGTCCTTCGCGCGGACGTAGTACGAGACCGTCGCTCCGGCGGGCTGGGTGTCCGTGAAGGTGGTCACGGTGCCCGGGACGCTGCTGCGCAGTTCGTTGCCGGCGTAGATGTCGTACCCCGTCACACCGGTGTTGTCGGTGGACGCCTTCCAGGCCAGCACGATCCGGCCGGTGGTGGGTTCGGTGAAGGTCAGCCCGGTCGGCGCGGTGGGCGCCTCGGTGTCCCCGGTCCCGGGTCCGTAGATCTCCAGCTCGGAGAGTTGTCCGCCGGGCTGGGCGGAGTTGGCGGTGATCAGCACCCGGAGGTAGCGCGTGGTGGTGGTGTCGAAGGGGATCGTCACCGACTGGCCGCCCGCCGCGTTGAACGGGTACGCCTTGGACGCCGTCAGATCGGTGAACGCGCTGTTGTCGGTGGAGCCCTGGATCTTCAGGGTCTGGTTCCTGGCGCCCCAGCCCTCGGGCAGCCGCAGCACCACCTGATCGACCCGGACCGAGGAGCCGAGGTCGGCCTGGATCCACTGCGGGAAGTCGTTGTTCCGGCTCTCCCAGTAGGTGGCCGTGCTGCCGTCGTTCGCGTTCCCGGGCCCGTAGACCTCGGTGAAGCTGCTCGCGGTCAGGGTTTTACCGAGGGCGAGGTTGACCGAGGCGGCGGCTGCCGCGTGTACCTCCAACTCGGCGAGCTGGGCCTTCTTCCCGGCCGTACCGGCGGTGAAGTCGGCCCGGACGAAGCGGGTCCTGGTGGCCGGGAAGGTGACCGTCACCTTGTTGCCCGTCCCGGGGCCGAAGGTGTACGTGGCCGAGGTCTTCAGGGTCGAGAAGCTGGTGCCGTCGGCGCTGCCCTGGAGGGACAGGGTCTGCTTCCTGGCCGCCCATCCGGTGGGCAGCCGCAGCACCACCTGGTCGACCCGCCGGGTGGCGCCCAGGTCGGTCTGGACCCACTGGGGGAACTTCTTCCCGTCGCCTTCCCAGTACGTCGACGGGTCCCCGTCCGTGACGCCGCGGGCGGCCTTGCCGCCGGTGGTCGCGCTCGCGGTCGCGGTCCGGCCCGCGGCGATGTTGGGGCCCTTGGCCCGGGGGCCGTCGGTGGCCGCGGCCGCGGCGGTGAGGGTCGGCCAGCCGGCCATCAACAGGCTGCTGGCAAGGGTGGCGGCGAGGACTCGCCATCTCCGGCGTAGCGATCTCATGGATCCCCGATCTTCGGCCTCGGCGCGGAGGGCGGCGAGGGCGCGGCTCTGGCAGCACGTCTGCAAGGCATGCGTTTCTGCACTGACGAACGGAGTATTTGCGTTTTGCGGTGAGAGAGTTGCAGAGAAACACCCGGGCGTCCACCGCTCGAACCGAACCAAATACCCGGCAAGGCCCGCCGAAGTTGTGGGTCAGACTCCTTGTACGAGCCCGTTCATCGCCACTTCAGGGCCGTCAACAGGCAACCGTAAGCGATCTGCAAGAACTGCCGGGAATTTGCGAAGTTGACGAAATTCCCGAGGGCGTGCCGGAGCCGCCGCCGTGGCCCGGTGCCGCGCGTCTGGGTGACACGGCCGCCGTCACATGAGTACGTGTACTCACGTGCGGGCCGCGCACCGTCCCGCAGGATGGCCGCATCGACCCACACCGAGGGAGCCCACCATGCGTACCACCAGCCGATTCCGTATCTCGTCGCCCGGACGGCGCCCGAGGCGGTCGGTCGCGGGTCTCGTCCTGGCCTGCGCGGCTGTGGCGGCGCTGACCGGCTGTTCGATGGAGGACGCGATCTGCGGGGGCGGCGAGTACCCGGTCATGACCGTGGGCAGCACCGGCAGCGCCTGCGTACCCGAGGACGAGGATCCTCCGAAGGGGTATGTCCGCTACCCGGAGGGAAAGGTGCCGAAGCACGTCGACGACAAGTGGGACCTCTACTGGCAGACCCACACCGTGGACGAGAAGGGCGAGATCATCAAGGCTCCCGACGCCGGGTGACGAGCGCCTGACCGCTGTCCGGGCCCGCGCCACCGGGCGTTCCCCGGTCGTTCCGGTCAGACTCCGGGCAGCGGATCCTGTTCGGCCTCCCTGCGCCGGGTCCTGATATCCGGTGCGGGCGGGTGGAGTTTGGCGTCGCAGGCGGGGCCGAGACCGGTGCGGCGCGAGGCCGTGCCGGTGAGCGGTCTGCCGCACATACGGCATCGGACGGGCCGGGCGCCGGTCGCGTCCGGCGCCGGGCCGGGGAGCCGGCCGTCGTCGGCGGGCGGCTGGGGTTCGAGAGATGTTTCGTGCACGGACCACCTCTACCAGCCCGGCCGCCGACCGCCGCGGCCACGGGTCCACAATGAGGGCAGACCGCCGTCGACCGAGGAGATCCAGATGACGCTGTACGACATCCCCCTGACCACCCTGACCGGCGAGCCGACCTCTCTGGCCGCCTACGAGGGCAAGGCCGTCCTGCTGGTGAACGTGGCCTCCAAGTGCGGTCTCACCCCGCAGTACGCCGGTCTGGAGCGGCTGCAGCAGAGTTACGGGGAGCGCGGCTTCACCGTTCTCGGCGTGCCCTGCAACCAGTTCATGGGGCAGGAGCCCGGCAGCGCGGACGAGATCCAGACGTTCTGCTCGGCCACGTACGGCGTCACCTTCCCGCTGCTCGCCAAGACGGACGTGAACGGTGAGACCCGGCACCCGCTGTACACGGAGCTGACGAAGACGGCCGACGCCGCGGGCGAGGCCGGGGACGTCCAGTGGAACTTCGAGAAGTTCCTGATCTCCCCGAAGGGCGAGGTCGTCGCCCGGATCCGGCCGCGTACGGAGCCGGAGGCCCCCGAGGTCGTCGCGGCCATCGAGGCCCAGCTCCCCGCCTGACACCCCGCCGGCCGGGTCCTCGACCGCGGTACGAGGACCCGGCGCCGGACCTGCCGGATCTACCGGATCTACCGGATGGGCATGCCCGACAGGGTGCGGGCGATGACCAGGCGCTGGATCTCGCTCGTGCCCTCGAAGATCGTGTAGATCGCCGCGTCCCGGTGCATCCGCTCCACCGGGTACTCGCGGGTGAAGCCGTTGCCGCCGAGTATCTGCACGGCCTGCGCCGTGACCTGCTTCGCCGTCTCGCTCGCGTACAGCTTGGACATCGAGCCCTCGGCGGAGGTGAAGGGCTTGCCCGTGGTCGCCATCCAGGAGGCGCGCCAGACCAGCAGCCGGGAGGCGTCGATACGGGTGCGCATGTCGGCCAGTTGGAAGGCGATGCCCTGGTTGTCGATGACCGGGCGGCCGAACTGGCTGCGGGTCTTCGCGTAGTCGAGGGCGACCTCGTACGCCGCGCGGGCCGTGCCCACCGCCATCGCGCCGACGGCCGGGCGGGACGCCTCGAAGGTCGCCATGGCGGCGTTCTTCACGCGCTCCCTGTCGCCCTTGCCGCCACCGCCCGCGCTCTCGGCGGCCCTGGCCCGCTCCCGGGCGCGTGCGAGGCGTTCGTCCAGCTTCTCCTTTCCGCCGAGCAGGCAGTGACCGGGGACCCGTACGTCCTCCAGGACGACCTCGGCGGTATGGGAGGCGCGGATGCCGTGCTTCTTGAACTTCTGGCCCTGGGAGAGTCCGGGGGTGCCCGGCGGGACGATGAAGGAGGCGTGACCCTTCGTGCCGAGTCCGGCGTCGACGACGGCGACCACGACATGGATGTTGGCGATACCGCCGTTGGTGGCCCAGGTCTTGGTGCCGTTGAGCACCCATTCGTCCTTGGCCTCGTCGTAGACCGCGCGGGTGCGCATGGCACCGACGTCGGAGCCGGCGTCGGGTTCCGAGGAGCAGAAGGCGGCGACCTTCACATCACCGGGGTCCCCGTACATCTGCGGGATCCAGGTGCCGACCTGTTCCTCGGTGCCGTTGGCGAGGACGCCGACGGCCGCCAGGCCCGTACCGACGATGGAGAGCGCGATGCCCGCGTCGCCCCAGAACAGCTCCTCCATCACCAGCGGGATCCCCAGCCCCGTAGGGTCGAAGAACTGCTGGGCGTAGAAGTCCAGGGAGTAGATGCCGAGTTTGGCGGCTTCCTGGATGACCGGCCAGGGGGTCTCCTCACGCTCGTCCCACTCGGCGGCGGCGGGGCGGATGACATCGGCGGCGAAGCCGTGCAGCCAGTCGCGTACCTGCTTCTGGTCGTCGTTGAGATCGAGCGTGAACCCGGTCATGTTCCCCTCCAGCACCGTGTGAACCACGGTGTCGCTCACTTACGTTACTTGCGGTAACACCAGTCTGTTACTCATAAGTAGGCGATGTCAACCGGCCACCTTCTGATCGGCATCGACGGCGGACAGGGTGTTACGTTGCCGGGGCGTCACGCAATCGCACGGGCGGGGAGACACACCTGATGGAGAGCACACAGCAGGCCGAGCAGCAGCGCTCGGCCCGGCAACGGCGCCGGCAGCTCCTGGAGGCGGCCGACCGGGTGGTGCTCAGGGACGGCCCGGGAGCCTCCATGAACGCCATCGCCGCGGAGGCCGGCATCACCAAACCGATCCTCTACCGGCACTTCGGCGACAAGGGCGGGCTCTACCGGGCGCTGGCCAAGCGCCACACGGACGCCCTGCTCGACGCGTTGCGGGCCGCGCTGGACGCGCCCGCCGGGCGGCGCGAGCGCGTGGAGGCCACGCTGGACACGTATCTCGCCGCGATCGAGGCGAGGCCCCAGGTCTACCGCTTCCTGATGCACCCGGCCGAGGACACCCCGCTCCCGGAGCAGGGCTTCGACATCGGCCGCCACTCGGCGCCGCTGCTGCGCCGGCTCGGCGAGGAACTGGCCAAGGTCATAGAGGAACGCGTCGACCTCGGCCCCGGCAGCGAACAGCTCGCCCGTGTCTGGGGCCATGGCATCGTCGGCATGATGCACGGCGCCGGTGACTGGTGGCTCGGGGAACGCCCGTGTTCGCGCGCCCAGTTGGTCCGCAGCCTGGCGGACCTCCTGTGGGGCAGGCTGGCCGCGGTCGACGACCGCGCGGGCGGCCCCGGCTTCTGAGCCGGGACGGCACGGAGGGTACGGGGAGTACGGGGTTTACGGGGTTTACGGGGCGGGCGGCGCACTCGTCGCCCAGGGCGCCCGGCGTGCGGCCCGCAGGGTCCTGGAGCGCCGCCAACCGGTGAGCCGGTCGGAGTAGAGCGTGCCCTCCAGATGGTCGCACTCGTGCTGGAGACAGCGGGCGAAGAAACCCCGGCCCTCCACCCTGACCGGTGCGCCGTCCCGGGTGAAGCCCTCCACCACGGCATGGTCGTACCGCTCCGTCCCCGCCTCGATTCCCGGCAGGGACAGACAGCCCTCGGGTCCGCGCAGCACGATGTCGTCGGCGAGGACGAGCCGGGGATTGACGAGGTGTCCGAGATGGCGGACATCCTCGTCGTCGGGGCAGTCGTACACGAACACCTGCTGGGAGACGCCGATCTGGTTCGCCGCCAGCCCGACACCCCGAGCGGCGTACATGGTCGCGAAAAGATCCTCGATCAGCGCTCCGAGCGCGGGACCGAAGTCGGTGACGGGTGCGCAGGGCGCGTGGAGGGCGGGATCTCCGAGCAATCTCATGGCTCGTACTCGCCCGGTACTGCCGGGGATCGGACGGTTTCGCATGACGGTCAGGGTACGGTCCACGGTGAACCCCGCCCTCTGCCCGGTGCCGCGGTTCGGGGCCCTGGCCGGATCTCGATAGGCTGGCCCACGGACCGACGCAAGGAGGATCAAGGCGATGTCAGGCAACACGGACCCGCTGACGCCGCGGGCCAAGCTGGCCGTGACGGCGGGCAAAGCCGCGGCGGCGGTGTCGCGCGCCGCAGGCCGCGGCAGCGGATCGGTGATCGGCGGGAAGGTGGCGCTCCGGCTCGACCCGGATCTGCTGGGCAGGCTGGCCCAGCATCTCGACGTGATCCTCGTGTCGGCGACCAACGGGAAGACCACGACCACCCGGCTGATCGCCGAGGCGCTGCGGGCCGCGGGGCCCGTGGTGTCGAACGCGCTCGGCGCCAACATGCCGGCCGGCATCACCTCGGCCCTCGCGGGCGGCTCCGACGCCCGGTTCGGCGTGATCGAGGTCGACGAGAAGTATCTCGCCGGGGTCGCCAGGGACACCACGCCCAAGGCGATCGCGCTGCTCAATCTCTCCCGCGACCAGCTCGACCGCGCCGCGGAGACCCGTATGCTCGCCGAGAAGTGGCGGGAGGGGCTGGCCGGCACGAAGGCCGTCGTCATCGCCAACGCGGACGACCCGCTGATCGTCTGGGCCGCCTCCTCCTCGCCCAACGTGGTCTGGGTGGCGGCGGGCCAGGAGTGGAAGGACGACGCCTGGTCGTGCCCCTCCTGCGGCGGTGTGATGCAGCGCCCCGGCGACGACTGGTTCTGCGGCGAGTGCGGCTTCCGCAGGCCGCCGCCGAGCTGGGCGCTCCACGGCGACCACGTACTGGACCCGCACGGCTCCGCCTGGCCGATCCACCTCCAGCTCCCGGGGCGCGCCAACAAGGCGAACGCGGCGACGTCCGCCGCCGTCGCGGCGACCTTCGGGGTGCCGCCGCAGGTGGCCCTGGAGCGGATGTACCAGGTGCAGGCCGTCGCCGGCCGGTACGACGTGGTCTCCTTCCTCGGCCGTGACCTGCGGCTGCTGCTCGCCAAGAACCCGGCGGGCTGGCTGGAGACGTTCTCGCTCATCGACCCGCCGCCCACCCCGGTCATCCTCGCCGTCAACGCCCGGGGCGCCGACGGTACGGACACCTCCTGGCTGTGGGACGTGGACTACACCCGGCTCGCGGGCCACCCGATCTTCGTGATCGGCGACCGCAAGCTGGACCTCGCCGTACGTCTGGAGGTCGCGGGCCTGGACTTCCGGGTCTGCGAGACGCCCGACGAGGCCGTGCGGATGGCACCGCCCGGCCGTATCGAGGCGATCGCCAATTACACGTCGTTCCAGGATCTGCGCAGACGGGTGGGCAACTGAAGCCATGTCGGGACACATGACCCCCCGGAATCCGGAAGGACGAGCCAGAATGAGCGACAACAGCCTGCGGCTGGTGTGGATCTACCCGGACCTGCTGAGCACCTACGGTGACCAGGGCAACGCTCTCGTGGTGGAGCGCAGGGCGCGCCAGCGCGGCCTCGGTGTCACGCGGGTGGACGTCCGCAGCGACCAGCCGGTGCCGACCTCCGGCGACATCTATCTGATCGGCGGCGGCGAGGACCGGCCCCAGCGGCTGGCGGCGGAGCGGCTGCGCCGTGACGGTGGGCTCAGCCGGGCCGTCTCCAACGGCGCCATCGTCTTCTCGGTCTGTGCCGGTTACCAGATCCTCGGCCACGAGTTCGTCAACGACCTGGGCGAGCGCGAGGCCGGTCTCGGTCTGCTCGACGTGGTCTCCACCCGCGGTGAGGGCGAGCGGTGCGTCGGCGACGTACTGGCGGACATCGACCCGCGGCTGAACCTGCCGCAGCTCACCGGCTTCGAGAACCACCAGGGCATCACCCATCTCGGCCCGGCGGCCCGGCCGTTCGCGCGGGTCCAGCTCGGCCGGGGCAACGGTACGGGCGACGGTACGGAGGGCGCGTACAACGACACCGTCTTCGGTACGTACATGCACGGCCCGGTGATGGCGCGCAACCCGCAGATCGCGGACCTGCTGCTGAAGCTGGCCCTCGATGTGAACGCGCTGCCGCCGACGGACGACCGGTGGTACGAGGCGCTGCGCGCCGAGCGGGTCTCCGCGGCGACCCAGCCCGCCTGACCGACGCACCGGCCCGCCCGCTGCCGGACCCGAACCCCGTGCCCGCCTGTCCAGCAGGCGGACGCGGGGTTTCGGTCTCCCCGGCGCCCGCCGGTAGGCTGGCGACGCTCTGGCCTGACAACGGTGTCCGGCCGTCGGCCCCACGTTGCAAAGGTAATCCGGGCTATGCGAATTGGTGTGCTCACCTCAGGCGGCGACTGTCCCGGCCTCAACGCCGTGATCAGGTCCGTCGTGCACCGTGCCGTCGTCGACCACGGCGACGAGGTGATCGGCTTCCACGACGGCTGGAAGGGCCTCCTGGAGTGCGACTACCGCAAGCTCGACCTCGACGCGGTGGCCGGCATCCTGGCCCGCGGCGGCACGATACTCGGCTCGTCCCGGGTCCAGCCCGCGCATCTGCGCGACGGGGTGGAGCGGGCGCGGGGCCACGTCGCCGACCTGGGGCTCGACGCGATCATCCCGATCGGCGGTGAGGGCACGCTCAAGGCCGCCCATCTGCTCTCCGAGGCCGGGCTGCCGATCGTCGGCGTACCGAAGACCATCGACAACGACATCGCCTCGACCGATGTGACCTTCGGTTTCGACACGGCGGTCGGGGTCGCCACCGAGGCGCTGGACCGGCTCAAGACGACGGCGGAGTCGCACCAGCGCGTGCTGATCGTCGAGGTCATGGGCCGGCACACCGGCTGGATCGCGCTGCACTCCGGCATGGCGGCGGGCGCGCACGCCATCGTGGTGCCCGAGCGGCCCTTCGACATCGGTGAGCTGACCGAGGTGGTCGGCAAGCGGTTCTCGGCGGGCAAGCGGTTCGCGATCGTCGTGGTCGCGGAGGGCGCGAAGCCGCGCGAGGGCTCGATGGAGTTCGACGCCGGCGGCAAGGACGTCTACGGCCACGAGCGCTTCGCGGGCGTCGCCCGGCAGCTCTCGATCGAGCTGGAGGAGCGCCTCGGCAAGGAGGCCAGGGCGGTCATACTCGGGCACGTCCAGCGCGGCGGCACGCCCACCGCGTACGACAGGGTGCTGGCGACCCGGTTCGGCTGGCACGCCGTCGAGGCGGCGCACCGCGCCGAGTTCGGGATGCTGACCGCGCTGCGCGGCACGGACATCGTGATGGTCCCGCTGGGCGAGGCCGTGGAGACGCTCAAGACGGTGCCGCCGGAGCGCTACGCCGAGGCGGAGTGCGTGCTCTGAGCCGCCTCCCGGCTCCTCCCCCGGCCTCCGGTACGGGACGGACCGCCCCCGGTCGCGATCGCGGCCGGGGGCGGTTCTAGTCTGGTGCGGACAACCGGCGCGAAAACCATTGCCGGTGGACGGCGGGCACGGCGGACGCCGCGGGCCTCGCCACGGGAAGCACCGGGAGCGCACGGATGGATCACAGCGGGCACGGCATGACCATGGAGCTGCCGCCGTTCACGCTGGGACGAGGACTGGAGTACTCCCCCGACCTCTTCTTCCTGACCGGCTGCCTGGTCGTGCTCGCCCTGTACTGCTGGGGCGTCGTCCGGCTGCGGCGGCGCGGTGACGGCTGGGGCGTCGGCCGCGCCGTGGCCTTCGTGCTCGGCGTGCTGACCATCGCGCTGATGATGTGCACCAAGCTGAACGACTACGGCATGGTCATGTTCAGCGTGCACATGGTCCAGCACATGGTGATCAGCATGGTCTCGCCGATTCTGCTGCTGCTCGGCGCCCCGGTGACGCTGGCGCTGCGCGCCCTGCCGGTGGCGGGCCGGGGCGGCGACGGGAAGAGCCGGAAGGGACCGCGCGAGCTGCTGCTGGCGCTGCTGCACAGCCGCTACGTGCGGATCGTCACGCACCCGGCGTTCACCATCCCGCTCTTCATCGCGAGCCTGTACGGGCTCTACTTCACGCCTCTCTTCGACTTCCTGATGGAATCCAGGCCGGGGCATATCGCGATGATGGTGCACTTCCTCGGCGTCGGGCTGGTCTTCTTCTGGCCGATCATGGGGATCGACCCGGGGCCGCACCGGCCGGGCTATGTGATGCGGATGCTGGAGCTGTTCGCCGGGATGCCGTTCCACGCGTTCTTCGGGATCGCGCTGATGATGGCGAGCGAGCCGATGGTCAAGGCGTACGAGAACCCGTCGGCCTCCCTCGGGATCGACGCCCTCACCGACCAGAACGCGGCCGGCGGCATCGCCTGGGCGTTCAGCGAGATCCCGTCCGTCCTGGTCCTGGTCGCGCTGGTCTACCAGTGGTACCACTCGGAGCAACGGCAGGCGAAGCGCTCGGACCGGGCCGCGGACCGCGACGGCGACAAGGAGCTGGCGGAGTACAACGCCTACCTGGCGTCGCTCCAGGCCAGGGGGCGGTAGCGCGAACCGGGGTCCCCGGGCGACGATGGGCTTCACGGCCCCGGCCCGGAGGAGGACGTTCATGTCCGGATCCACGAAGACGATGGGCGTGGTGACCGTCGCCGCGCTGGTGGTGGTCACGGGGTACACCGCGGCGCTCGGCAGCAACGGCTGGCTGTGGTTCGGGTGGGTGATCCTGGGACTGGTGACGCTCGGTATGGCGGCGGCCCGCGGCCACTGAGGGCATCCGGCACCCCACCCAATCGCGCAACCCCCCGGTTGCACAATGCGCACATGAGTGCAACTCTGGAGTTGCGCATCGGTGCCGTTTTCCACCGGGAGGGTTCCTCATGTCCACATCCGACGACCGCATCGAACGCGAGGTCTCCATCGCGGCGCCCCCGCACCGCGTCTGGGCGGTCCTCACCGAACCGGAACACGTCGGCTCATGGTTCGGGCAGGGCGAGCCGACGCCCGTCGATCTGCGCCCCGGCGGGGTCATGTTCCTGGACCACGGCCGGTTCGGCCACTTCCCCACGACCATCGTGAAGGTCGATCCACCGCACCACTTCTCGTACCGCTGGGCGAGCGCGTACCCCGGCGAGGCGGCCGACGAGACCAACTCCACCCTCGTGGAGTTCACGCTCACGCCCGAGGGCGAGGGGACCAGGCTGCGGGTGGTGGAGACCGGCTTCGCCGATATCGTGATCCCCGAGGAACGGCGGGACACCGCCTCCAAGGAGAGCCACACGGGGGGCTGGACGGACATGGTCGGCGTCATCAGGGACTACGCGGAGCGGCTCGACGCATGACGACGGACTCCGCCGACGGGGAGACCCGGCAGACCGCCCCCACCTCCGCTTCCGGCTCCGGTCAGGACACGGTGGCGGAGGTGCTCTCCGCGCTGGCGGACCCGACCCGGCGCCGGATACTCGACGCGCTGGCGGCGCACGGCGAGGCGACCGCGACGGTGCTGGCCGGGGAACTGCCGGTCAGCCGGCAGGCCATCGTCAAACATCTCGCCGTCCTGGACCGGGCCGGTCTGGTCACCGGACACCGGGAGGGGCGCGAGGCGCGGTACGCGGTGCGGCCGGCCCGGCTCAATGTGACCGCGCGCTGGATGGACCGGGTCGCGGCCGACTGGGACGCCCGGCTGGCCGCCATCAAGCGGCTCGCCGAAGCGGCGGCTCCGCCGGACGACACCACCCCGTCCGCCGGAGCCTGATGCCACGCGGCACGTACACACCGTATGCGTGTACGTGCCGCGTGACATCTTCGCGCCGCGTGACATCGGGCCCGGCGGCCGTCAGGGGCGCGGGGCCTGTCCCGCGCTCCCGCTGCCGCTCCTGTGCTGCGGCTCCTCGCGCCGCGTATCGGCGACACGGAGCGTGGGCCTCCCGTTCGTGCCCGGGGCCGCGCCCGGGACCTCGGTGTCCTTGGCACCCCTGGCTCCCCCGGAGTCCTTGGCGTCCTTGAGGTCCTTGCCGTCCTGGGACGTGTCCTTCAGCGAGTTGAGGATGGCCATGCCCTGTCCGACCAAACCGGCCGCCACGTCGTTGACGCCGCCGGTGCCGTTCAGGACCGTCAGACGGGCGCCCGCCATGCCCCGGGCGGCCGCGTCGGCCAGCGCCGGCAGGTTCTCGACGGTGCGGTTGGCGGCGATGAGTTCCTGGTTCCCGCCCTTCAGGGACTCGGCGCGCGCGGTGTTCGCGTCGGCCTGGGCCTGAGCGAGGGTGCGCTCGCCGTACGCGGAGGCGTCCGCCTCGAACTTCACCCGGTCCCTGGCGGCCTCCGCCAGGGTGCGCTGACGGTACGCCTCGGCGTCCGCCGGGCGCCGTACCTCGGCCTCCAGCCGCTGTGCGGCCAGCTCGGCCTGACGCTGCGCCAGGGCCGTCTGCTGCTCGATGGTCTCCTGCGAGGCCCGCGCCTCGGCCAGCGGTCCCGCCTGCGCGGCACGGGCGTTGACCTGCTCCGTCTCGGCGTGGAACCCGGCCCGCTTGATCGCGGTGTCCCGTTCGTACTCGGCCTTCAGCGCGGCGGCCTGCTGCTCACGTTCGCTCGCCTCCTGGTCCGACTTGGCCTGGGCGATCCGCGCCTGGCTGGCGACGGCCGCCGCGTGCGGGGCGGCCAGGTTCTCGATGTAGCCGGTGGCGTCGTCGATCTCCTGGATCTGGAGGGCGTCGACGACGATGCCGAGCTTCTCCATCTCACTGTGGCTGCCCTGCTTCACCTCCTGGGCGACCCGGTCGCGCTCCCGGATGATCTGTTCCACCGTCAGCCCGCCGACGATGGAGCGGAGGTGACCGGCGAAGATCCGGCCCACCAGCTCTTCCATCCGGTCCTGTTCCGCCAGGAAGCGCCGGGCCGCGTTGGCGATCGACACGGTGTCGTCACCGACCTTGAACACGGCCACCGCACGGACGTTGAGCCGGATTCCCTGCTGGGTGACGCAGTCCTCGACGATCTCCGCCTCGCGGAGTGCCAGGGAGAGCATCCGTACCTTGTGCTTGATCGGCATCACGAAACTGCCGTGTCCCGTGACGATCCGGAACTGAGTGTCCTGCGCCTGCCGCTTGGAGCCGGAGATGAGCATCGCCTCGTTGGGCGCGGGAACATGCCAGAACAGCATGGTGTGCTCCTGTCGTACTGCGTGTACGCCGGTACCGCTGTGTGCCGCCGCGTGTGCGGCTTCCTCGGGGTGGAGTGCGTCCTTCAGGAGGGGATCCTTCAGGAGGGGAGGAGTTCCACGATCACGGAGCGGGCCGAGATCGACTCGACGACGATCACGCGGAGGTCCTTGCCGATCGGACGGTCCGCCCAGGCCGCGTACGCCTCGGAGCCGCCCCGTACGGCCACCAGCACCTCACCGGGTCCGTTCGGCGGGATCGGGACAGTGACCCTGCCGATGGCCCCGACCGGGCTCTGTGAGAAGTCATCTGCCACGGACATACGTCGTTGCCGCGCTCATGCCGACCACGCCTCCCGGAGGCCGCGCCTCCGACCTCGTCCTTCATCGAGAACGCCCTCGGCGACGCGGCCGACGGCGACATACCCTCGATGTCTTCACAGTACTCCGCACGGCGTCGGGACACCCCCGGGCCGGGACACCTCCCCGCCGGAACGGCTTCGGCCGGGACTCCCTCGGGGTGACGCGACCGAGCCGCCCCGCGCGCTGGGCGCGGGGCGGCTCGGCGGTGGGGCGGCGGGTCCGTGACGCGGCCCGGTCGTGCGGCCCCGGTCGCGGAGGATCAGTCGCGACGTGGCGGCTCCGCGGGGAACCGCCGGTGCAGCCCGCTCCAGTCCAGCACGTGCTCCGCCTGCCGGGTCGTCTGGTGGGCCGCCTCGCGCGCTTCGGTGATGACGTCGCCGTGCTCGCGGAGAAGCTGGTCATAGATCGGGGGGTTCGATGCCACGTTCATGGTCTGTCAGGTTCTTCCGGTCGGCAATCGTCGGCCGCTGAACTCTACTTCGTATGCGCCGGGAACGTCTCCCCCGACCATCCCGGCAACGAACCGCTCTCGCACAGGGGCCCGACTTGGCGGGTCCCTGCGACTCCTGGAAGCACTTCCCCGGACAGTTCGAGTTGTTGTTTACCTTGCAATCAATGGGCCGCGCCCTGCGGGCGCACGAGCAGGAGGACGGTCCCCGCCGGCCCTGGGGAGATTCCGAGGAGTTCCGGTCGGCATGCCGATCCCGTCGCGGTCACAGCTCGGGCGGGAAAGGCGGGATCGGTGCCGGGGGACGCGCGGGGCTCGTGGACGGCTGCCGTCGGGCCTGCGGGTCCAGGTCGTCGACGGTGCGACCGTGCGCCTGTCCGGGGCCCCTTGCGCCCTGCGCGTCCAGGCCCAGTGGCGCGGCAGGGGCGCCGTGGTCACAGCGGGCCGGACGGTCACCGTCGTCCTGGCCGGCGCGACCGCCCACCCGCTCGACGACCTGGCACTCGGCAGGACCGTCTTCCCCACGAGCCCGCTGCCGGAGGGCATGCGCAGGCGGCGGTGTCCCGCCTGCGCCGCCTGACGGTGCGCTGACGCTCCGCGCCCTCCGGGCCGTGCGGGGACGCTCGCCGCCCGGCGCCGCGGGTCAGTTCTTACGGGCGATGGCGCCGTACATCGCGATGTCCCGGTCGTCCATGACCTCCTGGCCGACGTCCGGACGCCACTTGTGGACCTGGGTCACGCCCGGCTCGATCAGCTCCAGGCCGTCGAAGAACGTCGTGGCCTCGGCCAGCGTACGGAGTTGCATGGGCATGCCGCGCTTCAGGTACTCCTCGGCGACGTGGCCGACCTCCACCGGGGCGAAGTCGGCGGTGCCGATGGTCATCGCCAGATAGCTGCCGGCCGGCAGCGGGTCGAGCAGCCGCTGGACGAGGCCGTGGTCGTCGTCGTCCTCCAGGATGAAATGGAGAATCCCGATGATCATGAGGCCGACGGGCTCCCGCAGGTCCAGCAGCTCCTGGAACTGGGGCGAGCCGATGATCGCGTCGGGGTCCCGCATATCGGCGTCGATGTAGGCCGTACGTCCCTCGGGAGCGCTGGTCAGCAGGGCGCGGGCGTGCGCGAGGACGATCGGGTCGTTGTCGACGTAGACGACCCGGGAGTCGGGGGCGACCTTCTGCACGACCTCGTGCATGTTGGGCTGGGTGGGCAGACCCGTACCGATGTCCAGGAACTGCCTGATGCCCTTCTCCTCGGCCAGATAGCGGGCCGCGCGGTGCATGAACTCGCGGTTGGCCCGCATGTGGACGGGGAGTGCGGGCCACTCCCGGCACATCGAGTCGCCGGCCTCCTGGTCGACCTGGTAGTTGTCCTTGCCGCCCAGGATGTAGTCGTACACGCGCGCGGAATGCGCCTCCCCGGTGTTGAAACGATCTTCTGGAGAGTTCTGCGGTGCCATCTTCGCTCCTCCCCGGTACGGCGGCCGGCGCGGCGCCGGGGCGCGCGTACCGGTACCGGTCCCGTCCCAAAGTGAAGCCTTGGCCCAGAGCTTAGACGTTCAGTCACCTCGCGCCACCGCGGCGGTCGTCGCCCACGGGGCGGGCGATCTGCGCGTCGAGCGCGTCGCCGTGCGGACCCCCGGGCCCGGCGCGCCGGTCGTCGCCGTCGCGTACGGCGGCATCTGCGGCTCCGACCTGCACTACCGGCGGCACGGCTCCGTCGGCGAGTCCGTTCTGCGGGCCCCGCTGATCCTCGGGCACGAGGTGGTCGGAACGGTCGTACGGGCGGCCTCGGACGGCTCAGGCCCACCGCGCGCACCCCGGTCGCGGTCCGCCCGGCGACGGGCGCTGGACGCGTTCGGGGTCGCCGCCGACGCGTCGGTGTCGGGCAAGGAGCTCCTCGAATTCCGAACACCCGGCCGGGGGCGGAGGGCCGGGCACGGAAGACCGGACACGGGAGGCCGGAGGGGGCGTCAGCCGTCGGTGAGCAGGCCCGCGTCGTGGGCGAGGACGGCGGCCTGTACGCGGTTGGCGCAGCCGGTACGGGTCAGGATGCGGCTGATGTGCGCCTTGACCGTGCTCGCGCTCAGATGAAGCTGGTCGGCGATCTCGGCGTTCGACAGGCCCGTGCCGAGCAGCCGCAGGACGTCGCGCTCGGCCGCGGTCAGTCCGTCGGTCCTGCGCAGGGCGGCCTCGGTCTCGTGGCCGGAGCGTACGTGCCGTTCCAGAAGCTGCCGGGTGATCCGGGGCGCCAGTACGGGTTCGCCGCTCGCGGCGAGCCGTACCGAACGGATCAGCTCGGTGGGGCCCGTGTCCTTGAGCAGGAAGCCGGTCGCGCCGACGCGCAGGGCCCGGGTGACGCTCCGCTCCTCACCGAAGGCGGTCAGCATCACCACCCGGGTGCGGGGCGAGGTCCTGGCGATCTCCTCGGCGGCGGTGATGCCGTCCGTACCCGGCATCTGGAGGTCGAGCAGCGCCACGTCGATGTCCTGGCCCCGGCAGGCGGTGACCGCCGCACGGCCGTCGGCGGCCTCCGCGGTCACCTCGATGTCCTCCGCGTTCTCCAGGATCAGCCGGATGCCGGCGCGCATCAGGGTCTCGTCGTCGGCGATGAGGACTCGGATCATCGCCTCATCATACGATCGCAATCACCAGCAGAATCACGAGGAACGCCACGGTGGGAAGGATGACGAGCGCCGACGCGCACCCGGCGCCCAGCACCCGCGGCCAGGTCAGCACGGCGGTCGGAAGCGGGGGGTACGCCCCGGCGGTCTCCCCGGCCCCCTCCCCCGGACGCCCGGGGCGCGCCGGGAGCGCGAACGGCTCCCGGTGCGCGGACGGATCCGGCTGCGCGGGCTGTTCGGGGTGCGCGGGCAGCAGTGCCTCGACACGGAATCCACCGATCGCGACGGGGCCCGCGCCGAACGAGCCGCCGAGCAGCGCGATCCGCTCGTCCAGGCCGACCAGCCCGCTGCGGTTCCCGGGCTGCGGCCGACGGGCCACCCGGGGCCGCTCGTTGGTGACGGAGACCGCGATCCGGCCGTCGGTGTGGCGGACCTCCACCCGGGTGGGCGCGCCGGACGCGTGCTTGAGCGCATTGGTCAGCGCTTCACGCACCACCCGGTGGAGCGCCTGACGGGCCTGCGGGGCGGCGTCGGCGGCGTCGGGTCCCGACCAGTCGAGCGTGACGGCCATACCCGTGCGTGCGGACTCGGCCACGAGGGCGGTGATGTCCTCGCGGGTGCCCCGGCGGCTCCCGGGGTCCGCGGTGGGGTCCTGAAGCTCCTGCCGGCGCAGCACACCCAGGATCTCGCGCAGTTCCTCCATCGCCGTACCGGCGGTGGTACGCAGTAGTTCGGCCTGCCCCGCCAGCGGCGGCGCCTGCCGGGCAGCGGCCATTTCCAGCGCGCCGGCGTACACCGAGATCAGGCTCAGTCTGTGGCCGAGCAGATCGTGCATCTCCCCGGCTATCCGGTTCCGCTCCTCCATCCGCGCCGCCACGGCGGTCAGTGAACGGGCCTGCTCCAGATAGGCGTTGCGTTCCCGCAGCAGGCTGACGAGGGGGCGCCGCTGCCCGAGCAGGGTCCCGGCCAGTGCGGGGAGGGCCAGCAGCAGCACCAGGGAGACCGCGTCGCCCGCCACCATCTCGGGCCACGTCAGGGATTCGGCCGCGGGGTCGCCGGTCAACCGGCCGCCGGTCACCAGGCCGTCCGCCACCGCCAGGACGACGGCCAGCGCGCAGGCCGCGCCCACGGCCTGCCAGGCGCGGCGCGAGGTGACCCGGCGGGTGGCGGACACCACGATCAGGGGCACCGCCACCAGGATCCACACGCTGGAGCCGACGAGCAGCGGCGCCGTGGCGGCCACCGCGAGCGCGGGACGGCGGTGGCGTCCGAGCACCAGGACAACCGTCCACAGCCCTTCCAGGGCGGCGAGGACCGGCCGTTCCTGGGACAGTTCCTCGGGCAGGAAGGTGAGCGGGATCAGCGCGAGCGCGGCGACCAGGGCGCAGGCCAGCGCCTCGGTGACAACGGTACGGCGGGGGGCCGCGCGCAGGGCCGCCACGCACTCCACCGCCTCGCGCCGGGCGGCGCTCCGTGTCCTGCGCAGGCCCCTGCGGGCCCGGTCCCGTATCCGTGTCCCCGACACCTTCGCCTCGCTCCTCGTCGTACTTCTCCCCGGGACCGTAGCGCCCGCCGGACCAGCCGGGGGACGGCGGGTTCCCGTCCTCACGCGCCGGGGCTCGGGCTCAGCCGGTCCTTCAGCGCGGTCATGTCGACGCCCTCCGCGCGCAGCAGCCGCGCGGCCTCCCCCTCGTCGTCGGCGAGCAGGGCGGCCAGGAGATGTACGGTTCCGACCGTCGCGGAGCCACGCTCGGCCGCCGTGAGCTGGGCGACGGACTGGGCGCGTTCGACGGCGGGCGAGCGCGGCATCTCGGTGGCGGCGGGGAAGGGGCCGGGGGCCGGGGCGGCGACACCCGCCCTCGCCGCGCGAACCAGGGAGTCCGGCCGCGCTCCGTGCGTACGGAGCAGGGCCGCGCCCTCGTTCACGGCGGCGGTTGTCTCCGGGAACGAGCGGCCGGTGACGGCGAGTGCCCGGTCCAGCGCCATGACGGCCAGCAGCAGATCCGCCGGCTCGACCACGCCATGTCCGCGCCGTACGGTCTGACGCGCGGCCTCCAGGAACACCGAGGTGAGCATCCCGTCGCCCTCCGGGCCGCTGCGGAACATCCAGGACAGGAGGACGCGGGAGAGCCCGCCGCCCCCGCCCAGCACGCCCGTGCCCCGCATGCCCCTGATGCTCGGAGGCTCCGGGAAGTCCGGATCAGCGGCGGCGCCCGCGTCCAGGGTGTCCAGTGCGGCGGACGCGGCGGCCCTGTCGATCCGTTGCAGCGTCATGGCCTCCAGCGCCCGGCTGTCGGGGAGTTGCAGCAGGGCGCGGGCCACATGACGGCACCGTACGCTCGGCGTTCCTTCCAGGCGGGCCAGCCGCAGAGCGCGCAGGAGGCAGGCGCGCAGCGCCCCGGACGGCTCGGGCGGGAGGGCACCCGCCTCGGGGGCACCACGCCGCGCCTTCTTCCGCGCGGCACGCCAGGCGGCCTCGCGCCACACGGCGTCGGCCTCGGCCTCGTCGTCGGGGTGGGCCGGGAGGTCGTCGGGGGCGGTGGCCGTGTCGCCGTGCACCCAGGGCCGCGTGCTGTCGGGGAAGGTGAGGGCTTGGATGATGCCGCCGAGTCCGCCGGCCTGGCGCATACCGGGGGCGATCGCCTCGCCCGCCGCCGTCTCGCCCATGACGAGCATGTGCACCAGGTGTTCGGTGCCGGCGCTCCGGCTCTCGCACGAGGTGGCCTCGCTCGCGGTCTCCGTGAGGAGTTCGATGACATCGGTCTCGAACTCCGTGGTGTGGACGGTGCCGGCGGGTGCGCCGGGTGTGGTGGGCGTCGGTGTCATCGGAGAGGTCCCCCCTCGGGAGCGGTGGCCGGCGACCCGGCCTGTGACACCGATGCTAGGAGCGACCCCCGTGACCGCGCGTCGGCCGACCGGCCATGGCCACCGGCCGACCGGCCATTCCTGTCGGCCACTCGGCCATCCTTCTCGGCCGTCCGGTTCTTACGCCGGCGCCGCCCCCCACCTACCCGCCGAGGGCAGGATCGGCAGTTTTTTCCTGGCCGTAACGCAGGGCTCTCCATCGGAAATACGGGCCCGGTCATAGTGAGCAGCGATCGGAAAAGATCTTCCGCATGACAGAACACGACAGAAGCTCTCCGAGGAGAGCCGAGTGGAGCTGGTGAGAGTGGCTGTGCCGCACACGTCCCCGTCCCTGGTCCGGCGCGCGGCCGGATCCCTGCGCACCTCGCTGTTCACCCAGGTCGCCTGCGCCCTGGTGCTGGGCATCCTGCTCGGACGGCTCTGGCCGGACGCGGCCACGGCGGTCCAGCCGCTCGGCGACGGATTCATCCGGCTGATCAAGGCCGTCATCGCGCCGCTCGTCTTCTGCGTCGTCGTGGTCGGCATAGCCGGGGCGGGCGACCTCAAGGGGTTCGGGCGGATCGGCGTCAAGGCGCTGATCTGGTTCGAGGTGGCGACCACGGCGGCGCTGCTGATCGGTCTGGTCGCCGCCCATCTCGTCGGGCCCGGCAGGGGCATGAACGTCGATCCGGCCTCTCTCGACCCGTCCGCCGTGGACGGCAGGACGGGCGGCGGGGAGCTGCCGTCGACCTCGCAGTTCATCCTGGAGGCCCTGCCGGACAGCGCGGTCGGCGCGTTCGCGGAGAACTCGCTGCTCCAGGTGCTCGTACTGGCCTGCCTGGTCGGCGCGGCGGTGCTGCATCTGGGGAGGACGAAGGTCCCGGCGATCCTCCCGGCCGTCGAGCAGGCGCAGCAGGTCGTCTTCGCGGTCGTCGGCTTCGTGATGCGGCTGGCCCCGCTGGCCGTCTTCGGTGCGACCGCCCACCTCGTGGGCGAGTACGGGCTCGGCGCCCTCACGACGTACGGGAAGCTGATCGCGCTCTGCTACGGAGTGGCGCTGCTCTTCCTCCTGCTGCTGGCGGTCGCCCTCAGGCTGGTCACCGGGCTGAGCCTGTGGAAGTTCGTCCGGTACACCCGGGAGGAGCTGCTGCTCGCGCTGGGCACCGCCTCCAGCGAGACCGTCATGCCGCGCATGATGCAGAAGCTGCGGGCCGCCGGGTGCCGGGACGACGCGGTCGGGCTCGTTCTGCCCACCGGGTACTCGTTCAATCTCGACGGCGCCTCGATCTATCTGTCGATCGGCACGCTGTTCATCGCGCAGGCCGTCGGGGTGGACCTGACCCTCGGCCAGCAGGTCACCGTGGTGCTGGTTCTGATGCTCACCAGCAAGGGCATGGCGGGCGTGCCGGGCTCGGCGTTTCTCGCGCTCTCCGCGACGGCTTCGGCGCTGGGGGTGATCCCGGCGGGAGCGGTGGCGCTGCTGCTCGGGGTGGACCGGATCATGGACTCGATGCGCGTCACCACGAACCTGCTGGGCAACTGTGTCGCGGTCTTCGCGGTCTCGCGGTGGGAGGGTGCGCTGGACACCGGGCGGGCGCTGCGCGTACTCGACGGGAGGGAGCCGGTCCCCGTCGTGGTTCCGGCCGGGGCGCAGGCGCAGGACGCGCGGGCGGTGGAGGCGGACACTCCCGGCGGTCCCGCACAACCCGCCGGACCCTCCGGGCCCGCCGTATCCGCCGAGCGCTGAGGGCTGGCGCCGTCGGCGCCGTGCTCAGGCCTCCTCGTCCTCGCCGTACGCGAGTTCACTCGCCAGGAGCGCGGCGCCGACGACCCCGGCGCGCGGGCCGAGTTCGGACATGACGATCGGCAGATTGCCGGTGGCCAGCGGCAGTGAGCGCTGGTACACGACGCTGCGGATCTCCGCGAGTAACAGATAGCCGAGTCCGGAGAGCCCGCCGCCGATCACGATCATCGACGGGTTCATGAAGCTGACCAGGGTGGCGAGGACCTGCCCCACGCGGTGGCCCCCGGCCCTGATGAGGTTGACGCAGGCGCTGTCGCCGCCGACGGCGCACTCCGCGACATCGACGGCGGTCAGTGTGCCCTGGGCCGCGAGCCGTTCGGCCAGCGCCGGTGAGTCGCCGGAGCGGGCGGCCGCGGTGGCGTCCCTGGCGAGGGCGACGCCGCCGAAGTACGCCTCCAGGCACCCGGTGTTGCCGCAGGTGCAGACGGGGCCGCCCGCCTCGACCTGGATATGGCCGATGTCGCCCGCGCACCCCTCGGCGCCCCGGTAGATCCGCCCGTGGTGCTGCATGCCGGAGCCGATACCGCTGCCGATCTTGACGAAGAGCAGATGTTCGACGGACCGGGCGACCCCGCTGTGCTGCTCCCCGAGTGCCATCACATTGACGTCGTTGTCGACGACCACGGGGCAGCCGTGCTCACGGGCGAGGGTGTCGCGTACGGGGAAACGGTTCCAGCCCACCATGATCGGCGGGGAGACGGGGACGCCCTCCCGGAAGCTGACCGGTCCTGGCAGGCCGATGCCGATGGCGTCGAGCCGGGTGTAGTGGCCCTGCGCGGCCATCTTGTGGAGGAGTTCGCTGATCCGGTTCAGTACGGCGACCGGTCCCGAGCGGATGTCGGCGGCCTCGGAGTAGGAGGCCACGGGTTCGAGTTCGCCGTCGGTGATCTCGATGTCGAGCGAGCTGGCGCCCAGGTCCACGGCGGCGAACCGCAGTCCGGGGTCGAGCTGGACGAGGGTGGAGCGGCGGCCGCCGCGCGAGGCGGCCGGGCCGGCCTCCAGAACCGTGCCGGCGGCGAGCATACGGTCGAGCTCGGCGAGGAGCCGTGGTCGCGGCACCTCCAGCCGGCCCGCCAACTGGGCGCGGGACAGTGGGCCGTTGTCCCGCAGCAGGGACAGAACGCGGTACCGAATGCTCACAGGCTCACTTCCTCCGACCGTCACTTTTCCACAACGAGGCAGAAGTTGCGTACATCTTGACGAAACCCGCACAGAGCTGCCCCGCCGGGGCGGGGCAGCTCTGCCGTGGTCCGTTCGGCCGTCAGCCGGTCAGTCCTCCCTTCACGGCCCGGGCGTCCCGGGCGAGGGCGGCGCCGGCCGCCGCGTCCGGCACCAGCGCGGGGTCGCCCGCGGCGGTGGCGAACGAGTCCAGTACGGCGCGGGCCTGGCTGAGCCTGCCCGCGTCGGCGTGGGCGCGTGCCTGGCCGAGCCGGACGGTCAGACGCTGCTCGCCCTGGGCGGTGACGAGTTTCTCGGCGGTCAGGCGTGGGAGCAGCGTGGCGAGATCGTCGAAGGAGGCGCGGGTGGTGAAGCGCACCGTCTTCGTCGTGGTGTTGCCCGCCCGGTCCACGGCCTTCACCGTCAGCTCATGGCCGCCGAGCGGCAGCCGCCACAGGTCGAGCGGCTGACCGGGGGTGATGGCGGCGCCGTCCAGGGTGGTGGTCGTGGTGGCCACGCCCGAGACCGGGTCGGCGGTGGTGACCACGGGCTTCGGGCGCTGGGAGTCCCCGTAGGCGCCGTCGGCGTCGAGGCCGGTGACGGTGACCGCGGGTGCGGTGCGGTCGATCCGTACGGTCAGGCTGCCGGTCTCTGAGACGTTGCCGCCGCTGTCGGTGGCCCGGTAGCGGACGGTGGTGGTGCCCTCCGCCGACAGGGTGACGGCTGCGTTCGCCGACAGCCAGGTCGTACCGCCGTCGACCGAGTACTGGCGGCTGCTGACCGTGCCGTTGTCGGTGGCGGTGACGCTCAGCGACACATTGCTCGTGTACCAGCCCCCCGCGCCGTTGGGCCGGGGCGGGTCGAGGGTGGCGGCGGCCTTCGGCGGGGTCCTGTCGGCGACGCCCGCGCCCTGGAAGGTGAGGGAGTCGAGGTCGACACCGCCGGAGGAGGTGACGTAGAGCTCTCCGGTGCCCGAGGGGGCTTCGGCAGCGGGGTGGTGACGGTCTGCCAGCCCTCGCCCGCCGGTACGTCGACGGTGGCGAACGGCGCGGCGTCGGTGGCGTTCCAGCGCAGTTCCAGCGTTCCGGCGCCGGAGGCGCGGGTCTTCACCCCGGTGATGCCGGCGAAGGAGACCGGGTCGTAGGCGATCCAGTCGCCCGCGTCGAAGGAGGTGACCTTGCGCTGTCCGGACGCGGTGGTGTCGTCGGTGATGGTGACGCCGTCCGCGGAGTCGTGGTGCTCGGCCTGCATGAGCGCCGGGTTGAGGACCACCTGGGCGTCCCCGGTGGCCGGCGGGACGCCGTTCGCGCCCTTGTCGGTGTAGGTGATGCCGAGGACGCCGAAGACGTTCTCGGTGTCCCCGTGCCCGGCGTCGGTCGGGGTGACGACGGCGCCCGAGCAGCCGGTGCCGCTGTTGACCGGGTGGCCGTGCTGGTTGTGTCCGAGGCCGAAGGTCCAGGCGGCCTTGGCGCAGTCGGGCGTGGCTCCGTCCTCGGGGTCGTCGACGGAGATCGCGTACGGTACGGCGTCGCCCCAGTTGAAGAAGCCACCGTCCGGCGGTGAGGTGATCTTCACGGTGGGCGCGGTGTTGCCGACGGTGATCTGCCGGCTGGTCAGTCCGGTCTTGCCCTGCGGGTCGGTGACCTTCAGCCGGGCCTGGAACTGTCCGTTGTCCGGGTAGACACGGCTCGCGGTGGGTCCGGTGGCGTCGAAGGTGCCGTCGCCGTCCAGGTCCCACTGGTAGGTGAGGGCGCCGTTCTCCGGGTCGCTGGAGCCGGTGGCGCTGAAGGTGACCGTGAGCGGGGCCTGACCGGAGGTCGGATCGGCCTTGATCACGGCGGTGGGCGCCTTGTTGCCCTCGGCGTAGTCGATCCGGTAGAGGCCCGCGTCGGGGTTCTGGCGGAAGAAGCCGTCGCCGTAGTCGAGGACGTAGAGCGCGCCGTCGGGGCCGAACTCCAGGTCCATCGGGTTGTCCCAGGGCGGGATGCCGTTCGCGGACCGTTCGCTGTTGGGCAGGACGTTCTCCAGCTTGCCGACGGGGCCGTCGGGGCCTTCGAGGGTGAAGGCGGCGACGTAGTCCTGGGAGAACTCCCCGAAGAACGCCTTGCCGTCCCAGTACGCGGGGAACTTGCCCGGGGCCGGGTTGTCCGCGTCGTAGTGGTAGACCGGTCCGGCCATCGGGGCCTGGCCGCCGGGCCCTCCGGGGCCGCGGAACGCGGTCAGCTCGGGCCAGGGCTGGTCGGTGTCCTTGTCCCCGTACCAGAGGGTGGCCGGGGTGGCCGGGGGCAGGACGCTCGCGCCGGTGTTCCAGCGTGAGTCGTTGACGGGGGCGGCGCAGTCGAAGGCCGCTCCGGGGGTGAGGGTGGCGAAGTCGAAGTCCCGGTAGGGGTGGGTGTTGTCACCGGTGCAGTAGGGCCAGCCGCCGTTCATGGGCTTGGTGGTGGTCTGCCACTCGACGTACCCCATGGGACCGCGGTTCGGGTCGGCGGTGCCCGCGTCGGGGCCGTAGTCGCCCCACATCACGGCGCCGGTCGCCCGGTCCACGGTCATCCGGAAGGGGTTGCGCAGCCCCATCACGAAGATCTCGGGGCGGGTCTTCGGGGTGCCGGGCGCGAACAGGTTGCCGTCGGGGACGGTGTAACTCCCGTCGTCCTTCACGTCGATACGGAGGATCTTGCCGCGCAGGTCGTTGGTGTTGCCCGCGCCGCGGCGCTCGTCGAGGCCGGGGTTGTAGCCGGCCGCGTCGTTGATCGGTGTGTACCCGTTGACGTTGGGTCCCGACGCCGGTGTGTTCCCGCCGGTGGAGAGGTAGAGGTTGCCGTCCGCGTCGAAGTCCACGTCACCGGCGACATGGCAGCACTGTCCCCGGTTGCTGTCGACGCGGATGATCTCCTGGGCGGTGGACAGGTCGAGCTTGTCGCCGGTCCACTTGAACCGGGTGAGGGTGTCGTACCCCTCCCACTGCTTCCAGTACGCGTCGGTCTGCCCGGCGGGGAGCTGGAGCGGGGCGGAGCCGGCCGGGGTGTTCAGCGGCGGGGAGTAGTAGAGGTAGACCCACTGGTTGGTGGCGAAGTCCGGGTCCAGGGTGACGGTCTGGAGCCCCATCTCGGAGTTCTGGTACACGTCGATCTTGTTGACGACCTTGGTCACCCCGGTGCCGGGGTCGGTGAGCCGCAGATCGCCGTTGCGGGCCGTGTGCAGCACGCGGCTGTCGGGCAGGACGGCGAGGTCGATCGGCTCGCCGGTGTCCTTGGTGAGGGTGGTCTTCTCGTAGTTCGCCCAGTCCAGGGCGTGTTCATGGTTCTCGTGCGCCTGGGCGGCGGGCGCGAGCCCCACCGGACCCAGCGCGGGCAGGGCGGTGAGCAGGACCCCTGCCATCAGACGTCTCAGGGAACGGTGCACGGTGAATGCGTCTCCTCGGTCGTCGGCGGGCGGGGTCTCAGCGCAGCAGCTGGTCGATCGCGGTGAAGCTGCGTGCGGCGGCGCCCAGCGAACCCGGCGGGTTGGGCTGGGTGTTGGGGGCCGTGTCCTGCTCCCAGATGCCGATGTGGGCGGCGCGCGGCCCGATGTCGCGGATGAACCGCTCGTACGGCAGATCCCCGGCACCGAACTCGACGATGTCGTAGCCGTTGGCGTTGGACGGGTTGGTGTCGCCGTCCTTCATGTGGAACAGCGGGTAGCGGTAGGGCTGGTTGCGGACGTACGCGGCCGGATCGAACCCCGGGAAGCGGTACTGGCCCACATACGCCCAGTAGATGTCCAGCTCCAGATACACATGGCGCGGATCGGTGTTCTTGAGGAAGACGTCGTAGAGCCGTACGGACGGCTGGTCGGTGGCGAAGGCGAACTCGCCCGCGTGGTTGTGCTGGTAGAGCTTGAGGCCACGGGCGGTGGCCGCCGCGCCCCAGACGTTGAACTCGTCGGCGGCGGCGCGGTAGCCCGCGACCGTGTTGAGGTTCGAGGGCGCGTTGGCCGTCCCGACGTGCGGCATGCCGAGGATCTGCGCGGCGTCCAGCTCGGCCTGGAGGTTCGTGCGCAGATTGCCGATGCCGACATGGCTGCCGACGGCGCTCAGCCCGTTGTCGTCGAGCAGCTTCCGGATCTCGGGGAGGGTGATCTGCCGGCCCAGGATGGCGGTGTCCTGGGTGTATCCGGCGAACTCGACCTCGCGGTAGCCGATCCGGGACAGCTCCGCGAAGACGACGGCGAAGCCGAGGGAGGCGACCTTGTCGCGGATGCTGTAGAGCTGGATGCCGATGCGGTCCTTGGGGATGGTGAGCCCGCGGGTGGCGGCGGTGGCCGGCGCGGTCACCGCGGAGGCGGCCGTGGCCCCGGCGACGGAGGCGGCGGCGAGCGCCACGGTGGTGCCGGCGGTGGCCCGCAGGAAGGCCCTGCGGTCGAAGGACTTGCGCGAAGAATGGCCCATGGTCACTCCTGAGGGATGGGCGGGGGGTGTCCGTCACGGGGAGGTGGCGGCGTGGGCGGGGGGGCGGGTGCGGGGGTGTGTGCGGGAGGCGGCGGGTGCCGGAGGGGTGTGCGTGCGGAGTGGGCGAGGTGTGCGGACCGGGCGACGGATGCCGTCCGGGCGAGGCCGCCGGGCGGCGTACGTACCGGCGCGGTGCCGGAAGGCGTACGTACCGGCGCGGTGCCCGGCGACGTGCCCGGCGTGCCGTCATGAGCCGCCGGGGCTCACTTCAGCCGTGAGTCGCCCGCCGCGTGGGCGTCGGCCCGTGCCTCGGCGGCGCGCTCCGCCGCCTTCCCGGCGAGTTCGTTCCCGCGGTCCCGCGCGGCCGGCTTGGCGGAGCGGGCGGACGAGGTCGCCGGTGCGGTCTCGCCGGTGATTCCACCACGGACCCGGGCCAGGTCCCCGACCTTGAGCACGGGCGTGTTGCCGGTGGCGGTGAGCGCGCCCCGGACGATCGTGTTGTCGAGTACGGCGTTGGCGCTGTTGCCGGTGACCGCGAGATCGCCGCCGAGGTAGGTGGCGCCCCGGCAGGAGCCGAGCAGCCCCTCGCCGCCGAGCTGGAGGGCGTCCGCGTTGTCCTTGTACACGGTGTTGCCCTGGACCTCGCTGGCACAGAGGAGACCGCCGAGGGTGTTCCCGCTGACGGTGAGGGCGCCCTTGACCGTGGAGTCGTACACGTCGGTGTACTGGTTGCGGTCCCCGGTCAGGGCCCCGTCGAGGGTGCTGCCCGACACGTACAGCTCACCCGACTCGGCTCTGACGGTCCCTCCGAGGGCGGAGTCGACGGCGTACACGAAGCCCTCGGTGGCGGTGATGCCGGCCTTGACGGTGGTGTCCTGGAGATGGGCGCCGAAGGCGGCGCGGGTGGTCAGCGCGCCCTTGACGGTGGTGTCGGTGAGGTCGAGGTAGGCGTTCCCGCCCACGTTGACGGCCCCGTTGAAGGTGGCTCCCGCGGCGACGAGGTCGGCGCCGTCCTCGACGGTCACCGTGCCCTTGACCTTCGTTCCGGTCAGGGTGCAGGACTTGCCCGCCGGGACGACCAGGTCGTTGTTGACCGTGACGGCTCCGCCGTCCCCCACACAGGTGGTGTAGAGCGCCGCCTGCGCGGAGCCGGCGAAGGCGACGAGCCCTCCGGAGGCCACCAGCGAGGCCGTGGCGATGAACGTACGTACCTTCATGTCGTTTCCCTTCCGCTGCGGTGACGGACGCGCCGGGCGCGCGGCCGTGACCCCGTACGTCGACGGGGGTGCTGCACAGTGCGTGAGCGTGCGACCGCCGGGACGGCGGACGCGCAGCGCCTCGGGACGGGTGCAGTCGGAGGCCGACCCGGCCGTGGGGGGAGAGACGTGGAGAGACTCGTGCGGTGAGGGGCGTTCGATCGAACGCCGGGGGGCTGCGGTGTTACCGCGACGAAACACTTGTCCGGTGGGCCGAGACATTAGGGCGCCGCGTCGGGGCTGTCCAGAGGTTCGGAACGAATCTCTGAAACTTCCTCATGATCCGTCAAAAGATCTGCCGCTCAGAAGAAAAGGCTCTCCGGTGGCGCGGAGTGCGCACCACCGAAAAGCCCGGTCGGCGGGTCGGCGGATGAGTGAAGAGGCAGGTGAGCGGGTAGGGAGATCAGTCGGTACGGGCCGCGTGGAAGCGCTGGGTCAGGCCGATCTCCGCGATGTTCTTGGCCAGTTCGAAGTTGACCCAGCCCGCCACGTCCACCAGGGGCAGCTTCTCGCCCCACGGCAGCCCGGCGGTCCGCTCCGTGGAGTCGAGTTCGGCGTCGGTGAGCGGGAGCAGCGCCGCGCGCCACTCGTCCTTCAGCGCGCACAGCCAGTCACCGGCGGCCCCGGCGCCGCCCGGCCAGGTGATCTCCTCGCGTGCGGGCGCGCCGGGCCCGAAGCAGTGGGCGAGGGTGGTCGTCCACCAGTAGCCGATGTGCCAGGTCAGCCAGCCGATCGAGGTGGCCGGGGCGGGGTCGGGCTCCGTCGTCTCCCAGTCGGCCGCCCATGTTCCCCGGCCGTCGGGGCGTACGGTCCAGCACTCCGGCGCGGGCTCCCAGAGGCAGGCGGCGTCGTCCAGATCCCGCAGGTAGTACGCGAACAGGGACCAGGTCAGGTCGAGTTGGCGGGTCAGCAGTTCGACTCGGGCTACCGTCACCCGAGGAGCCTCGCAGCCTCCCCGATCGCCCGGCAAACCCTTTTGCGGCGTCCGGCGCGGAATTCACCCGGCCGCAATGCGGTGATCTCGACAGACACCCCCGCACGGTGGCACTCTCCCGCCATGCGTCCCACCGCCCGCGGTCTTCTCCCCGCCCTCCTCGCCCTCACCGTCGCCGCCGCCACGGGGTGTGCCCCGCAGGAGGAGCCGTCCGCCGGCGGTACGCCGGCCGGCCCGACCGCCTGCGTCGCGGGCGGGCTCGACACCAGAACCGAGGGGAAGCTGACGGTCGGTACGGACAAACCCGCGTACGCGCCCTGGTTCCAGGACGACGACCCGGCGAACGGGAAGGGCTTCGAGTCCGCCGTCGCGTACGCCGTGGCCAAGGCTCTCGGCTACGGGAGGGACGATGTCGTCTGGCAGACCGTCCCGTTCAACAACTCCGTCGCGCCGGGCGCCAAGAACTTCGACTTCGACCTCAACCAGATCTCCATCAGCGACGAACGCAAACGGGCCGTCGACTTCTCCTCCGGCTACTACGCCGTCCGCCAGGCCGTCGTCGCGCTGAAGTCGTCCCCGTACGCCGGGGCGAGGAGCGCCGGGGAACTGAAGGGGGCCAGGCTCGGCGCCCAGGTCGGCACCACGAGCCTCGACACCGTCGACGAGATCATCAAGCCGGAGCGCCGGCCCGCCGTCTTCCAGAAGAACGACCTCGCCAAGTCCGCGCTGCGCAACGGACAGGTCGACGCGATCGTCGTCGATCTGCCGACCGCGTTCTACATCACCTCCGCCGAGATCCCCGAGGCGAAGGTCGTCGGGCAGTTCGCCGACTCCTCGGGCGCGGCCGAGCAGTTCGGGCTGGCCCTCGACAAGGGCAGCGCGCTGACCCCCTGCGTCACCCGGGCGGTCGACACGCTCCGCGCGGACGGCACCCTCGCCGCGCTGGAGAAGCGATGGCTCGCCGACGCCGTCGACGCGCCGGTCCTCACATGACCGGCGGGAGCGTATGCGTCGGGAAGGGCGGCGGCGAGGACCCGGCGGAGCGGCGGGAGAGCGGCGGGCCGCGCACCGGAGATCCGTACCCGCCGGACGAGGCCGCGTACACGCCGTCGGCGCGGCGGCTCGCCCGCGAACGGTACAAGCGCGCCCGGGCCCGCCGCGCCACCGCCGTCGCCGCGCTCTCCACCCTGGTCACGGGCGCCGTGCTGTTCCTCGTCATCACCGGGTCGCCGGGCTGGCAGCGCACCCGCGAGACCTTCTTCAGCGCCGAGTACGCCCGGATGGCGCTGCCGCAGGTCCTCGACGGGCTGCTGCTCAATCTGCGGCTGCTCGCGGTGTGCGGCGTCTGCGTCCTCGCCCTCGGGCTGCTGCTGGCCGTCGCCCGTACGCTGCGTGGCCCGGTCTTCTTCCCGGTCCGGGCGCTGGCCGCCGCGTACACCGACTTCTTCCGAGGACTGCCCCTGATCATCTGTCTGTTGCTGGTCGTCTTCGGGGTGCCTGCGCTGCGGCTCCAGGGGGTCACCACCGATCCGGTGCTCCTCGGCGGCGCCGCGCTCGTCCTGACGTACTCCGCCTATGTCGCCGAGGTCTTCCGCGCGGGCATCGAGTCCGTCCACCCCTCGCAGCGGGCGGCGGCCCGTTCGCTGGGGCTGTCCAGCTCCAGGACGCTGCGGTACGTGGTCCTCCCGCAGGCGGTACGGCGGGTGGTGCCGCCGCTCCTCAACGATCTGGTGTCGCTCCAGAAGGACACCGGCCTCGTCTCGATCGCCGGGGCCGTGGACGCCGTGTACGCGGCGCAGATCATCACCGGGAAGTACTTCAACTACACGCCGTACGTGGTCGCGGGGCTCGTCTTCGTCGCGCTGACGATCCCCATGACCCGCTTCACGGACTGGGTCACCGCCCGGATGGACCGCCGCCGCGCGCAAGGAGGCACCGTATGACCGCCGACGCCCCGGACACCGGGCCCGCCCGTACGGCGGACCCGCCAGGAAGCGAGGCGGGCAACGCCCCTGTGCTGCGTCTGGAGTCCGTGCGCAAGACCTTCGGCCGGGACCGGGTCGTGCTGCGGGACGTCACCCTGGACGTCGCCCCGCACACCGTGACCGCGCTGATCGGCGCCTCCGGCTCCGGCAAGTCGACCCTGCTGCGCTGCGCGAACCTGCTGGAGGAGATCGACGACGGGGCGATCTTCCTCGACGGGACGGAGATCACCGATCCACGGGCCGACGCGGACGCGGTGCGCCGCCGGATCGGCGTCGTGTTCCAGTCGTACAACCTCTT
The DNA here is from genome assembly GCF_044763125.1 of Streptomyces sp. NPDC096310. Lineage (NCBI taxonomy): Bacteria > Bacillati > Actinomycetota > Actinomycetes > Kitasatosporales > Streptomycetaceae > Streptomyces > Streptomyces sp. NPDC096310. The sequence continues at coordinate 140,208 of NZ_JBIWFO010000015.1, read as the reverse complement.
CCCGCACATGACGGTGCTGCGCAACATCACCCTCGCGCCGCGCCGGGTCCTCGGCGTCCCCCGCGAGGAGGCGGAGACACGCGCCCGCGAACTGCTGGCCCGGCTCGGCCTCGGCGACAAGGCGGAGGAGTACCCGGACCGGCTCAGCGGCGGTCAGCAGCAGCGCGCCGCGATCGTCCGCGCCCTGGCGGTACGCCCCCGGCTGCTGCTGCTCGACGAGATCACCGCGGCGCTCGACCCCGAGCTGGTGGGTGAGGTCCTGTCGGTCGTACGGGACCTCAAGGGCGAGGGGATGACGATGGTGCTGGCCACCCACGAGATGGGGTTCGCCCGCGAGGTCGCCGACCAGGTGTGTTTCCTGGACGGCGGCGTGGTGCTGGAACGCGGCACACCGGACGAGGTCTTCGGCGCCCCGCGCCGGGACCGTACGCGGCGGTTCCTGCGCCGGATCGTGGAGGCGGGGCGTCTGTAGGACTGTTCGAAGTCCGCCACTTCACCTCGGCACCGTCGGGCGGCACGGTGTGCACCGAAGCCTTGGCTCTGACCTGGTCAGTATGCAATCGTAAAAACATTCACATCATGGAAACCTTTCCACGCGGAGGTGGGGCGGGGAGCCACGACCAAGGATGTCGCGGCACGGGCCGGTGTCACCCTCGACATCACGGACCGCCGGCCGATCGGACGGGACACGGGCCACCGTGCCGCACGCGCCGGAGAGGGCGCGGCACTTTGCCCCCTCCGGACGCCGTCGACCACCGCACGCCCTGGACCGGGCGCCTCCGGAGCGGGTCAGGAGTTCCGGGCGAGGCTCACGCCCACCGCGACCGTCACCGTCGCCACCAGACCGGCGGCCGGTACGGCCCAGGCGCCCGCGAAGGTGCACGCGGCCGTCGCCACCGCCGAGAGCGGCAGGACGAGTTGCTGGGCCGGCCCGGTCTTGAAGTGGCGTGCGTGCAGCAGCCAGACCGTGAACGGGAAGAGGGCGGCCGGTACGGTCACCGCCAAAGCGGCGGCGAACGTGGAGACATGGGCCTTGCCGACCGCGTGTTCCACGGCCACCTCCAGCCCCGCGCCGATCGCGGCGGCCGAAGCGAAGATCACGAAATGTCCGTAACCCCACTGGAAAGCCCGCCGGTTGTCGGTCAGCCGCTCGTGCGCGGGCACCGCGAAGTAGACCCACCAGGCGGCGAACACGATGAGGACGCCCCCGCCGGCGATGGGCAGCAGCTCCCCGAGCGCCCAGCCCTCGTCGAGGGCCTCCTGGACGGCGACGGTCGTCGCCGACATCGTCTCACCCAGCACGATCAGGGTGAACAGCCCGTACCGTTCCCCGATGTGGTGGGGGTGCCAGGGTGTCCGGTGGTCCCGCTCCGCGACCACCGGCACCAGGAGTTCGGCCGCGACCCCGGCCACGAACAGCCAGCGTCTCAGCGGCTCCGGCGCGGCCAGCAGCGCCACCCAGGCGGCCTGGCAGAGCACCACGCCGGCCGCGTACCGCACGGCGGTGCGCCGGGCCGGGCCCGCGGGCTCCGAGCGGGCCGCCCGGAGCCACTGCGCGGTCAGGGCCAACCGCATCACCAGATAGCCGAGGACGGTGACGGTCCAGTCGTCGTCGACGAAGGCCCGGGGGACACCGGCGGCGTAGATGAGCACCCCGCAGATCTGCACGAGGACCGCGATCCGGTACGGGACGTCGTCGCAGTCGTAGGCGGAGGCGAACCAGGTGAAGTTCATCCAGGCCCACCACACGCCCCAGAAGACGAGGAGGTAGCCGATGACCCCGGCGCCCGGGCGTCCCCCGGCGAGCGCGTGCACGAGCTGCGCGCCCGCCTGGGCGACCGCCACGACGAAGCACAGGTCGAAGAAGAGTTCCAGCGGGGTCGCGGTGCGGTGCGCCTCGGTACGGCTGCGCGCCGTCATCCGGCGCAGCGGCCCCGCTGCGGAGGTCGGCGTCATGGGGCCCAGCACACCAGAGCGGCGCGGTGGTGATGGGGAAGGCGCGCTTGTCAAGGTGTCCTGAAGGGCACGGTGACAGGATCGTACGGGCACCACAAGGTGGTCCTGAGGGCCTTACGGCGGGGTCGGGGCGGGGCAGCCGTAAGGTCGCGGCGCCGCGCGGCGGGGGGCTGACGCGCCCTCCGCGAGATGCTGTTCCGTCCGCCCGAACGCCGCCGCGCCCGTGGTCAATCGCCGCCGGCGACTCCGCCCGGACATGAACGGCCTTGCTCAGGGCGACCATTGACATGATCAGAATCATGTCCAATCATCATCGAGCCAGCGATGCCGACCAGGTGTCGGTGGCCCGGCGTCCGGTCGGTCGACACGCAGCAACGCACGCACGCGTACAGCACAGGTACGGGTACCGGCACCCCCGTACGGACGACACCGACAGCTACCTCCACACTGCCACGCACACCGTCATGCACACCGCCACACACTGACACTGTCTGACCCGGGCACGAACAGGGAACCACCACCGCCGGTGCGTCGACGCGCCGCGGAGGCGCGCAGCGCTCCCCCGCGTGACGACGACGTCCGCCGCGCCCGTCACACCCACCCGCGCGATCTCACTCCCCCACTGAGCTTCCCCCAGGGGAAAGGGCTGGTCTTGTCGGCGATACGCAGCTCCTCGGACACTTCCCACACCACGACCACGGCGCGGCAGCGCGCGATCCGGTCCCCCGGCGGCGGCGAGCCGCACGGGGAGCGGGGGACGCCGGTGCCGCTGTCGCCGACGCAGCAGCGGTTGTGGGTGCTGGCGCAGCGGGAGGGGGGCGGCGAGGCGTACAACGAACCGGTGGCCTTCTCCCTGCGGGGGCCGCTCGACCGTACCGTACTGCGCCGGGCCCTCGACGCGCTGGCCGCCCGGCACGAGTCGCTGCGTACCCGGATCGTCTCCGTGGACGGCGAGCCGTACCAGTGGATCGACCCGCCGGAGACGGGGTTCTGCCTCGTGGTGGAGGATCTGCGCGGGCGTCCCGACGCGGAGGCGCGGCTCGCCGCCCGGCGGTACGAGGAGTGCGCGGCACCGTTCGAGCCGGAGCGGGGCCCGCTGGCCCGTGGGCGGCTGCTGGTGCTGGGCGAGGAGCATCACGTCCTGCTCATCACGGTGCACCACATCGTGTTCGACGGGGCGTCCCGGGACATCATGCTGCGCGAACTCGGGCTGATGCACACCGCGTTGGCGCGCGGCGAGCGGACCGACGCCGTACTGCCCCCGCTGACCGCGCGGTACGCCGACCACGCGGCCCGGCAGCGGCGGTGGCTGGACGGCGAGGAGCCCGGCGCCGCAGAGGAGTTCGCCGCCCAGAGCGCCTACTGGGCCGGGGCCCTGGCCGACGCCCCGCCGCTGCTGGAGCTGCCGACCGACCGGCCGCGCCCTCCCGAGCAGGACTTCCGGGGCGGCCGGGTGCGGGTCGACCTCGACGCGCGGCTCACCGCGGCGCTCAAGGACCTCGCGCAACGGCAGGGCGTCACCCTGTACGCGACCCTGCTGACCGGCTGGTCCGTGGTGCTCCGGCAGCTGACCCGGCAGTCCGACATCGTTGTCGGCGCGCCGACGGCGAACCGCCGTCGCGGCGATGTCGGCGGGCTGATGGGCTTCTTCGTCAACACCCTCGCGCTGCGGGTCGACCTCTCGGGCACCCCGACGAGCGCCGACCTGCTCCAGCGGGTGCGCGGCACGCTCCGCGGCGCCCTGCACCACAGCGATCTGCCGTTCGAGCGGGTGGTGGAGCTGGTCAATCCGCCGCGCAGCCCCGCCTATTCGCCGCTCTTCCAGACCATGTTCGCGTGGGTGCCGTCGCTGCGGGGCCTGCTGGAGCTGCCCGGCGTCGAGACGGAGCCGCTGGACATCCCGTACGCGCCCGCCAAGTTCGACCTGGTGCTGGCGCTGGCGGAGGAGGACGGCCGGATCACCGGCGATCTGGACTACGCGAGCGCCCTGTTCGACCACGGGACGGTCGAGCGGTACGCGCGCTACCTGTCACGGGTGCTGGCGCAGATGGCCGAGCGGCCCGACCGGGAGATCGCCGACCTCGCCCTCATGGACGCGCGGGAGCGGCGGGAGCTGCTGGCGGAGTGGAGCACCGGGGAAGGCGGCCCGGCCGGCCCGGCGCTCTCCCTGGTCGAACGTTTCGAGGCGCAGGTACGCCGCCGCCCCGACGGCGCCGCCCTGGTGGCCGAGGGGGTGCGGCTGGACTACGCCGCGCTGGAGCGGCGCGTCGACCGGCTGGCCCACGCCCTGATCGCGCGCGGCGCCGGCCCCGGCCGGGTGGTGGGTCTGCACGCCGGGCGGTCGGCGGAGCTGGTGGTGGGGGTGCTCGGCATCCTCAAGGCCGGGTCCGCCTATCTGCCGCTCGACCCCGGCCAGCCCGCCGACCGGCTGGCCGCCATGGTGGAGGACGCCCGGCCCGCGCTGGTGCTCAGCGACCTGGCCGCGCCGCCGGGGTCCTGGTCCTCCCTCACCGGGGTCGAGGCGGAGGGCGGCGGCGACGGCGCCCCCGGGGTCGCGGTCCGGCCCTCGGATCCGGCGTATGTCATCTACACCTCCGGCTCGACCGGCCGCCCCAAGGGCGTCGTGGTGACGCACGGCTCGGTGACCAATCTGTTCGACCAGTGGCTGGCGCGGTTCGGGGACGCCCCGGGCGAGGCGGCCTCCGCCTGGTCGAGCATCGGGTTCGACGCCTCGGTGCACGAACTCCTCCTGCCGCTCACGACCGGCGCCGTACTCCACCTCGTCCCCGACGCGTTGCGGGGCGATCCGCGGGCGCTGATGGGCTGGCTGCGGGAGCACCGGGTCACGCAGGCGTTCCTGCCCCCTGCCTATGTCAAGTGGATCGACGAGGCCCCGCGGGAGCGGCTGGCGGGGCTGGCCCTGCGGCAGTTGCTGACGGGGGTGGAGTCCCTGCCCGAGACGGCGCTGTACCGGATGCGGCAGGTCCTGCCCGGGCTGCGTATCTGCTACGGCTACGGGCCGACCGAGGCCACGCTCTACACCACGGCGTACACCGACTTCCGGCCGCTGGAGCGGCCCTGCCCGATCGGCAGGCCGCTGCCGGGCACCCGGCTCTATCTGCTGGACGAACGGCTGCGGCCGGTACCGCCGGGGGTGGCGGGCGAGGTCTGTGTCGCCGGGGCGAGCCTGGCGCTGGGCTACGCGCACCGCCCGGATCTGACGGCGGAACGGTTCGTGCCCGACCCCTTCGTGCCCGGGGAGCGGATGTACCGTACGGGCGACCTGGCCCGGTGGCTGCCGGACGGCAACGCCACCTACGCGGGCCGGATGGACGACCAGATCAAGCTGCGGGGCTTCCGGATCGAACCCGGCGAGGTGGAGGCGGCGCTGCTGGCGCTGGACGGGGTACGGGAGGCGGCCGTGCTCGTCGACCGTACGGGCCCCGGGGAGCCGCGCCTGGTGGCGGGCGTCGGCCGGGGCGAGGCCGCCCCCCGGCCGCCCCACGCCTGGCGGGCGGCGCTCGCGGAGCGGCTGCCCGACTACATGATCCCCTCGGTCTTCGTCGAACTCCCCTCCCTGCCGCTGAACCGGAGCGGCAAGCTGGACCGTACGGAGCTGCTGGAGCGCTCCCGGGCCGCGCTGCCGTCCCAGGTCAACACGGGGACCCCGCGCGACCATGTGGAGATGGCGCTCCACCGGATCTGGAGCCGGCTGCTGCTCCATCCCCGGATCGGCATCAGCGACAACTTCTTCGACCTGGGCGGAACGTCGATCTCCGCCATCAAGGTGGCCCACGCCGTCCAGGAGGAGTTCGGCGAGGAGCTGCCGATCCGGGACATCCTGCTGCATCCGACCGTCGAGGCGCTGGCCGAGCGGCTGCGCGTGGGGGCGGCGGGGCGGCCTGGTCCCGGCGGCCCCGACAACCCGCTCATCGAGTTCCGCGCGGGTGACGGGGAGCGGCGGGTGGTCTGTGTCCATCCGGCCGGCGGTACCGCGTTCTGCTATCTCCCGCTGGCCGCAGCGCTGCCTTCGGAGGTCGGGGTCCAGGGCATCCAGTCCCCCGGTCTGCACGCGGGCGAGCTGCCGCTGCCGAGCGTCGAGGCCATGGCGGAGGAGTATCTGAAACGCGTCGGCCCCCGGCCCGGGGAGTCCCTGGTGCTGTGCGGGCTCTCGTACGGCGGTCTGGTCGCCCACGAGATGGGACGGCGGCTGGCGGCGGCCGGACACCCCCGGCTGAGTGTGGTCCTGCTCGACACCCACGGGACGGAGGACGCGGCGGCGCGCAGGGCGGTCGGTCCGGTGGACGCCGCCGAGTTCCGGGAGAAGCTCGTCAGGTTCAACGGGATGTACCCGGGCATCGAGGACGACCAGATCGACCGGTACTTCCGTATCTACAACCACAACCGGATGACCGCCCGGGACTATCCGCCGCCGCCCTCGGGCGCCCGGCTGGTGTTCGTCCAGGCCACCGCCGACGGCGAGGACGGTGATGAGGTACGGGAGTTCTGGCGACGGCGCGCCGGACAGGGGTGGTTGACCGAACCCGTGGCGTGCGGCCACTGGGACATGCTGGAGAGCGACGAGGTGCCCCGGGTGGCCGAGCTGATCACCGCCGAGCTGACCCGGCTCGCCGCCGTCGCGCTGGAGGCACGATGAGACCGGGAAGCGCCCTGGCGCGGGCCGTGTACGCACAGGCGCTTCGCACCCCGGACGCCGTCGCCGTGGCCGATGGGGAGCGGCGGCTCGACTACGGTGAACTCGCCGCCGCCGGGCGGGCGGTGGCGGAGGGACTGCGCCGCGCCGGGGTCCGTCCCGGCCAGGCGGTGGCCCTCGCGCTGCCCCGCTCCTGGCAGCAGGTCTGCGCCATGCTCGGTGTGCTGTGCCTCGGCGCCCGGGTCGTACCGCTCGATCTGCAGAGCCCGCCGGATCGGCGTCGCCATATCCTGACCGACTCGGCCAGTGTGGCGGTGATCCACGGCGGAACGGCGTCTCCACCCGCGCCGGACGGTCCCCCGGACCCGGTGCGCCACCTGCCCGGGACCGTACGGCCGCTGCCGGTCGACGCCCTGCTCGCCACGGACCCGGGAGCATCGGAGCAACAGGACTCTCCTGACGGGTCGTTGGCTGACCGGTCGGTCTCCTTCCTCTTCTACACCTCGGGAACGACCGGTGTTCCCAAGGGGGTCGAGGTACGGGACGCCGGTGTGCTGCGCCTGGCGATGCCCGGCTACCTCAAGACCGCCGAGGGCGCGCGCTTCGCCGCTCTCGCCAACCCCGCCTTCGACGCGCTGAGTTTCGAGGTGTGGGTGCCGCTGCTGACCGGCGGGCGCTGTGTGATCCTCGGCGACGAGGCCGTGCGTACCCCGCACGAGCTGGCCGCGACGCTGAAGCGCGAACGTATCGACACGGTGTTCGTCACGACGGCGCTCTTCAACGCGGTGGTCGACACCGTGCCCGACTGCTTCTCCGGGACCGGCCAGGTCCTGATAGGCGGCGAACAGCTCAACGCGGCCCTGATACGGCGCTGGTACGCGCACAACGCGACGAGCGCGACCCGGCTCCACAACGTCTACGGGCCGACGGAGGCCACCACGTTCGCCCTGTGCCACCCCATCCCGCGCGACTTCGGCGGCGACCGGGTACCGATCGGACGGGCACTGCCGGAGACCGGGACCCTGCTGGTGGTCCCCGGCACCGAGCGGACAGCCGAGCCCGGCGAGACGGCCGAACTCCTGCTCTCCGGCGCGGGACTCGCGGCCGGGTACCGCAACCTCCCCGAGGAGACCGGGCGCCGCTTCGTCCGGCTCCCGTGGCACGACGGCGGCCGGACCCGCCACTACCGCACCGGCGATCTCGTGCGCGCGGACGCCGACGGGGTCGTCGAGTACGTCGGGCGCGCCGATCGCCAGGTGAAGGTCCGTGGCTTCCGGATCGAACCGGGCGAGGTGGAGCGGCGGATCGTTGCACACCCGGCCGTACGCCAGGCGTACGTGTGCACCCGCCGCGACGGGGAGCACGGGCCGAACGAGCTGCTGGCGTACGTGGTGTTCGGGCGGGAGCTGTCCTTCGAGGAGTTCGACCGCCATCTCGCGGCCGGGCTGCCCGCCTACATGCGCCCGCACCATCTCCACCGGGTCGACGCCCTCCCTCTCACCGCCAACGGCAAGGTCGACCGGGCGGCGCTGGTGGGCCGCGCCGCCCCGCCCTGGCGTCCCGGCGGCGACGGGGAGCCGGTCACGGTCACCGACCGGCAGCGTGAAGTGCTCGACCTGGCTTCGGGGATCCTCGGCGTACCGGACCCTCGGCCCGAAGACCGCTGGATCGCTCTGGGCGGCGACTCGCTCAAGGCCCTGCGGCTGCGCTTCGAGGTACGGCGGCGCTGGGGCCGCGAACTGCCCCAGTCGGCCGTGCTCGACGCGAGCCTCGCAGGGATCGCCGAGGCGGTCGGCGAGCCGGTCGGCGGCGCGACGGGCGAGGCGACGGGCCGTACGTCCGACGACACGACAGGCGGCGCGGCCGGCGGCGCGCCCTGGCCGGTGCTCGCCGCTCCCTCCGGGGCCCGCACCGCGCCCGCCACCAGCGAGCAGCAACGCCTCTGGTTCGTGCAGCAGCGCTCCCCGGGCTCCCGCGCCTACAGCGTGGGCCAGGCGTTCCGGTTGGACGGTACGGTCGACGCGGCCGCCCTGCGCCGCTCGCTGCGCGGACTGGTCGAGCGGCACCCGGCGCTCCGTACGGCTTTCGAGGCGGCGCCCGAGGGACTGCGCCAGGTGGTGGGCGAACCGTACGACCCGTGGCACGAACCCGGTTCCGGCGCGGGCGGCGACGAGGCGGGCGCGCGGGCCTTCGCCGACACGTTCTTCGGCCGGCCCTTCGAGCTGTCCGAGCCCCGGATGTTCCGGGCGTGCTGGCTGCCGTGGGAAGGCGGCGGGGTGCTGCTGCTGCATCTGCACCACATCGCGGTCGACGGCTGGTCCCTCAACGTGCTGCTGGCCGACCTGTCGGCCGGTTACGCCGACGCGCTCGAAGACACGGACCCACCTGCGTCGGCGTCGGAGCCCCCGCCACGGCCCGTGTCCGGGGCGCCCACCCCGCTCGACCACGCCGTCTGGCAGGCGGATCGGTTCGCCGGCCCCGCCTACCGGGAGCAGCGCCGCGCCCTGCGCGACCACTACGCGGGCCCGGCGGCGACGGCGGGACAGCAGTCCCTGCCTGACACCGGTCGCACCGTCTCGGCCGGCCGGCTGCTGCACACCTCGCTCGACGCCGGGCGCCGCGCCTCCGTGGACCGGCTCTGCGCCGAACTCGGTCTGACCCGCTTCGAGTTGCTGTTCGGTGTCTTCGCGTGCGGTCTGTACGGGGTGACCGGTATGACCCGGCCGCGCCTCGCCGGTCCCGTGGCCAACCGGCCGGTGCGGGAGTTCGAGGACAGTGTGGGGATGTTCGCCAACACCGTGCTGCTGCCGCTGACCGTCGCACCCCGCGAAGGACTGCGTGACCAGGTCGCGCGGCTGGGCGCCGGTGCGCGGGCGGTGCTGGAGCGGCAGGACGTGGCGCTGGCCGATGTCCTGGCCGACCAGGGGACCGCCCCGGGCACGGCGGGCTCCCGTACAGGCGGTATCGGCACCTCGCCGTTCGACTTCCTGTTCGTCCTGGAGAACACCGACTTCGGGGCGCTGGCCCTGCCGGGGTGCGCCTCCCGGCCCCTGTGGGGGGCGCCCGCCGAGGCCAAGTGCCCGATGACCCTCTCCGTGGTGGAGCGCCCGGACGGTCTCGACTGCCTGTGGGAGTACGCCGACGACCACTTCGGCGCGGATCAAGTCGCCGCGCTGGCAGACCTGTTCACCCGCGCCGTCGACCTGCTCGCCGACGGGGCGGCGACGACCCCGGCCGAACTGGCGGCGCCGTACCGGCGCACCCTGCCCGAACCGGGGCGCGGGGCGACGGCCTCCCTGGCCTGGACGACGGTGGCGGAGGGGTTCGCACGCCAGGTCGCCAGGACGCCCGACGCGCCCGCGCTCAACGACGGTGCGCGGGCGGTGGGTTACGCCGAACTCGACCGGTACGCGGCGGCGCTCGCGGCCGAACTGCGCGCCGCCCACCCGCTGCCGGCGGACGACGGCGCCCCCTGCCATGTCGCGCTCCACCTCGACCCCTCCGTCGAGCACGTGGTGGCGCTGCTGGCCCTGGCCCGGCTCAATGTGACCGTCGTACCGCTCGATCCGTCCTACCCGCCGGCCCTGCTGCGGCAGATCCTGGAGCGGGTGCGCCCGCTGTGCGTACTGCTCCCGCCCGGTGGGGACGCCGCGTTCGACACCGTGGACCCGGGCGGTCTCGCACGGCACACCGTCACCCTGTCGACGGCACCGGCCCCGCCCGTACCACCGCACGACGGCGCCCGCCCGCTCTACACCCTGTTCACCTCGGGCTCCACCGGTGTCCCCAAGGGGGTGCGGGTCTTCGACCGTACGCTGTGCAATCTGCTCCAGTGGCAGACGGAGTCAGGCGGTCTCGCGGAGCCCGCCGTCACCCAGCAGTTCTCCATGCTCTCCTTCGACGTCTCCTTCCAGGAGATCCTCGGGACCCTGTGCGGCGGTGGCTGTCTCCATCTCGTGCGGCCCGCCTGGCGGCAGGATCCGCCGGCGCTCCTCGACCAACTGGAGGCGGCCGGCGCGGAGCGCCTCTTCATGCCGTACGTGGCGTTGCAGCTCCTCGCCGAGCACGCCGTCCACCTCGGCCGGTACCCCGTCCGGCTGCGCGAGGTGGTGACCGCGGGCGAACAGCTCGTGTGCACCGACGCGATCCGTCGGTGGTTCGCGGGGATGCCGGGCGCCCGGCTCTTCAACCACTACGGTCCCACCGAGACGCATGTGGTGAGCGCGCTGTGCCTGGACGGGGACCCGGCGCGCTGGCCGGACCGCCCGGCCATCGGGCGGCCGGTCGCGGGCGCCGTGCTGCGTGTGGTGGACGAGGCGGGCGAGCCCGTTCCGTCCGGGTGCACCGGTGATCTGCTGATCGGCGGCACGATGGCGACCCGCTGCTATCTCGACGACCCGGCGCTCAACAAGGCACGGTTCGTGGAGGTGCCCGGTCCCGGCCTGTTCTACCGCAGCGGCGACCGTGCCTCCTTCGACCGGGAGGGCCTGCTGCACTACCGGGGCCGGGACGACCAGCAGATCAAGCTGAGCGGCCACCGGCTGGAGCTCGGCGAGGTGGAGGCGGCCCTGCTGCGCCACCCGGAGATCGTGCAGGCCGTCGTGGTGCGCGACGGTGAACGCCTGGTGGCCTGCCTCCAGTTCCGCGACCGACCGCCGAAGGACGGGACGCGGACGCCCCCGGCACCGGCCGGTGACACCCCGACCGTCCGGGCGCTCCGGGCGCATCTCGCGCCGCTGCTGCCGCCGTACGTACGGATCGACCGCTTCCGGCGGCTGGACGCCCTGCCGCGTACCCCCAGCGGCAAACTCGACCGGGAGGGCGCGCTGCGCGCCGTCGGCCACGAGCTGCCGAACGGCACCGAGGGTCCGGTCGGCGCCGATGCCGTACCGCCGGAGACGGGGGCGGGCGGTGCTCCCGGTCGGGAGGCGCTGCTGGCCGCCGCGTTCGAGGCGGCGACGGGCTCGCCCATCGGCCCCGACCAGACCTTCTTCGACGCCGGGGCGTCGAGCCTCGGTCTGATGCGCTTCCATCTGCGCTGCACCACCGAACTGGGTCTGCGCCTCACCGTCGCCGACCTGTTCGAACATGTCACCCTCCGGGCGCTGGCCCGCTTCCTCGACGGTCGGGCACCCGCGACACGGCCGACCGCGAGCCGGTCGGACGCGGGCCGGTCGGACGGCAGGTCGGACGCGGCCCAGGCGGACGCGGGCCGGTCGGACGTGGGCCGGTCCCGCGCCGCGGCCGATGAACCGATCGCCGTCATCGGCATGGCGGTACGGCTGCCGGGCGCCGCCGGTCTCGGCGCGTTCTGGGAGATGGTGCGGACGGGCGGCAGCGGTATCGAGTACTTCGACGCCCCCGACGGTGTCGTCGGGGCACGCAGCCTGCTCGACGGGCCCCTCGCCTTCGACCCCGACCACTTCTCCCTCAGCCCGCAGGAGGCCAGGCTGATGGACCCCCAGCAGCGTCATCTGCTGATGAGCTGCGCGGACGCGCTGGCCCACGCGGGCATCGCCGATCCGTCCACGCCGCGCGTGGGGCTGATCGCCGGAGCCGGGGAGAACACGTACTTCCAGGCCATGCTGCGCGAGGCCGACCCGGCGCTGCTGCCCGACACCTTCCAGCTCGCCCTCCACCACGAGAAGGACTTCCTCGCCACCAAGGCCGCCTACCACCTCGGTCTGACGGGTCCCGCCTTCACCGCCCAGGCGGCGTGTGCCAGTTCGCTGGTCGCCGTCCATCTCGCGGCCGGTCTGCTGCGTCAGGGCGACGCAGAGGTGATGCTGGCGGGCGGCGTACTGATCGACATGGAACTGGCCGGCGGCTACCGCTACCGGCCGCAGCACATCTTCTCGGTGGACGGTCACTGCCGGCCCTTCAGCGACGACGCGAGCGGCACCGTCGGCGCCAGCGGGGTCGGGGTGGTGGTGCTCAAACCGCTGAGCCTGGCCGAGCGCGACGGCGACACCGTCTACTCGGTGATCACCGGCTCGGCCCTCAACAACGACGGTTCCGACAAACTCAGTTACAGCGCGCCCTCGCTCTCCGGCCAGCGGGAGGTGATCCGGGCCGCCCTGCGCCGCGGCGGCCGGACCGGGGCCGACCTCGGCTATGTGGAAGCGCACGGCACCGGCACCACACTGGGCGACCCGGTAGAGGTCGGCGCCCTGCGCCAGGCGTTCGACGTGGCGGAGTCCGGGCGCTGCGCGCTGAGTTCGGTCAAGAGCCAGATCGGGCATCTCGGCGCGGCGGCGGGAGTGGTCGGGCTGATCCGGGCCACGCTCTCCGTCCACCACGGAATCGTTCCGCCGCACTCCGACTTCCGCGCCCTCAACCCGCGGATCGGCCCGGATCCGACGCCGTTCCACATCCCGGCCGAGGCGCGGCCCTGGCCCGCCGGGCGGGACCGGGTGGCGGCGGTGAGCAGCTTCGGCATCGGCGGCACCAACGCCCATGTGATCCTCGAAGGGGCCGATCGGAACAGTGTGTTCCACTCGGCCGCGCAAGCCGGGCCGCCCGCCGGGCCGCACTCCGACGGACCCTCCGGGATGCCCGCCGCCCCACCCTGTCTGACGCTGTCGAGCAGCAGCGAGAGCGCGCTGCGTACCGACGCCGCCCGGATCGCCGACTATCTGACGGCCCACCCGGAGGCGTACGGGCAGGTCCTGCGCCATGTGCAGGCGGGCCGGCCGGCGCGTCGCTGGCGGATCGCGGCGGTCTGCCAGAACGCCGCCGAGGCCGTCGAGTGGCTGCGTACGGCGGTCCCGGTCGCCGTGACCCCGGCCGGTGACCCGGTCCGGGCGAGTGAACGTACGGCACAGGAACTGGCGCGGGCCTGGACGGCCGGACGGCCGCTCGACTGGCCGGCCGGTCCCGCGCAGGCACCGTGGGACTTCCCGCCGCCCGCCTTCGCGACGGCCGACTACGACTTCGCGCGCGCCGCACGCCCGGACAGCACAGGCGGCGCTCCGCCGGCCGGCCAGGCGGCCGGGGAAGGGCCGCGGCGGCTCCCGGAGGGCGCGTGGCTGCGCCAGCCCCAGTGGGTACGGCTGCGCCACGCCGCCACCACCGTCTCCCGTACCTCCCGGCCGCTGGTGGTGATGGCGGACGCTCCGGTACGGCCGGAGGCGATCCGTGGATTCGAGGCCGGCCACGCCCGGGTGGTGCCGGTCGTCGCCGCGGGCGGGTTCGCGCGGCGGGACGACGGTGGGTACGAGGTCGACCCGGCCGACCCCGCGTCCCTGCGCGAACTCCTCGACGCGCTGGCGCAGGCGGGCCACGACACCATCGACTGGCTGCACGCGCTGCCGCTCGGGCTCGAAGGGCCGGTCGGCCCCGGCACCCTGGAGCGCGCCCGCTGGGCCTGCCTCGACACACCGGCCGCGCTGCTGCGCGCGGTGGCCGAGACACCGGGAGCACCACGGTTGCGCCCGTGGTGGCTCTCGTACGGGGCGACGCCGGTGGACGGCCCCGTACGGCGGCCGGAGGCGAATCTGCTGGCCGGCGCCGTCGCGGTGGCACCGCAGGAGGGGACGGCGGCCGGGCGGTGGCTGGATCTCCCGGCCGCGGACCCGGACGGCTGGGCCACACCGGTGGCCGCGCTGGTGGCCGCGGCCGATGACACCGGCGCCGGATCCGCGCTGCCGGGGCAACTCGCGCTGCGGCAGGGGTTCTGGTGGGAGCGGATCACCCTGCCGGTGTCGGCGGGCGGGGACGACCCTGGCGGCGCGGACGGTGTGACGGGCGCCGACGGCGTCCATCTCGTGCTGGGTGGTACGGGCGGGATCGGCGCCGCCGTCGCGGCCTGGCTGCTGGAGCGTACCGGCAGCCGGGTCCTTCTCCTGGCCCGAAACCCGGTGCTCCCACCGGAGTTGACGCCCTGGGCGGACCGGGTCGAGCTGATCGGGGCGGATCTCGCCGGGGAGGCGCCGGAGGAGATCGCTGCCCTGATCGGCGGGCGGACCGGGCGTCTCGACAGTGTGATCCACGCGGCGGGGGCGGCTGCGGGCGCTCTGATCGTACGGCGCGACCCGACCGCGATGCGCGCGGCGACGGCGGCCAGGGCGGGGGGCGCGCTGCTGACGGAGCTGCTGATCACGCGCTATCTGCCGGGGCTCGCGGTCTACTGCTCCTCGATGTCGGCGCTGCTCGGCGGTGTCGGCCAGTTCGACTACGCGGCGTCCAACGCGCTGCTCGACGGCTTCGCCCACCACCGGTCCGGTGAGGGGGAGACCACGGTACGGCTCACCGTCAACTGGGACGTGTGGCGCGAGGCGGGCATGGCGCTGCGGGCGCCGCGCGCGGACGCCCGCCATCAGGCGCATCTCGCGGTCGGTCTGACGGTGGCGGAGGGACAGCGGCTGTTCGGGCGGGCCGTGGCGCTGCGGCTGCCGCAACTCCTCGTCTCCACCACGGATCTCGACGCGTCCCGGGTGTTCTACGAGGAGCCCGCGGCAGGCTCCCAGGCGACCACGGCCGGCTCCCCGGCCGCCGGGGCGGAGACGGCGGCGCCGTCCACGGAGGCCGCGGTGGGGCTGCTCACCGAGCAACTGTGCGCGTGGATGGGGGTGGACCGGCTCGACCCGGAGGTCCCGCTCTACGACCTGGGCGCCGACTCGCTGACCATGCTGGACCTGATCAGCGAGGTCAAACGGCACTTCGGGGTCGAACTCGAACTGTCCTGGCTCAGCCACCGGGTCTCGCTCGCCGAGATCCTGGCCCGGCTGGACGCGACACCCCACGACGCCGCCTCCTCCGACGTGACCCACTCCGACGTGGCCCACTCCGACGTGGCCCACTCCGACGTAGAACTGGAGATCTGGCAGGAGGGCACCGGGCACGAGGTGCTGTGCCTGGTGCACCCGGTCGGCGGCGACATCCAGGCGTACCGGTCGCTGGTGTCGGCGCTCGATCCGGCGCTGACCGTCTGTCTCATCGCCGACCCGGCGCTGCGCCGGCCCGGCCTGCCGGAGTGGACCCTGGCCGAGCGGGCCCGGCGCTATGACGCCGCGCTCCTCGCACGGTTCCCCGCCGGACAGTGGCGGCTCCGGCTGGCCGGCTGGTCCTTCGGCGCCTGGGTGGCCGCGGAGATGGCCGCCCAGGCCGAGGCGGCCGGCCGGGTGGTGGTCTCGCTCGACCTGCTCGACCCGCCCCCGCCGGACTCCGGCGCGCGTTTCCAGGCGTACGACGAGACCCAGCTCGGCACGGTGTTCGCGGCCGAACTCGGCCACAAGGGGGGCGCGTCGGCCGGTGAGCACGCGCGGGCCTACGCCGAACGGCTCGCCGCGTGCTGCCGGGCCAATCTGCGCAGCATGGCCACGCACGCGGTGCGGCGGCTCGCGGCCACCCCCGCGCGGCTGTGGCTGGCACGGCAGTTGGTGGCGGGCATGCCCTCCCTGGGGTCGCCGGAGGAACAGTGGGCGCGGTGGCGGCCGTACCTCCCGGAGTCCCGTTCCTGGTATCCGCTCGACACCACCCACTACGGCATCGTCCAACAGCCGTATGTGGCCACGGTGGCCGGGGCGATCAACGCGGCCGCCCGCGACACCCCGGAGAGCGGCTGATCCGGCGCCCGTGGGCCACGTACCACCCCACGGGCAACCCCCGTGCCCGTCAGCACCCGTTCGCCCACCCCACAGGAGGAAGTCGTGGAGAGTTACGAACTGGAGGCGCTCGCCCGCGTCACCACCAGGCCCCCGAAGGACTACCGCACCCTTCAGGTCGCGCCCCTCACCCCTGTCATCGGTGCCGAGGTCTCCGGCGTCGATCTCTCGCGGGAGCTGTCGCAGGAGCAACTGGCCGAGGTGAAGGAGGCGTTCCTCGACCATCATGTGCTGGTCTTCCGCGACCAGGTCCTCACGCAGGAGGACCACAAGCGCTTCGCCGGTCACTTCGGTGAGCTGCGGCCGGTCAACCCGCCGCCGCCCGAGGGCGATCCGTACATCCTGGAGATCAGCACCACCGCCGAGGCGGCCAATGTGGCGGGCAACGGCTGGCACGCCGACGGCACCGCCGACGAGGAGCCCTCCCTCGGCTCGATGCTCTATCTGACCCGGGTGCCGGAGCCGGGCAGCGGGGGCGACACGCTCTTCGCCAACATGCATCTCGCCTACGAGATGCTGTCCCCCGCCCTGCGCTCCCTCCTCGACGGTGTGACCGCCGTCCACGACGGTCTCGTCGCCTTCCAGGGGCAGACTCCACCGCCGGGCTACGTGGTGCCCAAGAGCGAGCATCCGCTGGTGGTACGCCATCCGGAGACCGACCGGAAGATCCTGTACGTCAACCGGGCGTACACCGCGCGGATCCCCCAACTGTCGTCCGACGAGAGCCGGGCCCTGCTCGACCTGCTCTTCGACGTGGTGCCGAACCGGCCCCTGCTGAGCTGCCGGGTCCGCTGGGCGCCCAACACCCTGGTGTTCTGGGACAACCGCTGCGTACAGCACCACGCGACGTACGACTACTACCCGTACAGCCGCTACGGCCAGCGCGTCGCCATCAACGGAGGCCCGCTCAAGGGCTGAGCCCCGTCCGTATCCCACTCGTCGCCCCGAGCCCGGGTCCGCCGCCGTCCACGCGGCGGACCCGGCCGTTCCGGCGGAGCGCGGGGCGCCTCCGGATTAATTTTCCGACCTGTTGACGAAATTCAGCGCGCCTTCGCATGCTGTACGGCATGCCACCCCAGGACGGCTTTCCGGCAGGGCACCGGCATCCTGGACGACTGAGAAGGGCGTGACCTGATGACCAGTTCAGAGAGCGAGTCGCATGTCGACCGGAGGGCCTTGCTGGCGGGTGTCGCCGGTTCCCTGGCGGTGACGGCGGTCCTCCCGGCGGCCACCGCGCAGGGGGCGCCCGTGGACGCCGGGACGGCGCGGACGGCGCCCTCGCGGGGCGCGCCGGGCCGGCGTTACCCGTCGAACCGGCCCGCCCTGGAGCCGTACGGCCTCGCGGACGCCGGTCCTGACCTGTGGCCGCGCGAGGACAACTCCTTCGTCCTCCCGCTCGAACCGCGCCCCCGTGACACGGCTCGCGGCCAGGTCTGGATGCGGGACACCTACGTCAACTGCTTCGTCGTCGACGGCCGTCCGCTGTACGTGGCCACGGGCACCACCCGGGTGCCCGGGCTCGAAGCGGCCGGCCCGTGGAACGACGGCATCTTCGTATGGCTGGCCCGGTCCCTGCGGGGGCCGTGGAAGCTGGCCGACACGACCCGGATCCGGCCCGGCGCCGAGAAGGGCAAGGTGTGGTCGCCCGAGTTCGCCGACGAGAACCGGCCCGGCCGTACGGTGGTCGCACCGTGGCAGGAGTACTGGTACGACGACCAATTCGGCAAGCGCGGCCAGGCCTGGGCACCGGAACTCCACTACTTCCGCGGCAGGTGGTACATGGTGGCGTGCATGGGCGACCACTCCCGCAAGGTCGGTTCGTTCATGCTGGTGAGCGAGGGCGGGGTGGAGGGCCCGTACCGGCTCGTCGAGGGCAACCTCGACAAGCCGTTCGGTGACTCGTTCATCGGAGGCCCCTCGTTCATCGAGCCGGGCGCCTACCACCACATCGACGGCAGCCTCTACTCGGAGGGGAACGACGCCTGGCTCGTGCTCCACAACGACCTGTACGCGAAGTTCCGGGACGACATGGAGGACATCGTCACCACCACGGACCTCCCGAGGTTCCGGCAGACCCCGTACACGCCCGAGCCGTATCTCGAAGGCGCCTACGTGTTCAAGCACGGGGGCAAGTACTACCTGCTGCACGCCGCGTGGGACCGGACCTCGATCGATCCCGACGGCAGCCCGAGATACGCGTACGCCCCGCCCGGCGACGGACGGGTGCAGTACCAGTACGACGCGGTCGTCGCCGTCTCGGACCGCTTCGAGGGCCCGTACTCGAAGCGCTGGACCGCGGGGGTCGCCGCCGGACACAACAACTTCTTCGTGGACAGCGGCGGCGACCTGTGGGGGACGTTCTTCCGCAACCCGAACTTCGGCTACTGGTCCCATCCTTCACGGATCGCGGACGCCGCCGTGCCGGGGGTGGTCCGGCTGGAGTGGACCGGACCGAAGGGCAACCGCCTGTACGTCCAGCGCGCCGACAGCAGCCGTACGAGCGGCGGCTGACCGCGCGCACGGGTCACGAAGCGGCCCTGGCCACGCGGAAGCCGAGGTTTCCCGTGGTGCTGTCCGGGGTGTTGGCGGTGCGTGCGGCGACCCGGTAGCGGTTGCAGTACGAGTGGTGGCACAGGTACGAGCCGCCGCGCATCGCCCGCAGTCCCGGCGCCCCCGGGTGCCAGAGGTCCGCCGTCCATTCCCAGACGTTGCCCGACACGTTGAACAGCCCGAAGCCGTTGGGCGGGTAGGCGTGCACCGGAGCGGTGCCCGCGTACCCGTCCTCGGCGGTGTCGGTGTCCGGGAAGGTGCCCTGCCAGATGTTGCAGCGGTGGGCGCCGCCGGGGGTGAGTTCGTCACCCCACGGGTAGCGGGCCTGGTCCAGCCCGCCACGGGCCGCGTACTCCCACTCCGCCTCGGTCGGCAGACGCCCGCCGTCCCAGGCACAGAAGGCTGCCGCGTCCGCCCAGCTCACCTGAGTGACCGGATGGTCCCAGCGCCCGTCCAGCGCGCTGCCGGGCCCCTCCGGCGCGTCCCAGCGGGCGCCCTCCACACCGCGCCACCACGGGGTGGCGGCCGGGCGCGGCGAGGTCGCGCGCAGCGGCTCGGGCAGGAACGCCGCGAAGACATAGCTCCAGCCGAAGAGTTCGGCGTCGGTACGGTGGCCGGTCGCCCCGACGAAGGCGGCGAAGCGCGCGTTGGTCACGGCGTGGGCGTCCAGAGCGAACGGGGCCACGGTGACCTCGCGGACCGGTCCTTCCCCGTCGCCCGGGTTCACGTCGGGGTCCTCGCTGCCCATCCGGAAGGTGCCGCCGGGCAGTTCGACCGGCCTCCGGTACGCGCCGGCCACATCGCCCGCCCGCGGAACGGCCGCCGCCGGGGACTCCGTACCCCCGCGGGCGGCTTCGGCCGGCGGGCGGGCGGGCGCGCAGCAGGAGCGGGCCACCGCCCCGGAGTCCGCCGGGTTCACGCGTGCTCCTCGCGCGCCCGCCCCGGCACGGGATCGCCCGCGGGTTCGTTCTCGAACGCCGAGAGCGTGGTGTCGTAGTCGGTCTCCACGTCGTACATCGGTGTCATCCAGTGGAAGAAGTTGTCGCCCCGCTCGCGCAGCAGGCGGTACAGCGTGCGGGTCAGTTCGGCCCGTACCTCCCGCAGTTCGGGGTGGTCGTAGCGGTTGTGCAGCTCGTCGGGGTCGGTGCCGAGGTCGTACAGCTCGTTGTGCGACTCGGGGTTGACCACCAGCTTGTGGCGGCGGGTGCGCAACATGCGCTGGGGGTAGGGGAAGTGGTGGCCGTGGAACTCGGCGAGGTGGTGCTGGTCCCACTCCGGCCGCTCTCCCGCGGCCAGCGGCAGCAGACTGCGGCTGTCGACGGCCGGTCCCGTGTCGCTCCCGGCGAGGTCGAGGATGGTGGCGGTGCAGTCGGTGAGGGAGACGAACTCGTCACGCACCTGGCCACAGGGCGCGCCGGGGACCTTCAGGAGACCGGGGATCCGGTAGATGTCCTCGTACATCGCCGGGCCCTTGTCGTGCAGCCGGTGGGAGCCGGTGAACTCGCCGTGGTCCGCGGTGAAGAACACCGCGGTCTGCTCCTCCAGGCCGAGCTCGCGGACCGCGTCGAGGATCCGTCCGATCTGTTCGTCGATGAGGGTCACGTACCCCCAGTAGACGGCGATCAGCTTGCGGCTCTCCTCCAGGGGCATCGTGTCGAAGGCCCACAGCTTGCTGTAGTTGCTCTGCACCGGCGGCTTGGCCGCGAAGGTCTCGCTCACCGAGGCGGGCAGTTCGACGAGGGCCGGGTCGTACAGGTCGTAGTACGCGTCGGGGAGGATGTAGGGCAGGTGGGGGCCGAAGAAGTGGGTGGCCAGGAAGAACGGCCGCTCCGGGCCGCCGGCTCCGTCCGCGGCCCAGCGGCGCAGCATCTCGATGGTGCGGGTGGCGAGATAGTGCTCGAAGGTCGCCTCCACCGGCTGGTGCAGCCGGGCGGCCAGGAGGTTGCCGGGGCTGCCGTTGGGGGTGGTGCCGCGTACGGGGTCGGTGATGCGGTACGGCGGCAGTCCGTGCTCCGCCAGGTAGGCGAGGTAGTCCGGGTGGTCCACCGGGTTGTGCCAGCCCGCCAGGTCGGGGCCCTCGAAGCCGTAGTCGGCGGCGGTCCGCCGCACTCCCCCGTGCCACTTGCCCATCAGTCCCAACCGGTAGCCCTCGGAGCTGAGTTGTCCGGCGAAGGTGAACTGGTCGTCGGCGAGGTCCTCCAGATAGCCGACATTGCGCTCGTAGTTGGCCAGCAGTTTGTGGCGGAACGGCGCGGCGCCGGTGAGCAGGCTGGCGCGGGCGGGGGTGCAGATCGCGGTGGGGGTGTAGCAGCGGTCGAACCGGGTGCCCTCGGCCGCGAGCCGGTCCAGGTTCGGGGTGCGGACGTGCGGGTTGCCGTAGGCGCCGAGGGTGTCCACCCGGTGCTGGTCGGTCATGAGGAAGAGCATGTTGGGGCGCACGGGGACCCTTTCGGTTCGGTCGGTTCGGGGTCGGTGGAAGCGGCCGGGGCAGGGCGGCGGTGTGGGGGGATCTCGACCGGTCCTCCGCGAGGCATGTTCCGGCCCGCACAAGATTTATGTCAATGGTGCGAACAATAATCGCGCCCCCGGCCGGCCCTCCCCGGCCCTCCGGGGGCCCAACGCCACTGCGAGGGCGCGGTGACGACGCTCGGGTGCCGCCGGAAGGGGCCGGGAATTCCTTTGTTCCGGCTCATTGACGAAAAAGGTGGCCGCTCTCCATGCTGTTCGGCATGCAGGCACACGACGGTCCGCTGACGCGGCTGCGCAAAAGCCATGAGCAGTCCGTGCTGGACCTCCTCCGCAAGCACGGCCCGCTCAGCCGGGCCGAGTTGTCCACGCACTGCGGCCTGTCCCGGACCACGCTGTACGACATCGTCGCCGGTCTGGTGGACGGCGGCGCGGTCGTCGCCTCGACACCACGGGCGGAGGTACGCCGACGCGGCCGGCCGGTGGAGAAACTCAGCCTCAACCCGGACGCCGGGGAGGCGATCGGCATCGACTTCGCCCGCCGGACCATCCATGTCTCGGCGGTCAACGTCGCCCACGAGGTGATCGGTTCGGCCAGTGAGGCGCACGCCCCCGGCCTCACCTGGCCCCAGCGGGCCGACATCGCCGAACGTCTTCTGGGCTCCCTCGGCGGTCCGCCCCGGGTCGGTGGGCCCGCCGGCCGCACCCCCCGGCGCGGCACGCTCAGGCTCGGTCTGCTCAGCGCGATCGGGGTCGGCGTGGTCGGGCCCGTCGTCGACGCCGACGGTAGGGACCCGGTCTCCCGGGGGCGCGGCACGGACGGCCTGTCCGCCCTGCTCCGCGAGCGGTTCGGCGTCCCGGTGCTGCTCGACAACAACACCAGGCTCGCCGCCCTCGCCGAGGCCGTGTGGGGCGCGGCGTCCGACGGTGGGGACGTGCTGTATCTGCGGCTCTCCCACGGGGTGGGCGGCGGCCTGGTCATGGGCGGCCGGCTGCACCGCGGGACGCACGGCATGTCGGGCGAGTTCGGCCACATCACCGTCGACCCCGAGGGTGCCCCGTGCGAGTGCGGCGGCACCGGCTGTCTGGAGACCGTCGCCTCCCTCGACGCCGTACTGCACCGCTACCGCTCGGCCGGCGGCCGGGCCGACGACATCTCCGCGTACCTGGCCGCCGTCGCGTCCGGCGACGGGCGCGCGCTCACGGTGCTGGAACGTACCGGCACCGACATCGGCACCGTACTGGCCGCCGTGTGCAACGCGGTCGGCCCGGGTGTGATCGTCATCGGCGGCGAACTCGCCCAGGCGGGCCCCGCCCTCTTCGAGCCCGTGGAGCGGGCGCTGCGCACCCAGGTGATGCCGATGGTCAGCCACCGGGTGCGCGTACGGCGCGCCACCCTCGGCGACGCCGGCAGCGCGCTGGGCGGTATCGCCCTCGTCCTCCGCGAATCCCCCTTGCTCTCCCGCTATCCGCAGCCCGTCACCGAGGAGCACGCGTGAATCCAGGCAGGCACCCATGGCCGTGACCGTCCCTCCGGAGAAGACCACCGCGGCCCGGGCCCCGGGGCGCACCGAACGCCGCACCCGGAGAAGGCCGTTGGCCCTCAATGTCCTCGCGCTCCTGGCCGGTGCCCTCGTCTGGGCGGTCGTGGCCGCGCTCGGGCTGGTCGAGAACCTGCCGACGCCGCTCGCCGTGGCGCGGAAGGCCGGGGAGATGGCCGCCGACGGCACCCTGGCGACCGATATGCTCGCCAGTCTGCGCCGGGTCTTCCTCGGCTACGCCCTCGGCGTGATCGTGGCCGTGCCCATGGGTTTCCTCATGGGCTGGTACCCGGTGGTGCGCGCCGTCGTCGAGCCGTACATCCAGTTCTTCCGCACCATCCCGCCGCTCGCGCTCATCCCGCTGACGGTGGTGCTGCTCGGTATCGGCGAGGTCCCGAAGATCACGGTGATCGCTCTCGCCTCCTTCATGGCCTGCGTCGTCGCCTCCTTCCAGGGCGTCGTCGACGTGGACCGCACCCTCATCAACGCCGCTCGGGTCCTGGGCGCGTCGGACCGGGTCATCTTCGCCAAGGTGGTCATCCCGGCCTCGACACCGTTCATCCTCGTCGGTATGCGCATCGGACTCGGTGCCTCGTGGGCCACGGTGGTCGCGGCCGAACTGATCGGCGCACAGGAGGGGTTGGGCTACCGGATGCAGAAGGCGTCCACCTGGTTCGAGATGGACACCATCTTCGTGTCCCTGATCACCATCGGCGTGCTCGGCCTGCTCATGGACCGGCTGCTGCTGCTCGCCGAACGACGGCTCACCGGCTGGCAGGAGCGACGATGAACCCCAAGATCAGTTTTCAGGACGTGGTGAAGACCTTCCCGCTCAAGGGGGCCGCGTTCACGGCGCTGGACGGGGTGTCCCTGGACATCGCCGACCAGGAGTTCGTCACCGTCGTCGGCCCCTCCGGCTGCGGCAAGAGCACCCTGATGAGCATGGCCGCCGGCCTCCAGGAGCCCACCTCGGGCCAGGTGCTGGTGGACGGTGAACCGGTGAGCGGCCCCGGGCCCGACCGGGGCGTGATCTTCCAGCAGTACGCGCTCTTCCCCTGGCTGACGGTACGCCAGAACGTGGAGTTCGGCCTCCGGCTGGCCTCCCTCCCCGCCGAGGATCGGCGCCGGCGGGCCGACCGGGCGATCGCCCTGGTCGGGCTCGACGCCTTCGCCGATGCCCTGCCGAAGACGCTCTCGGGCGGTATGAAGCAGCGCTGCGCGATCGCCCGCGCGTACGCGGTGGACCCGCGGGTCCTGCTCATGGACGAGCCGTTCGGGGCGCTCGACGCCCTCACCCGGGTGCAGTTGCAGGACCAGCTCCTGGCGACCTGGAGCCGGGAGAAGCGGACCGTGCTGTTCATCACCCACGATGTCGACGAGGCCGTCTACCTGGCCGGCCGGGTGGTGGTCATGGCCGCCAGGCCCGGCCGTGTCCACCGTGTCATCGACGTGGACCTGCCCTATCCCCGTACCGAGGAGATCCGGCTCTCCGCGGAGTTCCGGCGGATCAGGAACGCGGTGTGGACCTCCGTGCACCACCAGGAGAACACCGCCCCCGCCCCGTAGCCGCACACCGCTCCGGCCGGGCCCTCACCGGCGGGCCCCCTCCTCCTCGCGCCCTCCCCCTCCTCCTCGCGCCCTCTCGTGCGCTTCGCACAACGGCTCCCGCCCCCTTTCCCGTTAGGACATCCCGCCATGCCCGGAAGCTCCCTCCGCCGTGCTCTGCCGGCGCTCCTCTCCGTCACGGTCCTCACCCTCACCCTGAACGCGTGCTCCGGCAGCGCCGCCGACGACGACACGGTCGATTTCGGCTACATCGGCGACTACAACGGCGCCGGCCTGCTGGCCATCGCCGAGGACCAGGGGCTGTGGAAGAAACAGGGCCTCACCGCGAGGACGAAGGTGTTCAACAACGGGCCGGTGCAGATCCAGGCGCTGGGCTCCGGTGACCTCGACTACGGCTACATCGGCCCCGGCGCGATGTGGCTGCCCGCCTCCGGCAAGGCGAAGGTCATCTCCGTCAACACCTACACCTACGCCGACCGCGTCATCGCCCAGCCCGGCATCAGGACGATGAAGGACCTCAAGGGCAAGCGGGTCGGTGTACCCGAGGGCACCTCCGGCGACATGATCCTCAACATCGCGCTGGAGAAGGCCGGGATGACCACGAAGGACATCCAGAAGATCGCCATGGACCCCTCCACCGTCGTCTCCGCCTTCACCTCCGGAAAGATCGACGGCGCGGGCATCTTCTACCCCTCCATCGACACCATCAGGGAGAAGGTCCCGAAGCTGGAGGAGGTGGCCGGCACGAAGGGGACCGGGGACGTCTTCCCGACCGCCTTCGTCGCCGGGAACAAGGTGTCCGAGAAGAAGAACAGCAAGGTCATCAAGGTATTGCAGCAGGCCAACGACTGGCGCGCGCAGCACCCCGAGGAGTCCGTCGCCCTCGTGGCCGGGATGCTGGACGTCAGCGAGGCACAGGCGAAGGCCGACGCCTCGCACGTCGAGACCTTCACCACCGACGACCTGGTGGCGAAGAGCGCGAACGGCGAGATCGCCCGCGCGCTGAGCAAGCTCGGGGACCTCTTCGTCCACAACAAGCAGTTGGAGAAGAACCCCGACCCCGCCGAGTTCTACGACGGCGACCTCTACCGTAAGGTGCACGCCGGATAACCCACGGGCCCGCCTATGTACGGCCCTCCGGGCTGGCGCGTCGCCGTCGGCGATCTGCGCTTCAACGTGTACACCCACCGCAACGCGCCCGCCGGAGCGGCCGAGCCCTGCTCCTACGACCTCAAATGGACAACCCCGCCGGCGTGATCGCGAAGAACCAGCACTACACGGTCGACGGACGCCGGCTGACCACGGGGAGAACCGCGTACCACAGCGGCACACCGGGCCGTACATAAGAGGTCGCCCGTCTGATGTACCTGCCGTACGAGTCGGGCAGCGGCGCGCTCTCCGAATTCCTCACGGCGCCGACGCGCCGGACCGAGTACGTCGGCGGCTCGCCCGGCGTCTCGTACCACGACTGGCTCAAGGCCGGGGAGCGGCGCTTCGTCTCCCAGAAGCTGTCCGTCCCGCCGGGCCGCACCACCACGGTCGACTGGCTGCGCGGCCCGCCCGTCCCGGGCTTCACCCGGCCCGCGCGGAACGGGGCCGCTCCGGACGAGACGTGGTACCGCAAGGGCAACACCCTCACTTTCTCCCTGGCCACGGTCACGGACCCCGCGGGCCACCACGACCTCCCGTTCCCGTCCGACATCACCTCCTCGCACTTCGCGGTGAAATCCGGTGACACGACGCTGTACGAGAGTGACGGCCTCTCCGGCGGCATTCTGACCGCGGCGCCGGAGAGGACCACGTACACGATGGTCTACGACCAGACGCGGACGAACGACGCCTTCCACCAGTCGCTGACCACACACAGCGAGACCTTCTCCTCGGGCCGCTCGGACTGCCGGTCCGTACCGGAATCCTGGACGTGCGCGACGGAGCGGGGCGAGTGCGAAGGCCCCGCCGGATGCTCGGCCCTGCCGGTCGTCGTCCCGCGCTACCGGCTCGACACCGCGCCGGACGGCACCAGCCCGACGGGCGCCGACCACGCCGTCGTCACCTTCGGGTACGTTCCGGGCGTGACGGCTGCGCCGGCCGTCACCAGGGCGACGGTCGAGCTGTCCTTCGACGACGGCAAGGGGTGGACGGCGGCGTCGCTCACCCCGCTGGGCGAGGGCGCGTTCCGCGCGGACTGGACCACTCCGCGGTACGCGGCGGGCCGGGACGCGTCTCTGCGCATTCAGCGTCACGCGGAGCGGCCCCGGTAGGACGAGCGCCACGCCGCGCCCGGTGTCAGGCGTCCTTGAAGACCTGGACGAAGGTGTCACAGAACGCCTTGAGGTCGTCCGGCTTACGGCTGGTGACCAGGGTGCTGGGCTCGGCGGTGCAGACCTTGACCTGCTCGTCGACCCAGGTGCCACCGGCATTGCCGATGTCGGTCCGCAGGCTGGGCCACGAGGTGAGGGTGCGACCGCGAACCGCGTCGGCCTCGATGAGCGTCCAGGGCGCGTGGCAGATGGCCGCGACCGGCTTGCCGGAGTCGAAGAACCCCCGGACGAATTCCACGGCGCGCCGGTCCGTGCGGAGCGCGTCGGGGTTGGCGACTCCGCCGGGCAGCACGAGGGCGTCGTACTCCCCGGGCCGGGCGGAGTCCAGGTCCTTGTCCACGGGGAAGGTGTCGGACTTGTCCAGATGGTGGAACGCCTGGATCGTGCCCGGCCGCGTGGACACGAGCTGCGGCGTACCACCGGCGGCGAGCACGGCCTTCCAGGGCTCGGTCAGCTCCACCTGCTCGACACCCTCCGGGGCCACGAGAAATGCGACGCGCATGATGGTGTGTTCCTCTCTGTTCCTTGGGGTTTCCTGGGGTTCCTTGGGTTTCCCTGGACCGGGCTTCACTCAGGCCGAATGAGGCAGAACGGATGGCCGACGGGGTCGGCGTAGACCCGGAAGTCCCGCTTCCCACCGTCGTCCTCCAGGTCCAGGGGCGTGGCTCCGAGTGCCAGCACCTCCTTCTCGCGCACCCTCATGTCGTCGACGTCGAGGTCGAGATGGAGCTGCTGAGAGCGGCTTGTGCTCGGCCACTCGGGCGGGACGTAGCCGGGCACTCGCTGGAACGAGAGGCGCTTCACGTGGTCGACCCGGAGGTCGACCCAGTGGGCGTCCGCCGCACCCACGACCTCACCGCCCAGAAGCTCCGCGTAGAACCCGGCGAGGGCGTGCGGGTCCGGGCAGTCGAGAACGAGGGTACGAATGGTGGCGATCGGCATCGGTATCTCCTCAAACCTTCTCGGACTGAGCTGAACGGTTACCCGACCGGACCGGTCATGACACGTGTCCCGTGGCAGTTGGCGCAGCCGGCTCTTTCCCGGGCTCCGGTGGTGGCCGTCCGGCAGTGCGTCGTGACCGCCGAGGCGACCGGTGAACGCGCCGGTTGTCCGATGGGCTCCGGTTCGCAGTGGACCGCGCGGCATCGCCGACCGGTGTCGCCATGGCATCCCGGCGTTCGCCGTCCGGAATCGGGACGGCGGCGGAGGGGGTGACCTGGCAACGGGCCCACGCTGCCCGAGCTGCGGGAGATCAAGAAGATCGCCAAGTCCAAGCCGACCGAGCACGACCTGCCGCCAGCGGCTCAACGTCGGTGATTACAGCGTCTGTTGTTGATCGATTGACGAACTATGCTTCGGCTTGTAGCGCAGACTTCACTTCGACGTGTACGGGAGCGGATATGGTCCCCAGCCCTCTAGGGAAGAAGGAGGCTGAGCGCGGTCACGTGCCCCGTGTGGCGAGGGAGTCGTCGGCGAGCTCTGCCGATCAGGGCGTTCTCGGTTTGGCGGCCGGTGCGGGAAACGCCGCGGTCGTGCAGATGCTCCGTCAGGCCGGGCACTCATGGGCCCAGGACCGGCATCAGCACAATTCCGCGTGCGGACATCAGAGCGAGGGATCCCAGGTCCAGCGTTCCGCACAGGGCAGGACCGTCGAGCGGGCCCCTCAGGGCGAGGAGCACGCTCACGGGAACGACCACGGCCCGGCCGATCAGACGGCCCTGCTCCGTGACGCCATGGCGTCACGGAGCCGCCCGCTTCCCGCACCGCTGCTCGCGGCGGCGGTGCCGTATTTCCGGAACCCGAACCTTTCCGCCGTTGAACTCCACGACAACCCGGTGGCCCAGCGGGCCACCGAGTCTCTGGGAGCCCAGGCCATGACGGTCGGCCACCACATCTTCGCTCCCCCGGAAATTGTCGGGAACATGAGGATCATGGGGCACGAGCTGAGCCATGCCAACGAGAACCTCAACGGCACCCGCGAGACCGGTATCAGCAATGGTGCCGGACTCACGGTCACCGACCCCAAGCAGGGCTCCGAGCAGAAAGCCGACAAGGACGGGGTCTTCTTCGACGCCGGTTCCGCGACCGCCCCGTCCATCGGCGCCCAACGGGCGGCCACGCAGGACGTCGGCTTCGCGGCCGTCAACGAGGACGCGTCGACAGCGGACGGAGCCGTGCAGCGCGCGGCTCAGGCGCCGACCGTGCAGCGCATGGAGCGCTCACCGCGGGGCTACCGGGACAACTACGAGGCCGACGCCTCCTCCTCCGGATCGGACTACGACCGGCAGCCGGGCAGTTCCCCTGAGCGGGGCGTCTCCGCATCGCAGGCCGGTTCCAGCAGCGCCGCGCAGTCCTTCATGGACGGCCCGTCGAATCCGTACCAGCAACGGAGCTACGGGCGCTTCGAGTTCGAATCGTCGTCCTCGTCCAGCGGCGAGGAGCGCGACCAGCGCGGGCGCCCCGCCTCTCCTGCTCCGGCCCCCGCTGCTGTGCAAAGTTCACCTCTGGCGGACACGGTGTACGGCTTCGTGCACGGGCATATCACGCAAATCCTCAACGAGGGCGCCGAGGCAGAGGGAGACGTCACCGCCGACACCCCGGCAATGGTCGACGGGTGGGCCACTTACGCGGCCGCGGCCGCGGCCGCCGTCGTGGACAGCACCGGGGCCGGCGAGCACGCCGAGGGCACCGATGAACACGCGGACTTCATGTACCGCTATCCGGAGGTGTTCCGGGAGGTCTTCACGGAACACAGCGACCTCCTGTTCGGGCAGCAGGCGGATCGCCTCGCGGGGACGGTCATGAACCGGCTCCAGCGGGAACAGCGCCAGAACCGGAGGGCGGACCGGAAAGGGATCAATCTTCCGGAGCACCCCGCCCTGAGGCCGCTGCGCGCCCTGCTCCTGCAAGAACGACTCGACGAAACCAGCAAGCTGAAGGTCACGCTCAAGGTGGACGCGGGAAACCTCCTTCAGGGCGACGTCGGTCACGCCTGGATCGAGATCACCGGATCGGACGGGAAGAAGGTCTCCTTCGGCTTCTATCCGGAGGGAGAGGACCTCCCCTTGCTCAACAACGTGCCGGGCGGAGTCATGTGCCCCGACCCGCACAGAGGGGTCACCCAACGGGAATCGAAGAAGGCCAGCCTGCGGCGTATCCTCGACGGCTACCAGATTGCCTACCAAAAGGCCAACGAAGCCTACAACCTCACCCAGTACAACTGCACGAGCTTCGCGGGCCAGGTGTGGACGGCCATGACCGGCGAGAGCATCCCCCGGAACCTGCTCACCACGGCAGGCTTGATCAACATGGTCGCCCCGAACCCCGCCGCCGCAGGCGCCGGCCTCGACAGGCACCAGGCGCCGCGGCTGGATCGCAGGCGTGAGCGCATCCGCACCAACATGCAGGGCCCCATGCGCGGTGTGGCTCCCGGTGCCGGCGACGCGGACGAACTGGCCGACCGGATGGCCCGCGTGGGACTCTCCCAGAGCAGCGGCCAGTCCTCCGAGGAGGTGGACTGACCAACGCGACGGTTGGCGCCCGGCCGCTCACCGGCGGACCCTCGGGCACCAACCGTCGCCCGGCCCCACGGCCGGGAAGCTCCCTGGCCCGGTGACACCACCCCCAGGTCGTCCGTTGGTCAGATCCGGCCCCCGGTCATGCGGGTGAGGGGGCCTCAGCGCGGCCACCACCATCGACGAGGACGAGCCGGCCGAGCCGACGGTGGACATCCTCAACGGTCCACTCGACGCCGTTGAGCGCGACCCGCCTGCCCGGCGCAATCTGGGAGAACCCCTTCGCCGCCATCACGGTGCCCAGATCAGCGAGCTGTCGCTCAAGGGAGTACCCAGATCAACGCCGAGTTCGCGCTGCCAGAGCAGCCGGACGATGTTCGCCCTGCCGACGGAAGGCACGCTGGTCGCGTCCGCCAACTCGCAGAAGGTCATCACTCGCCCCTTCCGGCCCCGGTTGATCGTGAGCAGCTGGTCCCGCATACCTCTCCTGGGCGACGGACAACAGCGGGATTCCGTACGGGTGCTGGGCTACCTCTTCCACGTCGGCGACCCGGACCGCACCGACCTGGAGTACGTCCGTGAACCCGACTCCCCCGTGGAGTGGTACCGGGTCCGGCATGAGCAGGCCCTGACGCCCGAGGCAATCGTCCGCCAGGCCGAGGCGGCCTACGGCCACTACGGATTCCGGGACTTCAAGCTCAAGGGGGGCGTCCCCAACGGCGCCGAGGAGGTCGCGGCCGTCCGGGCCCTCAAGGACCGATTCCCCGAGGCCCGGATCACCCTCGATCCGAACGGCGCGTGGTCACTGCGCGAGGCGTTCGAACTGTGCCGGCCGCTGGTCGGCACGCTCGCGTACGCCGAGTACCCCTGCGGAGCCGAAGGCGGTTACTCCGGACGGGAGGTCCGCGCCGAGTTCCGACGCGCCACCTGCCTCCCCACCGCGACCAACATGGTCGCCACCGACTGGCGTCAGATGACCCACGCCCTGGCCCTCCAGTCGGTCTGCCGTGCGTCGGGATCGACGGTGGACACGGTCCGGTCCGCCACCGTGCGCTTGACGATGCGCCAGCGGCCATCGCGCCCGTCGGAGTCCTCGGCCGGCTCCACGTCCTGGCCCACGACCAGAGCCAGCAGGCCCACCGCAGTCGCCGCTCTCTCACCGAGCTCTTGTTCAGGCAGGTGACCGAGCAGGTTGAGGGCGTCGGTGACCAGCGCGTCGACCAGCGCGGCGCGGGCGGCCTCGTCGTCCCGGGCAATCCTCTGTCATACAGACCCAGCCCGCAGGCCGCCTTCCATCGCAGGTCACACCGCAGTTCCTGGACCGTCTCGAAGTCCGACAACCCGTGCAGGCTCTGCAGCACCACCGTCGCGGCCAGCACCCGCGGCGGCAGACCCGGACGCCGTTGGACGACGGATACGTGTCAGCGAACATCCCCGGCGGGAACAGCACCTCACGATGTTCAGCCAGAAACGCGAACACACTGCCTGCCGGGATCAACTCCCGGCACCTTTCCCACACATCCGGCCCGACCATCTCCCCAGCCCATTCCCCCCGCATGCCTACAAGACTGGCCCCGACTCCACCGAGTCGGGGCCAGAGCTCGAGATTTTCAGCAGTCTTCTAGCTGAGCGGCACGTCCACGACACTCTTGAGGTGGCTGAACGTCTCAAGGGAGTACAAGCCGTGGTAGTGGCCCATGCCGCTTTCGCCGACGCCACCGAAAGGCAGGCCGGGCACGAGCACCTGAATCCCCGGCTGGCCCCAGGCGACGGCGCCGGAGGACGTCTCGTTCACCAGGCGCGACTTGGTGGCCTCGGAAGTGGTGAGGGCGTAGAGGCCCAGCGGCTTGTCGCGTTCGTTGACGAAGGCGATGGCGGCATCGAGGTCGGTGACTTCGATGATGGGGAGGATCGGACCGAAGATCTCCTCCCGCATGACCGGCGATGCGGGGTCGACGCCGGTGAGCACCGTCGGTGCGATGAAGAGGTCGTCGCGGTCGTGCTGGCCTCCCACCGCCACCTGGCCGGAGTCCAGCAGACGAGTGAGCCGGTCGAAATGCCGCTGGCTGATGATCCGGCCGTAGTCTGCTGCGGTCTGCGGAGTGGAGCCGAACTGGGCTTCGAGCGCCTTGCGGAGGGCGGGAACCAGCGCGGCAGCAGTGGCAGGATCAGCCAGAACATAGTCCGGGGCTCCGCACGACTGTCCCGCGTTCACCGAGAACTTGCCGCCGGCCAGCCGCTTCGCGGCCTCATCCACGTCAGCGTCGGGTGCTACGAAGATCGGATTCTTGCCCCCGAGTTCAAGCGTGACGGGGGTGAGGTTCTTGGCTGCTGCGGCCATGATGATCCGGCCGACCGTGCCGTTGCCCGTGTAGAAGATGTGGTCGAAGCGTTGTGCCAGGAGGGCCGTGGTCTCCTCGGCGCCTCCCTCGACCACGGTGATGACGTCGGCGTCGAAGTACTGTCGCAGGAGGCGTGAAAGCACCGCCGAGGTGTGCACCGAGATCTCGCTCGGCTTGGCCACCACGGTGTTTCCGGCGGCCAGGGCGCCGATGATGGGGTCGATGAGGAGGTGCACCGGGAAGTTCCACGTGCCGATCACGAAGACGACCCCGAGCGGGTCGTACTTGGTGTACGCCGTTGCCGTGGGACCGAAGAGGGCAGGAACCTCCACCGGGCGGGGCTGAAGCCAGCTCTCTAGACTCGCCAGCGTCTCGTCGATGTGACCGACGGTGAGGTCGATCTCCGCCATCTTCGCCTCGGTGGCGTTCTTCCTCAGATCCGCCCAGAGCGCTTCGAGCAGCTCCTTCTCATTGTCGACCAGCAGGGCCCGTAGCCGCTGCAGCTGGTTGACGCGCCAGTCCAGTCCGCGGGTGACGCCGGTGTTGAACGTCGCGCGCAGGCGGCCGACGACCTCTGCGGCCGGTTCGCTCTGGTGCGTCCTCGACTCATTCGCCGTTGTTGCGCTCATGGGTTGTGCTCCGTTCTGGATGCAAGCCACACCGTCAAGGCATTGGTGAAGGGGTCATTCCGACCTTCACCGTAACTCATGTTCGCACCTACGCGAACATGATGCGGCCTCCCCGTCCATCGTGGTCAGTGGCCAGCCGCACCCCATCGCCGCTCGTTCACCCCGCCCCGGACGACTTCGACCTCTTCAAGGTCATGGGCGCGCCGACCGACGACACGCGGCTCGCCATCGCCCTCGCCACCTTCCCTGGTCCGGCCAGCAGCGGCTTCAGGCAGGACGTCACCGCCTCCATACTCACCCGCCACTTCCGGGGCTTGCGCGAGGCCGGCCTCATCCAGCAGCGCGACGTCGGCACCCGCCAAATCAACAGGCTGCGCGAGGAAGAGCTTGACCAGCGCTTCCCCGGGCTGCTCGACCTCGCCCTCACGGAGAGCGCAGCCCGCGTGATGCCTCGACCGAACACCGCCGACGCCTGACACTCCGAAGCGCCCCTACGTGGAAACGATCAGGGCGCTCCGATCGGCGGCGACGTCTGTGATGTGGGGCCTCAAGGCATAGATGACCGCAGAGCACCAGGAGACCGGGCAGTCGTGTCGCTCCTGTCACACGCGGGCCAGGCGGTTGAGGTGCCGCGCTCGGAGTCCTCAAGGGCAGCGAGGCGGGTCGTGGAGCGGTTCCGCAGTGGTGGAGGAGGTCGAGGATCACCAGGAGCTGGACGTCGAAGACCTGGCCCCTTCATCTGCCGCTGGAACGGGCGTGAGTGGCCCCAGGCTCGCGATGGCCGGGCCACCGAAGCGCGGCGTCAGCGCAACGCCGAGTGATGTGGCCTGCGGACTGCCGGGGCGTCCCGTCCGCGTGCGGGCTGGGGTGTCAGGCGCAGTCGGCGTCCGTGTGGGGTGTCACGCGGGCTGCGCCCTCCGTGAGGACGAGGTCGAGCAGTCCGGGGAAGCGCCGGTCAAGCTCTTCCTTGCGCAGCGTGTTGAAGCGGCGGGTGCCGACATCGTGCTGCCGGATGACACCGGCCTCGCGCAGCACGCGGAAGTGGCGGGTGAGCACGGACGCGGTGACGTTCTGGTTGAAGCCGTTACAGGCCAGTCCGGGGGAGGCAGCGAGGGTGACGACGATGGCGAGCCGCGTGTCGTCGGTCAGCGCGCCCATGACCTTGAAGAGGTCGAAGTCGCCCGGGGCGGGGTGCGTGAGCGGGGATGAGGTGCGGCTGGCCATACGCGTATACTAACGCGAGCCTCATGTTTGCGTTTGCGCGTACATGCATTACGGTGAAAGAGCGGGATGAACTTCCTCCCGTAATCCACCACATCGCATGAGGACACCCATGTCTGTCAATATTTCCGAGATTCCGCCCATTCCGTCGCTTTTCTCCCCCGTGACCCTCGGGAAGATCGAGCTTCCCAACCGCGTGGTCATGGCACCGCTGACCCGGGTCCGGGCCGGCGCCTCCGGCATCCCCGGGGACCTAATGGCCGAGTACTACCGGCAGCGGGCGAGCGTCGGGCTGATCATCACCGAGGGCACCTACCCCGACCACGCCTCGCAGGGCTGGGTCGGCGCGCCGGGCATCGCCACCGACGAGCAGGCAGCCGGCTGGCGCAAGGTGTTCGAGGCGGTGCACGCCGAGGGCGGCCGCATGTTCCTGCAGATCATGCACGCCGGCCGCGCCGCACACCCCGACATCAACGGCGGCCGTCGCGTCCTCGCCCCCAGCGCGGTCGCCATGGGCGGCGACGTCTACACGGAGAAGGGCATGCAGCCCCACCCCGTACCGGAAGCGATGACCACCGCGGAGACCCGGGAGGCCCTGGACGACTTCGTCACCGCGGCGCGCCGGTCCATCGAGGCGGGAGCGGACGGCGTGGAAATCCACGGAGCCAACGGCTACCTGCTCCACCAGTTCCTCTCCCCGGCAGCCAACCAGCGCACCGACGCATACGGCGGCTCACCGCAGAACCGGGCCCGCTTCGTCGCCGAGGTCGTCACGGCCGTCGCCGAAGCCGTCGGTGCCGAGCGCGTCGGGCTGCGCATCTCCCCGGAGATCGCCCTCGGAGACGTCTTCGAGACCGACCGGGACGACGTCCTGGCCACCTACGGCACCCTCATGGACCAACTGCGCCCGCTGGGCCTGGCCTACCTCTCCGTCCTGCACACCGAGCCGAGCGGCGACCTGGTGCAGGAGCTGCGCCGGCGCTTCGACGGCAAGCTGCTCGTCAACAGCGGCTTCCTCGGCGGCCAGACCACCCGCGAGGACGCGATCCAGCGCATCGAGGCCGACCACGCCGACGCAGTAGTCGTCGGCCGGGCCCTGATCGCCAACCCCGACCTGATCGCACGCTGGCAGAACAAGCACCCCGAGAACGAGCCGCGCCCTGAACTCTTCTACTCACCGGGCCCGGAGGGCTACACCGACTACCCCTCCCTCCAGACGGCCTGAGGACACCCGGCTGCACCGGCCCATGCTGCGGCCCGCCGCTCACGACGGGCCCGCCGCGCCTGCCGGACAGCCCCCGTGTTCCGGTTCGACGGCCGATCAGTACTCCGACCGCGCCTTCAAATCCGGGCTCCGCGCCGGTGAAGGCCGGTTCCGGAACGGTACCGGCGTGGGTGCCACCGCCACCGCCTGGTGCGCCCCCCCCTTCCTCACCCTGACAGCAGGAGCAGACATGACCACCCTCGGCATCATCGGAAGCGGAAACATCGGCACCGCCGTCGCGCGCCTCGCGGTCGCGGCGGACCTCCCCGTCGTAATTTCCAACTCCCGGGGCCCGCGGAGCCTCACCGGCCTCATCGACGAACTGGGCCCGCTGGCCACGGCCGACACGGTCGAACAGGCGGCCAGCGCCGACCTCGTCCTGCTCTCCGTTCCGCTCGCCGCGCACACCGCCATCCCGGCCGCACTACTCGCGGACAAGACCGTACTGGACACCTCCAACTACTACCCGTCCCGCGACGGCCGGATCGCCGAGCTCGACAACAACACGCTCACCACCAGCGAGCTGGTCCACCGGCACCTCGCCGAAGCCCGGCTGGTCAAGGCCTTCAGCAACATCCTCTTCCACCACATCCCCCAGCTGACCCGCCCCGCGACCAGCCCGGGATCCGCCGACCGCACCACACTGCCGATCGCCGGTGACGACGCCAACGCGAAGACGGACGCGGCGGCACTGATCAACCGACTGGGATTCGACACCATCGACACCGGCTCCCTCGCCGACAGCTGGCGCTTCGAGCCGGACAGCGCCGCCTACACCCGCCTCTACCTCGCCGATCCCACCACCCCCGACGCACAGCTCTTCACGGCACCCGGCCGCCCCGTACTGGCCGCCGAACTACGCACCGCGCTCCAGGCAGCCCAGCGGGTACGCGTGGCCGACCGCGTCATCTGACCCCGAGGGCGTGCCGCCGGTCTTCCCCGCGTGAGCCGGGTGCGCCGGACGGGGGCCGCTGTACGGCTTCCCCGCAATCAGGCGCAGGCGCAGGCGAACGGCGTGCCCACTACGATGCGCGCCAGCAGAGGGGCTCAGCGGCGAAGCGATCTGCGGTTACTCAGCGTTACGTGATCAAGATCCGCCATCTGGTGTTCTCGCCCGCCAGCTAAAAGTCTCGGTCACTGGCGGTGCCGCTGGCTCGGGAAGCACGGCGGCCCTGGCCGTCCTCGTCCAGGTCCTCGTCGTCCCTGGTGGGTTCGGCCGTGCCGTCGAGTTGGAGGGTCCGCTGGTGCAAGGAGTCCGCCAGGCCGGTGGCGCGCTGTGTCAGCGCCTGGGGGGGCGGCGGACCTCGTGGCACGGCGAGTATGTCCCGCCGGTGCGATTTCCGTGGCCCGGCGTCCGTGGTTCTCCTGCGGGTGCCCCTCCCCTCCGAACCTATGCGCGAGAGGAAAAACCGCGGGCCCCTGCCGATGTCGGTGGCCGGGGCCCGCGCAATCCATTCCCGGGCACCGGAGCGACGGCAGCACCCGCTCCGCCGTGTCCGGCACCGGCCCGTGTCGTACGGCCGGACTCCTGAGGCGGTGAGGATCGGCTGCCCGGCTGCCGGGGACGGTTACAACCGGCCGCACCCGCACATACACTTGCGTCCGCCGGAATCCCCGTTGACCTGGGACAACGCCGTCCTGTGGCCGGTCGGGCCAGTGAGGAGCGCTCCCCTTGTTCTACTACGTGCTGAAATACGTGCTGTTGGGACCGCTGCTGCGGTTGCTCTTCCGGCCCAGGATCGAGGGGCTGGAGCACATCCCCGCCGAGGGCGCGGCGATCGTCGCCGGAAACCATCTCTCCTTCTCCGACCATTTCCTGATGCCCGCCATCATCAAACGGCGTATCACCTTCCTCGCCAAGGCCGAGTACTTCACGGGCCCCGGGATCAAGGGGCGGCTGACGGCGTTCTTCTTCCGCAGCGCCGGGCAGATCCCGGTGGACCGTTCGGGCAAGGAGGCGGGGCAGGCGGCCATCCGGGAGGGGCTGGGAGTGCTCTCCGAGCAGGAGTTGCTGGGAATCTACCCGGAGGGGACGCGCTCGCACGACGGCCGGCTCTACAAGGGCAAGGTGGGGGTCGCCGTGATGGCGATCAGGGCACAGGTGCCGGTGGTGCCGTGTGCGATGGTCGGGACCTTCGAGATCCAGCCGCCCGGACAGGTCCTGCCGAGGATCCGGCGGGTGACGATCCGGTTCGGTGAGCCGCTGGACTTCTCGCGGTACGCCGGGCTGGAGAACCAGAAGGCGGCGGTACGCGCGGTCACCGACGAGATCATGTACGCGATCCTCGGGCTGTCCGGGCAGGAGTACGTCGACCGGTACGCGGCCGAGGTCAAGGCGGAGCAGGCGAAGGCCGCGCCGGCCAGGAAGTTCCCCAGGCCGCGTCGCTGAGAGCAGATCCGCCACCGGCGAAAGGCTCTGGGCCTCGGTCGGCACCGCCCCTAGCGTGCTCGTATGACCAGGGGAAAAGCGGTAGTGATCGGTGCGACAGGGCAGGTGGGGCGGGCCGCGGTGCGGGCGCTCGCCAGGGATGGCTGGGAGGTGTGCGCGGCCTCGCTCGGCGGGGGCGTGGACGACACCTGGCCCGGGGAGGTGCGGGCCGTACGGCTGGACCGGGAGGACGACGCGGCGCTGGTCGAGGTGGTGGGTGACGGGTGCGATGTGCTCGTGGACGTGGTGGCGTTCGGCGGGGCCCATGCCCGGCAGCTCATCTCGCTGGCGGGGCGCATCGGTTCGGCCGTGGTGATCTCCAGCGGCGCGGTGTACGAGGACGACGCGGGCCGCAGCCTCGACACGCAGGGCGGGCCGGCCGGCGCCCCGCGGCTTCCGGTTCCGGTCCCCGAGACGCAGCGCACGGTGGCGCCCGGTGAGGCGACATACGCCACCCGAAAGGTGCTGCTGGAGCGGGAGTTGCTGACGGCGGCCGACGTGCTGCCGGCGACACTGCTGCGGGCGGGCGCGATCCACGGCCCGCACTGCCGCTCACCGCGTGAGCTCTACTTCGTGCAGCGGCTGCTGGACGGCCGTGGCAGGCGTGTGCTCGCGTACGGCGGCCGGAGCCGCTTCCATCCGGCGCATGTCTCGAACGTCGCGGAGCTGATCAGGCTGGCGGCGTCGCGGCCCGGCTCGCGGGTGCTGAACGCCGGGGATCCGCAGGCGCCGACGGTGGCGGAGATCGGTGCGGCCGTCGACGCGGTGATGGGCCGGGAGACCCGGACGGTGCTGGTGGAGGGGGCTCCGCCGGACGGCGGAGTCGGCGATACGCCGTGGAGCCTGGAGCATCCGGTCGTCTTCGACATGAGCGCGGCGGAGCGGGAGTTGGGCTACCGGGCGGTGACGGGGTACGTGGAGTCGCTGCCGGAGACCGTCGCGTGGCTGGTGGGACAGGTGCGCGAGCGCGGATGGGAGGACGTCTTCCCGCGGATGGTCACGGCGTACGGCCGGGACGCCCTCTTCGGGTACGCGGCGGAGGACGCCTGGCTGGAGCGAGCGGCGAACGCGTGAGGGCGGTGAACGGGGGCGGCAGGACCGGCCGGCCGCCCCCGTTCACCGCGTGGCGGCTGTCCCTACGGCTTGGGGGTGGCGTGCGGGGCGCACGTCACGTCCGCGCGGTCCACCGCGCCCGTCAGGAGGTACGCCTTCACCCGGTCGTTGACGCACGGGTTCACCAGGTTGGTGATGCCGTGCGAACCGGCGTCGCGCTCGGTGATCAGGCGCGAGCCCTTGAACCGCTTGTGCAGTTCGACGGCGCCCCCGTACGGCGTGGCGGCGTCCCGGGTGGACTGGGTGATCAGCACCGGCGGCAGCCCCTTGCCGGTCTTCACCTCCACCGGAGTCTGCTGCTTGACGCCCCAGGTGGCGCACGGCAGGTTCATCCAGGTGTTGGACCAGGTGAGGAACGGGTGGTCGCGGTGGAGCCGGGTGGTGTCCCGGTCCCACCTCCCCCAACTGGTCGGCCACTTGGCGTCGGTGCACTCGACGGCGGTGTAGACCGCGGTGCCGTTCTCCGACTTGGCGTTGCCCACGGTGTCGGAGAGGTCGGGCGAGCCGGCGTCGATGAGCGGCTGCGGGTCCCCGGCGACGTATTTGCTCCAGAGGGTGGCGGTGGGCACCCACGAGGAGTCGTAGTACGGGGCGCTCTGGAACACACCGAGGAGTTCGGCGGGCCCGACCACACCGCCGAGCGGGCTCTTCTTGGCGGTGGCGCGCAGTGTGTCCCACTGCTTCCGCACCTTGGCGGTGGTGTCACCGATGTGGAAGGTGGCGTCGTTCTTGGCGACCCACTCCAGCCAGTCGGTGAAGCGGGTCTCGAAGGCGACGTCCTGGTCCAGGTTGGCCTGGTACCAGATCTTCTCCTTCGACGGGTTGACCACACTGTCCACGACCATCCGGCGCACATGCGACGGGAAGAGCGTGCCGTAGACCGCGCCGAGGTAGGTGCCGTAGGAGACGCCCACGTAGTTGAGCTTCTTCTCGCCCAGGGCGGCCCGTACGACATCCAGGTCACGGGCGGTGTTGGGGGTCGTCATGTGCGGCAGCATCCAGCCGCTGCGCTCCTTGCAGCCGTCCGCGTACTCGGCCGCCAGCTTGCGCTGGGCGCGCTTGTCGGCCTCGCTGTCCGGGACGGGGGCGGCCTTCGGCGCCTTGACGAACTCCTGTGGGTCGACGCAGGAGATGGGCGTCGAGCGGCCCACCCCGCGCGGGTCGAAGCCGACGAAGTCGTACGCCTTGGCGGCGTCGGCCCAGACGGCGTTCTTGGTGACGACGCGGCGCGGGAAGGCCAGGCCGGAGCCGCCGGGGCCACCGGGGTTGTAGATCAGGGCGCCCTGGCGTTCGTCCTTGGTGCCGGTGGAGCCGATCCGGTCGACGGCGATCTTGATCTGCCGGCCGTGGGGCTTGGCGTAGTCGAGCGGGACGCTGACGTAGCCGCACCGGATGGGCTTCTCCAGCGCCCAGTCGGCCGGGCAGTCCTGCCAGTCGATACCCTTCTTCGCGGCGCGCTCGGCGGCGATCTTCACGCCGTACGCCGCCGGGTCGGCCTGCTGGCGACCGTCGGCGGTCGCCGCCGGAGCGGCGATGGCGCCCGCTATGAGCGTGCCGGCGAGCAGTGTGCCTGCCGAGCCGAGCACTGCGGTGCGTCTCACGTGGTACCTCCCCCTCATGGAGCGCCGCCCGCTCGGCGGCGCTGTTACGTGCGAGCTTCCCGGATCCTTTCGCCTGTGAGGTCGCTGGGAACAGGCCGGATGGGGATTTCTTTACCCAACCAATAACCGGTGAGGCGCCTCCGCTCAGCGGTACGCCAGGCCGGTGTCCTGCGGAGGGCCCTCGGGCGGGCCGGTGGGCGGGGGGCCGGACAGCCCGTCGAGAAGGCCGGCCAGCGCCTCGTCCAGGACACGGCGCAGCAGCAGCGCGTCCGGGGCGACCGCCGTGACGAGCGCGCCGGGACCGGCGAGCGGGGTACGTACGGCGGTGTCGCCCAGCAGCAGCGGCGCCACCGGCTTCTCCTCGAACTCGGGCACCACAACGAGGAGTTGGCCGACGGCGCGATGGCCGGCGAGTACCGCGGGGCCGTCCCAGCCGGCCGGCGCGCCGGGTCCGCAGGCGAGTTCCTGGTCGAGGAGTGGGCGGCCCGCGCGCCGTACCGTGAGCCGGCTGAACAGGGTGCCGGGGGCCTCGCCGTGGCGGCCGAGGATCTGTTCCTCGCGCAGCACCAGCCGGGCGGTGGGGGCCAGTTCGACCTGGGTGCGCATGCGCAGCTCGCTGCCGTACGCGGAGATGAGCTGCTCGGGCAGCCAGCGCAGCTCCGCGTTCTCCCCCACGGTCAGCCGTACGTCGTAGTGGGCGGGTTCTGGCACCCTGCTGGGCAGGGCGACGGTCGCCGCGGCGGCGTCCACGGTGAGCGTGGCCCCCTCCCGTACCTCGGCCTCGACGGCGAGCCGGTCGCCGCCGAGCGGTGCGGTCATGGCGCCGACGACGGTGACCCGGCTGCCGGGTCCGGTGGCCCGGGTGCGGCGCGGTGCGAGCGGTCCCTCCCCGGTGAGTACGGGCAGCCCGGTGCGGGTGGCGACGATCCGGGCGGTGGCGCGGACGCTCATGCGGTCCAGTCGGCGAGCCGGCCGAGCACCCAGTCGGCGACGGGCCGCACCCCGTCCTCGCTCTTCAACGAGGTGAAGAGTACGGGGAGTTCGCCGCGCTGCTCCGCGGCGTCGCGGGCCATCCTGCCGAGGTCGGAGCCGACGTACGGGGCGAGGTCGGTCTTGTTGACGACGAGCAGGTCGGAGGTGGTGACGCCCGGGCCGCCCTTGCGGGGGATGTCGTCGCCGCCCGCCACGTCGATGACGAAGATCTGGGCGTCGACGAGACCTTTGGAGAAGGTGGCGGTGAGGTTGTCGCCGCCGGACTCGACCAGGATCAGATCGAGCGGTCCGACGGCGTCCTCCAGGTCCTCGACCGCTTCGAGGTTGGCGGAGATGTCGTCGCGGATCGCGGTGTGCGGGCAGGCACCGGTCTCCACGGCCTGGATGCGCTCGGGCGGCAGGACGGCGTGGCGCAGGAGGAACGCGGCGTCCTCGCGGGTGTAGATGTCGTTGGTGACGACGGCGAGGGAGAGCCGGTCGCGCAGGGTGCGGCAGAGCGCGGCGACGGTCGCCGTCTTGCCGGAGCCGACGGGCCCGCCGAGGCCGATACGCAGGGCGCGGCGCCGCCCGTCGGGGCGTACCGCATCGGCGGAGACGGCCGCCGGGGCCGGGTGACCGTGGTCGATATGCATGGTGCGGCTCCGGTGGGTGAGGGGGATGTACGGCGGCGAGGGGGATGTACGGGTGCGGGCACGGCGGCGAGAGCCGGACCGGGGCGGGACGAGGGGCTTCGGGCGGGGCGGTTACGGGCTCATGAGGCGAACAGCCTGACCGGCCAGGCCGCGTGGGCCTGCGCCATGATGTCGAGCAGCGGCGCGGAGGGGGCGGGCAGCGCGTCGGTCCCCTCCGCCAGGGCCTGTTCCGCGTACCCCGCGGCCCGGGCGGCGACCTCGTCGAGCGCGGGCGTGAGCCGGGCGAGGACGGCGGTGGCCTCGAAGGGGTCGAGACCGAGCAGCCGTACGACCGCCGTGGCGGGGCCGCTGACGCTCTCGTACGCCGCGCAGTACCCGGCGTCCAGAGGTGTGAGGCCCGCCGAGCGCGCGGTCAGCCCGAGCACGACGGGCTGGTGCGCGCCGCGCGGGCGGGCCGCGGCGAGCGCGTCCAGCTCCGCGCTCGGCCAGGTGGCCCGGGCGGCGCGCACGAGCTGGCGGCCGAGCCTGCGCGCGGTGGTCCGCAGGGCGGGGACGGGCGTCCTGGCGTCGGCGGCCTCGTCCAGTGCCAGCGGGTCCAGGCCCCGGGCCGCCGCGGCGGCGAGCGCCGCCGAGGTGAGCCCGGTGGTGCCCAGCCGCCCCCGGCAGAAGGCGGCCAGGTCCCCGGCGTCGCGGATCCGGCCCGCCGTGACGGCCGCTTCCGCGCCGCCGGAGTGGGCGTGGCCGCCGGCGGGGAACCGGCCGTCGGCGAGGACGAGCAGGGCGGCCCGGCTCATCGCGCGCCTCCCCGCGGACCCGGGGGGCGGATCTTCGCAGGAGCTGCCATCAGAAGAGGAAGTAGCGCTGGGCCAACGGGAGTTCGGCGGCGGGTGCCGGTTCCACCGGCTCGCCGTCGATCCGTACCGTGAAGGTGTCGGCATCGACCTCCACGCGGGGCAGCGCGTCGTTCTCCCGCATGTCGGCCTTGGTGATCCGCCGGGTGTTGCCGATCGGTACGAACTCCTTGTTCAGGCCGAGGCGTTCGGGCAGTCCGTCCTCGATCGCCGCCTGGGCCACGAAGTTGAGCGAAGTGGCCGCCGCCGCCCGCCCCAGGGCGCCGAACATCGGCCGGGGCAGCACCGGTTGCGGGGTGGGGATGGAGGCGTTGGCGTCGCCCATCTGCGCGTACGCGATCTGGCCGCCCTTGAGGACGAGCTGCGGCTTCACCCCGAAGAACGCCGGGTCCCAGACCACCAGGTCCGCGAGTTTGCCGGTCTCGACGGAACCGATGCGCCGGTCGAGGCCCTGTGCGACGGCCGGGTTGATGGTGTATTTGGCGACATAGCGGCGAGCCCGGTGGTTGTCGGCGC
This sequence comes from Streptomyces sp. NPDC096310, assembly GCF_044763125.1. NCBI lineage: Bacteria > Bacillati > Actinomycetota > Actinomycetes > Kitasatosporales > Streptomycetaceae > Streptomyces > Streptomyces sp. NPDC096310. Next base: position 96,444 of record NZ_JBIWFO010000015.1, on the reverse strand, counting down.
GGCCGTCGCCGGGCAGGGCGCCGCGACGCTTCTTCATCACGTGCGCGGTCTGCCACGTCCGCATGATGACCTCGCCGACCCGGCCCATGGCCTGGGAGTCGGAGGAGATGATCGAGATGGCTCCGAGGTCCTGGAGGATGTCCTCGGCCGCGATGGTGGAGGGCCGGATCCGGGACTCCGCGAAGGCGAGGTCCTCGGGTACGGCCGGGTTGAGGTGGTGGCAGACCATCAGCATGTCGAGGTGTTCCTCGATGGTGTTGACGGTGTGCGGCCGGGTCGGGTTGGTGGAGCTGGGCAGGATGTACGGCTCGGAGACGACGGTGATGATGTCGGGCGCGTGTCCGCCGCCCGCGCCCTCGGTGTGGTACGCGTGGACGGTACGTCCGGCGATGGCGGCGAGGGTGTCGCCGACGAAGCCCGCCTCGTTGAGTGTGTCGGTGTGGATGGCGAGCTGGGCGCCGCTCTCCTCGCAGACCCGGAGGCAGGCGTCGATGACGGCGGGGGTGGCGCCCCAGTCCTCATGGATCTTGAACCCGAGTGCCCCGCCCCGCAGTTGGGCGTGCATCGCGTCGCGGGACATCGTGTTGCCCTTGCCGAGCAGTCCGATGTTGACGGGGAAGGTCTCCAGCGCCTCGAACATCCGGGCGAGGTGCCAGGCGCCCGGGGTGACGGTGGTGGCCTTGGTGCCCTCGGCCGGTCCGGTGCCGCCGCCGACGAGGGTGGTGACCCCGGAGGAGAGGGCCTGGTCCACGACGGTCGGGGAGATGAAGTGGATGTGCGCGTCGACCGCGCCGGCGGTGACGATCCGTCCGTTGCCCGCGATGATCTCGGTCTCGGGGCCGATGACCAGGTCGGGGTGGACCCCGTCCATGGTGTCGGGGTTGCCCGCCTTCCCTATGCCGGTGATCAGGCCGTCCCGGATGCCGATGTCGGCCTTGACGACGCCCCAGTGGTCGAGGACGACGGCGCCGGTGATCACGGTATCGGGCGCGCCCTCGGCCCGGGTCGTACGGGCCTGGCCCATCGACTCACGGATCACCTTGCCGCCGCCGAACACCGCCTCGTCTCCGGCGCGTCCGGGCCCGCCGCAGCGGTCCTCCTCGATCTCGACCAGCAGATCGGTGTCGGCGAGCCGGATCCGGTCGCCGGTGGTGGGGCCGAAGAGGTCGGCGTACCCGGCGCGGGACAGCTCGTACGGTACGGACCGGCCCGCGGGCCCGGCCGGTTCGCGCGCGTCAGTCATCGAGGGAACCTCCGGTCTCTCCGCGCAGTCCTGGCACGACGCGCAGACCGGCGAGGGGGACGAGTGCGACGGCGACGGGGACACCGGGTTCGAAGCGGACGGCGGTGCCGGCCGCGACGTGCAGCCGCTTGCCCCGGGCGGCGGCCCGGTCGAACTCCAGGCCGGGGTTGGCCTCGGCGAAGTGGTAGTGGGAGCCGACCTGGACAGGCCGGTCGGCCGTGTTGACGACGGTGAGCCGGGTGACCTCCCGCCCCTCGTTGAGGGCGACGGGCTCGTCGGCGTACAGGATCTCTCCGGGGATCATCGGCGCTCCCCCGTCAGACGATCGGACCGTGGACGGTGACGAGCTTGGTGCCGTCGGGGAACGTGGCCTCCACCTGGACGTCGTGGATCATCTCGGGGATGCCCTCCATGACGTCGTCACGGCCGAGGACCTGGCGTCCCGACGCCATCAGTTCGGCGACGGTGCGGCCGTCCCTGGCGCCTTCGAGGATGTGCGAGGTGATCAGGGCGACCGCCTCGGGGTGGTTCAGCCGCAGCCCGCGCGCGCGGCGCTTGGCGGCGACATCCGCCGCCACATGGATGAGCAGGCGCTCCTGCTCGTGCGGGGTCAGTTGCACGCTTCCACCTCATCGTCTCCGGCCCGGTTCCGGCCGGGCGCAGCGCGATCCTAACCAACATCAACACTTTGTTGACCTGTGGTCGCGCATCCGCCCACCTGTGGGACCGCACCGTAGGGCGGAAGTTTTTCCAACGCGTTAACTGGCGCGGCCGGTCGCCTCCCGGCGCGCCGGTTCGTATACGGGGGCCGGCCGCACCGGCCGCCGTCGGGCGTCACCTGCGGGGCCCCGGAGGGCGCTCGCCGCCTTCCGGGCCGCGGTCGGGGCGGTGTTCGGCGGCGATGCCGAACCGGCGCGGTTCGCCCGGAGTGGACGACAGGGGGCGGATCGCCGAGACCGAGCTGATGACGCGCTCCTCCGTCTCCTCAGCCTCCTGCGGACCGCTCTCCAGTCGTTCCAGGTCAGCGGCGGAGACCAGCGCGACCAGCGGCTTCCCGTGGCGGGTCACGACCACGCGCTCGCCACCGTAGACGACGCGGTTGATCAAATCGGCGAGCTCTGCCCGGGCTTGCGTCACCGGAATCTCATAGGCCATGCTGCCCATTCTAACTGCCTGTACGTCCTGTACATTTTTTACAGAGCCGTACGGGAGCCGTCACGAAGAAGCGCGCGCCCCGCGCCCTGAGGAAGAGGCTTGCCATGAACCGTCCTTCGGCCCGCTACGTCCTGCCCGAGTTCACCGAGCGGACGAGCAACGGGAGCCGCACGCTCGACCCGTACTCCCGGCTCCTGGAGGACCGGATCGTCTTCCTGGGGACACCCGTCGACGACACCGCTGCCAACGATGTGATCGCGCAGTTCATCCACCTCGAATACGCCGCGCCCGAACAGGACATCAGCCTCTACATCAACTCGCCGGGCGGCTCGATCAGCGCGATGTCCGCGATCTACGACACGATGCAGATCATCACCTGCGACGTGGCCACGACCTGTCTCGGCCAGGCGGTCTCGACCGCCGCCGTCCTCCTGGCGGCGGGCGCGCCCGGCAAGCGGATGGCACTGCCCGGCGCCCGCGTCGTACTCCGGCAGCCCGCCGCCGAGGAGCCGGTGCACGGACAGCCGTCCGATCTGATGATCCACGCTCAGGAGCTGCTGCGGCTACGGGATCTGGTCACCTCGACGCTGGCGCGCCACACCGGACGGAGTTTGGAGCGGATCGCCGGTGACCTCGACCGGGACACGATCCTCGACGCCCCGGGCGCCCGGTCGTACGGACTGATCGACCACGTCGTCCAGAACCGCAAGACCTCCGCCGCCGGGCGGTGAGCACCGGCCGCGCGGGTCACCATGCCGCCCGGGCAGGCGACCTGACGGGGTGTCGGCGTTCTCGTATGGCCGCGCCCATATGAGAAGGACTCGCACATTCGGCGTATGAACTGACTGGACGGATTCGGCGAGGCGAGTTGCGCGATCCGGCCGGGACAGCGGGGCGCGTGATCGCTACGTCGCAGGTACGGGCCTCATCGGCCCGCTGGGCCCGGGGTCCCGATCCCCCGTCGCCACCCGCATGGAGCAAGGGTGATGAACTTCACATATCGTCGTTTCAACTCGGAAATCCACTCGTTTCTGGGTCAAGATCCCTGGGACGACAAGCCCCCGCCACCCCCGGCGGGGCGGTCCGGGCGGACGCCGAGTCCTGCCGCCGTTCCGGATGTCGGGTCGACAGGAGTGGATCGGCAGGAGTGGAGGACCCAGGCAGTACGGGACGACGCCCGTCGTGGTCGTCCCTCGGGGTGAAGCCGTTCACGCGGCCGGGCAACTTCGCCAGCCCGAACCCGACAGGTCATCCTTCACAGGCGGCTGACGAAGGGTTGCGCATGACTGCGCAGACATATGTCCCGTCCCTGCTGTCCCGGGCGGGGGCCGTTTCGGCCCTCACGCTGGCCGCGGTCACCGGCACGATGCTGGTGCCCGGCGCGGCGTCGGAGGCCCAGGCCGCTCCGCACAGCGCCAAGGCCCTGAAGGTCGCGGCGTCGAAGAGGGGGTCCCCGTACAAGTACGGCGCGACGGGACCGTACCGCTTCGACTGCTCCGGGCTGACGCTCTACTCGTTCAAGAAGGCGGGAAAGAAGCTCGCCCGTACGGCGCAGGCGCAGTACAACCAGACCCGGCACATCTCCTCCTCCTCGCGGCGCAAGGGCGACCTGGTCTTCTTCCATTACGGGAGGAGCGTGTACCACGTCGGGATCTACGCGGGCAAGGGAAAGATCTGGCACTCGCCGAAGACCGGCTCGCTGGTACGGCTGGAGAAGATCTGGTCCAAGAAGGTCTGGTACGGCCGGGTGAGGTGAGCACCCGCCGGCCGCTCCGCGCTTCGACGCCCCGACGTTCCTAGGCCTGCGCGGCCGGTGCCGTCCGGACCGTCCAGGGCAGGGCGATCCAGACGGTCTTGCCGCCCTCGTCGGTCGGGACGACCGTCAGCCGCCCGCCGGCCTCGGCGGTCAGCGAGCGGATGATGACCATCCCGCGGCCGTTGTCCTGCTGGACGGCCGCGGGAAGCCGCTGGGGCCAGCGCGGATGGCTGTCGGTGACCCCGAGGCGCAACCGCTCCTCGCGGTCGAGCCGTACCTCCACGGTGAACGTGGGCGACTGGCCGAAGGTGTGCTGTACGGCGTTGGTGGCCAGTTCGGAGACGATCAGCCGGACCGTGTCCGCCGTGGCCGCCTCCTCGGGGAGCCCCCAGTCGGTGAGGAGGTCCGCGACATATCTTCGGGCCGTGGGCACCGATGCGGGCTCGCTCGGCAGGGTGATGGATGCTTCCTGGTGGTCGGCCATGGCGACGCTGTCCCTTTCCCGCCGGACCGGACTCCGGCGCAGAGCTGATGACTGCGCGGACGGCCTCGGAACCGTGCTGCGCGACAGCCTGCCACTGATCGCACCATCCGTACCTCCGATCCACCGAGATCTGCATATATCTGTCGCTCAAAGCGGTGAACTCTGCAACGCGAGACCGTATTTGGGCATCGGAAAGATAACTTCTCCGCCTTGACGTCGTAACGGTGCGACGAGAAGAAAGCGGAGAGGTGATTCGGCCATGCGGCATATTCCGGTGGTACGTCGGCAGCGGCTCGGGGACGAATTGCGCAGACTGCGCCGGAGCGCGGGGCTCACCAGTGAACAGATCGCGCGGCTGCTCGGCTGGCACCAGTCGAAGGTGAGCAGGATCGAGACCGGTGTGAGCGGCGTGCGGGACGGGGATCTGGCGGCGCTCCTCGACGCCCTGGGGATCGAGGACCCGCGGCTGCGTTCGCTGCTGCGGGCACTGGCGGGCACGGCGGACGGCGCGCCGGGGTGGTGGACGGCGTACCGGGCCGTGATCCCGCCCACGTACCGGGACTTCATCGCCCTGGAGTCGCGGGCGAACACCGCGCACACCCTGGAGACCACCGTGGTGCCCGGGCTGCTCCAGACCCCCGCCTACGCCCGCGCCGTGACCAGGTCCGCGCTGGCGGGGACGCCGGAGGAGACGGTGGACTCGCTGGCCGACGTACGGCTCATCCGCCAGGAGGTGCTGACCCGGGCGGCGGCGCCGCTGCGGCTGCACGCGGTGGTCGACGAGGCCGTGCTGCGGCGGGAGGTGGGCGGGCCGGGGGTGATGCGGGATCAGTTACGGCGTCTCACCGAGCTGGCCCGGCTCCCCCAGGTCCGTCTCCAGGTTCTGCCGTTCACCGCGGGCGGCTATGCCGGACTTACCGGCCCCTTCATCATCTTCTCTTTTTCGAACATTACCGATCTGGATTTAGTCATCCTCGACCATTTAACGAATAGCCTCTATCTGGAACGGAAAGAGGATCTGGAGGCGTACCGTGTCGCCTTCCACGCGATGCGGACACACGCCCTCTCGACACAGGATTCATTGGATCTCATCGCCGGGATCGATGACGGCGCGTAGGGAGCATCATGTCCGCTTGCCTCGCAGGGCCCCCCACCTCTCGTCCCTTAACCCTTTCACCGCCGCGGAGCTGGCGCCGCAGCAGTCACAGCGTCGGCGCCAACAACTGCGTGGAGTGCGCCCGTGATCACACGGGCGCGCTGGCCGTACGGGACTCCAAGAACGTCGCCCGCCCCCACCTGGCCTTCTCGGCCGGCGCGTGGAGCTGCTTCGTCTCCGCGCTGGACGGGCGGCCGCCGGTGTCGTAGGGCCGGTGGCCACGCGCTCACGGGGTCACGGACGCCGCCCCGGGCGCGAGCGCCACGACGGTGCGTACCGCCGTGCCGATCTGGTCCTCCGTCAGATCGGCACGGGCCGTCAGCCTGATCCGGGAGATGCCGTCCGGCACCGACGGCGGCCGGAAACAGCCCACCGCCAGCCCGGCCGCCCGGCATTCGGCGGCCCACCGCACGGCTGCCTCGGGCGACGGTGCCTGCACGGAGACCACGGCGGCGTCGGGCCGTACCGCCGTCAGCCCCGCTTCGGTCAGCCGCCGGTGGAGCGTACGGGCGACCTCCCGGGCCCGCACGGCCCGTTCCGGCTCGCGCCGCAGCAGCCGCAAGCTCTCCAGCGCGGCGCCCACCGCCGCGGGCGCGAGCCCCGTGTCGAAGATGAACGTCCGCGCGGCGTTGACGAGATGGTCGATCACCTTGGCCGGCCCCAGGACGGCGCCGCCCTGGCTGCCCAGGGACTTGGAGAGGGTCAGGGTCGTCACCACGTCCGGGGCGCCCGCGAGACCCGCCGCCGCGACGGTGCCCCGGCCGCCCGTCCCGAGCACCCCCAGGCCGTGCGCGTCGTCGAGGAGCAGGGCCGCACCCCGGCGACGGCAGGCCCCCGCCAGCCCGGCGAGCGGCGCGGCGTCACCGTCCACCGAGAAGACCGCGTCGCTCACGACCAGGGCGCGCCGTCCCGGGTGCGCGTCGAGGGTTTTGGCGACGGCCTCGGGATCGGCGTGCGGTACGACGACGGTGTCGGCGCGGGAGAGCCGGCAGCCGTCCACGATCGAGGCGTGGTTGCCCGCGTCGGAGACGAGGACCCCGTCGCGGGCGGTGAGCGCGGTGAGGGCGGCGAGGTTGGCCGCGTAACCGGAGGAGAGGACCAGCGCGGCCTCGAAGCCGCAGAACTCGGCCAGTTCCCGTTCCAGTTCGGCGTGGAGTGCGGTGCTGCCGGTGACCAGCCGGGAGCCGGTGGCACCCGCGCCCCAGCGGCGGGCGGCCTCGGCGGCGGCGCCGGTCACGGCGGGGTGCCGGGTGAGCCCGAGGTAGTCGTTGCTCGCCAGGTCCAGGAGGGCCGAGTCGGCCGGGCGCGGCCGGAGCGTACGCACCAGACCCGCCCGTTCGCGGCGCAGCGCCTCGCCGTCGGTCCACGCGAAGGGATCGGTCCCGTCGAAAGGGCCGGCTCCGTCGAACGGTTCGGTCCCGTCGAAGGGGCCGGCGGCGGGCGCTGCGCCGGTCGGACGCGGGGAGCCGGCGGGGTCGAGGTGATCCTTCTCCATCGGTCCCGTCCTTTTGTAGGCAGCTCACAGACCTTAACCGTCACCGAACCCATTTTTGGTGTGGCTATGCACACACCTCGATCCGGTGGCCTTGTGGGATTCCTCCGTGGTCAGGGAGCGGCCCGGTAGGTCAGGATCGGCGGTATGGATCTGCTGAACACGCTGGTGGAGAAGGGCCTGCGGCGCGAGCCGCCGACCCGTGAAGAAGCGCTCGCCGTGCTGGCGACCTCCGACGACGAGCTGCTCGATGTGGTCGCCGCGGCAGGCAAGGTGCGCCGTCAATGGTTCGGGCGGCGGGTGAAGCTGAACTATCTGATCAACATGAAGTCCGGCCTGTGCCCGGAGGACTGCTCGTACTGTTCCCAGCGGCTCGGTTCGAAGGCGGAGATCCTCAAGTACACCTGGCTCAAACCCGACGAGGCCTCCAAGGTCGCCGCCGCCGGGGTGGCGGGCGGCGCCAAGCGGGTCTGTCTGGTCGCGAGCGGGCGCGGGCCGACGGACCGGGACATCGACCGGGTCTCGCGGACCATCGAGGCGATCAAGGAGCGGCACGAGGACGTCGAGGTGTGCGCCTGTCTCGGGCTGCTCTCCGAGGGCCAGGGCGAGCGGCTGCGCGCCGCGGGCGCCGACGCGTACAACCACAACCTCAACACCTCCGAGGCGACATACGGCGACATCACCACCACCCACACCTATGCCGACCGGGTGGACACCGTGCGGCAGGCGAGGGCCGCAGGTCTTTCGGCCTGTTCCGGGCTGATCGCCGGCATGGGGGAGAGCGACGAGGACCTGGTCGACGTGGTTTTCTCGCTGCGCGCGCTGGACCCCGACTCCGTACCGGTCAACTTCCTGATCCCGATGGAGGGAACCCCGCTTGAGCGGGAGTGGCACCTCACCCCGCAGCGCTGTCTGCGGATCCTGGCGATGGCGCGGTTCGTCTGCCCCGATGTGGAGGTCAGGCTCGCGGGCGGGCGCGAGGTGCATCTGCGTACGCTTCAGCCGCTCGCGCTGCACCTGGCCAACTCGATCTTCCTGGGCGACTATCTCACCAGCGAGGGCCAGGCGGGCCAGGCCGACCTGGACATGATCGCCGACGCGGGCTTCGAGGTGGAGGGCGCGGGGACGACAACCCTCCCCGAGCACCGTACCGGCGGCTGCGCGCCGTGCGGCGGTGACGGCGGCGGCACCTGCGGCGGATCCGACGGGTCCGCGCAGCCGACGCCGGGCGCCGAGGGAAACGCGCAGGCTCCTTCGGGGCTCCGTAAGGACCTGGTCTCCGTACGCCGCAGGGGGGCCGGTACGGATCTGGCGCCCAATGCCTGACTCCCCCTCATCCTCCCGCGGACCGCTCACGCCCGACGCGCTGGTCGCCCTGGACCGGGCCCATGTCTGGCATCCGTACGGTCCGATGCCGGGCCGTACGGATCCGCTGGTCGTGGAGTCGGCCTCCGGTGTACGGCTGCGGCTCGCGGAGGCCGCGTACGGCCGGCGCGAGCTGGTCGACGGCATGTCGTCCTGGTGGTCGGCGATCCACGGCTACAACCACCCGGTGCTCAACGAGGCGGCGCGCGGCCAGCTCGACCGGATGAGCCATGTCATGTTCGGCGGGCTCACCCATGAGCCCGCCGTCCGGCTCGCGGCCCGGCTGGTCGAGATCACGCCCGAGCCGCTGCGCCATGTCTTTCTCGCGGACTCGGGCTCCGTCTCGGTCGAGGTCGCCGTCAAGATGTGCCTCCAGTACTGGCGTTCGGCCGGGCGTCCGGCCAAACAGCGGCTGCTGACCTGGCGAGGCGGCTACCACGGCGACACCTGGCAGCCGATGTCGGTGTGCGACCCCGACGGCGGGATGCACGCGCTGTGGTCGGGGGTGCTGCCCCGGCAGATCTTCGCGGACGCGCCGCCGGCCGCGTACGACGAGACGTACGCCGACGGACTGCGCGCGCTCATCGCCCGTCACGCGGGCGAACTCGCCGCCGTGATCGTCGAACCGGTGGTCCAGGGCGCGGGCGGGATGCGCTTCCACTCCCCCGCGTATCTGCGGGTCCTGCGGGAGGCGTGCGACGCGCACGACGTGCTGTTCGTCCTGGACGAGATCGCCACCGGCTTCGGCCGTACGGGCACGCTCTTCGCCGCGGAACAGGGTGGGGTGTCCCCCGATGTGATGTGTGTCGGCAAGGCATTGACGGGTGGTTACCTCACGATGGCGGCGACGCTGTGCACCGCGCGGGTGGCCGAGGGCATCGCGCGCGGCGAGGTCCCGGTGCTGGCGCACGGTCCGACCTTCATGGGCAATCCGCTGGCGGCGGCCGTCGCCTGCGCCTCGATCGACCTGCTGCTCGGCCAGGACTGGGCGGGCGAGGTCGGGCGTATCGAGGCGGGACTGCGCGACGGGCTGGCGGCGGCCGTGGAGCTGCCGGGGGTACGGGACGTGCGCGTACTGGGCGCCATCGGGGTGGTCCAGCTCGACCGCGAGGTGGACATGGCCGCGGCGACGCGGGCGGCGGTGCGCGAGGGCGTCTGGCTGCGGCCGTTCCGCGATCTGGTGTACACGATGCCGCCGTATGTGACAGATGACGAGGACATCGCCCGGATCTGCCGCGCGGTGGTCGCGGTCGCGGCGGACGCCGCGGACGCGCGGCGGGAGGGCTGACCGAACATGCCGACCATGATCGTGACCGGGACCGGGACGGAGATCGGCAAGACCGTCGTGACGGCCGCCGTGGCCGCTGCGGCGCTCGCCCGGGGCCGTACCGTCGCGGTGCTCAAACCGGCGCAGACCGGGATGGGTCCGGGTGAACCGGGGGACGTGGCGGAGGTCGTCCGGCTCGCCGGGCCGGTGACCGCGGTCGAACTGGCCCGGTTCCCCGAGCCGCTGGCGCCCGCGACGGCGGCGCTGCGGGCCCGCGCGGAGCCGGTACACCCCGACGAGATCGCCGTCGCGGCCGAGAAGCTGGCCGCCGAACACGATCTGGTGCTGATCGAGGGCTCGGGCGGGCTGCTCGTCCGGTTCGACGCGGCGGGCGCCACGCTGGCGGACGCCGCCCGGCTGCTGGGCGCCCCGGTGCTGGTGGTGGCGGAGGCCGGACTCGGCACGCTCAACGCGACCGCGCTCACGGTGGAGGCGCTGCGGACGAGGTCGCTGACGCCGCTGGGTGTGGTGATCGGCAGCTGGCCGGCCGAGCCGGGACTGGCGGCGCGCTGCAATCTGGCGGACCTGCCGGACGCGGCGGGCGCGCCGCTGCTGGGGGCCGTGCCGGCGGGCGCGGGGGCGCTGGACCCGGCGGAGTTCCGTACGCGGGCCGCCGGCTGGCTGGCGCCGGAGCTGGCCGGTGGATGGGAGGCGGGCCTGTTCACGGCCGCCTTCACGGCCGCCTTCACGGCCGGGTCCACGGACGCCTTCGCGGACCCGGGGACGCCTGGTCCGCCCTGACCTCGGCTCGCTCCCGGCGGGGGTCGTTCCCGCACCGGATGGGTAGTCCTCGGGCGATCTTCCCTACCGTGCGCGTCACCAAGGAGCGTCCATGACACGGCCCTTCCGGTTCGGTGTGAACATGACGACGGCCACCGGCGGTCGGGCGCGTGGCCGCCTATCGGGGCTTCGAGGCCGGGCGGGCAGCGCCCGCGGAGCTGAATCTGCTGCTCCAGTTCGTCGCCGTGACCCCCGACCGGCGGGCCGCGGTGCGGGAGTTGCTGCCGAGGCTGCGGCTCGACGAGGACGAGGCGCTGGAGCTGCCGCTGCTCGCGGTCGGCACCGTACGGCAGATCGCCGATCAGCTCAGGGCGCAGCGGGAGCGGTTCGGATTCACCTATCTGACGGTCCTGGACCCGTGCATGGAGGCGTTCGGGCCGGTGATCGAGGAGCTGCGGGGCGGCTGACGGGGAGGGGCGGGCTCACGGGTTCAGTACGACTTTTCCGGCGACGGTGCCGGACTCGGCCAGCCGTAGCGCCTCGCCGGCGCTGGTGAGCGGCAGTTGGGCGGCGATCCTGACGGTGATGTCGCCGCGCTGGAGGGCGCCGAAGACCTCGGTGAGGTCGGCGTGCAGCCGGGCCCTGAAGCCGTCCTTGGCGAAGGCGCGCCCGGCCCAGACGTTGTAGAAGAAGGCGCGGCGGCGGTTGGGCAGCGCGTTCCACAGCCACACCCGGCCGAGCAGCTTGATCACGGGCCACTGCTTGGACCCCTCGTCGTCCCGGGTGGCGGCGGTGCCGTACGAGACGAGCGTGCCACCGGGCGCGAGGAGGCGCCAGGAGTCGGTGACGGACCGGCCGCCGATGTGGTCGAAGACGGCGTCCACGCCACCGGGGGCGAGTTCGCGGACCCGCGCGGCGACGTCCTCGGTGCGGTAGTCGACCGGGACGCCCCCCCGGTCCCGCAGGGCGTCGTGGTGGCGCGCCGAGGCGGTGCCGATCACCTTAGCGCCGGCGAGATGGGCGAACTCGGCCAGGACCGAGCCGACGCCGCCGTTGACACCGTGCACGAGGATGGTCTGCCCCGCGCGGACGCGTGCCGTGCGGTGCAGCATCTGCCAGGCGGTGACGCCGTTGACCACCAGGGTCTCCGCCTCCGCGGCGCCGACCCCGTCGGGGACCGGCACGGTGTCCGCCGCGTCGACGCGCACATGGCTGGCCCAGCCGCCGACCTTGACCATCGCGGCCACCCGGGTGCCGACCAGGCCCGGGCCGACGCCCTCGCCGGCCGACAGCACCGTACCGACGAGGTCGTAGCCGGGCACGAAGGGGAACGGCGGCTGGTCGTAGTAGCGGCCGCGGCGCATCTGCTGTTCGGCGAAGGAGACCCCGGTGGCCTCCATCCGGATCACGACCTGTCCGGGGCCCGCGACGGGGACGGTTCCCTGCCGGATCTGGAGTCCTTCCGGCGCCACCTTGCCCGGCAGTACGACCTCGACGAGTCCTTCGGCGTCCATGACGACCTCCATCTGCGTTGATCGGGCCACCGACCGAGTTACTGCTTATCGCCTCAGTTATAAGTTATAACGCAGAAGCGAGGCGGGCGCCACCTCTGCTTGGCTCTCCTCATGAACGATCTCCACATACGCCGCGCCGCCGTCCCTGACATCGACACCGTGCTGGGGTTCTGGCGCGCGGCCGCGGAAGGAACGAGCATCAGCGACGACCACGACGGGGTGGCCCGGCTCGTCGCACGGGACCCCGGCGCGCTGCTCCTCGCGGAGCGCGACGGCCTCCTCATCGGGACCGTGATCGCCGGCTTCGACGGATGGCGCTGCTCCGCCTACCGGCTCGCCGTCCACCCGGACCACCGGCGCCAGGGCGTCGCCACCGCACTGATGGAGGCCGCGGAAGAGCGGTTCAGCTCCCTGGGCGGACGCCGGGCCGACGCCATGGTCCTGGAGACCAACGAGCGCGCGCACCACACCTGGGCCACGGCCGGCTACCACCGTGAGGACCACTGGCGGCGCTGGGTGAAGCCGCTGGGCGGGAACGGCGGAACAGGGGCGGGAACGGGGGCGCCGGACGCCGGAGGAGCGGGCCGCCGGCCGGGGACCGTACAGCGGCCGCACGCATGACAGCCGAACGCACGGGCACCTGAGAACGGCCGACGCCGCGCGGTCCACGGCCCGTGCGGCGATCATGAGACGGAGGTGACCGGATGACCGAAGTGCTTCTGCTCCTGGTGGCGATCGCGCTGGCGCTGGCCTGCGGGGCGTTCGTCGCCGCGGAGTTCTCCCTCACCACCGTGGAGCGCGGCGATCTCGAACGGGCCGTGGAGCGCGGGGAGCGGGGGGCGGCGGGCGCGCTGAAGGCCGTACGGAGCCTGACGTTCCAGCTCTCCGGCGCACAGCTCGGCATCACCGTGACCAACCTGGTCGTCGGGATGCTCGCCGAGCCGTCCATCGGGAAGCTGATCCGCGGGCCGGTCGAGGCGCTGGGCCTCCCCCCGTCCACGGCGTACTCGGTGGCGCTGGTCATCGGGACGGCCCTGTCGACCATCGTGCTGATGGTCGTCGGCGAGCTGGTGCCGAAGAACTGGGCGATCTCCTCGCCGCTGGCGGTCGCGAAGGTGGTGGCGACCCCGCAGCGGTACTTCACGACCGCGTTCCGCCCGTTCATCGCGCACCTCAACAGCACGGCCAACCGGATCGTGCGCGGGCTCGGCATGGAGCCGACCGAGGAACTGGCCTCCGCGCGCAGCCCGCAGGAGCTGGTCGCGCTCGCACGCCACTCCGCGAAGGCGGGCGCGCTGGAGCAGGACACGGCGGAGCTGTTCGTACGGACGCTGAGCCTGGCCGCGCTGACCGCGGAGAACGTGATGACCCCCCGCGTCCAGGTGATGGCCCTTGACGTACGGGCCACCGCCGAGGACGTCGCCAACGCGACCCGGGCCACCGGCCTGTCGCGCTTCCCCGTCTACCGGGGCAGCCTGGACACCGTCGTCGGGGTCGCGCACATCAAGGACGTCCTACGGGTCCCGGCGGAGCGCAGGCCCCGGCTCCCGGTGGCCGGACTGCTGCGCGAGCCGCTGCTGGTGCCGGAGAGCCTGACGGTGGACACCCTGCTCGACCGGCTGTCGGGCGGCGTCACGATGGCCGTCGTCATCGACGAGTACGGGGGGACGGCCGGGGTGGTGACGCTGGAGGACATCGTCGAGGAGGTCGTCGGCGAGGTACGGGACGAGCACGACCCGCACGAGCGGTCCGATCTGGCGCCGGTGGGCGAGGACCCGGACGGCAGGGCGCTCTGGTCGGCCGACGGCGCCGCACGTGCCGATCAGCTCAGCTCGGTCGGGCTGCGGATGCCGGAGGGCCCGTACGAGACCCTCGCGGGGCTGGTCGCCACCGAGCTGGGCCGGATCCCCGTGGAAGGCGACCGGGTGGCGCTGGCGGGCTGGGAGCTGGAGGTCGTGGACGCCACAGGCCGGCGCGCGGCCCGGGTGCTGCTGCGCGCGCCCCGGACGGCGGACGGGGACAGAGACAGGGACAGGGACAGGGCCGGGGACACGGACGGGAACCCGGGCAGGGGCGCGGGGACCGGGGAGGACGCCGGATGATCATCGCCGTACAGCTCTTCGTCGCACTGCTGACCCTGGTCGTCAACGCGTTCTTCGTGGCGGCCGAGTTCGCCCTGATCTCCGTACGCCGCAGCCAGATCGAGCCGATCGCGGAGGCGGGCGACCGGCGGGCGCGCAATGTGGTCTGGGGGCTGGAACACGTCTCGGCCCTGCTGGCGGCGGCGCAGCTCGGGATCACGCTCTGCACCCTGGTGCTGGGCATCGTCGCCGAACCCGCCCTCGCCCATCTGCTGGAACCGCTCTTCAACGCGATCGGGATCCCGCACGGGCTCGTGCACCCGCTCTCGTTCGTGATCGCGCTCACCGTCGCCACGTATCTGCACATGCTGCTGGGCGAGATGGTGCCCAAGAACGTCGCCCTGGCCGGGCCGGCGCGGGCCGCGCTGCTGCTGGGGCCGCCGCTGGTCGCGCTGGCCCGCGGGCTGCGCCCGGTGATCTTCACGGTGAACGCCCTCGCCAACGGTCTGCTGAAGCTGCTCAGGGTGGAGACACGGGACGAGGTGTCCGCCACGTTCTCGGACGACGAGCTGGCGCGGCTGGTGACGGACTCGGGGCACGCGGGGCTGCTCGACGACCGGGCGACCGAGCGGCTGCACGACGCGCTGGAGCTGGGCCGCCGTCCGGTGCGCGATGTGGTGCTGCCGCTGGAGCGGGTGGTCTCGGCGCGGCTCGGGGTGACGCCGGAGGGGCTGGAGCGGCTGGGGGCGGAGACCGGTTTCTCGCGGTTCCCGGTGGTGGATCCGGCGCGCCGGATCCTTGGCTACCTCCATGTGAAGGACGCGCTGGACGCGACGCCGCGCGAGGAGCCGTTCCCGGTC
Source organism: Streptomyces sp. NPDC096310 (assembly GCF_044763125.1). Lineage (NCBI taxonomy): Bacteria > Bacillati > Actinomycetota > Actinomycetes > Kitasatosporales > Streptomycetaceae > Streptomyces > Streptomyces sp. NPDC096310. The sequence continues at coordinate 81,291 of NZ_JBIWFO010000015.1, read as the reverse complement.
CCGGGGATGCGCGCGATCGCGCGGGTCCGGGCCACGACGCCGATGGACGACGTGCTGACGGCGATGCGCCGCGGCCGTACGCATCTCGCGGCGGTGCTGGACGAGGACGGGAAGCTCGAAGGTCTGGTGACGATGGAGGACGTGCTGCGGGAGCTGGTGGGCCGGCACGCGTGAGGGGGTCGCGTACGGCAGGGGCAGGCAGGCGCGGGGGCGTGAGCGGCACGAGGGATACGAGGGATACGAGGGGCCGTGCGGGCCGGAAGCTACCGCGCGGTACCATCGGCTCCGCCATGGAGACGAATGCCAACTACACCAGTTTCGTCGCGGTCGGTGACTCTTTCACGGAGGGTATGTCCGACCTGCTGCCCGACGGCTCGTACCGCGGCTGGGCGGATCTGCTCGCCGCGCGGCTCGCGGACCGTACCCCCGGTTTCCGGTACGCCAACCTCGCCGTGCGCGGCAAGCTCATCGGACAGATCGTCGAGGAGCAGGTGGGCCTCGCCGCGGCGATGAAGCCGGACCTGGTGACGCTGGTCGGCGGGCTCAACGACACCCTGCGGCCCAAGGTCGACATGGGCCGGGTGCGGGGGCTGCTCACGGAGGCCGTGGAACGGCTCGCGCCCGCGTGCGGACAGCTCGTGCTGATGCGCAGCCCGGGGCGGAACGGCCCGGTGATGGAGCGCTTCCGGCCGCGCATGGAGGAGCTGTTCACCGTCGTCGACGAGCTGGCGGCGGCGCACGGCGCGCTCGTGGTCGACCTGTACGGGGTGCCGGCCCTCGGCGACCAGCGGATGTGGGACGTGGACCGGCTGCATCTGACGGCGGAGGGCCACCGCCGGGTCGCCGAGGCGGTGTGGCAGACGCTCGGGCCGGGGCGTGTTCGCACCACAAGCCCGGCCGAGAACGGCGTACACGCCCCGGCGGCGGACGACGACTGGCGCGCGGAGCTGCCGCCCGAGCGGCCCGAGCGGTGGCTCGCCCGGCGCACGGGCGACGCGCGGTTCGCGCGGCAGTACCTCGGGCCGTGGGTGATGCGCCGGGTGACGGGGCGCTCCTCCGGGGACGGGCGTGCGGCGAAGCGGCCGGAGCTGCTGCCGTACGAGGTGCGGGATCTGACATCGCCGGACGGCACACCGCGGGACGGGACTCCGTAGCCGGACTCCCTGGGCCACGCCTTGGAGGAACGTACGAGAACGGGCGCGGCGCCGTGCCGCGTCAACCGACAGTAGAATCACCTCACGTGACTCCCAAGCCTCGTATCCCCAATGTCCTTGCCGGCCGCTACGCCTCGGCGGAGCTGGCCGTGCTGTGGTCCCCCGAGCAGAAGGTGAGGCTGGAGCGTCAGCTCTGGCTGGCCGTGCTGCGGGCGCAGCGGGACCTCGGGATCGAGGTGCCGGACGCCGCCCTCGCCGACTACGAACGCGTTCTCGACCAGGTCGACCTGGCGTCGATCGCCGAGCGCGAGAAGGTCACCCGGCACGACGTGAAGGCGCGGATCGAGGAGTTCAACGCCCTCGCCGGCCATGAGCAGGTGCACAAGGGCATGACCTCGCGCGACCTGACGGAGAACGTCGAGCAGCTTCAGATCCGGCTCTCCCTGGAGCTGACCCGCGACCGTACGGTGGCGGTGCTGGCCCGGCTCGGGAAGCTGGCGGGCGAGTACGGCGCGCTGGTGATGGCCGGCCGCTCGCACAATGTCGCCGCGCAGGCCACCACGCTCGGCAAGCGGTTCGCGACGGCGGCCGACGAGCTGCTGGTGGCGTACGGCCGGCTGGAGGATCTGCTGGGCCGCTACCCGCTGCGCGGGATCAAGGGCCCGGTGGGCACAGCGCAGGACATGCTCGACCTGCTGGGCGGTGACACGGCGAAGCTGGCCGAGCTGGAGCAGCGGATCGCGGGCCACCTCGGCTTCGGGCGGGCGTTCACCTCCGTGGGCCAGGTGTATCCGCGCTCGCTCGACTACGACGTGGTGACCGCGCTGGTGCAGCTCGCCGCCGCGCCGTCCTCCGTCGCGAAGACGATCCGGCTGATGGCCGGGCACGAGCTGGTCACGGAGGGCTTCAAGCCGGGACAGGTCGGTTCCTCGGCGATGCCTCACAAGATGAACACGCGCTCCTGCGAGCGGGTCAACGGGCTGATGGTGATCCTGCGCGGCTACGCGTCGATGACCGGTGAGCTGGCGGGTGACCAGTGGAACGAGGGCGACGTCTCGTGCTCGGTGGTGCGCCGGGTGGCCCTGCCGGACGCGTTCTTCGCGTTCGACGGGCTGCTGGAGACCTTCCTGACGGTGCTGGACGAGTTCGGCGCGTTCCCCGCGGTCGTGGCACGCGAGCTGGACCGCTACCTGCCGTTCCTGGCGACGACGAAGGTGCTGATGGGCGCGGTACGGGCCGGGGTCGGCCGGGAGGCGGCGCACGAGGTCATCAAGGAGCACGCGGTGGCGTCGGCGCTGGCCATGCGCGAGCAGGGCGCCGAGCGCAACGAACTGCTCGACCGGCTGGCCGCCGACGCGCGCATGCCGCTCGACCGGGCGGAGCTGGACGCGCTGATGGCCGACAAGCTGTCCTTCACGGGCGCGGCGGAGGAGCAGATCGCGACCGTGGTGGGCCGGATCGAGGAGATCCTGAAGCGCCACCCGGAGGCCGCGGCCTACACGCCGGGCTCCATTCTGTGAGCGCCGGTGAGAACCGATGAGCCCCGGTGAACGTCTGAGCGCCGGTGTGCGCCGGACGCTCCGCGTATGACCCCCGAAGAGCTCGAAGCCGCCCGCGACCGCGTCCTGCCCGACGTGGTCGCGGGCGGTCTGCGTGTGCTGTTCTGCGGTATCAACCCGGGCCTGATGTCGGCGGCGACCGGCCATCACTTCGCCCGCCCCGGCAACCGCTTCTGGCCGGTGCTGCACCTCTCCGGCTTCACCCCGCGCCGGCTGCCGCCCGCCGAGCAGGACGAGTTGCTGACGTACGGACTCGGCATCACCAATGTCGTGGCGCGGGCGACGGCGCGGGCCGACGAGCTGAGCGCCGAGGAGTTCAGCGCGGGCGGGCGGATCCTGACGGCGAAGGTGGAGCGGCTGCGGCCCGCGTGGCTGGCGGTGGTCGGGATCACCGCGTACCGGACGGCCTTCGGCGAGAAGCGGGCCCGGATCGGGCCGCAGGAGCGGACGATCGGCGGGACGCGGATCTGGGCGCTGCCCAATCCGAGCGGGCTGAACGCGCACTGGACGGTGGCGACGATGGCCGAGGAGTTCGGCCGGCTGCGTGAGGCGGCGGACGCGCCCGAGGGGTGAGCGCACCGGGTCGGAAGCGCCCGAGGGGCGAGCGCGCGGGGAAAGCGCTCCGGGTCGGGGCCGACCGGCGAGCGCTCCCGGGTCGGGGGCGCACCGGCAACTCCGCGCACCCCCCTTGCCAATTTTGTGGCAAGCATTGACAAGTTTGCGCAACGGTGACGACCATGCAGCATGTCGTTCACCCACCCTTCTCCGTCGAACCAGTAAGCGGAGGACGCCATGGCCCCCACCCTCACCGACGTCGCCAAACGCGCCAACGTCGCCCTCTCCACCGCGTCCCGCGCCTTCAGCGACCCGGACCGGCTCGGACCACAGACCTTGCGCAAGGTTCTCTCCGTTGCGCAAGAGCTGGGATACGAACCGAACGGGTCGCGGGCCGCCGAGCCCGCCGCCGACGGGGAGAGCGCCACGGTGGCCGTGGTGGTCCCCGACATCGCCAACCCCGTGTTCGGCGCCTTCGTGAAGGCCGCCCAGGGTGAGGGGTGGCACCGCAGGCAGACCGTCGTGCTCGCCGACACCGATCTCAACCCGGACCGTGAGCGCGAGGTGATCGCCCATTTGCGGGACCAGGCAGACGGGCTCGTCGTGGTGTCGTCACGGCTGGACGCCGAGGAGATCCTGGGCCTCTGCGGCCGTACGCCCGCCGTGCTGGTCAACCGGGAGACGACCGGCGCGGACTGTGTGCTCACCGACGCCGCGCACGGGCTGCGCCAGGCCGTCGACTACCTCGCGGCGCTCGGCCACCGCAGGATCGCGTACGTCCAGGGCATGCAGCGCTCCTGGTCGAACGCCCAGCGCGTCGAGCTGATCCGCGCCGAGGCCGAACGGGCCGGTCTGGAGCTGGAGTTGCTGGGGTGGCAGTCCGAGACGGTGGCGGGCGGGACCGCCGCCGCGGCCAGTGTGATGGCCTCCGGAGCCTCCGCGGTGATCACCCATAACGACCTGGTCGCGCTCGGTGTGATCGCGGGCGCCCGGGCACTGGGAATCGGTGTACCGGACGATCTCAGTGTCATCGGGGTCGACGACATCCCGTTCGCCGAGGTGTCACAGCCCTCCCTGACCAGCATCGCCGTCCCCATGGCGAAGGCGGGTTCCCTCGCCATGGATCTGCTCGGCCAGGTCCTCGCCGGCGACCGCCACACACCGCGCACCCTCCGGCTGCCGACCCAGCTCATCGTCCGCGGTTCGAGCGGTCCGGCCCTCACCCACGACACCCGGCCCCGTGCCGCCGCGGGGCGGGCCGCGAAGGACGCGTCATGACACTCACCGTGGTCGTCGCCGACTCCAACCTCCTTCCTCTGCGTGTCGAGTTCGAGGCCGCGCTCCCGGTGGGCACGGCCGTGCGCTGGCCCGACCCGCGGGACACCACCGCCGTCGGGACCGCTCTGGCCGACGCCGATGTCCTCGTCTCCGGTCAGTGCACCGCCGCCATGGCCGCCGCGGCTCCCGGGCTGCGTCTGGTGCATGCCGCGGGCGCCGGTACGGAGAAGATCGAGACCGGCGCGCTGGCGGCGGGAACCGTCGTCGCCAACACCTTCCACCACGAGAACTCGATGGCGGAGTACGCCGTCTCGGCCGCGGTCCTGCTGCGCCGGGGCTTCCTGCGCCAGCACGAGGCACTGCGCCGCGGGGAGTGGGACTCCCCCGTGTACGACGCCGACGCGCCCTGGGTGGACAGCCTGGGCGCGGCGACGGTCGGGTTCGTGGGATTCGGCCATATCGGCGCCCGTAGCTGGGAGTTGTTCCGGGCGTTCGGCGCCCGGGGCGTCGCGGTCACCCGGCGCGGCGATGTCGACGCGGCGGCACACCGGCTGGAGTGGTCGGGGACAGTGGACGATCTCGGCACCCTGCTGGAGACCTCGGACGTCGTGGTGGTCTCGGCGCCGCTCAGCGCGGAGACGGCGGGGCTGATCGACGCGGCCGCGTTCGCCCGGATGCGCTCCTCCGCCGTCCTGGTCAACGTGGGCCGTGGCCCCGTCGTGGACGAGGACGCCCTCTTCCACGCGCTGTACACGCGGGCCATCCGCGGCGCCGCCCTCGATGTCTGGTACCGGTACCCGTCCGAGGGCCGCTCCGGCGCACCCGGCACACACCCCTTCGAAAAGCTGGACAACGTACTGATGACCCCCCATTCCTCGGGCCTCACCCGCGAGACCTTCGCGCGCAGGGCCGCCGACATCGCCGCCAACATCGGCCGGCTCGCCACGGGTGAACAGCTCCACAACGTCGTGGCGGTGGCCCGATGACCGGGACCGACACCATCGCCGCGGTGGACGTGCTCGTCACCAGCCCCGGCCGTAACTTCGTCGCCCTCAAGATCACCACGGCGCAGGGGCTGGTGGGCTGGGGCGATGCCACCCTCAACGGCCGTGAGCTGGCCGTCGCCTCGTATCTGCGCGACCATGTCGCCCCGCTCCTCGTAGGCCGCGACCCGGCGCGGATCGAGGACACCTGGCAGTACCTGTACCGGGGCGTCTACTGGCGGCGCGGTCCGGTGACGATGACCTCCATCGGCGCGGTGGACATCGCGCTGTGGGACATCAAGGGCAAGGCCACCGGGCAGCCGGTCTACCAGCTGCTCGGCGGCGCGGTCCGCGACCGGGTCCTCACCTACACGCACGCCTCCGGCTGGGACGTGCCCGAACTGCTGGACGCGATCGACGCGCGGCGCGAGAGCGGCTTCCTCGCCGTACGGGCGCAGAGCGGTGTGCCGGGCCACGACATGGTGTACGGAGTGACGCGGGGCGGCGCCGGGTACGAGCCCGCCGGGCGGGGCGCGGCGCCGGCCGAGGAGATCTGGGACACCGAGTCCTACCTGCGGCACGCGCCCGGTGTCCTCGCGGCGGCCCGCGCCCATGTGGGCCCGGAGCTGAAGCTGCTGCACGACGTGCACCACCGGCTGACGCCCGGTCAGGCGGCGCGACTGGGGCGGGCGTTGGAGGATGTGGACCTGTTCTGGCTGGAGGACGTCACCCCGGCGGAGAACCAGGAGGTGCTGCGGCACGTCCGGCACCACACCACCGTGCCGCTCGCCATCGGCGAGGTGTTCAACACGGTGTGGGAGTGCCAGTCGCTGATCACCGAGCAGCTCATCGACTACGTACGGACGTGTGTCACACACGCCGGCGGCATCAGCCATCTCCGGCGGATCGCCGCGCTCGCCGAGATCTGGCAGGTCGCACTGGGTCCGCACGGTCCCTCCGACGTGTCGCCGGTGGCGCTCGGCGCCTCGCTCCATGTCGGCCTCTCCACACCGAACTTCGCCATCCAGGAGTACATGGGGTACGAACCGCTTGTCCACGAGGTGTTCCGGCACGCGTGGAGTTACGAGGACGGGCATCTGCACCCCGGGGAGCAGCCAGGTATCGGGATCGAGGTCGACGAGGAGCTGGCCGCCCGATTCCCTTACGAGCCCGCCTACTTGCCGGTGGCGCGCCGCCGCGACGGCTCGATGACGGACTGGTGACCGTGATGACGACAGCTCTTCCCCGGCTCGGCGCCGGGACCGTCGCGGCGAAGCCGCCGGCCGAGACCGGCCTCGTCCATCTCGGTCTCGGCAACTTCCACCGCGCCCACCAGGCCGTGCACACGGCCGCCGCGCTGGCGCACACCGACGGGCCGTGGGGCATCCTCGGGGTGGCGAGCCGGTCGGCCGGGGTGGCCCGGGCCCTGCGGGAGCAGGACATGCGGTACGCGGTCGTGGAGATCTCCCCGGAACACACCGAGGTGACCGTCCCCTCGGTGCACACCGGGGCGCTGGTGGCGGCCGCGCAGCCGGAGGAGGTGCTCGACGCGCTGGCCGCGCCCGGCACCGCCGTCATCACGATGACGGTCACCGAACACGGCTACACGTTCTCGCCCCGTACCCACGGACTCGATGTCGACGACCCGGCCGTACGGGCGGATCTGCGCGGTGACGCGCCGCCGCGCACCACCATCGGGCAGATCGTCCGCGGGCTCCAGCGCCGACAGCGGACGCACGCCGCTCCGGTGACGGTGCTGAGCTGCGACAACCTGGTGGCCAACGGCGCGCAGACCGAGCGCCTGGTGCACGAGTTCGCCCAGGCGCTGCCCGCCGCGGAGCGGGACGCGCTGACGCCGTGGCTGGAGAGCGCGGTGACATTCCCCGGCTCCATGGTCGACCGGATCGTTCCGGCGACGACCGATGTCTACCGGGAGGCGGTCGCCGCCCGGCTCGGGGTGCGCGACGCGGTGCCGGTCCCGGCGGAACCGTTCTCCATGTGGGTGATGGAGGACCGGTTCGCCGCCGGGCGGCCCCGCTGGGAGCACGGCGGGGCGCTGTTCACGGCGGACGTCGAACCGTACGAACTGCTCAAGCTCCGGCTGCTCAACGGCACCCACTCGCTCATCGCCTACTTGGGCGCGCTGGACGGGCGGGCGACGATTCCGGAGTCGATCGCCCGGCCGTTCGTCGCGGAGGCCGCGCGGGGCGTGCTGCGCGGCGAGTACCTGCCGAGCCTCACCGTGCCCGGCGACATCGATCTGGACGCGTACGTACGGCAGCTCTTCGAGCGCTGGGCCAATACGGCGCTGGGCCACCGCACCCAGCAGGTCGGGTCCGACGGCTCGGTGAAGCTGCGCCAGCGGGTGCCCGAACCGGCGCTGCTGCATCTGCGGGCCGGGCGTATGCCGCACCGCCTCGCGCTGACGGTGGCCGCGTATCTGTGCTGCGTGGCACCGCCCGCGGGGTTCTCGCCCGGTCCGCACGCCGCCGCGATGGCGGATCCGGCGCGCCGGGCGCTGGCCGCGATCGCGGAGCGCGCGGCGACCGCGCCCGGCGCCTCCGGGGCGTCGCGCGCCGCCTTCGTCGAAGCCGTCCTGGAGAGCGGGCTGCTCGGCGACGGGCTGACGGAGTACCCGGCCTTCGGCGGGCGGGTCGCGGAACTCATCGATGTGATCGTCCGGTTCGGGCCGGGCGCGGCGGCCGCCGAGGCGGCGCGCGCCGCGGAGTGCGAGCCGCGGCCCACGGGGTGAGCCTCACGGGCCGGCCCGTCGCCCCCGGTCCTCGGGCCGGCCCGTCACCCAGGCCCATCGGGCCCCCGTTCCCTGTCGGCGGACCACCGCTCCCTTTCTCCTCATTCCTCCTCCCTCCCCCGGTTCCCGCCCACAAGGACGTGAGTAAAGTGTTCGCTCCTGATTCGACCCGCGCCGCCGTCCTGTACGGCCCGGGTGACCTGCGTGTCGAAGACCGCCCGCTGCGGCCCCTGGGCCCCGACGACGTCCTCGTCACGGTCGACGCCGTCGGAGTCTGCGGCTCGGACATGCATTACTTCGCCCAGGGCCGCAACGGCCGGAACGAGCTGCGGCAGCCGACCGTGCTCGGCCATGAGGCCTCGGGCGTCATCAGCGCCAAGGGTTCCGCCGTCGCCCTCGACGTGGGGACCCGGGTGGCGGTGGAGCCCGCCGTGGGGTGCGGGTCGTGCGCGACCTGCCGCTCCGGGCGCTACAACCTCTGCCCCGTGGGCACCTGTTTCGGCTCACCGCCCACCGACGGCACCTTCGCCGAGTACGTCGTCGCCACCGCGCGCGCCGTCCATCCGCTGCCCGATGTCATCCCGCTGGAGGTCGGGGCGCTGATCGAGCCGCTGGCCGTCGCGGTGTGGGCGCTACGGCGCGCCGGTGTCGAGTTCGGCGACCGTGTCCTGGTCACCGGCGCGGGGCCGATCGGCATCCTCGTCGCCCAGGTGGCGCGCGCCGCCGGGGCGAGCGAGGTCGTCGTCACCGATGTCAACGACGCGCGGCTCGCGCAGGCGCTCAAGCTGGGCGCCACCTCCGTCGTCAACACGGCGGAACAGGAACTCGAACTGACCGGTGTCGACCGGCTGCTGGAGTGCTCGGCCCACCCGGCCGCGCTCCGGCAGGGGCTCGCGACGCTGCGCCCGGCGGGCCGGGCGATCGTCGTCGGGCAGGCCCCGCCCAGCATGGACGGGCTGCCGCTGGCACATCTCCAGCGCTGGGAGATCGAGCTGTCCACCGCGTTCCGTTACGCCCACGCCTTCCCCACCGCGATCGAGCTGGTGGCCGGGAAACGGGTCGATCTCGCGGGCGTCCTGACCGGACGGTTCCCGCTCGACCTGGCGGCCGACGCCCTGCGGGCCCCGGGCGACGACCCGTCCCACCTCAAGGTCGTCGTACGCCCCGGAGACACCACCGCGTGACGAACGGACCTCACGCCGGCGCCCCCGGAACCCCGCGGGGCGCGCCTCGTCACCCGTGACCTCGTGACCCCGTAGGTCCGGAAAACCCAGGGACCCCACACGCACGACCAGCCACACCTCATCACACCCCTTTTGACCAGCTTTGCTCCGCCCGCTCCGCCCGTTCCGCTCCACCGCGGAGTTCGATCCGTTCAAGGAGGCATGGATCATGGACAACCCGACACCCGCCGCGGCGCCCCCGTCCCCGGAGACCACGACCCCGTCCGGAGAACCGGCGCCGGACCCCGCCGCGATACGCCGCGCGGCCTGGGCCGGCCTGATCGGCACCGCGCTCGAACAGTACGACTTCGTCATCTACGGGACCGCCTCGGCGCTGATCTTCAGCGAGCTGTTCTTCCCCAACGTCTCGGCGTCCGTGGGCATCCTCGCCAGCTTCAGCACCTACGCGGTCGGCTTCGCCGCCCGGCCGCTCGGCGGACTCTTCTTCTCCCGCTACGGGGACCGGCTCGGCCGTAAGTGGGTCCTGGTCGCGACGCTCCTGCTGATGGGCGGCTCCACCCTCGCCATCGGTCTGCTGCCCACGTACGGACAGGTCGGCCTGCTCGCCCCGATCCTGCTGCTGATCTGCCGCATGGGCCAGGGCTTCGGCGCCGGCGCCGAGCAGTCGGGAGCCGCCGCCCTGCTCACCGAGACAGCCGCCAAGGGGCGCAGGGGCAGGCTCTCCTCACTGGTCATGACGGGCGCCGCGCTGGGGACGGCCCTCGGCGCCGTGGCCTGGATCCTCGCCCAGCGCCTCTCCGACGAGGCGCTGATGTCCTGGGGCTGGCGGCTGGTCTTCGGATCCAGCCTCGTGGTGACCGTGGCCGCCATGATCATCCGGCGGAAGCTCAACGAGAGCCCCGTCTTCAAGGACCTCAAGGAACAGCGCGCGCAGAACGAGGCGTCGCGGGAGAAGCCCGCCTCTCCGGTGCGGGAGGTCCTCACGCGGGGCCGCCGGCCGATGCTCCTGGTGCTCTTCATGAACTTCGGGATCAGCACGCAGTCCTACACGTACCAGGTCTTCATGGCCTCGTACCTGGTGACGACGGTGGGCGTCGACAAGGAGTTCGTCCCCGAGGTGCTGCTGGTGGGCGCGGTCTGCGGCGGTATCGCGGCGATCTGTTTCGGCACCCTCTCGGACCGCTTCGGGCGCAAGCCGGTGTACACGCTGATCCTGAGCGCTCTCGTCCTGCTCCCGGCGCCCACGTTCGTCGCACTGAACTCGGGGTCCAAGGTCGCGATCACCGTGGCGATCGTCATCGGCTTCATCCTGGCCTGCCAGGGCGCGGTCGGTGTCCAGATGAGCTTCTTCCCCGAGCTGTTCGGCAACCGCTACCGGTACGCCGGGGTCACCCTGGGCCGGGAGTTCTCCTCGGTGATCGGCGGCGGGGTCGCCCCGCTGATCTGCACCGCGCTCGTCACCGCCTTCTCAGGCTCGTGGATCCCGGTCGCCGTCTACATGACGCTCGTCACGACCGTCAGCCTCATCGCCACACGGATGGCGCCGGAAACCCGTGACCGTGATCTGACGCTCCCGTACGACAGCACGGACCCGGGGCATCTGCGCGCCCAGCAGGAAGGGGCGTCGGCCCGGCCGACCGGCCGGCTGGAGAAGGTCGGCGACTGACCGCCGAGGCGGACGGCCGGGATCCGTGTCCGGCCCGGGCAGCGCGGAGCGTTCCGTACCGCGCTGCCCGTTCCGGCGTCCTGGCGTGCCCGTCCCGGCGCGCGCCGGCTCCGCCCGCCCGGGGCCGGTGCGCGCCACTCGCCGCGCCGTCGGGCACCGAGTACGATCCGCCTCACACGCGCACGATCGGGAGGACTACCGTGGGGCGGCTGACCGGCGGGGACCCGTCCCTGCTGCGGAGGATCAACTCCGCGGTGGTACTGCACACCCTGCGTGACGCGGGTTCGCTCACCCTCACCGACATCACCCGGATCACCAGCCTGTCCCGGCCCACGGTCGAGGGCGTGGTGGAGGGGCTGATCGAGACCGGGCTGGTCGCCGAGTCCGCCCCGGAGGAGACCCGTAAACAGGGCCGCCCTGCACGGCGGTTCCGGTTCCGGGCCGAGGCCGGGCATCTGCTGGGCATCGAGATCGGGGCGCACCGGGTGGCGGCGATGGTCGCCGGGCTGGACGGCGGGATCATCGGCGCCGGGTCCCGGGAGGTGGCGCAGAAGGCGGACGCCGACGAACGCCTCGCGCGCGTCCGGGACGTCGCCGACGAGGTGCTGGGGCGGGCCGGAGTGGCGCACAGCTCCCTGCGGGCGGTCGGCGTGGGCAGCCCGGGCATCGTGGAGGCCGACGGGACCGTACGGCTCGGTACGGCGCTGCCGCAGTGGACCGGGCTGGCGCTCGGTGAGCGGCTGCGGCGTTCCTTCAGTTGCCCGGTCCTGGTGGAGAACGACGCCAACGCGGCGGCGGTGGCCGAGCAGTGGAAGGGCGCGGCCACCGACTCCGACGACATCGTCTTCGTCCTGGCCGGACTCAGCCCGGGGGCGGGCGCGCTGATCGGGGGGCGGCTGCACCGCGGCTTCGGCGGGGCGGCGGGCGAGATCGGCGCGCTGCATCTGCTGGGGCGCGGGGTCACTCCTGAGCGGCTGCTGTCCACGACGGACGAACCGCTCCACCCGCTGGACGAGCAGGCCGTGGCCCGGGTCTTCGCCGAGGCCAGACGCGGTGACGCACGGGCCCAGGAGGCCGTCGAGCGGTTCATCCTGCGGCTGGTGCACGATGTCGCCGCGCTGGTGCTCGCGCTCGACCCGGAGCTGGTGGTGATCGGCGGATGGGCGGCGGGGCTCGACGGCGTACTGGACCCGCTCCGCGACGAGCTGGCGCGCTACTGTCTGCGCCCGCCGCGAGTGGCCCTCTCCCTGCTGGGCGAGGCGGCGGTGGCGACGGGCGCGCTGCGGCTGGCCATCGACCATGTCGAGGAACAGCTCTTCGCGGTGGAGGGCCCGGTGACGGCCCGCCGCTGAGCGGCGGCCGGCCGGGTGGCGGACCGCGGGCCGTCCGGGTGGCGGACCGCGGGCCGTCCGGGTGGCGGACCGCGGGCCGTCCGGGTGGCGGGCCGCAGACCGGCCGGGGTCAGGACGCCCTGCGCTCCTGGCGCTCCTGCGTCTCGTCGCTGATCTCCAGATCGCCGGAGGCCCCGAAGGTGAGGCGGCAGGTGTCCGCGCGGTACGTGGCCACGGAGACGGCGGCGACCCGGCCGGCCACCACATAGCGCGTCGTGACCACGAGGACGGGCGCGCCGGGGAGCCGGTCCAGTTCCTTGGCGTCGTCGGCGCGCGCCGAGCCCAGCTCCACCGCGCGTTCCTGGGCGTCGAGTCCGAGGTGCTGGAGTTCCCGCAGGACGGCGCGGGCGCGCGCGGGCCCCGAGGGCGCCTCGATGGCCGACAGGTCGGGCACCGACGACGCCGGTACGTGGATCAGCTCGGCGGCGACGGACTGGCCGTGCGTGATGCGGATCCTGCGGACGGTGTGGACCGGTTCGCCCTCGCCGGTCTCCAGCAGCCGGGCCACCGCGGCGGGCGCGGTGGCGGTACCGCAGTCGAGCGGCTGCCAGGCGTCCTCGTCGGCGCCCGGCCAGGCGTGCGGAGGCGTGGAGACGTCCACGCCGAGGCGGGGCGGAGCGACGGTCGTACCGACGCCGCGGCGGCGCTGGAGGCGGCCTTCCAGCTCCAGTTGTTCGAGCGCCTGCCGGAGAGTGGCGCGGGCGACGCCGAAACGGGCGGCGAGTTCACGCTCGTTGGGCAGCACCTCGCCGACCGCGAAGTCGGAGTCGAGGGCTTCGGCGAGCACCGTCCTGAGATGCCAGTACTTGGGCTCCGGCACCGTTTCGAGCCGCGTGGTCCCCACCCTGATCCTCCGCAATCGCCGGCTGGCCGACGGGTTTCCGTGCCCTTGTTTATTAAAGGTTCCTCACTAAAAAGCGACGATAGGACGACCCCATCCCTTGGTCAAGACCAATAAGGCCGTCGGTCACGGAAAGAAACGGATCTTTTACCCGGCGTGGACGGAGGGTGACATAGGGACGGTGACATAGGGACGGGGCCGTACGGACGCGTGGCCCTGTACCGGAGTGCGGGACACCGCGCCCTACAGGGTGGGCTCCCCTGTGGTGACGCCACCGAGCTTGTCGGGGTTGCGGATGATGTGGACGCGCTGCACCCGGCCGTCCAGGAACTCCAACTGCATGACGTTGTCGGGCTTTCCGTCCGTCCGGAACAGCACCGCGGGGGCGCCGTTGACCTCGACGAGGCTGACGTCGTACAGCCCGGCGCCGCCCGCGGTCGCGAGCAGGAAGCGGCCGACCTTGTCGGCGCCCTCGATGACACGCCGGGGCGCCTTGGCCTTGCCCCCGCTGTCGCCGACCAGCCGGACGTCGGGGGCGAGCAGGGCGAGCAGTTCTTCGAGGTCGCCGCCGCCGGCCGCCGCGAGGAACCGCTCGGTGAGATCGCGCCGTTCGGCCGGGTCGACGTCGTAGCGAGGTCTGCGCTCCTCGACATGGCGCCGGGCCCGGCCCGCGAGCTGGCGTACGGCGGACTCGCTGCGCTCCAGCGCGGTGGCGATCTCGGCGAACGGGAAGCCGAACGCCTCCCGCAGAACGAACACCGCGCGCTCCAGCGGCGAGAGCGATTCGAGGACGACCAGGACCGCGAGGGAGACGGAGTCGGCGAGCACGGCGCGTTCGGCCGTGTCGGGCACGGTGGGGCCGAAGTCGGTGACGACGGGTTCGGGCAGCCAGGGGCCCACGTACGCCTCGCGCCGTGTCCGCGTCTGGCGCAGCCGGTCGATGGCGAGGCGGGTGGTGATCCGTACGAGATAGGCGCGCGGCTCGACCACGTCCGCGCGGTCGGCGGCGCTCCAGCGCAGCCACGCCTCCTGGACGACGTCCTCGGCGTCGGCGTACCGGCCGAGCATGCGGTAGGCGACCCCCGTCAGTACCGGCCGGTGTGTCTCGAACGCCTCGGTGCTCACGGTGTCGGATTCCACGCTCCCATCCCATCGGACGAGACGCCCCGTTGTCCAGGCGGCCCGCGCGGTGCAGGGTGCGAAGGTGACCTCGCGAGGGTGCGGGGTGACGCGGCGGTTGTTCACCCGGGGTTCGCGCGGTGGCCGTCGCCGGGCGCTAGGCATGGCAGGACACTCCGGTCACCACTCGACCAGGGTCACCTCTCGCGCAGGAGACGCATCGATGCCGTACGGCCAGCAGAACACCCCCGCTTCCCCCTCAGCCTCCACCCCCGCGCGCCACCCCGGCAGGCGCGGTGTGCTGCGTGGCTCGCTCGCCGCCTCGGCCGCGCTGGCGCTGCCCGGCGCCGCCGTGCTGGGCGGCGCGGTGCCCGCACAGGCCCTGTCCGGCCGGCCGCGCGCCGGCTGGGGCGTGCAGGCCGGCGACATCACGACCTCCTCCGGGCTGGTGTGGGTACGGTCGGACCGGCCCGCCCGGATGATCGTGGAGACCTCCGCCACCGAATCGTTCCGCCGCGCGCACCTGGTCCGCGGCCCGCTGCTGGGCGCCGGCACGGACTTCACCGGTACGGTCCCGCTGCGCGGGCTCCCCTCGGGCGAGCGGGTCCACTACCGGGTGACGCTCGCGGACCCCGAGGACCCGCGCCGTACCGGCGAGCCGGTGTACGGCACGTTCCGCACGGCGCCCGCGAAACGCCGCCAGGACGTGCGCTTCGTCTGGTCGGGCGACATCGCCGGGCAGGGCTGGGGCATCAACCCGGACCTCGGCGGTTTCACCGTCTACGAGGAGATGCGCCGGCTCGCCCCGGACTTCTTCCTGTCCAGCGGTGACAACATCTACGCGGACGGTGTGATCGAGCCGAGCGTGACGCTGCCCGACGGCCGGGTCTGGCGCAATGTCACCACCGAGGAGAAGGCGAAGGTCGCGGAGACCCTGGCCGAGTACCGGGGCAACTTCCGCTACAACCTGCTGGACCGCAATGTCCGGCGCTTCAACGCCGAGGTGCCGTCCATCACCCAGTGGGACGACCACGAGGTGCGCAACAACTGGTACCCGGGCCAGATCCTGGACGACGACCGCTACACCGAGAAGAACGTGGACGTGCTGGCCGCCCGCGCGTCCCAGGCGTTCCGCGAGTACTTCCCCATCTCGACGCTGCACGCACGCGGTTCGGACCGGCGGGTGCACCGGGTGGTGAACCACGGTCCGCTGCTCGACGTGTTCGTCCTCGACATGCGGACGTTCCGCAACGCCAACTCGCCCGGCCGGCAGTCCGACGACACCACCGGGATCCTCGGCGCGGAACAGCTCCGGTGGCTGAAGCGCGAGCTGTCGCGCTCGCGCGCGGTGTGGAAGGTCATCGCCGCGGACATGCCGCTCGGTCTGGTCGTGCCGGACGGTACGGCGGACATCGAGGCGATCGCGCAGGGCGACCCGGGCGCGCCGCTCGGCCGTGAGCTGCAGATCGCCGAACTGCTGCGGTACATCAAGCACCAGCGGATCACGGGCACACTGTGGCTGACGGCGGACGTGCACCACACCTCGGCGCAGCACTACCTGCCGGAGCGGGCCGCCTTCAAGGACTTCGAGCCCTTCTGGGAGTTCGTCACGGGCCCCATCGCCGCGGGGCAGTTCCCGGCGAGCAAGCTGGACGCGACCTTCGGCCCCGACCGGGTCTTCGTCAAGGCGCCGACGGGCTCGAACCTGTCGCCGATGGAGACGCCTCCGCTCTTCGGCGAGGTGGACATCGACGGTGCCAGCGGGGAGTTGACGGTCCGGCTGCGGGAGCAGGGCGGCACGGTGCTGTTCACGAAGGTGCTCCAGCCGGGCAAGGTCGGCCAGTGAGCGGGCCGGGAAGCCGGCCGGTGAGCAGGCCCGGGGCCGGCCGGTGAGCAGGCGGTAAAACGGCCCGGAGAGCGGTGACTTCGCAGGTCAGGGCGATTGTCAGTGGTCGCGTCTACGGTTTTTCCCATGACGCGATCCACACAGGCGCTGGCCTATTCCCGTCCGTCCGCCTTGGAGCACATCCGGGGCGGACGGCTGCTCGGTCTGGAGACGTCGGGCGGCCTCACGCCCGTCGGTGCCGAGGCGCATCCGCGCTTCTTCTCCGGGTTCCTCGCCTCGCCGCGGGCCGCGGCGCGCGGCCTGCTGGCCGTCGCCGATGTGGCGGGGGCGCGGTACTACCAGCGGGTGCCGGGCCGCTCGCTGGACCCGGTGGTGACGGGGAACGGAGACCGGCTGCGCTTCGAGTCGTTCTCGGGGTGCTGCGGGGTGTACGCGCGCCTCGATGTGCTGGAGGACGGGCTCGGCGGGGCGGCGACGGGCCACGGCACGACCAATGTGGATGTGAACAATCCGCTGCGTGAGGCGCTGTCCCGGATGACCGGCGACGATCCGCTGCACCTTCGGGTGGGTCCTGACGAGCTGGCGGTCACCACGGTCGGCGGGTCGGTGGTGGAGAAGAAGGTGCCGCTGCCGGACCGCTGGCTGCGGGGGTTCGCCGAGGCGCAGGTGGTCTCCGCCGGGTTCGATCTGCGGGCGGAGCTGACCGGGGCCGAGGCGGTGCGCTTCCTGCGCTCGCTGCCGCGTGGCGGGGGCAACGCCTCGCGCGGGGCGATGTGGGTGGTGCCGGCGGGGCGGACGCTGCGGCCGACGACCCGGCCGGTGCCGGGCGCCGTCTGTCTGCCGGGGCCCGAGCGGCTCGCCGCGTTGGAGCGCGTGCTGCGGGACGCGACGGCGCTCCGGGTGTACGGGCCGCCGGTGGCGGGCGGCGCGGCGGTGTCGAGCGCCTGGGAGGCGGTGCTGCCGGGGATGCGGCTGACGCTCACGCTGTCGCCGGAGGCGGCGCGCGGGTTCTCCGGGGAGGGCGGGGTGCTGGAGGCGCTGGCCACCGGGGAGGCGGCCGAGGACGCCGCGCTGGTGTCGGTGCTGCTGGCGTGGGAGCCGCGTATCGATCCGGCGGAGCTGGCCGTCGAGTCGGGGCTGCCGGTGGAGCGGGTCCGGGCGGCGCTGACCCGGCTGGGCACGGCGGGCCGGGTCGGCTACGACGTCGCGGACGCGGCGTACTTCCACCGGGAACTGCCGTACGACGCGGGGCGGGTGGAGCGGCACAACCCCCGGCTGGTCTCGGCGCGGGCCCTGCTCGCGGAGGATGGAGTGACGCTGGACGACGGGCCGGCGCCGGCCGCGTCGGACACGGCCGTCTCCTCCGTGGCGTCGGGTGAACGCCGGTATCAGGTGCGGGAGTCGGGCGGGGTACTGAGCTGCACCTGCCGCTGGTGGGCCGACCACCGGGGGCGCCGGGGGCCGTGCAAGCACGCGCTCGCCGTCCGGATGGCGCGCCGTGCGGCCGTGGTGACCGCGGGCGGTGCCCGATGAGCGCGCTGCTCGACGCGGTCCGGGCGGGGCGGGCCGAGGCCGTTCCCGGGCTGGTGAAGCCGCTGACGGCGGCGGAGCGCAAGACGGAGCTGGCCGCGCTGAAGGAGCTCCGCGCGGAGCTGCGCGGCTGGGAGTGGCGCCGGTGGCACGAACGGCAGCGGATCGGGTGCGCGCTGGTGGTGGCGGGCGCCGGATGCCTGACGGGCGCGGCGGCGACGACGGCCTGGATCGGCGCCCGCGATCTGCGCGAGAGCTCCTCCCTCCCGCACGGCCTGCTGCTCGATGTCCTCGGCGGCCGTGACCCGCGATGGCTGGCCGATGTCGCCCACCGGCTCGCGGGCCGGGCGTCGACGGCCACGCTGGACTACCGGCTGATCACGGGGATGGTCCGGCAGGCGGGGTGTGCGGTGCCGACCACGGACGCCTATGTGTACGGCTGGGTGGAGGCGGCGCCGTCACACGGCGGGCTGCTGCCCGCGCTGCGCGTGGACCCCGACGTACGGATCATGGTGCCCCGGCTGTTCGAGACGGCCGAACTGCCGTGGTCGCTCAACGCGCGGGACGATCCGGACGATCCGCACCACTGGCCGTCGGTGCTCGCCGTCCTGGCCGAGGAGGGGGTGGTGGAGCGGCGGATGCTGGTGGACGCGACCGTGGCCCGACTGCTGCGCGGCGGGCGCCCCGGCGAGCTGACGTTCTTCCTGCGTCTGCTGGACCGGCTGGCGCTGACGGCGGACGAGGAGCGTGAGCGGACCGCCGACTGGATCGGCATGGCCGCGGACGGGCCCTCGGTCGTGGCGGACCACGCGCAGGGGCTGCTGGGCCGGCTGGCGCTCGCGGGCGCGCTGGACGCGCGGAGCCTCGCGGACCTGTCGGCGTCGGTGCTGTTCCGGCCGGAGAAGAAGCTCGTACGGGCCCAACTGGTGCTGCTGGGCAAGGTTCTGCGGGCCGACGGCGCCGCCGCGGGCGAGGTGCTGCCGGTGGTCGCGGAGGCGTTCGGGCACGAGGACACCGCTGTCCAGGAGCGGGCGCTGAAGCTGGTGGCCCGCCATCTTCCCGTCCTGGACGCGGACCGGCGCTCCGAGGTGGTGCGGGCCGCTGCGCTGCTGAGTCCGGTCCACCGGGCCCGGGCGCGCGAGGTCCTCGGTGAGCTTCCGGTGGCCGACGAGCCGCCGTACGAGGAGGTCCTGCCGCCCGCGCCGGAGCCGGTACGGCTGGCCCCTGCGCCGGCGGACCTGGCCGAACTGGTCGAGGAGGTGGCGGCGCTGATCGCCTCGCCGGACGGCGGGATGGAGGCGTTCGAGCGGGCGCTGGACGGTCTGGTCACCCACGCGTACCGGGACCGGGTGGCGCTGGTGCGCGCGCTGCGCCCCGCGCTGGCGGGGTGCTGGTGGCTGGACGACGACGGGCACCAGGACCGTGACCGGTGGTTCTCCCGGGACACCCACGGTGTGGAGGTGGTGGCCGCCGCGCTGCTCGACCGGATCTCCACGCGGACGCTGCACGCCTCGTTCGCCCAGGGGGAGACCTCCGGCGCCCGGGGGAAGACCTCCGGTTCGTGTGCGCACTCCGCGCTCGTCGGGGTGATCGACGCCCGGCTGCGGGAGGCCGCGTATCTGGTCCACGCGAAGCCGCCGCCCTTCCTGCTCGCCACCCCGACCTGGGAGACGGGCGCGCTCGACACCGCTGTCCTCGTCGAGCGACTGCGGGAGTACCGGCGACTCGGTGCCGCGCCGGGGCCGGCCGACTTCGCCCAGGCGCTGCTGCGGGTGGACCGGGGCGCGGACCCGGCGACGGTGCGCGCGGCGGCGGCGCTCGGCACTCCGGAGGCGGACCGGCTCGTCGCCTGGCTCACGGCGGACGGCGCCCCGGTACCGGCGCTGCGGCCCATGACGGAGCCGCCCCGTCCCGCGGAGGCCGTGGACGACGCGTGGCCGGCGAAGGCCCTGACCGGGAAGGCGGCGGGGTTCGCGGCGGGCCTGCGCCCATGGCGGAAGGAGACGGAGCGGGAGAGGACCGGACGGGAGGAACTGTCGGCGGTGCGGCGGGAGTTCCCCGTGGCGTTCCACTGGCTGGGCCGTCCGGGTGCCCGGGTGGTGCCGCGCTGCTACCACTGGGCCGGGGCGCGGGGCGGCAGCTGGACGGCCGTACTCCCCCAGGACCGGGAGACCCTGGCGGGCCTGCTGCTCACCGAGGCCGCGTCGAGCGCGCGGGACGATCAGCGGGGCGGGACCTGGTGGCTTCCGCCGCTCGCCGAGCGCGGGGGCCGGGCAGGCCGGTGCCTGCACCGGGGGCTGGCGTACGGGCTGGGCGCCCGCCACCCGCAGGACCGGCTCCCGGCCGTGGACGCGCTGCTGGTGCTGGCCGCCCGTGGCGAGCTGGCCGGGCCGGTGCTGGGCGAGGAGCTGGCCGCTCTGGTCATCTCGGGGGACGTCAAGATCAACCGGCTGACGGAGGCGGTCCGTACGGCCGCCGCGACCGGTGCGTACGCAACGGTCGCCTCCGTACTGCTGCCGACGCTGCCCGCCCTGCTGGCCCCTGAGCCGTTCGGTCCACCGGCAGCGGATGCACCGGCAGCGGGTCAGGAGCTGCCAGTGGGTCAGGAGCCGTCGGCGGCGGGCGCGTCACGGCCGCCGGGCACGCGTCCCGGGCTCGAGGGGATACTGTCCGTGGCCGCCGACTGCGTGGAGCGCTGCGGGGGCGCGGCGGAGATACCGGGGCTGCCGGAACTCGCCGGACGCGCGGGCACCTCTCAGGTGATCACACAAGCGCGGCGTCTTCTGATCGCAATGCATCAGTGAAGCGATCGCCCTGCGCCAAAAATGGCCAAAGATAGTCCAAAAAGGAACAGATCCAACCTTAACCCATCAGTCACAAACCGTTCGTGATCACGCAACACCGTTCCGTCAGAGTGAGGTCATGACCGATGTGACTTCCGCGAAGAGCACCCGCCGCCCCCACCACTGGCGGCGGGACCTCGTCGAACTGGCCGCCCTGTTCACCGCGGTGGCGGTCGCCGACGCACTGGCGAACCTGATCGTGCACGGACCCGACGGCGCGTTCCTGCTGGTCGCCTCGGCCGGGGCGCTGATCGCCACGGCCACGTTCCACACCTGGTGGGCACGGAGGCACGGGCACGCGCCACCGGTGTCCGGCGGCGACGGACCTCCCCTCGCCGCCCCGGCCACGGCGCCGGGCAGCCGGGAGGGGAACGCGCACGAGGGGCCCGCGCCGGAGGAGACCGCGCTCTGGCGGATGCGGACGACCGTACGGGACGAGCCGGGAAGCCTGGCCGCGCTGTGCGTCACCTTCGCCACGCACCGGGTGGACATCCTCACCCTGCAGACGCATCCGCTGGCCGACGGCACGGTCGACGAGTTCCTGCTGCGCGCCCCGGCCTCGCTCCAGGCGAAGGACCTCACCCGTGAGGTCGCCGCCGCGGGCGGCAGCTCCACCTGGATCGAGCGGGCCGACGCGCACGACCTGGTGGACACTCCGGCCCGGGTGCTGGGTCTGGCCACCCGTACGGCGCTGGACGCGGCCGAACTTCCTCTCGCGCTGCGTCAGTTGCTGGGCCGCTGCACCATCCACTCCCGGCCCGCCGGATCCGCCGGGGACCGCGCGGCCGACGGGAGCGGCCCGGAGGGCGAATGCGGGGCCGAGGGCATCGACGGCCAGGACGGCACGGAGATGCGGCTGCGCGATCCGCACGGCGGCAGCATCACCATAGAGCGCCCGTACCTCCCCTTCACCCCCACCGAGTTCGCCCGCGCCCGGGCGCTGGTTGAGCTGGACACCCGGCTCGGCCCACGTATCCCCCGCAGCCAGGACGTCCTCACCCTCCCCCAGGGCGAGGAGATCACCGTCCGCCGCGCCGACACCGACGACCTCGACGCCGCGCTCGCCATGCACGCCCGCTGCACGCCCCGCACCCTGGACCTGCGCTACCACGGCCCGGTGGGCGACGCCGACCGGTATCTGACCCATCTGCTCAGCCCGCGCTTCGGACGCACGCTCGCCGTCCGGACGGCCTCGGGGCGGCTCGTCGCCCTCGGTCATCTCCTCTGGGACGGCGAGGAGACCGAGGTCGCGCTGATCGTCGAGGACGACTGGCAGCGCCGCGGCATCGGCTCCGAACTGCTGCGCCGGCTCGTCGCGCTCGCCGTCGAGGCCCGCTCGGGCAGCGTGTACGCGGTCACCCAGGCGTCCAACACGGGTATGGTCGCGGCCATGCGCGACCTCGGGCTGCCGCTGGACTACCAGATCGACGAGGGCACGCTCGTGATCACGGCCCGGCTGGAGCCGTCCGCCCTGGGCGGATTTCCCCGTACGTCGTACGACGACTCCGGGCTGTTCGACCCGTCCGCCCCGTGACGCGTCCGCCCTACCACCGTTCGCCACGTGAGGCGTCCGCCCCGTGCCCCGTCCGCCCTACCGCCGTCCGGCCCGGCGCGAGCGTAGGGATCCGGCCAAAGTCGGTCCTGGGCCACGGGTGGCGCCGCCCGCCTGTTCCGGGCCCGGGTCGCGCCGTATCGGGGGGAATCCACCGGCCTTTCCGCGGAACGCGACGCTCCGCCGCCCGCGATCCGGGGCGCGGAGCGGCGGCGGAGGAGGCCGGATTCCGGTGCCCGTCTCCGCCTGCCCGCACCGCCCCCTGCCGGGCGGCGCGGGGCGCGCCGGGCCGCCCACCCCGCCCGCGCCCTCGATCAGCCAATCCGGCCGCCCCCCGGACAGGGTGAAGTGACGCGGCGGTCCGTGTTGGAGAGGATGGCGGCTATGTCAGACACAGCCGGCAGCGCGCTGCCCCGCCAGGTCGCCGACGCCTACGTCGACGCACTCATCGAACTCGACCCGATCACCGGCACCTACCTCGGCGTGGCGGAGTCCTCCCGCCGCCTCCCCGACTACTCCCCGGCCGGACAGCAGGCCCGCGCCGACCTCGCCCGGGACACGCTCGTCCGGCTCGACGTGGCCGAGGCGCTGCCGGGTGCGGACAGCGATGTCGAGCGGCGCTGCGCCCGGCTGCTGCGTGAACGGCTCACCGCCTTCCTCGGCGTCCACGACACCGAGGAAGGGCTGCGCGAGGTCAGCAATCTGCACTCCGCCCCGCACTTCGTCCGCGACATCTTCAGCGTGACCCCGGCCGGGACCGAGTCGGACTGGGCGGCGATCGCCGAGCGGATGCGCGCCGTGCCCGCCGCGCTGGAGGGATACCGCGCGTCGCTGGCCCTGGGCATCGAGCGCAAGCTGCCGGCGGGGCCGCGCGCGACGGCGACCTTCGTCGGTCAGCTCACCGACTGGGCGGGCGAGGACCGGGGCTGGTTCGAGGAGTTCGCCGCCGCGGGACCTGACTCGCTCCGTACCGAGCTGGACGCCGCCGCCCGTACCGCGACCGCCGCCGTGGCGGAGCTGCGCGACTGGATGCGCGACGTGTACACCCCCGCCGTCGAGGACGCGCCCGACACCGTGGGCCGGGAGCGCTACGCCCGCTGGGCGCGCTACTACAACGGTACGGATCTGGATCTGGACGAGGCGTACGCGTACGGCTGGTCGGAGTACCACCGGCTGCTCGCCGAGATGAAGGACGAGGCGGGGAAGATCCTGCCGGGCGCGGGCCCCTGGGAGGCGCTGGCCCATCTCGACGTGCACGGCGCGCACATCGAGGGCGTCGACGAGGTCAGGACCTGGCTCCAGAAGCTGATGGACGAGGCGATCGACGCGCTGGACGGCACCCACTTCGAACTCGCCGACCGGGTACGGCGCGTGGAGTCCCGGATCGCCCCGCCGGGCGGCGCGGCGGCCCCGTACTACACCGGACCCTCCGAGGACTTCTCGCGCCCCGGCCGCACCTGGCTG
Organism: Streptomyces sp. NPDC096310; assembly: GCF_044763125.1. NCBI lineage: Bacteria > Bacillati > Actinomycetota > Actinomycetes > Kitasatosporales > Streptomycetaceae > Streptomyces > Streptomyces sp. NPDC096310. The sequence continues at coordinate 57,574 of NZ_JBIWFO010000015.1, read as the reverse complement.
CCCACCATGGGCGAGACCCGCTTCCCGGTGTACGACCTGGTGTCCACCTGGTACCACGAGGGCGTCCCAGGCCACCATCTCCAGATCGCGCAGTGGACGCATGTCTCGTCGCGGCTCTCCCGCTACCAGGCGTCGGTGGGCCAGGTCAGCGCCAACTCCGAGGGCTGGGCTCTCTACGCGGAACGTCTCATGGACGAGCTGGGCTTCCTGCCGGACGCGGAGCGCCGGCTCGGCTATCTGGACGCGCAGATGATGCGCGCCTGCCGGGTGATCGTGGACATCGGGATGCATCTGGAGCTGGAGATCCCGGCGGAATCCCCGTTCCACCCGGGCGAGCGCTGGACGCCCGGGCTGGCGGAGGAGTTCTTCGGGAACCACAGCGGGCGCCCCGCGGACTTCGTCAGCAGCGAGCTGACCCGCTATCTGTCCATGCCGGGCCAGGCCATCGGCTACAAGCTGGGCGAACGCGCCTGGCTGCTGGGGCGGGAGAACGCGCGCAAGGCGCACGGCGACGCGTTCGACGCGAAGGCGTGGCACATGGCGGCGCTGTCGCAGGGCTCGCTGGGGCTGGACGATCTGGTGGACGAACTGTCGAAGCTCTGACCTCTTCCCGTACGGCGGAGTCGGGTTCAGCCGCGTGGCACGAGCGGCATGAGCCCGGCCTCGGTCGGCCGGAAACCGCAGCTCGCGTAGAAGGGCGCCAGCGCCGGCTCGTAATCGACATGGAGCCAGTGCGCGCCCCGGGCGCACGCCTCGGCCGCCGCGGTGTGTACGAGCCGGCGTCCGAGGCCCCGGCGGCGCTCGTCCGGGTGGACGGTGGTGTCGAGGATGAAGGCGTGCACACCGCCGTCGCCGGCGACATTGACATAGCCGACGAGCCGGCCGGCCCGCCGGGCCGCCACCCAGACCAGGCTGCGCGCGAGGACGGGTGCGAAGGACGTCGTACCGTGGCCGGGCCACGACGCGGCGAAGAGTTCGTTCAGCTCGTCGTCCGCGAGGGCGGGGCGGATGTCGAGTGTGGTGGTCGTGGACATGTTCTCTCCTGTCGAAGGCCCGACCTTCACAGGGCGTGAAACTCACACGGTGTGAAAGGTCTGGGGGATGCGATGGAAGCCGGGTTCCTGTTCTGCGCCGATCCGCTGCGGGCGGTCCGGACCGATCCGGTGTTCGCCGGGGAGGCGGCGCTGGCCCGTTCGCCCGACTCGGCATTCGCGCTCCTCGGCCACGAGGCGCTGCTCTCCGGGGACACGGCGGGCGCGCTGGCGGGGGTGCGGCGCGGCTCGGGACCGTACTGGTACCGGGGATGGATGATGCCCGCCGCGTCCTACCAGGAGCTGGCGCGTGGCATGGAGGTACGGGGCTGCCGGCTGCTGACGGATCCCGGCTCGTACCGTCGCGCGCATGAACTCCCCGGCTGGTACGAGGAGTTCGCCAACCTCACGCCCCGGAGCGTCTGGCGGGAGCTGACACCGGGCGCACCCCTGGAGCGGGCGGAGCTGGCCGAGCTGGCGGCGCCGCTCGGTCCGGGGCCCGGGATCGTCAAGGACTATGTGAAGTCCCGGAAGGACCAGTGGGACGAAGCCTGCTTCCTCCCCGAACTCACCGATCACACGCGGCTCGTGGCGGTCGTGGACCGCTTTCTCACGCTCCAGGAGGACTCGCTCGCGGGCGGGGTGGTGCTGCGCACGTACGAGGCGTTCGTGCCGGGCGGTGAGGTGCGTGTGTGGTGGGTGGACGGTGAGCCGGTCCTGATCACCGCCCATCCGGACACCCCCGGCAAGCTGCCGGAGCGGGAGCCGCGGCCCGCGCTGGACGCGGTGGGGGCGGCCGTACGCGCCCTCGGCTGCCGGTTCCTGACGACGGATCTCGCGCTGCGGGAGGACGGGGTGTGGCGGGTGGTGGAGGTGGGCGACGGGCAGGTGAGCGGCGCGCCGGCCGGGGCGGACCTGAGGGAGCTGTTCGCGGCGCTGGCGGAGGCGGGCGCCACGGACTGAGAGGCCCGCACGGCGGTACGGCCGTGGTGCGGGGCGGCCCCCGGCGGCGCCGGCCGTGCTGTCCCGTTCAGCGGCGGAACCCGCCCGCCGCGCCGCCGTCGCGCGTTCTGCGGGAGCGCGGCGCGCTGCCGGGGCAGGCGGTTCAAGTGCGGGCATGGGCGCCCATGATGGCCGGGCCGGGGGTGGCTGTCATCCGGTTTTCGGCACGGCGGCCGGCGGCCGGGCCGCCTCCGCTCCCCCGCCGCCTCAGCCCTCCTTCCCGGCGTCGACCAGGACCTCGCCCGCGTCGGTCCGGAAGTAGAGGACGGACCGCCCGGCGCGGCGGCGCCGTGCCAGCCCAGCGTCGTGCAGGACCTTGAGGTGACGGCCCACCGAGCCGAGGCCCTGGCCGGTCAGTGCCACCAGGTGCGTGGTGCTCTTCGGGGTGTCGAGCAGGACGAGGACGGTCGCCCGCGCGGTTCCGAGCAGCGCGCCGAGGCTCTCGGGGACGGGGGTACGGTCCGCCTCGGCCAGCGCGCCGGAGCAGGGGTAGACCACGGCGTAACGGTGCGGAGCGTCCCAGGAGACCCAGCCGTTGACCGGTGTCACGGGGACGAACATCAGGCGTGCTCCGGTGAGTTCCCTCGGCGGGTAGTCCCTCGTGTTGAGCTGGAGGCGGCTCTCCCCGAGCCAGCGCAGCTCCGGGCGCATGCCCTCCAGGGCCGCGGTCCAGCCGCCCGGCCGAGCCGGGCGGTGCGTGCGAGGACATCCGCCTCGATGATCCGGCGGCGTCTCGGCCAGGTGGGCAGCACGGTCCTCGTCCACACCCAGGTCAGCGCGTCGGCGGTGCGTTCCGGCAGGTCGGAGCGGTGCAGCAGGGCGGGGAGCGGGCCGTTCAGCGAGACGGTCAGATCGGCGCGTACCGCCGCGGCGGGCGTCTCGCGCACGCGCGCCAGCTCGTCCTCGAACCGCTGGTCGCCGTCGCCGGTCGGGGTGGGCGTGAGGTAGTCCGCGTTCCAGTGACGGCCCAGCGCGGCCCGGACGAGCAGCGCGGTGACCGGGTCGCCGGCCTGACGCGCGCGGTAGGCGGGCAGGTGGAGGTCGAGCCAGGCGCGCTCGCCCGGGTGTGCGGCCGTGCCCCGCTCCAGGGTCTTCAGGCTCGCGACCGTCTCGGCGAGGGCGGAGACGACGAAGCGGCTGTCCGCGAGGGTGTCCGCGCTGATCTGCCACCAGCCCATGTTTCGCCTCCCCGCGAAAGAGTAACGGCCCGGCCGCGGGCCGCTCGACACTCCGGTTCATGCGTACCTACCGCGAGCTGTTCCGCACCCAGGAGTTCACCCCGCTCTTCCTCATGTCCGCCGGGCAGGTGGGCGCCCAGACCGTGAGCGGACTGGCCCTGGGGACCCTGATCTACTCGGCGACCGGTTCACCGCTGCTCGCCGCCCTCGCCATGTTCGGGCCCTCGCTCGCCCAGGTGCTCGGCGCGACCACCCTGCTCTCGGCGGCCGACCGGCTGCCGCCGCGCGCCACGCTGGCCGGTACGTCGCTGCTGTTCGGCGTCGGCACCGCCGCCCTGGCCATGCCCGGGCTGCCGGTGTGGGCCTCGTTCGCGGTGCTGTTCCTCCTCGGTACGGTCGCCTCGCCGGTCGGCGGGGTGCGGTACGGGCTGCTCAACGAGATCCTTGAGCGGGACGGCTATCTGCTGGGGCGTTCCGTGCTCAACATGTGCGCGGGCACCGCGCAGATCGGCGGATACGCGGTCGGCGGTGTGCTGGTGACCACCCTGTCGCCGCGCGGCACCCTGCTCGCGGGCGCTGCCCTCCATCTCGCGACGGCGGTGGTCGCCCGCCTCGGTCTCAGCGGCCGGCCGCCGCGGGCCACCGGGCGCCCCTCGGCCGCCGCGACCTGGCGGACCAACGCCCTGCTGTGGTCCTCGCGTTCGCGCCGCTCCGTCTTTCTCGCGCTCTGGGTCCCCAACGGGCTGATCGTGGGCTGTGAATCGCTGTTCGTCGCCTACGCTCCCCGGTACGCGGGGCTCCTCTTCGCCTGCGCGGCCTGCGGCATGCTCGCCGGGGATGTCGTGGTGGGCCGGTTCGTGCCGAAGCGGTGGCGGGGGCGGCTCGGGGTTCCGCTGCTCCTGCTGCTGGCCCTGCCGTATCCGCTGCTCGCCCTGCGTCCGGCGCTTCCGCTGGTGATGGCGGCCGTGGCGGTGGCCTCGGTGGGGTTCGCCGCGAGCCTGGTCCTCCAGGAGCGGCTGATGTCCCTGACCCCGGGTGAACTGAGCGGCCACGCCCTCGGGTTGCACACCTCGGGGATGCTCACGATGCAGGGGGTGGGCGCGGCTCTGGCGGGCGGCGTCGCCCAGCTCACCTCGGTGTCGGCGGCGCCGGCCGTCATGGCGCTGCTCTCCGTCACCGTCACACTGACCCTGTCGCGGCTCACTCCGCCGCGAGGCGCTGCCGCACGGCGGACCCGTGCCGTTCCTTGACGATCTCCAGTTGGGTCGGGATACGGCGGCGCAGGTCCGCGACATGGCTGACAATGCCGACGCTGCGGTCCCTTTCCCGCAGGGAGTCCAGTACGTCGAGAACCTCGTCCAGGGTCTGGTCGTCCAGGCTGCCGAAGCCCTCGTCGATGAAGAGGGTGTCCAGCCGTACACCGCCCGCCTCGTCCGTGACGACGTCAGCGAGGCCCAGCGCGAGGGCCAGGGAGGCGAAGAACGTCTCGCCGCCGGAGAGCGTCGCGGTGTCACGGGCACTGCCGGTCCAGGCGTCGACGACCTGGAGCCCGAGCCCGGACCGGCGCTGTCCGCCCGCGCGGGCGTCGGTGTGGGAGAGGGCGTAACGGCCGGAGGACATCCGCTGGAGGCGTACGGTGGCGGCCGCCGCGACCTGTTCGAGACGGGCTGCCAGGACGTACGACTCCAGGCGCATCCGGCGTTCGTTGTCGGCGGAGGTGCCCGCGGCGAGCCCGGCGAGACGGGCCACCCGGTCGTACTCCTCGCGTACGGGGCCGAGTTCGCGCACCTCGGCCTCGGCCCGCCGGGAGAGCCCGGCGAGCTGGTCCCGGCTCTCCCGTGCGGCGGCGTGCCGGGCCGAGGCGGCGCGCAGTGCGCGTTCCGCGGTGTCGTGGGCGGACTGCGCGGCGCCGGGGTCGGCGGGCGGGAGCGCGGCGGCGTCCCGGGGCGCCGGTTCCGCGAGCCGGTCGGCGACCGCGGCGGCCTCGGCCTGCCACGCGTCGATACGGTGCTGGAAAGCGCGCCGGTCGGCCGTGCCGAGCAGGGCCTCGGCGGCGGCGCCCGGGGTGTCGAACCCGGCCCGGAAGGCGGCGCCGGCGAGGTGCCCGTCGGCCTCCTTGAGGCGCAGCGCGGTGGCGTCGGCGACACGTGCGGTCTCCGCCGCCTCGGCGAACGACCGGGCGCGTCCCGACAGTTCGGCCACCCGGTCGGCGACGCTCGCGGCCTCTCCCCTGGCGCGGTTCAACTCCGCTCGCAGCCCGCTCTGTTCGCGCTCCAGCGCCTCGCGCTGCGAGGTTCGGGCGGCGGCGCGGCGTTCGGCCTGACGCTGCGCGGCGACCCGGCCCTCGTACTCGCGCTCGGCGCGGGCCAGGGCCTCGCGCGCCGCGTGCGCACCGGCCGCGACCCGGCGAGCCGCGGCGTGTTCGCGCTCCAACCGCTCGGTGAGCGCGGCGAGTTCGGCGACGGTGGGATCTGTGGCGGCGAAGTCGTGGTTGGGGTCCCCGGCTTCGGGGTCACTGTCCCGGGGCGGCTCGGCCGCCTGGGTGCGGGCCGTCGCGTACTGCTCCAGGAGCGTGGCGTGCGCACCCTCGGCCTCCGCCTGGCCGTCCTCGTACCGCTGATACTCCGTCAGTGCGGCCTCCTCGGCCGCCGGATCGACCTGGTCGTCCGTGGGGCGCGCGGGTGCGGGGTGGTCGGCGGAGCCGCAGACCTCGCAGGGGGCGCCCTCGGCGAGCCGGGCGGCGAGTTCGGCGGCGATGCCCTTCAGCCGGCGCTCCCGCAGGTCGAGCCAGTGCGCGCGGGCGGAGTTGACCCGAGCACCCGCCGTCACGAGCCGCCGTTCGGCCTCCCGTACCGTCCCTTCGAGCGTGTCGCGCCGCCGGGCCGCGGCCAGCCGTCGCACGGCCGGTTCGAGCTGTCCCGCGTACTGCTCGGCGCGGGTGGCCGCCTCCAGGGCCTCTTCCACCCGGCCGAGCAGGGCGCGGCGTTCGGGCTCCCAGCCCGCCAGCCAGCCGGCCGTCTCCTGGAGGATGTCGTCGTCGGCGCGCGCCTGCCGGTCCAGTGCGGCGCGTTCGGCGGTGATCTCGGCGCTGCGGCTCTCCGCTCGGCGGGCCGCGTCGAGTGCGCCGAGTTCCTGGCGTACGGAGCCTTCCAGTGCGGCGAGTTGTTCGGCGCCGGCGTCCGCGAGTCCGGGGGGAAGCGCCCTCCGGGTGCGCTCGTGTGCGGCGCAGGCGGCGCGGTGGGCGTCGTCCGCCTCGTCGCGCAGGGCGAGCGCCGGGGCGACCAGCTCCGCCTTGCGGTCGCGTTCCAGCAGCGTACGGGTCCGTTCGTACGCGGGGCGGCACGCTTCGAGTTCGGTGTCGCGCCGCCGGGCGTCCGCGAACCGCTCCTGGAGCCGGGCGAGTTCGCGTGCGGCTTCCCGTACGCTCCGGGCCTCCGCCAACCGGTCCTCGGCCGACGCGAGGGCCGACGCGGCGATGTCGGTCCGCTCGTGGGCGTCGCAGCGTACGAGCGCCGCCCAGGCGAGTACGGCGGGGGCGAGGCCCGCGTCACCGGGCTGCCGGTCGGGCGGCCCCGGCGTCCCCGTACCGCCTGTCGCGGGCGAACTCCCCTCCGCCGCCTGGGCGATGCGCTGTGCGATCCCGAGGAGCCGGTCGTCACCGGCGCGCACCCGGTGCTCCGCGGCGCGCCGCAGCTCGGCCAGGCGTTCCTCGACCGCGGCGAACCTGCGGGTGTCGAAGAGCGTGCCGAGGAGTCTGCCGCGCGCCTCTGCGTCGGCGCGCAGGAAGCGGGCGAAGTCGCCCTGGGGCAGGAGCACGACCTGGCAGAACTGTTCGCGGCTCATGCCGAGGAGCTGGCTGATCTCCTCCCCGATCTCCTGGTGGGAACGGCTCAGCGCCCGCCATTCGCCGCCGCCGGAACCACCGGAACCACCGTCGGGGGCGTACTCCCGCAGCCAGCTCTGCGCCTTCTCGGTGGTGAAGCCCTTGACGCGCTTCTTGGGGCGGAGCTGGGCGGGCCGCCGCGTGACCTCCAACCGGCGCCCGCCGACGGTCAGTTCGAGGACGACCTCGGTGACGGTCCCGGCGGGCGCGTGATCGCTGCGCAGCGTGGTGCCGGGGCTCTGCCGGGCGCCCGGTACGGCCCCGTACAGCGCGTAGCAGACCGCGTCCAGCACGGAGGTCTTGCCCGCGCCGGTCGGGCCGTGGAGCAGGAAGAGCCCGGCGCCGGAGAGGGCGTCGAAGTCGACCTCCTGGGTGGTGGCGAAGGGACCGAAGGCGGTGAGGGTCAGCCGGTGCAGTCTCACGGGGTCACCTCGCGCACCGTCGCGTCGACCCGTACATCGTCGAACGCGCCGCGCAGCACGGTGCGTTCGGGCCCGTCCGGCCCGGAACCACCCCGTACATGGGCCACGAAGTCCTCGGCGATCTGCTGGTCGGTACGGCCCGCTAGGCGTCTGCCGTAGGAGGCGAGCGGGTCGCCGGGCGGCCGCTCGGGGTCGAAGACGAGGCTGAGGGTGTACGGGAAACGGGCGGCCAGCCGCGCCATCGGTTCGGCCGGGCGCACCGCATCGGTGAGGGTCGCCTCCACCCAGGACTCCTCGTGCCGGTCGAAGGCGGGATCCCCGAGCAGTTCGTCGAGCGTCCCTCGGATCCGGGCGAGGGCGCGCGGCACCGGGCAGTCGATCCGACGCGCGTCGATCTCGCCCGCGGGCCCGAGGTCCACCAGCCACATCGTCTTGCGGTGCATGGCCTCGGAGAAGGAGTAGGCGAGGGGGGAGCCCGCGTAACGGACGCGTTCGGTGAGGGTCTGGGAGCCGTGGAGGTGCCCCAGCGCGACATAGTCGGCGCCGTCGAAGACTCCGGCGGGGACGGCGGCCACCCCGCCGACGGTGATGTCCCGCTCGCTGTCGCTGGGCGCGCCGCCGACGACGAAGGCGTGCGCGAGGACGACGGAGCGGGTGTCGGACGGGCGGCCGGCGAGGTCGGCCCGTACGCGCTCCATCGCTGCGCCGAGCACCGCCTCGTGTCCGGCCTTCTCCGTCTTGAACTCCGCGCGCACCAGGGCCGGTTCGAGGTACGGCAGCCCGTAGAAGGCCACCTCGCCGTGGGCGTCCGTGAGCAGGACGGGGGTGGCGCAGCCCGCCGGGTCGGTCCGCAGATGGATACCGGCGCGCTCGATGAGTCCGGCGCCGACACCGAGTCTGCGGGCCGAGTCGTGGTTGCCGGAGATCATGACGGTCGGTACCCCGGCGTCGGCGAGGCGGTGCAGCGCGCGGTCGAACAGCTCGACGGCGGCGAGCGGCGGTACGGCCCGGTCGTAGACGTCGCCGGCGACGAGGACCGCGTCGACGTCATGAGTACGGACCGTCGTCACGAGGTGGTCGAGGAACGCGGCCTGGGCGTCAAGCAGGCTGACGCGGTGGAAGGACCGTCCGAGATGCCAGTCCGACGTGTGCAGAATCCTCAAGAGAGGCTTTCCTCCCGTTCAGGCGTTTCACGCCGTTCGCGCCGTTCGTGGCGTTCGCGCCGTTCGTGGCGTTCGCGCCGTTCGTGGCGTTCGCGCAACGCGCCCGGCGCGCCCGGTTCATGGCGTGCGCGGGCTTCGTGCGGAGCGCGGCGCTCACTCCGGAGGGCCATCGCCGTACGCCTCCCCGCCCAGCTCCAGGGCGGCCGTGCCCGCCGTCGTGTCCGCGAGCCAGCCACGGAACGCGTCGACCTCCGCGTCCGGCAGCCCCAGCTCGATCGTCACCGCCTCCGCGTACCGCACCTCGCGCACCGCGTGTCCCGTGGCGCGCAGATCGTTCTCCAGCCGGCCCGCGCGCTGGTGGTCGACGGTGACGGTGACCTGCCGGAAGCGCCGTCTGGTCCGGGTACCGAGGGCGTCCAGCGCCTCGCCCACCGCTCCCCCGTACGCCCTGATCAGACCGCCGGCGCCGAGCTTGACGCCCCCGTAGTAGCGGGTGACGACCGCCACCGTGTAGCGCACCTCACGGCGCATCAGCATCTGGAGCATCGGCGCCCCGGCGGTACCGCCCGGCTCGCCGTCGTCGCTCGCCCGCTGCACGGAGGCGTCGGCGCCGATCACGTACGCGAAGCAGTGGTGCGTGGCCGTCGGGTGCTCCCTGCGGACGCCCGCGACGAACTCCTGCGCCTCCTCCTCGGTCGCCGCCGGTGCCAGCGCGCAGAGGAAGCGCGACCGGTTGGCCTCGGTCTCGTGGACGCCCGCGCGGGCGACGGTCCGGTACTGCTCCTGCATGCCCCCACCCTATGCGGGGCCCGGTCGCCGCCCGGACCTCAGCCGGATCCCACGGTGAGGTGCACGGCCGTCGCGGCCAGTGCCAGCACCAGTACCGCGCCCGAGCCGATCAGGAACCGGGGGTGGGCGAGATTGACCGTCCACCCCCGGCCCCACCCGTCTGGGCACGAGGACCGCGGGGTCACCGGCGTTCACGTACACCGTTCCCGCCGCGCGCCAGTGACGGTCGTCGTCTCGCGCCACCAGGCCGCTGTCCTTCTCCGCCGTCTCGGCCCCCGCCGCGCCGTCCGACCGGGCTGCGCGCAGGACGGCGCTGCTGCTGCGGCTGGCCGTCGCGATGGCGGTCCAGACGCTGCTGGGGGTGGCGATGGGCGCCCTGATCCGCCATCAGATCGCCGCGCTCTCGGTGGTGATCGGCTATCTCTACGTGGGTGAGCTGATCCTGATGATGATCCCGGGCGTCAATCCGCTCCACCCGCTGCTGCCGGGCGGCGCCACGGCCGCGCTGACCGGCTTCACCCAGGTCTCGGACGCCCTCGCGGACGAGCTGTCCACCCGTCCGGTCGCGCTGCTTCCCCCGGTCGGCGGCGGGCTGCTGCTGATGGGGTACGCGTGTGTCGCGGCGGCCGTGGCCGTGTTGGTGCCGATGCGCAGGGACCTGCTCTGACCTGCGGGAACGGCGGTCCCAGAGGGCACTTCGGGACCGCCGCGTCGCCCACCGCGCCGAGGCGTCAGGCGGTGATCCAGCCGTGCGTGCGGGCCAGTTCGACCACGCGCGCCCTGATCCGCTTGATCTGGTCGGCCGTCAGGGTGCCGTCCGCCTCCAGCAGCGCCTCGGTGAGTTCGCCGCGCAGAGCGGCCGCGGTCGGCTCGCCGTCCTCCGCCGTCCGGTACGTCACCGGGTCCGGCGCGAGGTCATGCCCGGGGCGGCGCTGCGCGGCCGGGTGGACGAGCCGGATCTCGGACGCCTTCGGCCCCTTGTCGCCCATCTCGACGAAGAACTCGACCTCGCGGCCCGCCTGGTAGAGGTACTTCTCGTCCAGCAGATCGTTCGCGTGCATGAACACGTCGTCACCTCCCTCGTTCGGGATGATGAACCCGTATCCGCGTGTCTCGTCGAACCGCTGGATCTTTCCCGTCCTCAGCACAACCCCACCCTCCGCCCGAACCAGGACCTCGTCATACCCCCGACAGGATGGCACGCCGTGCCGTCCGCGGTGAACCGGACCGATGGCGTGCGGAATGAGCTACGCGGTGGATCCGTTGCCCTGACATGGACGCAGAGAGAGCACAGGCGGAGCGAACACGGACCGGGCACGGCGATCCGGCGGTGATCCGGGAGATCCTTCAGCACAGTGGCGACACCTGGGCCGTCGTGGGCCTGTCCGGGAACACCTCCCGGGCGGCGTACGGCGTCGCCGCGGTCCTCCAGCGCTACGGCAAGCGTGTCGTACCGGTGCATCCCAAGGCCGAGACGGTGCACGGCGAGCGCGGGTACGCCTCGCTCGCCGACATCCCCTTCCCGGTGGACGTGGTGGACGTCTTCGTCAACAGCGAACTGGCCGGGGCGGTCGCGGACGAGGCGGTCGCCGTCGGCGCGCGGGCCGTCTGGTTCCAGCTCGGGGTGATCGACGAACAGGCGTACGAGCGGACGCGGGCGGCCGGGCTCGCGATGGTGATGGACCGCTGCCCCGCGATCGAGATCCCCCTGCTCGACCGGTAGCACGCCCGGCCGGCCTCCGCGCCGACGGCCTCGCAGACCGACCGGCTTCCGCGCCCGGCCCGCTTCCGCGACCGCGCCGCGCGGGCTGCCGCTCAGCGCATGTCCTGCGCGACCCCATCGCGCACCGGCGGGACCGAGATCGACATGATCATTTCGACTGTCTCCGCACCGTCGTTGCGGTAGGTGTGCTCCACGCCCGCCTCAAAGGTCGCCGACGCGCCCGCCGGTACGGCGTGCGGCTCACCGTCGACGAGGAGCGTCAGCTCACCGGCGGTCACATGGATCAGTTCGGTGGTGCCCGGCGGATGCGGATCGGAGGCGCTGGCGTCGCCGGGCATCAGCGTCCACGACCACAGCTCCAGCGGGCCGCGCGCCTCCGCGCCGACGAGAAGGGTGCTGCGGCTGCCCGCCGGGGTGGACCACAGCCGTACGGCCTTGCTCGCGGGGACGATCCTGACGTGGGCGCCCTGTTCGTAGTCGAGCAGGGTGGTGATGGGGACGCCGAGGGCGTCGGCGATCTTGACGGTGGTGCCGACGCTCGGATTGGTACGGGCCTGCTCGATCTGGATGATCATTCCGCGACTGACGCCCGCACGGGCCGCGAGGGCGTCGAGCGTGAAGCCCCGCTCGCCGCGCCAGCGCTTGAGATTGCGGGCGAGCGACTGGGTGAGCTGGTCGAGGTCCGACACATTCCGTCCCATGTGTTCAAAGGAGAGGTTCAGCAGATTGCACTACTTTGCGGTGCACCCGGGCATGCACCGCACTGTACTGCGAGGCCCGTCCCTCCGGCCCCACCCGGCACCGGGCCACCAGGCGCGACACGGACAGTTGGCTGAAAGTCGCCCGTCGCACAGGCGAGATGACGCCAGATGAGAAAACGTATCCGCAGCCGGAACAGGCCTACGAGGACCGCTCCGACGCAGCGCAACCGCATATGACACGGCTCGCGATGTCGGACTCCCTCTATCACGTCACCTCTGTGTGACGGGCGACTTCGGGACGAAGTCGCCCGTTCTGTGTGCTCGGGGGGCCCTGAGTGCTTCCGTACCGCGTCCCGTGGTTAGCATGAGCGCCACATGTGGTGCGGAAGATCGCCGTCCCCATCGGTGTCAGATCCCGCCCGTGCGGCCGAAGCCCGCAGGTCGGCCGGTCTGTTCCCCCCGCACTCAAGTACCGAGGGACCGCGGAATGTCAGTGCCTGTCGCCCCCAGCCCGCACCGCATACCCATGACGCGGTCGTTGTCGCTCACCGTCCCGCTGACCCTGCTGGTGGTGGCCGGCGCCGCCGGAGGGGGGGTGGTCGCGGCGGCGCCGGGACCGGCCCGTGGCTGGCTCGCCGCCACCGTCGCCGTCACCTGGGTCTGTCTGGCCACGACCGTCATCACCGCCGCGCTGCTGCTGCGCAGAGCGCGGCGCGCCGCCGGAGCCGCGCAGAGCGAGAGCGCCACCGCGCAGACCCGGCTCGCCCAGAACGGCGCGGACTCCGCCCATCTGCTGAACGTCACGCTGCCCGCGGTCGTCAAGAAGCTCCACGAGGGGCTGAGCGCCCAGGAGACCTTCGCGACCACCCCGCCGCCGTCCGACCCGCAACTCCGCCGGGTCCTGGAGACGTTCACCGGCGAGATCGCCGCCGCCGAGGCGCGCGCGGCCCGGTCGCTCGCCGACAGCGAGACCGCCGTCGCCCGGCTGGCCAAGGCCGCCGACGACCTGGACCTGCTCACCGGCAAGACACTCCCCGACGCGCTCGCCGGACTGCGCGCCGGCGGCTCCGCCGACACCGTGCTCTCCACCGTCGTACCGCCCGAAGACCCCCGGCTGCGGGTCCTGGTGGACGTGGTGGTCCGGGAGTTCGCCGTCAGCGAGCGGCGCGCGGCGGCGGCGCAGGCGGCGAGCGCCAAGGCGCTGAGCCGGGTGCAGGCCAAGGCCGTCTCCATGCTGGCCGACCTGCGCGACATGCAGGAACGATACGGCGAGGAGGTCTTCGGCGACCTCCTCAAGCTCGACCACAACACCTCGCAGCTCGGGCTCCTCACCGACCGGCTGGCCCTGCTCATGGGCGGGCGCGCGAGCCGCGCCTGGAACAAGCCGATCGGGATGGAGTCCATCCTGCGCGGCGCGGTCGGCCGTATCGCCGCCTACCAGCGGGTCAGGCTGCACTGCTCCAGCAAGGCCGCCATCGCCGGGTTCGCCGCCGAGCCCGTGATGCACCTGCTCGCCGAACTGATGGACAACGCGGCGAACTTCTCCCCGCCGATCGACGAGGTCCATGTCTACGTCGAGGAGCGCACCGCCGGCATCGTGGTGACCATCGAGGACAGCGGCCTGAAGATGGCCGCCGCCGCGATGCGCCGCGCCGAGGACTCCGTCTCGGGGCGGGTCACCGACCTCGCGACGCTCCAGGGCACCCGGCTCGGTCTGGCCGTGGTGGGCCGACTGGCCGCCAAATACCACATCAGCGTCAACTACCGGCCCTCGTCGCGCGGTGGCACGGGCGTCGTCGTCCTCTTCCCGCCGCAGCTCATGGCCCAGCAGCGCGGTATGGCGCCCGAGCAGTCGCTGCGCCGCCCGGCGCCCGAGACGACCGTGCCCCCCGTCATGGCCCCGCCGGTCGCCGCCGCCCCGACGCCCCCGCCCGTACCGACGTCCACGGCGTGGCCGGTGCTCCCCTCACCGTCCGCCCCGGCCGGCGGTCCCCGCGTCGCGACGCCCGGCGGTCTGCCGGTGCGCCCGCCCGGCCGTACGATGGCCGCCGCCGACCGCGGCCGGCCCCACCCGGAGCCGGAGTCCACCCCGGCCCGGCCGGAACGCCGCGACGTGGGCGCCCAGTTCGGCGCCTTCCACCGCGCGCGGAACGCCGCCGAGGGCGCCGACGCCCCGGCCGCCGGGACCGGCGCTCCGTCCGACGGCGCCCAGGACCCGGCCGGTCCCGCCGCCGCGCCCCAGGACCCGGCCGGCCCTCCCGACGCTCCCGGCGCTTCCGCCATCCCCGGCACTCCGGCCGGATAGGGCAGCGCCCACCCCGTACGGCGCCCGGGGTCCCGGCGCCCAACCCCCACCCGGAACGTGAGAAGGAGGCACGGGCAGGTGGCCGGACCACCGGCTGAATCCCGCCCCACGCACACCATGCAGACCACAGACAACAGCCTGACCTGGCTCCTCGAGAACCTGCTGGAGCGCACCCCCGGCACCCGGCACGCCCTCGTGCTCTCCCGCGACGGACTGAAGCTCTGCTGGAGCCGCCATCTCACCCTCGACCAGGCCGACCAGTTGTCCGCCATCTGTTCCGGCATCCAGGCGCTCGCGCAGGGCGCCTCGGTGGAGTTCGGCAACGGCAGCGGCGGCGTACGCCACTCGATGACGGAGTTCCACGGCGGACTGCTGTTCATCGTGGAGGCCGGCGACGGCGCGCATCTCGCGGTCGTGGCCGAGGACGGCGCCGACCCCGGTGTGGTGGGCCACCAGATGAGCGAGCTGGTCGAGCAGATCGGTGAGCATCTGCGGGCGGAACCCCGTACACCCGCCCACGGCAGTAGCCCCTCATGATCAGGCGGCCCGTCGACACCGGGGACCCCGACCGGCTGTACACCGTCACCGGTGGCCGCAGCCGCGTCGAGGACGACACGTTCGACCTGGTCACCCTGATCGTCAGCGAGTGCCGGCCGACCGCGGGGATGCAGTCGGAGCACGTCAGGATTCTGGAGCTGTGCGACCATCCCACGGCGGTCGTGGAGATCGCCGCCGAGCTGCGGCTGCCCGTGATGGTGGTACGGATCCTCCTCGGCGACCTCCTCGCGACGGGCCGTATCACCGCCCGCCACCCGCGCGCGGCGCGCTCCGCCGACCTTCCCGACTCCGCTCTCCTGAAGGAGGTGCTCCTTGGACTCCGTAACCTCTGAACTGCCGGCGCGTACCCCGCTGAGCGACACGGCCGAGACCGGTCTGAAGATCGTCGTCGTGGGCGGATTCGGGGTCGGCAAGACCACCCTGGTCCGATCCGTCAGCGAGATCCGCCCGCTCAACACCGAAGAGGTCATGACGCAGGCCGGCATCGGCGTCGACGAGACCGCCGGGCTGACCACGAAGTCGACCACGACCGTCGCCTTCGACTTCGGCCGGATCAGCCTCAACGAGCGCATGGTGCTCTACTTGTTCGGGGCGCCCGGCCAGGAGCGGTTCTGGTTCCTGTGGGACAGCCTCTTCTCCGGCACGCTGGGCGCGGTCGTCCTGGTCGACACCCGGCGGATGAGCGAGTCCTGGTACGCCATCGACCGGCTCGAACACCACAGAACCCCCTTCGTGGTGGCCGTGAACCGGTTCGACGACGATGTCTCGGCGTTCTCGCTCGACGAGATCCGCCAGGCCCTCTCGCTGCCGGACCATGTGCCGCTGGTCGACTGCGACGCGCGAGTACGGTCGTCCGGCAAGCACGTCCTGATCACCCTCGTGGACCACCTCTACGAACTGGCCATGGCCCGGGAGCTGACACCATGACCGACCCCGCAGGAGCTGTCGAAGGACAGGCCCCGCCACCCGGCTGCCCCGCGCACGCCGGGGGCCCCGTACGGCTGAGCGGCCTCGAATACCAGCAGACCCCGTCCCAGCTCTACCGCGCCCTGCGCACGGAGCACGGCGCCGTCGCGCCCATCCTGCTCGACGGGGACATCCCCGCCTGGCTGGTGCTGGGCTACGCCGAGGTCTCGTACGTCACCGGTCACGACGAGCTGTTCGCCCGGGACTCGCGGCGCTGGAACCAGTGGCCGAACATCCCCGCCGACTGGCCGCTGATGCCGTTCGTCGGCTACCAGCCCTCGCTGCTGTTCACCGAGGGCGCGGAGCACCAGCGGCGCGCCGGGGTGATCACGGAGGCGCTGGAGGCCGTCGACCAGTTCGAACTCGCCCACACCTGCCGGGAGATCGCCGAGGGGCTCATCGACGCGTTCGCGGGCAGCGGCCAGGCCGAGCTGATGGCCACGTACGCGCACGCGCTGCCGATGCGCGCCGTGGTCCAGCTCTGCGGGATGCCGGTCGGCGGCGTGGACACCGAGGATCTCGTACGGGATCTGCGGATCTCGCTGGACGCCCCGGAGGACGACGACCCGGTCGCCGCCTATCTGCGCGTACAGGCGCGCATCGAACAGCTCGTCAAGGAGAAACGGAGCACCCCGGGTACCGATGTCACCTCGCGGATGCTGGCCCATCCCGCCGGTCTGACGGACGAGGAGGTCGTCCAGGACCTCATCACCCTGATCGCCGCCGCGCAGCAGCCGACGGCCAACTGGATCTGCAACTCGCTGCGGCTGCTGCTCACCGACGACCGGTTCGCGCTGAATGTCTCGGGCGGGCGGCTCAGCGTCGGGCAGGCCCTCAACGAGGTGCTGTGGCTGGACACCCCGACGCAGAACTTCGTCGGCCGGTGGGCGGTGCGCGACACCCAGCTCGCCGGGCGCCACATCAAGGCGGGCGACTGTCTGGTCCTCGGCTTCGCTGCGGCCAACACCGACCCGCAGATCTGGCCCGAGGGCCATGTCGGGGCGGAGAACTCGGCGCATCTCTCGTTCAGCAACGGGGAGCACCGTTGTCTCTACCCGGGTCCGCTGCTCGCGGACGTCATCGCCCGTACGGCGGTCGAGACGCTGCTGGAGCGGCTGCCGGACGTGGTGCTGGGGGTGGAGCCGCACGAGCTGACCTGGCGGCCGTCGATCTGGATGCGCGGGCTGACCGCGCTGCCGGTGAGCTTCACGCCCGTCGTGCAGTAGGAGAGTTACCGGCATACGGACGTACGCGGGTGAGCAGTGCCGGCCGCCGGGCCCGGGAGTCTCCGGGCCCGGCGGACTCCGTTACCCGCGTACCGGCGTGAACTCCACCGGCAGGGACTGCGGTCCCCGGGTGAACACGCCCTGCTCGACCGGGTCGAAGCCGTCGGCCAGCCGGATGTCCGGCATCGCGTCCAGCAGATGGTTGATCCCGGTCTCGACCTCCGCTTTGGCCAGCAGCGCCCCCACGCAGAAGTGGCGGCCGAGGGCGAAGGCGAG
Source organism: Streptomyces sp. NPDC096310 (assembly GCF_044763125.1). Lineage (NCBI taxonomy): Bacteria > Bacillati > Actinomycetota > Actinomycetes > Kitasatosporales > Streptomycetaceae > Streptomyces > Streptomyces sp. NPDC096310. Next base: position 40,351 of record NZ_JBIWFO010000015.1, on the reverse strand, counting down.
ATGGTCGGCCGCCGCGGAGAACGCGGTCGTTGCGGTCAGGTCGTCGCGGAAGATGTCGAAGGAGTCCGGCTCCCGGTAGTGCGTGTCATCGCGGTTGGCCGCGCCGATCAGGCAGGTGACCGTGGCGCCGGCCGGTACGGTGCCCCCGCTCAGCTCCACGTCGGCGGCCGTCTGACGCATGATCATGTGCACCGGCGGGGTGAACCGGAGCGTCTCGGCGAAGGCCCGGTCGATCAGCGTACGGTCCCGCTGTACGGCGGCGAGCTGCTCGGGGTGGAGCAGGAGGTTGGCGAAGATGCTGGCGATCGCCTTGTCGGTGGTCTCCCCTCCGGCGGCGAGCAGCAGGCTGCAGAAGGCCTTGATGTCCTCGTCGCTCATCCGTACGCCGTCGACCTCGGCGGCGCAGAGGGTGGAGAGCAGGTCGTCCCCGAGGTGGTCACGCCGCTCCCGGATGATCGGCAGCATGTACTCGGCGAACTCGATCCGGGTCCGCTCACCGGCCGCCGTCACCTCGGGATCGCCCGAGAGGTTGCCCAGGAAGGCGATGACGGCCGTGTACCAGCCGTGGAAGCGGCCGTGGTCGGCCTTGTCGAGACCCAGCATGTCCGCTATGACGTTGACGGGGAAGCGGGTGGCGTACGCCTCCACCAGATCGACGGATCCGGTGTGCCGGAACGTGTCGATCAGTTCGCGGGAGTTGCGCTCGATGACGGGCTGGAACTTCTCCCGCAGGTCGCTGCCGCGGAAGGCCGGCGCGACCAGGGCCCGGCGTACGGCGTGCTCCCGCCCGCTGAGCTGGAGGATCGTCTTGCCGTGCACGGGCTCGATCTGCCAGTCGTAGTTGTCGGTGGTGAACACCGACTCCTTGTCCTTGAAGGCCCGTTCGACGTCGTCGTACCGCGAGATGATGTAACTCTTCGTGGCTTCGTGCCAGATGAGCGGGGCGCTCTCCCGCATCGCCCGGTAGGCCGGATAGGGGTTCTCCGCGAATTCCGGCGACAGAATGTCCGGGATCTGCTGTGCGGTGGCCATGGCGCTCCCTCTGTAGGTGCCGTTCCGATCGGTAACGGACGGCACCGTCAAGGGTATTGATCATCGGCCGTCAGAAACAGGCCACGTCCTGACCGCTCGGGTGTGCGCAGGCGGCCGGGGAGCGGGCGCGCGGCACGGGTCAGTCGGCGGCGGGTACGGTCTCGGGCCCGGCCGGCTCCGCGGCCGCGGCCTGCCGCGCCTGCTCCCCGGCCTTCTTGGCGCGGCTCTTCAGAACGAGCATGGAGGTGATCCCGATGAGCACGGCGAGCAGCAGTCCCAGCCACGAGAAGCGCTTGAGCCAGGCCTCGGCGACAACGCCCACCGAGTAGATGACGGCGGTCGTGCCGCCCGCCCAGACGATGCCGCCCAGCACGTTGGCGATCAGGAACTTCCAGTACGGCATGCGCAGGACGCCCGCGAGCGGTCCGGCGAAGATACGGAGCAGGGCGACGAAGCGGCCGAAGAAGACCGCCCACATGCCCCACTTCTCGAACGACCGCTCCGCCATCGCGATCTGGTCGGCGCCGAAGTGCTTGGGGAACCTCGCGCCGAGCCAGGCGAGCAGGGGCCTGCCGCCCTTGCGTCCGATGGCGTAGCCGATCGAGTCGCCGATGATCGCACCGGCCGTGGCGCAGGCGCCGAGGATGTACGGGTTGATGTCACCGTGCTGGGAGGCGAGCAGCGCGGAGCTGACGAGGACGATCTCGCCGGGCAGCGGGATACCGAGGCTCTCCACTCCGATGACCACCCCGACCAGGATGTAAATACTGACCGCGGGGACGGTCTCAAGCCACTCCTGCACGTGCAACGGCGGTTCCTCCTGTGCGTCCCTGTTCGGTGTGCCGGCGTGCCCGGCGCGCGCCACGCGGGCGCACGCCGGGCAGCCTACCCGGTGAGCGGGCGGGGTCAGGAATCCGCGATCGGGCCCGCGGACGGCTCAGGAGTGCGGGCGGGCTCAGGGATCAGCGGTGCGAACGGCTCAGGAGTGCGGGCGGAGGATCCAGACCACGGTCATCTCGCCGGTGACCGCCCCGTCCTCCCGGGTGAGGGTGACGGCGACGGGGAATTCGGGGCGGCCCCCGGCGTCCAGTTCCGCGACGACGTCCGCGGCCGGGCGGCCGAGGACGGCGGTGGCCGTGACCGGGCCCATCGCGAGCTTCTTGTAGCTGATCTCCGCCTTGACGGCGAGGGGGACGACCCGGTCGAGGAGGTGTCCGAAGGCGGCGATCACGATCGCGCCGCTGGCGGACTCGGCGAGGGTGAACATCGCTCCGGCGTGCGGTCCACCGACATGGTTGTGGTAGTCGGGCTGGTCGGGGAGGCGGACGACGGCCCGCTCCGTGGTGATCTCCAGGTAGGCGAGGCCGAGGGTCCTGGCCATGGGAACGGTGGCGGCGAGCATCTCGCCGACGGACATCTGATCAGCGCTCATGGACGATTATGTTACCCACGAGTAGGAGGCTTCACCATCCCCTGACGGGGCGGACGTCAGGGCCCCACGGGGCCCCTCTATCGTTACTGGCCATGTGGCCAGGACAGCAGCCGCCCGGGGGCGAGCAGAACCCGCAGGACCAGAATCCCAATCCGTACCAGCAGCCGGGGTACCAGCAGCCGAACCCGTACCAGCAGCCGGGATACCCGCAGCAGCCCGGTTACGGCTATCCGCAGCAGCAGCCGGTGAGCGGGCAGCAGCCCGGCTACCAGCAGCCCAACCCGTACCAGCAGCCGACGGTGCCGTTGCAGTACTCCGCACCGGGACCGCCGGACGGGGCGGGTCCGCCGGGGGACGACAAGAAGAGGACGACGGTCGTGGCGGTGATCGCGGCCGCGGTGGTCGTGCTCACCGCTGCGGGGACGGCCTTCTTCGTCCTGGGCAAGGACGACGGTTCGAGCGACCAGGCGGACGGCTCGAAGGTGTCCGCGCCGGCGTCCGGCTCCGAGGAGCCGAGCACGGAGGCGTCCCAGGACAACCCGCGCAACGGCGCGGCGGCCAAGCCGCAGATCGAGGGCTGGAAGGTCGTGACCAACCCCAAGTACGGGACGCGGTTCGACGTCCCCGCCGACTGGGAGGTCGCGAAGACCGGCCTCATATCCGGTTTCGAGGACATGGAGAAGGGTGACGGCTCGGTCGCGCTCTCCTTCTCCGCCCCGGCCTTCCTCAAGTCTCAGTGGTGCTCGCAGGACACGGACAAGGACGGCAAGCTGGAGTACAGCAGCCTCGCCGGTACCGGTACGAAGGGCGCCGAGGGCGCCACGGACACGGCGACGGCCTCGAAGAACGAAGCGGGGAGCTGGGTGTGGGCCGCGTACGGCCAGCCCGAGCCGATGGCCGTACTGAAGAAGAAGATCACGGTCAGCAAGCCCGAGGAATTCACCACCACGGCGGGGCTCAAGGGGCACTTCGCGACGGCCGAGTCCGCGGGCCTCGACAAGAAGGAAAAGTGCGACACCGACGGCAAGTCGATCGCCTTCACCTTCACCACCGCCACGGGCGACTACTCGACGTGGGTGCTGTACGCGAACAAGGGCGTGCCGGACGAGGTGTCCGATGCGACGATGAAGAAGATCATGGGCACGGTCCGGCTCGCGGGGACACCCTCGGAGTCCTGACCGGCCACCGCGTACCTCACGAGCACCACCGCCGCGAACGCCGCTGATCCCCGCGGCGTTCGCGGCGCCGGAGCCGGGCGCCGGGCTCGTCTAGACGAGCCGGTGGGCCAGGAGGTACGCCTGCGGAACCTTCTCGTCACCGCTGGGCTCGCGCACCAGTCGGGCCTCCATCACGAAGCCGGCCTTCTCCAGCCCGTCGGTGACCCGGTCGGGCGAGAGCCGGTGGAAGTCGAGGGAGACCGTGTGGCCCCACGCCTCGGTGAAGCTCAGCGGTTCGTCGCCGACCTGGAAGGCGACCAGGAGCCGGCCGCCCGGGGCCAGCACGCGGTGGAACTCCGCGAGCACCCCGGGATGCAGCTCCGGCGGGACATGGATGAGGGAGTACCAGGCGAGCAGGCCCGCGAGGGAGCCGTCCTGGAGGTCCAGCGCGGTCATCGACCCCTCGTCGAAGCGCAGCCCCGGGTGGCTGCGCCGGGCCAGGGCCACCATCGCCGGGGACAGATCGATACCGGAGACGCGCACGCCGAGGGAGTGCAGGAACGCGGTCACCCGGCCCGCCCCGCTCCCCACCTCGACGACAGGGCCGCCCTCGGCGCCCTGGAACGGTTCGGCGAAGGCGGTGAGCATGGCGCGGCCCAGTGGCCCGTCCACCCGCATGGTGGGGAAACGCTCGGCGTAGTCGGCGGAGATCTTGTCGTAGCCGTCGCGGGTGTCGCGCAGATAGGTGGGTTCGGTCATGGCGAGGACAGTAGCGCCGGCCCGCACCTCAGTCGACGGAGAATGCCCCGTCCGGAGGCCGGGGCGAGGGGACCGCTCCGCTGTCCCGTACGGGTGCCGCGTCCCCCGTGAACCGCCTGAGCGACGCGCCGTGTTCGACCCGCGCGGGGAAGGCGTCCGAGGCGGTACGCCGGGCCAGGGAGGCCGTGTCGAGCGGGCGGTGCGCGGCGACCAGGACGGCGTTTCCGAACCGGCGCCCGCGCAGTACGGGAGGCTCCGCGATCAGCGCCAGCTCCTCGAAGGCCGTGGCGAACGTGGCCAGTTGTGATCGGAGAAAGGCGAACGGAGCACCGTCCGCGAGGTTCGCGGCGTAGATCCCCTCGGGGCGCAGCACCCGGGCGGCCTCCCGCGCGTACTCGACGGAGGTGAGGTGGGCGGGGATGCGTGAGCCGCCGAAGACATCGGCGATGAGGATGTCCACGGAGCGGTCCGGCGCCGTTTCGAGGAAGCGGCGGGCGTCCGCCGTGTGGGCGGTGATCCCCGCGCCGGCCGGTATCGGCAGCTCCTGCTCGACCAGCGCCAGCAGCGCCGCGTCGGCCTCCACCACGGACTGCGCGGAGCCGGGCCGGGTCGCGGCGATGTAGCGGGGCAGGGTGAAGGCGCCGCCGCCGAGATGGAGCACGGTGAGCGGCGCGGGGGCCGTCGCCCACGGGGCGGACGCCGCGCAGTCGACGACATGGGCGAGGCGCCGTACGTACTCGAACTCCAGGTGCGCCGGTTCGTCCAGGTCGACGTAGGACTGGGGCGCGCCGTCGACCGTCAGCAGCCAGGCCCGCTCCCGGTCCACGTCGGGCAGGAGCTTGGCGGTGCCTCGGTCGACGGCGCGGATGACGGGGATCGGCTCGTTCACCGTTCCATTGTGCGCCGCCCCCGGAACCCGGTCTCCCGGGCCCGGGGGCGGCCCGGTCACAGCAGCGAGGTGACCGTACCGGCGCCGACCGTACGGCCGCCCTCGCGGATCGCGAAGCCGAGTCCCGGCTCCAGCGGGATGTCACGGCCCAGCTCCACGGTCAGGGTGACCGTGTCCCCGGGGCGCGCCACGCCCGTCGCGCCGAGGTCGATGTCGCCGACGACGTCCGCCGTGCGGATGTAGAACTGCGGGCGGTAGCCGCTGCTGACCGGTGTGGTCCTGCCGCCCTCCTTGGTGGACAGGACGTACACCCGCGCGGTGAAGCGCCGGCTCGGGACGACGCTGTCCGGCGCCGTGACGACATGGCCGCGGCGGACCGCGTCACGTGGCACGCCGCGCAGCAGCAGCGCGACATTGTCGCCGGCCTCGGCGGACTCCATCGGCTTGCCGAAGGTCTCCAGGCCGGTGACGGTGGTGGCCTGCGCTCCCGTGTCGGCGCCCAGCACCTCCACCCGGTCCCCGACCCGCACCGTGCCGCGCTCGACGGCGCCGGTGACGACCGTGCCGCGCCCGGTGATGGTGAGGACGTTCTCCACCGGGAGCAGGAACGGCGCGTCCGTGTACCTGACCGGCATCGGCACATACGTGTCGACCGCGTCGAGCAGCGCCTCCACGGCGGCGGTCCACCGTGGCTCGCCCGCCAGCGCGCCGGTCGCGGAGACCCGTACGACGGGTGCGGCGTCGCCGCCGTAGCCGTTGTCGGTGAGCAGTTCGCGGACCTCCAGCTCGACCAGGTCGGACAGTTCGTCGTCCCCCAGGTCCGCTTTGGTGAGGGCGACGACGATGTGGTTGACGCCGACCTGGCGGGCGAGCAGGACGTGCTCGGCGGTCTGCGGCATGATTCCTTCGAGCGCGGACACGACGAGGATCGCCCCGTCGAGCTGGGCCGCGCCCGTGACCATGTTCTTGATGTAGTCGGCGTGGCCGGGCATGTCGACATGCGCGTAGTGCCGGGTGTCGGTCTCGTACTCGACGTGCGCGATGTTGATGGTGATCCCCCGGGCGGCCTCCTCCGGGGCCCGGTCGATCCGGTCGAAGGGCACGAAGGTGCCGGTCCCCCGGTCGCTGAGGACCTTGGTGATGGCGGCGGTCAGGGTGGTCTTGCCGTGGTCGACGTGGCCCATGGTGCCGATGTTGACGTGCGGCTTGGTGCGCACGTATGCCGTCTTGGGCATGGTTCCTGCCTGAATTCGAAGCGTGAGCGGGACCCCTGGGCCTCTCCGACCCTCCCCCTGTGGGGTCCGCCGGACGTTCCGGGAAGGGTCAGCTTCGGGCGCCGCCGAGGGGCGCCTGCGCGGCCGCTGCCGCTGCGAGCGGCGCCGCCGTCAGGAGCGCGGCAGCCTTCGGCGCGTCCGCGACTGCGGACGGCGCTGCGAGGAAGGCGTACCGGAACATGGGGGTGATCCTGTCCGAAGTCCGGCGCCGCGTCGAATGGTTTTCCGCGGCCCGGCAGTTGGCGGGCCGGGCGGCCTGGTGGCGGGCGGGGTGCGGTACGACGTGCGGTACGAGGTGCGCCACCCTTTACGTCGCTCCTCCCTCGGGTCGGCTAGTCTCCCCGGATGCTCGACACCGTCCCCCGGTCCTCCCCGGACCAAGGCCCTGTTGTCGCTGACCACCGTTCCGGAGCGCCGCTCTCGCCCTGGTTCCGTTTCGCCGTGCTGATCGTCGTGCTGGGCGCGGCGGCCACCGTGGTGGTGCTGTACGAGCCGCAGCGGCTGCTCGCGGACGGCTGGCCGGCCCAGCTCGGCGGGGGACCGGCCGTGGCGCTGTTCGCCGTGGCGTACGGGCTGTGTGCCACCGCGTTCGTCCCGCGTCCGCTGCTCAATCTCGCCGCCGGCGCGCTCTTCGGCTCGGTGTTCGGGCTGGCGGCGGCGCTCGGGGGGACGGTGCTGGCGGCCGGGGCGTCGTTCGCTCTCGGCCGGTGTCTGGGGCAGCAGGCGCTGCGGCCGCTGCTGCGGGGCCGCTGGCTGAAGGCGGCGGACGGCCAGCTCAGCGGCCACGGTTTCCGGTCGATGCTGGCGATCCGGCTCTTCCCCGGGGTGCCGTTCGCCGCGGCGAACTACTGCGCGGCGGTCTCCCGGATGCGGGCGGCGCCGTTTCTGCTGGCGACGGCGATCGGATCGGTCCCGAACACCGCGGCCTACGTGATCGCGGGCAGCCGGGCGACCTCCCCGACCTCCCCGGCGTTCCTGGTGGCGACGGGGTTCATCGTGGTCACGGCGATCGCCGCGGGTGTCCTCGCCTGGCGGGAGCGGCACCGTCTCCCGGGACGCCGCCCGTAGCCTCGTACTGCCTCAGGGGGCGAGGTGCGCCGTGCCTTCCGCGAGTCCGAGGTCGCCGCCGGGCGGCGGGGCCGCGAACCGTGCCACGTCCGCCTCCGTGACCCGCGCCAGCTCCTTCGGGGACCAGCGCGGGGCGCGGTCCTTGTCGATGACCCGGGCGCGGATCCCCTCGACCAGATCGGGGTGGGTGAGCGCGGCGCACGAGGCGCGGTAGGCCCGGTCGAGCACCTCCTCCAGGGTGCTGGGCGGCCCGTCCGCGCGCATCGCGGCGAGTGTCGCCTTCAGGGCCGTCGGTGAGCGGGAGAGCAGGGTCTGCGCGGTGTCCTTGGCGGCGGGCAGCCCGCTGTCCAGCAGCCGGTCCACGATCTCCGGTACCGAACCGGCCGCGTAGCAGGCGTCGATCCACGGACGGTCCTCGGCGAGCCGGCCCTCGGAGGGTGTGGCCGCGTACCGCAGGACCGTCTCCCGTACGTCCGCGGCGTCCCGCACCCCGGGCGCGGCCAGCGCCTCGCTGAGCGCGGTCAGCCGCCCGGAGGGGACGAAGTGGTCGGCGAGCCCGCACAGCAGCGCGTCCGCCGGGCCCACCGTGTTCCCGGTGAGGGCGAGGTGGGTGCCGAGTGCGCCGGGCGCCCGGGCCAGCAGGTAGGTGCCGCCGACGTCGGGGACGAGGCCGATGGCGGTCTCGGGCATGGCGACGGCGGACCGCTCGGTGACGATCCGTACCCCCGCGTGGCCGGAGAGGCCGACGCCGCCGCCCATCACGATGCCGTCCATCAGCGCGACGAAGGGCTTACGGAAGCGGGCGATACGGGCGTTGAGCCGGTACTCGTCGCGCCAGAAGGCGGGCGAGGCGTTCCCGCCGGTACGGGCGTCCTCGTAAATGGCGCGGATGTCGCCGCCCGCGCAGAGCCCGCGCTCCCCGGCGCCGGAGAGGATCACGGCCGTGACGTCCGGGTCGTGCTCCCACCGGTCCAGGGCGGCGGCGATGGCCATCACCATGGGGTGGGTCAGGGCGTTGAGGGCGCGCGGGCGGTTCAGCGTGATACGGGCCGTACCGCCCGCCCGGCCGAACAGTACGGGTTCGTCGTCATGGACCATGGCGCCCAGTATCGGGTACGGCGCACGCGTCCCCGCCGGACGGTCCCGGTGCGCCCGGCGGGCGGGGTCACGGCAGGGCCAGCGCCGCGATGATCCGTTCGGCGGCGAGCGTCGCGGTGAGCGTGCCCTCCCGTACCTCCCGTTCCAGGGCGGGCGCCACCTCCCGTACCCCCGGGTGCTCGCGCAGCCGGTCCAGGAGGTGGTCACGGACCATCGCCCAGGCCCAGTCGACCTGTTGGTCGCTGCGCTTGCGCGCGAGACGGCCGTCGGCTTCCAGGACCTGGCGGTGCTGTTCGAGCCGTTCCCAGACCGCTTCGAGCCCGGTCCCCTCGCGGGCGCTGCAACTGAGCACCGGGGGTGTCCAGGCCGCGTCCACCGGGTGCATCAGGCGCAGTGCGCCCGCGAGTTCCCTGGCGGCGGAGCGGGCGTCGCGTTCGTGCGGGCCGTCGGCCTTGTTGACGGTGATGACGTCGGCCAGTTCCAGGACGCCCTTCTTGATGCCCTGGAGCTGGTCGCCGGTGCGCGCGAGGGTGAGCAGCAGGAACGAGTCGACCATGTGGGCGACGGCGGTCTCCGACTGTCCCACGCCCACGGTCTCGACGAGCACGACGTCATATCCCGCCGCCTCCATCACGATGACGGTCTCGCGGGTGGCCTTGGCGACACCGCCCAGAGTGCCCGCCGTGGGCGAGGGGCGGACGAACGCGGCCGGGTCCACGGCCAGCCGCTCCATGCGGGTCTTGTCGCCCAGGATGGAGCCGCCGGTCCGGCTGGAGGACGGGTCGACGGCGAGGACGGCGACCCGGTGGCCGAGGCCGGTGAGCAGGGTGCCGAGCGCGTCGATGAAGGTCGACTTGCCGACACCGGGCACGCCGCTGATGCCGACGCGGCGGGCCCGTCCCGAGTGCGGCAGCAGCTCGGTCAGCAGCCGCTGGGCGAGGGCGCGGTGGTCGGCCCTGGTGGACTCCACCAGGGTGATGGCGCGGGCGATGTACGAACGGGAGCCGTCCAGAACGCCCTTGGCGTAGGTGTCGATGTCGATCCGGGGCGCCACGCGCTCACCGCTCGTCGGCGGCGGGCTCGGGCCCGGCGGCCCCGGTGACGGGTTTTGGCCCCGGGCTCCCGTGGCCGAGCGAGGCCGCCAGCGAGACCAGCAGTTCGTGCGCGGCGTCGGGGATCACCGTGCCCGGCGGGAAGACCGCGGCGGCGCCCGCCCGGCGCAGCTCCTCGATGTCCTGGGGCGGGATCACCCCGCCGACGACGATCATGATGTCCTCCCGGCCCTCGGCGGCCAGTTCCTCGCGCAGCGCCGGTACGAGGGTGAGGTGCCCGGCGGCCAGCGAGGAGACACCGACGATGTGCGCGTCGGCCTCGACCGCCTGCCGGGCCACCTCGCCCGGCGTCTGGAACAGCGGGCCGACATCCACGTCGAAGCCCAGGTCGGCGAAGGCGGTCGCGATCACCTTCTGGCCGCGGTCGTGGCCGTCCTGCCCCATCTTGGCCACCAGGATGCGGGGGCGGCGCCCCTCCGCCTGCTCGAAGTCCTCGACCGCGGCGCGGGTGCGCTCGACGGCCGGGGAGCTGCCTGCCTCGTTGCGGTACACACCGGCGATGGTACGGATCTGGCCCGCGTGGCGCCCGTACACCTTCTCCAGGGCGTCGGAGATCTCGCCGACGGTCGCCTTGGCGCGGGCGGCGTCCACCGCGAGGGCGAGCAGGTTGCCGTCGAGCCCGGGGCCGGGACCGGCCTCGGCGGCGGCGGTGAGGGCGCGCAGCGCGTCCTGGCAGGCGGTTTCGGAGCGCTCGGCGCGCAGCCGGCGCAGTTTCTCGATCTGCTGGGCGCGTACGGAGGAGTTGTCGACCTTGAGGACGTCGATCTTCTCGTCGGTCTCGACGCGGTACTTGTTGACGCCGATGACGGGCTGCCGCCCGGAGTCGATCCGCGCCTGGGTGCGGGCGGCGGCCTCCTCCACCCGGAGCTTGGGGATGCCCGCGTCGATGGCCCGCGCCATGCCGCCGGCCGCCTCGACCTCCTCGATGTGCTGCCAGGCGCGGCGCGCGAGGTCGTAGGTGAGCTTCTCCACGTACGCGCTGCCGCCCCACGGGTCGGTGACGCGGCAGGTGCCGGACTCCTGCTGGATGAGGAGCTGGGTGTTGCGGGCGATCCGGGCGGAGAAGTCGGTGGGCAGGGCCAGCGCCTCGTCCAGCGCGTTGGTGTGCAGCGACTGGGTGTGGCCCTGGGTGGCGGCCATCGCCTCGACGCAGGTGCGGGTGACGTTGTTGAAGACGTCCTGTGCGGTGAGCGACCAGCCGGAGGTCTGTGAATGGGTGCGCAGGGAGAGCGACTTGGCGTTCCGCGGGTCGAACTTCCTGACCAGCTTGGCCCACAGGAGCCGGGCCGCCCGCAACTTGGCGATCTCCATGAAGAAGTTCATGCCGATGGCCCAGAAGAAGGAGAGCCGGGGCGCGAACGCGTCCACGTCGAGTCCGGCGCCGAGTCCGGCGCGCAGGTACTCCACACCGTCGGCGAGGGTGTAGGCCAGCTCCAGGTCGGCCGTCGCGCCCGCTTCCTGGATGTGGTAACCGGAGATGGAGATGGAGTTGTAGCGCGGCATCTTCCGTGAGGTGTACGCGAAGATGTCGGAGATGATCCGCATCGAGGGTTCCGGCGGATAGATGTAGGTGTTGCGGACCATGAACTCCTTGAGGATGTCGTTCTGGATGGTCCCGGCCAGCTTCTCGGGCGGTACGCCCTGTTCCTCGGCGGCGACGATGTACAGGGCGAGTACGGGCAGTACGGCGCCGTTCATCGTCATCGACACGCTCATCCGGTCGAGCGGGATGCCGTCGAAGAGCCGGCGCATGTCGTAGATCGAGTCGATGGCGACCCCTGCCATGCCGACATCGCCGGTGACCCGGGGGTGGTCGCTGTCGTAGCCGCGGTGGGTCGGCAGGTCGAAGGCGACCGAGAGGCCCTTCTGCCCGGCGGCGAGGTTGCGCCGGTAGAAGGCGTTGGACTCCTCGGCGGTGGAGAACCCGGCGTACTGTCGGATGGTCCAGGGCTGGTTGACGTACATCGTCGGGTAGGGGCCACGCAGGTACGGCGCGATCCCGGGGTACGTGCCGAGGAAGTCGAGCCCGGTCAGGTCCTCGGCCGTGTAGAGCGGTTTGACGGCGATGCCCTCCGGGGTGTCCCAGCGCAGGTCGTCGTCGCCCTTCCCGGTCTGTTCCTTGACGGCGGCGCGCCACTGGTCCGCGGTGACCCCGGCGCTGTCAGCGCTGTCATCGGGATCCAGCTCGATCTCGGAGAAGTCGGGGATCCCCATCACGCCACTCCCATACGGTCGAGGACCGAGGTGAGTACGGCGATCGCGTCGCCGCCCGCGACGACGAAGTCGTCGACCCCGGCCCGTACATAGGTCTCACGGTGTTCGCCGGGGCGGCCGGCGAGGAACACCCTTTGCGCGCCCGCCGACTTGAGCGCCTCGGCGACGGGTGCCGCGCCCTCGGCGCAGAGCGCGTCGCTGGAGCAGATGCAGGCGACGCCCGCCCCGCTGCGGGTGAAAGCCGCGGCGGCGGTCGCCGCGTTGACCGTCACCGGGTCGTGGACGGCCTCGATGCCGCCGGCCTGGAAGAGGCTGGTGGCGAAGGTGGCCCGGGCGGTGTGCGCGGCGGCGGGGCCGAGCGCGGCGAGGAAGACACGGGGCCGGGCGCCGGTGGCGGCGAGATGCGCGTCGGAGCGGGCCCGCAGTTCCTCGTACGCCTCGTCGCGGTGGACGACGGGCAGTCCGCCGGTGGGCGGCGCGGGCGGCGCCTCGCGCTCCACCGGGTCCTGGGCGAGCTGCGGGAACTCGCTGACGCCGGTGATGGGTTCGCGCCGCCGGGCGAGCCTTGTGGAGCGCTCGGCCCAGGTGGCGGCGAGCCGTTCGCCGACGAGCCCGGAGCGCAGTGCGGCGCGCTGGCCGCCGGCGCGCTCGATCTCCTGGAACCAGGCCCAGGCGGCGTGGGCGAGTTCGTCGGTCAGCCGCTCGACGTACCAGGAGCCGCCCGCCGGGTCGATGACGCGGCCGAGATGCGACTCCTCCATGAGGATCGCCGAGGTGTTGCGGGCGATCCGGCGGGCGAAGGCGTCGGGGAGTCCGAGGGCGTGGTCGAAGGGCAGTACGGTCACGGAGTCGGCGCCGCCCACCCCGGCCGCGAGGGCGGCGACCGTGGTGCGCAGCATGTTCACCCACGGGTCGCGACGGGTCATCATCACCGCCGAGGTGACGGCGTGCTGACGCTGCGCCGAGGCGGCCGGGCCCGCGCCGCTGACCTGCGCGACGCGGGCCCACAGCCGCCGGGCGGCGCGGAGTTTGGCGATGGTCAGGAACTGGTCGGCGGTGGCCGCGTACCGGAATTCGAGCTGGCGGCAGGCGGCGTCCACGGAGAGCCCGCTCGCGGTGAGGTCGCGCAGCCAGCCGACTCCGGTGGCGAGCGAACAGCCCAGCTCCTGCGCGTCGGAGGCGCCGGCCTCGTGGTACGGCAGGGCGTCCACGGCGATGGCGCGCAGGCCGGGGTAGTCGCGGTCACAGAGGGCGGCGAGCACGGTGGCCTCGGCCGTACGGTCCGTCATCTCCCGTCCGGTACGGGCGAACCGGCCGACGGGGTCTGCGCCGAGGGTGCCGCGCGCCGCGTCGCGGGGCACTGCGCGCTCGTCGTAGATCCTCAGCAACGCCTGTGCGGCGGAGGTGAATTCGTCGCCCGCGTCGAGCGCGACGGGCGCCAGGTCGAGATGGACACCGTCGAGCGCGGCGGCCAGCGCGGGCACGGGGACGCCGTCGGCGCCGACGGCCAGCCACAGGGAGGTGACCCCGTTCTCCAGGTCGGAGAGGACCGCCTCGTTGGTCAGGGCCGGATCGGGGCGCGTATGCCGCTGGCGTACATCCCAGCCGGCGACGGCCCCGCCCAGCGGTCTGCCGCCTCGGGTGAACGGCGCGAAGCCGGGGAAGCCGCCGGCGGCTCCGTCCGGGCCGCCGGCGGGGGCGTCCTCCGCCGTGTAGAGCGGACGGGTGGACAACCCGTCCTGGAGCGGGGTGGAAAGCGCCTCCTCGGCCGCTGCCCCCGCGACGTCGCGGCCCGACTTGCGCAGCACACCTGACACCAGGTCCTGCCACTGCTCGCGGGTCGCGTCGGGGAACTCGGCTGCCAGGGAGAGCCCGTCGTCATTGAGGACCGTCATGGCGTGATCGTAGGACAGCGCTCTCACCGCGCAGCAGAGCGCGCGACTGTGAGGTTGCCCTCCCCCTGTTTTCACCGGTGTGGGGGTTTCCCGGGACAACACGCGGTAGACGGCACGCGGTACCAGGCGCGGCGCGTGGAACGGCGCGCGCCGCGCGGCGGACCCCGTGGCGTCAGATCCCTGCCGCTGTCCGTTCACCCACAGGCGCTACGCTGCCCACGCCCGGGACGATGAGATCGCCATAGTTTGTGCCTGAACGGGGTCATTCGACGTGCCATGAATCCACCTCCACGGCACCCCGCCGGAGGAGGAGCCGGCGTGGACAGGCCCTTCCCCTCCTTCGTATGAGCGACTTGGCGTCCGGCCTGTCAGCCCGCACCGTCCGCCCGCGACCCTCGCCCGTTCCCTGCCGCACACCGCCGCTCATCGCGCCGCCCTCGCGCCGGCCGGTGCCTGATCATCTTTTGGATGGCGTCGTACTCCCATGTCTTGGTTCGAATCATTCATCCTGGGGCTCGTCCAGGGGCTGACCGAGTTCCTGCCCGTATCGTCCAGCGCCCATCTGCGGCTGACCGCCGTGTTCGCGGGCTGGCACGACCCGGGCGCGGCGTTCACCGCGATCACCCAGATCGGTACGGAGGCGGCCGTCCTGATCTATTTCCGGAAGGACATCGCCCGCATCCTCTCCGCGTGGTTCCGCTCGCTGACCGACAAGGCGATGCGCTCCGACCACGACGCGCAGATGGGGTGGCTGGTCATCGTCGGCTCGATCCCGATCGGAGTCCTCGGGGTCACGCTGAAGGACCAGATCAACGGCCCGTTCCGGGATCTGCGGCTGATCGCCGTCACGCTGATCGTGATGGGAATCGTCCTCGGTGTCGCCGACCGGCTGGCGGCACGTGACGAGACGGGCGCCAAGCACCGCGCCATCAAGGAGCGCAAGTCCCTCAGGGACCTGAGCGTCAGGGACGGTCTGATCTTCGGCTTCTGCCAGGCGATGGCGCTGGTGCCGGGCGTCTCCCGTTCGGGCGCGACCATCAGCGGCGGTCTGCTGATGGGCTACACCCGTGAGGCGGCGGCGCGTTACTCGTTCCTGCTCGCGATCCCGGCCGTGCTGGCCTCGGGCGCGTACGAGCTGAAGGACGCGGGCGAGGGGCATGTCTCCTGGGGGCCCACGATCTTCGCGACCTTTGTCGCTTTCGCTGTGGGATACGCCGTTATCGCATGGTTCATGAAGTTCATCACCACCAAGAGCTTCATGCCGTTCGTGATCTACCGGATCCTGCTGGGCATCGCCATCTTCATCCTGGTCGGCACGGACACCCTGAGCCCGCACGCCGGCGAGTCGGCCGGCTGACCGGGGTCGGACGGATCAGGGGCATCAGGGGAACAGCACGATCCCGACAGCGACCACCAGGACGATGATCGCCACGATGGCCATGAGGCTCCAGGCACCGGGGTGGACCAGGGGCTCCTTCGGGCCCCCGCCGCGCGGCCGGTCCTCCGGCAGCTTCGGGTGGGGCGGCCGGTCACTCGCGTAGAACTCCGCTTCGGTCTTCATCCGAACCTCCTCACAGAGGTCATGACTCACCGGTCTTATACCCATAAAGACATCACATGCACATAAAACGACGTCCCGATGTGTAAGGGGTTGCCTACCACGAGTGTGAGCAAGGACGCTCCCGGATCGGCACCGTGCGCCCCCTGGATGCGCCTAGGCTTGGGCCATGTCCTCTTCTTCCGCATCCGCAGTCCCGGCCTCCGGCGCCGTCGCGGCCAATGAGCGGATCCGCGCCCTCGTCGACGCGGCCGATGGAACGTGGCCCTCGGAGGCGTACGAAGTCCTCCTGCTGGAGTGGGCCGCGGCCCTGCACGACGAGGTCGACCAGGCCGCTTAGCACCTCCGGCCGGCCTCCGTCCGCCGTCGCACCGAACAGCCCCCGGACCATCCGGGGGCTGTTCCTTTCGCCCCCGCCGTGCGCGCCTCTTGGCCTGCGGGGTTCCCTGCCGGAGACTGAACCGATGACACAGCGTGTGGACCTCGCGACCGTGATGGACCGGCTCGCCATCGATGAGGTGATCACCGGCTTCGCGGTCGCCGTGGACGAGGCGGACTGGCCGGGGTTCCGGGCGCTGTTCGCCCCGGACGGCCGCGCCGACTACACCGCGGCGGGCGGGATCGAAGGACCGGCAGCCGAGATCGCCGACTGGCTGGCCGGCACATTGCGGCCGTATCCGGTACGGCAGCATCTGATCGTCAACCGGCGGCTGCGCCTCCAGGACCTGGGCGGCTACACCGGCGACCGCGCCGAGGTGCGCGCCGACTATCTGAACCCGCTGCGCCACACCTCCGGCGCGGACCTGCTGCGCGGCGGCACCCTCGCGTTCGGGTTGCTCCGCGACGATGCGCGGTGGTGGCTGCGTACGGTCACGGTCCACGAGAAGTGGCGGCGCGGCGCGGACCCCGCCACCCCCTGATCCCGCTTCGCCGCCGTCCCGCGGGGAAGAGTCAGCGGGACGGACTCGGCGAGGAGGCACGGTGACGGGGACCACGGTCGGCCGGCGGGAGCGAGCAGGGCACGGCCCCGGCCTGGCGTCGCCGTGGTGGCGCGGGACGGCGGCGGTGGCGGCGGGCGCGCTCTCCGCGCTCGCGTTCCCCGCGCCGTCGCTGTGGTGGCTCGCGTATGTCTCGCTGGTGCCCTGGATGCTGCTGGTACGGAGCGCCCCCACGCCCCGCCGGGCCGCGTTCGACGGCTGGCTGGGCGGTCTCGGGTTCATGGTCGCCGTGCACCACTGGCTGGTGCCGAGCCTGCATGTCTTCATCGTGCTGCTGGCGGGGCTGCTCGGGCTGCTCTGGGCGCCCTGGGGGTGGCTGGTGCGCTCCGTGCTGGGCGGCGCCACGCCGTCCGCGGGGCGCGCGGCCGGTGCGCTCGCCGTGGTGCCCTCGGGATGGCTGGTGATCGAACTGGTCCGGTCCTGGGAGGGGCTGGGCGGGCCCTGGGGCCTGCTCGGCGCCAGCCAGTGGGAGGTCTCCCCCGCCCTGCGGCTCGCCTCCGTGGGCGGGGTGTGGCTGGTGAGTCTGCTGGTGGTCGCGGTCAACACCGCGCTGACGCTGCTGATCGCGGTGGCCGCCGCGCGGAGGGCCGCCGCGGCGGCCCTGGTGGTGTGCGGGCTCACCGTCGGATCGGTGGCGGTATGGGCGCCGCGGCCGGAACCCTCGGGCCACACCCGGATCGCGGTCGTCCAGCCGGGCGTCATCGGCGGCGAGGGCTCCGTCGAGCGGCGTTTCGCACGCGGCGAGGCGCTGACCCGCACCCTGGCCGGGCAGGGCGTCGGACTGGTGGTGTGGGGCGAGAGCAGCGTCGGGGCGGATCTGGCGGGGCGGCCCGATCTCGCGGGCCGGCTCGCCACGCTGTCGCGCACGGTCGGGGCGGAGATCCTGGTCAACGTGGACGCGCGCAGCACGGACGCCTCGGGTCGCCCGGGCATCTTCAAGCGGAGCGTCCTCGTCGGACCCGACGGGCCGACCGGTGATACGTACGACAAGATGCGCCTGGTCCCCTTCGGGGAGTACATACCGGCGCGCGCCGCTCTCGGCTGGGCGACCTCGGTGGGCAAGGCGGCGGGCGAGGACCGGGCGCGCGGCACCCGCCAGACGGTGATGGCGGCCCCGGGACCGGAGGGCGAGCTGCGGTTCGGGCCGCTGATCTGCTTCGAGACGGCCTTCCCCGATCTGAGCCGGCGGCTGGTCGCGTCGGGTGCGCGGGTACTGGTCGCGCAGTCGTCCACCTCGTCGTTCCAGGGGAGCTGGGCGCCCGGGCAGCACGCGTCGCTGGCGGCGCTGCGGGCGGCGGAGAACGGCCGTCCGATGGTCCACGCCACGCTCACCGGTGTCAGCGCGGTCTTCGGCCCGGACGGGCGGCGGGTCGGAAGCGCCGTCGGTACGGACCGCTCCACCGCCGCCGTCTTCGACGTACCGCTGGCGACGGGCACGACCCCGTACGCCAGGCTGGGTGACTGGGCGGTGTACGCGGCGCTCGCCGTGCTGGCGGTCGCGCTCGCGGTGGAGGGCGTACGGTCGCTCAGGCCGCCTGGTCCAGGGCCGCGTGTACCACCCGCTCGCACAGCTCATGCGTCCGCAGGGCGTCCTGTGCGCTGAGCCGGGTGCCCGCCCGTACGGCGTCCAGGAAGCTGAGCACGCACTGCTCGATGCCCCGCTGGCGGGCGACGGGCACCCAGTCGCCGCGCCGCCGTACGCTCGGCTGCCCCTTGTGGTCGATCACCGTCGCGAGATCGTGGACGGCCCGCTTGGTGTCCTGCCCCGACACTTCGAGGATCTCCTCGGCGGAGCCGTTCAGCCGGTTCATCATGCCGATCGCGGTGAAGCCGTCACCGGAGAGCTGCAGGACGACGTGGTGCAGCAGGCCGTCCCTGATCCTCGCCCGTACATCGGTGTGTTCGACCGGTCCCGGCAGCAGGAAGCGCAGGGTGTCGGCGACATGGATGAAGTCGTCCAGGACGAAGGTACGCGGATCCTCCGGAAGCCCGACCCGGTTCTTCTGGAGCAGGATCAGCTCGCGCGGGTGCTCCAGGCACTGGGCGTAGCCGGGCGCGAAGCGGCGGTTGAAGCCGACGGCGAGACTGACGCCGCGCTCCTCGGACAGCTCCACCAGGCTCCGCGCGTCGGCCAGTTCGTACGCCAGGGGCTTGTCGACGTACGTGGGCACACCCGCCGTCAGCAGCCGCCGGACGATCCCGGCGTGCGCGGCGGTCGGGGCGTGCACGAACGCGGCGTCGAGCCCCTGGGCGAGCAGCGCGTCCAGATCGGTGTGGCAGTGCCCGGCGGGGATGCGGAAGGTCTCGGCGGTGCGCGCGAGGGTGGCAGGGGTGCGGGTCTGGAGGTGCGGCTCGACCCCGGGCAGAGTGGTGAGCACCGGCAGATACGCCTTGTGCGCGATGTCGCCGAGCCCGATGCAGCCGACCTTCACGTGGGTCTCCCTGGCGTGGGTGGAGTGCGGTGCTCCACGGTGGGGTTCCGTGCTCCGCGCGGTGCGGGGATTGTGGTCCCGGGACGTGTGCGGGCGCGTGGTGCGGGCGCGTCGCCCCCGCCGTCCGTGGGTCGCCCCCGCCGTCCGTGCGTCAGCCCCGTTGCCCGTGCGGTGTCCCGGAAGCATACGTGCGCGCCGGAGGGGACCAGCCGGCGATGGAGTCGAAGTTCCGCAGCACGAGGCCGGGGACGAGCCGGGAGGCCCCGGCGACAAGGTGGTCGCGCAGGGCCGCGGTGGCCCTGCCGTCGGCGCCGGCCAGCCGGCCCGTGCGGTGGGCCCGGCGGACGATCGCGGTGGTCCTGGGCAGCCGGTCCGCGGTGTACGCGGCGAGGTCGGGGCCGGTCCCGGCGGGCGCGCCCACGCCCGGCCCCGCGTGGTGGGCGAGGACGACGGCGTCCTCGATCGCCTGGTTGCCGCCCTGCGCCAGGGTGGGCTGCATGGCGTAGGCGGCGTCCCCGAGCAGCGCGACCCGGCCGCGGTGGTACGCGGGCAGCGGCACGCGCATCTCGTGGACGTCGTGGCGCAGCACGCCCTCGGGCGCGGCGGCCTCGATGATCCGCGGTACGGGGTCGTGCCAGTCGCCGAAGAGCCGCCGCAGCTCCGCCCGTTCGTCGTCGGGGGTGTGGCCGCCGGCGGGCCCCACGGCCATGGCGTACGCGTACACCCGGCCGTCCTTGAGCGGCTGGGTGCCCCAGACGCGGCCCCGGCCCCAGGTCTCATGGGGCGCGAAGGGCGCTCCGGGCGGCGGGACGACCATGCGCCAGGTGGTGTACCCGGCGTGCGCGGGCCCGGGGTGACCGGGGAAGACTGCTGCGCGGCATGCTGGGCGACGCGGCGCCGCCGGCGGGCGGCGATTCGACGGCCGCCGGACAGCAGGCGGGACCAGGGGACCGCGCCGGATAACCCGTGGCCGCGGGCGGCGGCCGTACGTGAGGATGGCCGCCATGACGACTTCCGAGACCGCTTCGGCGACCGCCGCCCCGACCGCCCCCGACCGCGCCGCGCCCTCCACCGTCGCGGGCGAACGCGAGATGCTGGAGGGCTGGCTCGCGTTCCACCGGCAGACCCTCGCCCTGAAATGTGCCGGACTGAACGAGGAACAGCTCAGGGAGAGGGCCGTACCACCCTCGGACCTCACCCTGCTCGGTCTCGTCCGGCACATGGCCGAGGTCGAGCATTCCTGGTTCCGCAACCGGCTCAGCGACGAGAAGGCCCCGTCGCTCTACTGCACCGGCGCCGACCCGGACGGGGACCTCCACCCCGGCGAGGACGCCACCTGGAACGAGGCGTACGCCACCTGGCAGGCCGAGATCGCCCATGCGCGGGAGGTGGCCGCGCCGCTCCCGCTCGATCATCGAGGCACGGGCGAGCGCAGCCGGACCGGCGAGCCGTTCAACCTCCGCTGGATCTACACGCACATGATCGAGGAGTACGCCCGGCACAACGGCCACGCCGACCTCCTGCGCGAGCGCCTGGACGGCACGACGGGCGACTGACGCTCCGCGCGGCGCCACGCGGCCGGTGGCATCGATCCGTCAACACGATTCCGGCCGCACCCCCGATCGGCTTCACCCGTACGGGCCATGGCGCGCGCTTCCGCTCGCCAACGGCGCCCCTCGCCCAGCAGAGTTGCGCGCGTGCAGCGAACGAGAAACCTGGTGATGGCCCTGGTGGGCGTGGCGGTCACGGCCGCCTCCGGATGTGTGGCCGTGGGGCCGCGGCCCGCGCAGGAGCTACGGCCCGCTCCCTCGGCGGCCGCCCCTTCCACCGGCCCCGGCGGCGCGGAACCACAGGTCGTCCAGGCCCCGGCCGACGAGGCCCTGGAGCGGATCGTCCCCACCCGGGCCCCGGCGCCCGATGCCTCCCCGGGGCCGCGTCCGGCCCCCGACCACCGGACCGGCGCCCGGACGGCGGGCACGGAACGCTCCCCGGCCCCACCGGCCTCCGGGTACGGCCGGGGAGGGTCCCGGGAGGGGGCTCACGAGCAGCCGGTGCGGCGGCTGCCGGCGTCGCTGCCGTCCGTACCGACCCTCACCGAGGTCTGCGCCCTGGGCGAGGGCTACGGACGCTGGCCGGTCGGCAGCCCCCAGGCCCGCATCTGCCAGAGAGCGCAGACAGATTGAGCCGCACGCTCACCACGCTCCTCCACTCACCGCCCCCACCCACTCCCCACCACTCATCCCCCACCACTCGCTACTCCCCCCACGCACCGCTCCCCAGCCGCCGCTCCAGCCGGTCGATGCCCGTCCTGATCCCGTTCCCGTATCCGGCGGCCCCGAGCGCGTCCGCCGCGTCCCGCGCCCGGTCGAGATGGAGCCGCGCCGCCTCCGGCCGCTGGAGCTTGAGGTAGTCGGCCGCGAGGTTGAGATGGAGGGACGGGAAGAAGGCGCGGGCGGCGGGCGAAAGCTCCCCCGCACCGCCGTCCGGTCCCTCCACGGCGGTCAGCGCCCGCAGGTCCCAGGCCAGTTCGTCCCCCGGGTCGTCCTGGGTGTCGGCCATGTAGTGCGCCAGCGTGCAGCGGTGGAACGCCTCCCCCGCCTCACCGATCTCCGCCCACAGCTCGCCGAAGCGGTTGCGTGCCTCCTCGCGGTCGCCGCCGTGGAGCAGCATGACCGCCTGTCCGATCCTGGTCAGGACGGCATCCGCCGACATCTGCCGCTGCTCCGCCACTGCCGCCTCCGCTTGCCCGTCACATCACTCCGACGAACCTCACGCTAACCGCCGTAACGGGCATCCGCTCTCAGCCGAGGTCGGGGATGCGCCAGTCGATGGGCGTGTGGCCCTGGGCGGCGACCGCCTCGTTGATCTGGGTGAACGGACGCGAACCGAAGAACTTCTTCGCCGAGAGCGGCGAGGGGTGCGCGCCCTTCACCACCACATGGCGCTCCTCGTCGATCAGGGGGAGCTTCTTCTGCGCGTAGGCGCCCCAGAGCACGAAGACAGCCGGGTCGGGCCGCTCGGCCACGGCGCGGATCACCGCGTCCGTCACCTTCTCCCAGCCCTTGCCCTTGTGGGAGTTGGCCTCGCCCTCGCGGACCGTCAGCACCGCGTTGAGCAGCAGGACACCCTGCCGGGCCCAGGGCATCAGATAGCCGTTGTCCGGCACCGGAAGGCCCAGCTCCTCCTTCATCTCCTTGTAGATGTTGCGCAGGGAGGGAGGCGTCCTCACCCCGGGACGGACCGAGAAGCACAGCCCGTGCCCCTGCCCCGCGCCGTGGTACGGGTCCTGGCCCAGGATCAGGACCTTCACCTGGTCGTACGGCGTGGCGTCGAGCGCGGCGAAGACCTCCTCGCGCGGCGGGTAGACCGGCCCCTTGGCCCGCTCCTCCTCGACGAAGTCGGTCAGCTCCTTGAAATAGGGCTTGTCCAGCTCCTCGCCGAGGACCCCACGCCAGGACGCGGGCAGCATGTCGGTGTCGGTCACGTCAACAACCTCCGGTAGGCAATCACTTGTAGCCCTGAACCTACCGGTGGCCACTGACAACGGCTCCTGCCAGCACGTTTCCCCTCCTCGGACCCACGGACCCGCCATCGTCCGCGGGGCCCCGGCCGCGCTCAGCCGACTCCGGCGTTGAGGAAGATCCCTCCGTCGACCACGAGCGTCTGCCCGGTGATCCAGTCCGACTGGTCGGAGGTGAGGAAGGCCGCGGCGCCGCCGATGTCCTCGGGCACCCCGAGCCGGCCCAGCGGGTACGCGCCGGCGGCCTCGGCCTCCCGGCCCTCGTACAGCGCCTGGGCGAACCTGGTCTTGACCACGGCGGGTGCGATGGCGTTGACCCGGACGGACGGCGCGAACTCGTGTGCGAGCTGGAGGGTCAGATTGACCATGGCCGCCTTGCTCATCCCGTACGCGCCGATGAACGGCGACGCGGAGATCCCGGCGACGGACGCGATGTTCACGATCGCGCCGCCGTTCTCCTTCTGCCAGGCGCGCCAGGTGAGCTGGGCGAAGCCGAGGGCGGAGATGACGTTGGTCTCGAACACCTTGCGGGCCACATTGAGGTCCAGCTCGGCCATCGGGCCGAAGACCGGGTTCGTTCCCGCGTTGTTGACCAGGAAGTCGACCCGTCCGAACGCCTCCATGGCGCGCTCGACGGCGACGGCCTGGTGCGCCTCGTCGTGCGCCTTGCCCGCCACACCGATCACCCGGTCGGTGCCGAGCCGCTCCACGGCCTCCTTGAGCGCGTCCTCGTTCCTGCCGGTGATGCACACCCGGTCACCCCGCGCGACGAACGCCTCGGCCACGCCGTATCCGATCCCCCGGCTCGCGCCGGTGACCAGCGCGGTCCTCCCGCTCTCCGGGGCCCGCGCGCCCGGCTCCGTACGCTCCGTCTGCTCCGTCTGCTCCGTCATGTCGGCAGCCTCCCCTCTTAGTTGAGCGGTCCGCCGGCCACGTACATGACCTGCCCCGAGACGAATCCGGCCGCGTCACCCGCGAAAAAGGCGATCGCGTTCGCGACGTCCTCGGGGCGCCCGACCCGCTGTACGGGGATCTGGGTGGCGGCGGCGGCCTGGAACTCCTCGAAGCCCATGCCGACCCGGGCCGCGGTCTGGGCGGTCATCTCGGTGACGATGAAGCCGGGGGCCACCGCGTTGGCGGTGATGCCGAACTTGCCCAGCTCCTTGGCGAGCGTCTTCGTGAAGCCCTGGAGGCCCGCCTTGACGGCGGCGTAGTTGGCCTGGCCGCGGTTGCCCAGCGCGGAGCTGGAGGAGAGGCTGACGATACGGCCGAAACCGGCGTCCACCATGTGCTTCTGACATGCCTTCGCCATCAGGAAGGCGCCCTTGAGGTGGACGTTCATCACAGTGTCCCAGTCGGACTCGCTCATCTTGAAGAGGAGGTTGTCCCGGAGCACGCCCGCGTTGTTGACGAGGACGGTCGGCGCGCCCAGTTCGGCGGCGACCCGCGCGACGGCCGCCTCCACCCGCGCGCCGTCCGAGACGTCACAGCCGACGGCGAGGGCGGTGCCGCCCGCGGCGGTGATCTTCTCCACGGTGTCCTCGCAGGCCGCCTCGTCCAGGTCGAGTACGGCCACGGCGCGGCCGTCCGCGGCCAGCCGTACGGCGGTGGCGGCGCCAATGCCGCGCGCCGCCCCGGTCACGACCGCTACGCGCTGCTCGGTGGTGGACATCCCTGATCTCCTCGCCCTAGGTCCTGCGGCCCTGATGCTGAGCAACCGCTTAGTAGGTTCAGCAGACAGACGCTAGAAGCCACAGCACGCCGTGTCAACGGCCGACGACGCCGGTGACGGATCGGCCGCCGGAAAAGAGAGGGAAAGACGGGAGCGGGGAGAGGCGAGCGGAACTCAGAGGACGAGAAGGCGCAGCAGCCGTTCCGCCTCGGCCCGCGGATCGGCCGTCAGTCCTGTGTGGACGGGCCCCGGCTGTACGACGGTGGAGCGCGGCGCGATCAGCCACCGGAAGCGCCGGCCCGCGTCGTCCACGGCGGCCTGTCCGGCCGCCGCGCCGCCCTCGCAGATGCCCTCGACCGCGCGCAGCGCCGCCCGTACCCCCACGAGGTCGGCCCGCGGGTCCAGGGCGGACAGCTTGGCCTCGTCGAGATGGGTGAGGGCGCCGACGTAGGACCGCGCACGGCAGTAGACCAGCACCCCGGCGTTGAAACACTCGCCCCGCTCGACGCGCGGCACGACCCTCAGCAGCGCGTACTCGTACGTGTCCTTCTCGCCCTTGACGTTCTTGACGTACGTGGGCCCGGTGAAGTCCTTCGTGCTCACTGGGCATCCCCCTGCCGGCTCCGCGTACCCTGCGCCTGCCGCGGCCGGGGGGCCAGCCGGTCGGCCAGCCATCCCGGCGCGCGCGAGGACCGCTCGGCGCTCGGCGCGTCGAGGGTGATGCGCCGGTGGATCGTCGCGGCGCGCTCCAGCAGCGGCGCCACATACGCGCGGCGCAGCGCGTCGGTGGAGTCGAAGCCGGGCTCGTCGGCCAGCCACTCCTCCGGCACCTCGGCGGCGACCTCGGTCAGCAGCTCCTCGGTGACCAGCGGGGCGAGCCGCTCGGCGGCGGCCGCGACATCGGGCGCGAAGGGCGCGAGGGCGTGGTCGGACGCGTTGTACGGCTTGGCTGCGGACGCCTGGGCACCCGGCCAGTTGTGGTGCCAGATCATGGTGGCCCCGTGGTCGATGAGCCACAGATCCCCGTGCCAGACCAGCAGGTTGGGGTTGCGCCAGGAGCGGTCGACGTTGTTGATGACGGCATCGAACCAGACGATCCGGCCCGCCTCCTCGGAACTCACCTCGTACGCCAGCGGATCGAAGCCGATCGACCCCGGCAGATAGTCCATCCCGAGGTTCAGCCCACCGCTGGCCTTCAGTAGCTCCTGCACCTCCTGATCGGGCTCCGAGAGCCCGATGACCGGGTCGAGTTCCATCCGCACCAGCTCAGGAACCGGCAGCCCGAGCCTGCGCGCGAGCTGCCCGCAGATGACCTCGGCGACGAGCGTCTTGCGGCCCTGCCCGGCACCGGTGAACTTCATGACATACGTACCGAGATCATCGGCCTCGACGAGCCCCGGCAACGATCCACCCTCCCGCAGGGGCGTGATGTAGCGGGTCGCAGTGACTTCTGTCAGCATTTTCCCAGGCCACTCATTTCTTCAGCCTTGCAATCCACAGTCAACTCGGGAAGGGCGTAACAGCGGGAATCACCCGCCAACGAGCCTGGGGAGAATCTGGGGAGTTTCGACCGGCATGCCGATCCCCCCTCGCCCCGAGCAGTCCGTCAATGGCGGTGCGCCCCTTGCTTCCGGCCTCCGGCATGAGGTGAGCATAGTAACCGAGGGTGATCGCGGGCGAGGAGTGCCCGAGCCACCGGTACATACGTGGAACACCTGCACCTGGATGCCCGCGCCGGCCGAGGCCGGCCTCCTCCCGAGTCCGTCGTGACCTTGGCACGCTCGGCGACCACCGGCCGGACAAACGTGTCGGCCTGGCCGACGCCAGACCCACCATGGCGTGTCCGCGGGCAGCGTCGCGCCGTGCACGTACCCGACGATTCCACCGTCCCGCCGGGCGGTCACGGTCTCGAAGCCCTCGGTTTCACAAGCGGCCTCCAGGCGGGTTCGGAACGAGTCGGCGGAGAAGAACGGGTCACCGACGCACGGGCTCGGCCGGCTCCAGGCGGGGCCCGGCGCAGGTGATCACGGAAGGTCAGCCCCTCCGTGGTAATTGACAGGGTACGAACGTACCTCTTAACGTACCCATATGACGGGGCGACGTCGCCAGCTCAACGAGGAGCATCGATGCAGCACGTATACGACATAGATGTCCGGATTCCGATGCGCGACCGTGTGGCACTGGCCGCCAACGTGTGGCATCCGGCCGAGGGGCAGGCTCCGACGCTGCTGGTGCGCATGCCGTACGGCAAGGACGGGATGGTCATAACCCTGGGAGGGGTCATGCCTGACCTCCTGGCTTTGCTGGAGGCCGGCTACGCGCTGGTGGTGCAGGACTGCCGGGGCACCTACCGTTCGGAAGGCGAGTTCGTTCCGCATATGGCCGACCGGGCCGACGGCGAGGACACCGTCGCCTGGATCGCCGAGCAGCCGTGGTCGGATGGCACGGTGGGCATGTACGGGGCGTCCTATCTCGGCATGACCCAGTGGGAGACCGCCGTGACCGGTGCCCCTGCCCTCAAGGCGATCGCACCGGCCTTCACGTCGATCGACAACTACGAGGCGCCCTGGTACGGCGCGGGCGGTGCGCTCTCACTGAGCCTGGTCACGTGGTGGAACGCCATGATGTACGCGGCCGACGCCCAGCGGTCCCTGGCGGCCGGCGAGGGCACTGTGTCGCAGCTGCGGCAGCTCGGTCAGGCGGCGCTGTTCCCGGAGCCTCTCAACGATGTGCTGCCGACGGCGGAGGTTCCGGTCCTGGCGGCGTACGGGAAGTGGTGGGACGACTGGATGGCCCACCCCTCCCACGACGCGTACTGGGACGCCATGGAGCTCACGCCCGAGCTCAGGAACGTCACGGCCCCGGCGCTCAACATCGGCGGCTGGTACGACCTCTACATCGGCCAGACCGTACGCGCCTACACCACCGCTCGCCGGAAGGCAGGCAGCGCGCAGGCGCGTGAGGGGCAGCGGTTGATCATCGGCCCGTGGGACCACACGGCCACGACCGGCGCCTATCCCGACCGCTCCTTCGGCCCGCTGGCCAGTGCCCAGGTGTTGGGATTGACCGGGCTGCAGGTGAAGTTCTTCGACCGCTGGCTCCGGGGCGACACCACCGCTCTGGACGACGTGGCACCGGTGAAGATCTTCGTGATGGGCATCGACCAGTGGCGCGACGAGCAGGAGTGGCCGCTGCCCGACACGAGGTGGACCGACTTCCACCTCACCAGCGCCGGCCATGCCAACACCGCGGACGGCGACGGCGTGCTGAGCACCGAACCACCCACTGGCACCGGGCACGACACCTATCTCTACGACCCGCGCCGCCCGGTTCCCACAGCCGGCGGGGCATGCCTGCCGATGACGCTGGGATTCGGCGGCCCGGTCGACCAGCGGACCGTCGCCGGCCGCGAGGACGTCCTGTGTTTCGCCGGCCCCGTGCTGGAGGAGGCTGTCGAGGTCACCGGTCCGGTCAGCCTGACTCTGTTCGTCTCCTCGTCGGCGGTGGACACCGACTTCACCGCCAAGCTCGTCGACGTCTTCCCCGACGGCAGGGCGATCAACCTGTGCGACGGGATCCTGCGCGCCCGCTACCGGGGCGGCCTCGCCACCGAAGAACTGATGGAGCCCGGCGCGGTCTACGAGATCACCGTCGACATGACCGCCACGTCGAATGTGTTCCTTCCCGGTCACCGCATCCGCGTGGACGTCTCCAGCAGCAACTTCCCCCGCTACGACCGTAACACCAACACCGGAGGCGTCATCGCCCGCGAGAGCGAGGAGCAGATGATCCCCGCGGTCAACCACATCCACCACGGGCCGAACCACCCCAGCCGCCTGATCCTGCCGATCATCGAGGACCGGGCGTGAGCGCCACCGACCGGGTCGCCGAACTGACCACGACATTCTCCGCACCCTCCCTGAATGCGGCCTGGCTGCTGTGCGACCGGCATCCCGCCGACCGTGTCGCGTTCACCGTCGTCGACAGCGCCGGCGAGTCTTCCACGCTGTCCTACGGAGAGCTCGCCGTGGACTCGCACCGCTGTGCGCGGGCGCTGCAAGGGCTCGGGGTCGGTCCGGGTGACCGGGTGGCGACCCTGATGGGCAAGAGCGCCGACCTGGTCACCGTCATCCTGGCGATCTGGCGGCTGGGCGCGGTCTACGTCCCGCTGTTCACCGCGTTCGCTCCCCAGGCCATCGCCCCGCGCCTGGAAGGCTCCGGTGCGCACGTGGTGGTCGTCGACCCGGACCAGCGCCACAAACTCGACCCGGGTCCCGACATGCCGGACGACCCCCAGCGCCGGATCGTCGTCACCGGAACCGCCGCCTCCCCCGGTGACGTGTCGATGGCCGACCTCGTCGCCGCCGCGTCGCCGGAGCCGGTGCCCGCCGTCACCACCAGCGGGGACGGACCTCTGGTGCACATGTTCACCTCCGGCACCACCGGCAAGCCCAAGGGGGTCATCCACCCCGTCTCCTACATCGCCGGATGGCAGATCTACCTGGAGTACGGCCTCGGCGTCACCCAGGACAGCAGTTACTGGTGCGCCGCCGACCCCGGCTGGGCCTACGGGCTCTACGCGGCCATCGTCGCCCCGATGGCCGCCGGCATCCCCAGCCTGCTGCTGTCCGGCGGGTTCTCCCCGGAGACGACCTGGCGCACCCTCCTCGACCACCAGGTCACCGACTTCACCGCCGCCCCGACCGTGTACCGGGGCCTGCGCTCCTCGCCGGTGCCGGTGCCGCCCGGGCTGCGCCTGGAACGGGCGTCCAGCGCGGGAGAGCCCCTGACCCCCGAGGTCAATGAGTGGACCGGGGCCACCCTGGGCCTGGCCGTGCACGATCACTTCGGGCAGACCGAGGTCGGCATGCCCCTGGCCAACCACCACCATCCCGAACTCGCCCGCCCCCTCAAGACCGGATCGATGGGCCGGCCGCTGCCCGGCTGGAGCCTCACCGTCCTGGCCGACGACAAGGACGAACCCACCGAACCAGGCGTGCTCGGCCGGGTCGCGATCGACGTCACGGCAAGCCCGCTGATGACCTTCCGTGACTACCAGACAGCAGGCCAGAGTTACGGCAAGTTCACCGCCGACGGCCGCTACTACCTCACCGGCGACGCCGGGCGCATCGACGCCGACGGCGACTTCTTCTTCTCCTCCCGCGACGACGACGTCATCATCATGGCCGGCTACCGGATCGGGCCGTTCGAGATCGAGAGCGTCCTCGCCCAGCACCCCGCCGTCGGCGAGTGCAGCGTCATCGGCGCACCCGACGAGGTCCGCGGCGAGGTCATCGAGGCATACGTCGTCCTCCGCGACGGCACCGACGCCTCACCGGAACTGGCCACCGAGCTCCAGCAGTTGGTCAAGACCCGCTACGCCGCCCACGCCTACCCGCACACGATCCACTTCATCGACGCCCTGCCCAAGACCCCCAGCGGCAAGACCCAGCGCTACCTGCTGCGCAAACGCCGACGCACCGAACTCACCACCCGAGAGACACAGTGACCGACACCGAACCCCTCCTCGTCGAACAACGCGGCACCGTCCGATGGCTCCTGCTCAACCGCCCCAAGCGGCGCAACGCCCTCGACGTTTCCCTCATCGAAGCCCTCGACAAGCAGATCACCAGCGCCGAGGCCGACCCCGGCACCGCCGTCATCGCCGTGGCGGGCAACGGGCCGAGCTTCTGCGCCGGCGGGGACTTCCACCAGTTCCTGGAGCTGCACGACCGCGGCGAGAACCCGGTCAACTTCCTGACCGACATCTCGGCTTGCTTCAGCCGCATCGCGGCCAGCCCGAAACCCTGGGTCGCCGTTCTGCACGGTCACGCCGTCGCCGGCGGCCTCGAACTCGCCCTGGCCTGCGATGTCGTCGTCGCCGCCGACACCACCCTCATCGGCGACGGCCACCTCACCCGGCGGCTCGTACCGGCCGCCGGATCAAGCGTCCGGCTGCCCGCCGCGGTCGGACGGGGCATGTCACGCTGGCTCCTGCTCACCGGCGAACTGCTGCCCGCCACCGCTTTCGCCGGCACCGGCTGGATCCGGGCGATCGTGCCCGAGCCGGACCTCAACACCACGGCCACCCGCATCTGCCACCAACTGGCCGACCGCAACAGCCCCGCCCAGCACCGCCTCAAAACGCTGCTGCACCGCATCGACGGCATCGCCCCCGAACACGCCCTGCGCGAGGAGCTGGCCACCTTCGCCGACAACTGGGAGGCGAGCTCGGTGGCCGACGCCCTGCGGGACTTCCTCGCTCCCCACACCACGAAAGCAGACACCACGTGAACCGCTACCACGGCCGCGTCGTCGCCATCACCGGCGCCGCCCAAGGTCTCGGCCTCGCCATGGCGACCCGGTTCGCCGCGGAAGGCGCCACCGTGGCACTGGCCGACGTCAACGAACAGGCCCTCACCAACGCCGCCGGGACCATCACCCACGCCCACGACGCGAAACTCCGCACCAGCCTGGTGGACGTGACCGACTCCGCCCAGGTCGATGCCTGGATCGACGGTGTCACCGCTGATCTCGGCCGCCTCGACGTGCTGGTCAACAACGCCGGCATCATCCGCGACAACCGCGTCGAGGACATCACCGACGACGACTGGCACGCGGTCATCGACGTCAGCCTCACCGGCGGATTCCACTGCGCCCGCGCCGCGTTCGCCCCCATGAAACGCCAGGGCTACGGACGTATCGTCAGCTTCGCCTCCATGTCATGGCGCGGGAACTTCGGCCAGACCAACTACGTGGCCGCCAAGGCCGGCATCGTCGGCATGACCCGCACCCTCGCGCTCGAAGGCGCCCGCCACGGCATCACCGCCAACGCCATCGCCCCCGGCCTCATCGACACACCCATGCTCGCCTCCATGAACGGCCCCGCACGCGACAAGCTCACCAACAAGATCCCGATGCGCCACACCGGCAGGCCCGAGGACATCGCCGAAGCCGCCGCCTTCCTCGCCAGCGAAGCCGCCGGCTACATCACCGGCATAGTCCTCGACGTCGACGGCGGCATCTCCATCGGATCCTCCATCCGGTAACGCGAGCCTGGCGGTCGAGCAAGTGCTCATCTCTTGCATCGGCCTTCGTCGTCCGGCCCATCACGCCGACCGGGCCGTAGTGACTGTGCGGCGATCGTGGAGGACAGTGACACCGCCAACGCGGTGAGCAAACCCATGCCTGAACGTCACCCTGGACATCCTCCGTAGGTACGTTAACCGGTACGCTGGTACCCATGCACAAGGGTGGGCCTTCCGGCCCGGACGATCGACCCCGCTTCGGCGGGGACCCTCATGGGAGACTGCTGCGGTGACGGCCCAAACCGACTCGCGTGACCGACGCCCGCGCCGAACAGCGCGCAGGCGGGTCGTCGACACCCGCCGACGGGACGAACTGCTGATCCAGGCCGAAGCGATCATCCTGGCCGAAGGCTTCACCGCGGTGACCATGGATGAACTCGCCCAGCGGCTGGGATGCTCCAAGGCGACGCTGTACAGCCTCGCCTCCACGAAGGAACAGCTGGTGCTGGCGGTCACCCGCACCTTCTTCCGGGAGGCGACAGCCGAGATCGAGCAGGCTGTACAGGCCGAGCCCGACCCCAGGCAGCGGATCCGCGTCTACCTCACCGGCGTCGGCACGGCCATGCGCCGTCATTCCCACGCCTTCTACGACGACATGGTCGGCTACGAACCGACGGCGCAGATCTACCGCAAGAACTCCGCCGCCGCGGCGCACCGAGTCCACGAACTGATCGAAGAGGGCGTGCAGACCGGCGTCTTCCGCGCGCTCAACGGGCATTTCGCCGCCCAGGTCGTGGCAGTCACCATCGACGCGGTCCAGTCGGGGGTCCTCCTGGAGAGGACCGGCCTGACCGCCGGCGACGCCTTCTCCGAGCTCGGGGACCTCCTGCTGGACGGGCTCAGCTCGGGGCAGGACACATTCGAGCCTGGCGCCACAGCTGTCCGCTCGCCCGGGGACCAGGCCTCGGTACCCAGGTAGAGCCCGTAGGGGCGCACCTCTCGGCTCCCTGACAGGGAGCCCCCCCACATGCGCAACAACGTGCATCGTCATTGCTTCACGATCCGATGCCGGACCGTGGAGCCGCTTTCGACGGCAGGTGCGCGCCCGGGCCGCTGTACTCCGGCTCCAAGCTCGGGATCGAGGACCCCGCGCAGCAGAAGGCGGTTCTGGAGGCGATCAGCTCCACCATCCCGCTGGGGCGCATGGGCATGCCCGAGGAGGTCGCGGAAGCCGTCGTGTACCTGGCCTCCGATGCCGCCGCCTTCACCGTGGGCCAGGACCTTATCCTGGACGGCGGCCAGACCATCCTCTGACATGCGAGGATGCGGCTGAGAATCGGGAGAAGGGGTGTGGGTATGACGGCGGCGGACCGTGACCGAGCGGAAACCGGTGACGGTACGGGCCAGGCGGGGTATCACGCGCAGATCAAGGCGGAGAACCGCGCGCGCATCATCCGCGCCGCCCGCGACCTCTTCCTCGCCCGGGGATACGACAAGACCTCCCTGGCCCAGATCGCCAAGGAGGCCAGCGTCTCCACCGGCACCCTCTTCAAGCGGTACCCCTCCAAGGCCGCGCTGTTCGCGGCCGTCACCTCCGAACAGTGGCAGCTGGACGTGGAGTACGCCGAACCGCCCCCGCCCGGTGATCCTCGATACGGTCTGGACCACATCGGCCGCGACTACGCCTGCCTGGTCGCGCGGCCCGGAACGGCCGCGCTGTGCCGCCTCATCATCACCGAACTTCCCCAGATGCCGGAACTCGCCGACATCGTCGGCACCGGCTTCGCCATCGACCGCGGACCCTTCTTCGAACGGCTCCGCGACTACCTGGACGCCGAAGCACAGGCCGGCACACTCGACTTCCGCTCGGCCGACGGACAGCCACAACCGACATCAGCCGTCGCCGAACAGTTCCTCGGCATGATCTGCGGCCAGCTCCTGTGGCCCCAACTCGTACGGACGGACTTCGTCCCACCCGACCCCACCGATACCACAATCGTGGACGAAGCCGTCGCCCTCATACTCACCCGCCACCGCGCCGGATCCTGAACCCCGCACCACCAGTTCACGCTGCCAGGGCGCCGATGCCTCGCCCTACCAGGACAGGTGCAGGTATGGGTGGACTCGACCGACAACGAATACGGACGAGCGCGACCGGTCCTCCCAGTAACCAACAGCGGCCGACGGCTGAGCCCGGACCGTGTCCTGCCTGTACTACCGGCTGCGGCGTCGGCCACCCCGGCTACACCGGCCACTCGGCGCCACCCTCATAAGAGAACGACTTCATTTCGCGACCTCCTTGATCGCCGAGACGGTGCCGTTGTAGGCGCCGCAGCGGCACAGGTCGCCGCTCATCCGCTCCGGTGGTTTCCGGCTGGGTCTCAGTCGACGGCCTCGATGGTGACGTCGACCGCGCCGTCGTACTTCTTGAAGGCATCGGCCCCCGAGTTGATTTCGGCGAGGATGACGATGCCGGGGGCGGGGATGGACTGGCCGTCGTGGTCGTAGAAGATGGCGATGTCGGGACCGGGCGACCAATAGGCGATGCTGCCGATCTCGTAGCTGGACCGCGACTCGCCTCCTGCGCTGAGAGACCGGGGCAGGTGAGCGTACTTCTCGCGCTTGAACAGGTCGTTCATCTGCAGCGTCAACGGAAGCAGCGAGGCGAAGTCGCGTGCCGTCGCGTTGTCGTCGAGGGTTGCGTTGAGGACGGCTTCTCCGGCGGTCAGTCGGATTCTCATATGGGTTCTGCCCTCTGGAGTGTTGTTGGAGTGATCGTCGGCGGCCGACGCGTACGCCGTGTTCATCGGGGTACGACAGTTCGGCACGGGCCCCGTGAGGCTAACTCCCACACCACCGCGATGGCAAGTCGACCCACTTACCATCGGGGCTTGGGGTTGGTCGGCCATTTGCCCGACACGGGCGGCGCCGATAGGTACGGACGCTTCCTGGACGCCCTGGAGCCGCACTTTCGCGAGCCGCACCAAGCGGCGGACCACGCCGAGCTGCCCGGCCGCTCGGTCCGCACCCTGAGCCGTGCCGCCCGGGACGCCACCGGCAAGGACGTACGTGAGGTCATCGACGCGCAGCGCCTCCTGGATGCCCGGCGCCTGTGGGGAGGTGCCCCGTGGGACGCCCGAGCTGTGGCCGTCCACCTCGGCTTCGCCGATCCCGCGAACTTCGGTCGCTTCTTCCGCGACCGCGCCGGTCCTCACCCCGGCCGCCTACGCGGCCCCCGAGGCGAGGACCGTGACGGAAACGCGGCGGAGGCCCCTTTGACCGTCAGGAGGCGACGGCTGTCTTCGCGGTCTGCGGGAACGCCCAGTGCGAGTGCACAATGCGCCACTCGCCCTCGATCAGCCGGTACGCCTCGGTGGCGTTCCAGGCCCGCAGTAGCCGTTCGTTGCCGTTGTCGTCGAGGACGTAGGTGTTCAGGTTGTAGGCCAGGAGCGCGAAGTCGCCGCTGTCGGCGACGCTCACCGCCGGGTTGAGGTACTCACTGCGCACGATGTGCGGGTTCGAGTAGATCGGGTCGATGTGTGCGATGACGTTGTCGCGTCCCACGACCAGTTCCTTGACGATCGGGTCGAAGTAGCTGACCTCCTCGGCGTAGTTGTCGAAGTAGCCGCGGTTGTCGCCGACGCTCCACCGTTCGTTGAAGGACTTCTCCATCTCCAGGATGGTCGCGCTGATCTCCGCCTTGTCGACGCTCATATCTGTTCCTGTGCCTTTTCACTTACGGATGCTGTGACCGGCCGTTGTCGAACGGCGCGCATCAAGGGGGTCGGTGGTCGTTTCTCGGTTGCCCGGGCCTCAGGGGCCCGGGTCTCAGTCGTCCCGGGTCTCAGTCGTCCCGGGTCTCAGTCGTCCAGGACGACGACGTGCTTGCCCGGCGTGGTGCCGGATTCGAGGTCGGCCTGGGCGTCACGGATCTGTTCCAGGCCGTGGTAGACCTTCGCGACCGGGACGTTGAGACGTCCTTCGGCGATGGCCTGGAGCTGGTGGGCGAAGACGTCGGCCGGGAGGTCGGCGGCCTGACCGCCGTAGGACGTCAGCCGCACCCCACCCGGGATCATGAACGGGCTGAAGTCGGGGATCGTCCACTGGCCCGCCAGGGCCCCGGTGAAGCAGACCGTGCCGTGCCGGCGGACGGTGCGCAGGGTGTCGGCGAGGACCGAGCAGCCCACCAGCTCCAGTACGGCGTCGACACCGTCCGGCGCCAGCTCGCGCACCTGTCCGGCGATCGTCCCGTCGTCGACGAGGGGATGGTCGACGCCCGCGGCCCGCAGTTCCCCCGCCCTTGCCGGGCTGCGGGTGGTGGACAGCACGGTGGCTCCGAGGTCCTTCGCGATCGTGGCCGCGCTCAGCCCGACCGTGGAGGTGCCGCCGCGGATCAGCAGCGTCTGCCCGGCCCTGAGGTCCAGGCCGCGGGTCAGCGATCCGTAGGCGGTCTGGAACATCTCCGGCAGCGCGCCGACGACCTCCCACGGCAGGCCGGTCCCGAACGGGATGACCTGCGCCACGGGGACCGTCACGTACTGGGCGTACGCGCCGTCGTACGAGCGGCCCATGCCGCCCATCATCGTGGCCACCTGCTGCCCCGGCCGCAGCCCGCTGCCCTCGTCGGCCTCGTCGACCACGCCGACGCCCTCGATGCCGGGCACCCGCGGGTAGGTGACCACCGCGTCCGACTCACCCTTTCGGGTGGTGACCTCGGACTCGTTGACACCGAACGCCTTCACCCTGATCCGCACCCAGCCAGGCTTGCGGACGGGCACCGGGACATCCTTGATCTCCAGTGCGTCGAGGCCGCCGGGCCGGGTGACGACGACGGCCCGCATCGTCGCCGGTGCGGCGCCGCCGGCTGCTGTCGATTGGCTCATGCCGTGCTCCCTACTCTGTTCGTCCCCCGGGGATGTGAAGGCGGAGCCGGGGCTCCGGGCGCAGGTACCCGGGTGATCAGTCAGTGGTGACCCTGCGCCGTTGCGCATCTCGGTATCGCCCGGTGACCGTCAGGGGCGGTCGATGCTCTCCCAGAGATCGAGCGCCGCCTGGTAGTGGGCATCGGCCTCGTAGGGCGGGTTGCCGACGCTTCCCGAGGTGGGCCGGTCCGTGACGGCGGGCCACAGACGGGTGTGCTCGCCGGTGGCGAAGTCGAGCACGATGTCGCGGATACGTGTGTCGCGCTCGGCCTGTTCGGGGCTGCGGTCCGGCCGTTCCTGGCCGACCAGGGCGTACATCTCTGTGCCGTGCACGGCGGGCGCGCCCTCGGCGGGCCCGATCATGAGGAGATGGGCGTTGCCGCCCGCCGCGGCGTGGGCCAGGGCGGCGCGGGCCGCGGGGAGCGCGAAGATGTAGTCCGACAGGAGTGCGCCGCGAACCTCGGCCGGGGTGCGGCCGCCCCGGTCGTAGGCCTCGACGATCTTCTTGGCGCGGGAGCGGGGAATGCGCCATCCCGCGAGCTGGTCGGTGATGCGGTCGACGGTGCCCGGGTCGAACCGGTCGAGGTCGTTCGCCACCCACCAGCCCATGTCGTCACTGGCCATGCTCAGCAGCACGTCGACATCGCGGTGTGCGCCCGAGGCCAGGACGTTCAGGGGGTTGTCCTGGACGACGCCGATGACCTGGTTGTCCATCCCGCCTCGGACTCCGAGGTCCGTCGGGGTGACCTTGCTCAGGGCGGCCACCAGGGAGGCTGTGTCGAGGTCGAGCAGCTTCTCCGGATTGTCCGCGACGCCGAGTTCGGTGACGAACCGGTGCGCGAGTTCCTCGGCCCACCAGGGCTGGATGCCACGAGAGGGCCCGCCGGAGAACCCTGCCAGTCTCCGGTACAGGCCGTCCGCGGCGGAGGCGCCGAGCAGCCCGAAGGTGGCGAAGGCGCCGGCGCTGTGGCCGTAGACCGTGACGTTGTCTGGGTCGCCGCCGAAGTGGGCGATGTTCTGCCTGACCCAGGTCAGCGCGGCGATGACATCGTGCAGACAGAGGTTGCCGGCCTCGGCGAGAGCGCCGCCGTACTGCGAGAGCGAGAGCGCGCCCAGGGCACCGAGCCGGTAGTTGACCGACACGCTCACCACACGTCCCGACGCGGCGAGACCGGAGGCGTTCGAGGTGATCTGCGTGTTCGCGCCATACTCGAATCCGCCGCCGTGGATGTACACGGTCACCGGGAGCGCCTTGCCGGCCGGCTGTTCGGGGGCCCACACGTTCAGGTTCAGACAGTCCTCGCCCATCCCGCTGTCCGCTTCGAGCCAGTCGCCGCTGTCGGGCTGGACAGAGACGACGCCCTTGCGGTCATAGGGGCGGTCCGGATCGAAGTCGGCGACCACGGGGCGGCGGTACCGCTCGGCGGTGGCGTACGGGATTCCCCACCAGGACCGCACCCCTGGTGCGGTCGGGGCCTTGGGAGCGGTGGCGGTCATGACAGGTCCTTCCAGCGCGGTTCGGGTGTTCGCGCGGTGCTTCGGCGGCTGGTTGCTCGCGGTGATGTCTCCCATCGTTTCCTGGGATCCGACAAAGCGCCCGGCGGCTAGCAGTCACCTGGTGGTCAGCAGGTGACACTTTCTTGCTTCTCTTCTTCTCGTAGCCCAGGCGCCGGGAGGAGGCCCGCGCAGCGCGCGGAGTGAGGCGACGGTGGCTGGAGGGGTGAGGCGATGACGACGACGGTCACCGGGCGGGTGAGCCTCAGCCGCTTGACGGCGTCGCAGCGGTCGCTTTCGGGGGCGTCGGGGTCGCAGGCGATCCGCACCGCGGCGTCGGCGGAGCGATCGGCGATGGCTCCCGTGAGCGTCTGGATCGCTTTGGCCGAGCGTTCCAGGATGAGGGCGTCCAGCGGCCTCGTCTCGCCGGTCCGCTCCGGTCCTTCGGATGCCGAGCGCAGCCGCAAGGCGCAGGAGGGAAGCGACGCGGGAGCGTCGGTTCCCCCGACATCGCCGTCAACGCCGCGGATGTGCGTGCATGGCACCTCCCCGCAGACGGGACTCCGGAATGACTCGTCCAGATCACCGCTGCCCGCCACAACGGCATCACCTACCACCCACCCGCAGCCGACCTGGGCTTCGTCGGCCTGGACGGCCACCCCGGCGCCCCGCTCGCCATTGCCGGTTTCACAGTCGCCCGCACCAGGCGCTCACCGGGCGAAGAGGCAGGCCGATGAAGCGAGGCACCGCTTCGAGGGCTCGGGGCACCTGTCAGTTCGCAGCCGCGGGAAACAGGCGCTCGACGGCAGCGACGATGGCGGCTCGGCGCGCCGTCAGGAACGTGGCGCGATCCGCGTCGGACGGGGGCAGCAGCTCAGGCTGTGCGGCCCAGGCCGTGGCGATCTGGTGGACGAGGACCAGGATGTCGACCGGGTCCCAGTGGTCGTCCAGTTGGCCGGCTTCCTGGGCGTCGCGGAGTTGCTCGACCTTGCCGGCCACCGATTCCCGGAAGGTGTCGTGGGGGAGGGAGTCGCCGGCGTCGAGCTCCAGCTGCCCCCAGCTCATGAGCCGGAAGCGCTCGGGGTGGTCGGTGAAGTAGTCATGGACGCGGCCGGCGTAACCGGGCAGGTCGGTGGGGTCCATGCGGGTCGCTTCGCCCACGGTCGCCAGCTCCTGCGCGGAGACGAACCGGTAAAGGGCCACCTTGCTGGAGAAGTAGGCGTAGACACGTTCCTTGCTCGTCCTGGCGGCCTTGGCGATCCGGTCGATCCGCGCCCCGGCGATCCCGCGCTGGGAGAACTCGGCCTTGGCGGCACTCACGATGCGGTCGCGGACCGAGTCTGCGCGGGTTGCGGGGCTCATGCCGCCACGCTACCGGACTGAACCGTTTGGTTTGCCGCTGAGCTGCGGTCGGAGTACGCTTAAAACCGAACCGTTTGGTTTGATATGAGGAGATTCGCATGCGGCACAGGACACTCGGCACCCAGGGCCTGACCGTCTCGGCGATCGGCTACGGCTCGATGGGCCTGACCCAGGGCTACGGCCCCAGTGACGAAGAGGCGGGCCTTGCCGCCATCCGCCGCGCCCACGACCTGGGCGTCACCTTCTTCGACACCGCCGAGGTCTACGGCTGGGGCACGAGCAACAACGAGGTTCTGCTCGGCAAGGCGGTGAGGGGCTTCCGCGACGAGGTCGTGCTGGCCACCAAGTTCGGCTTCGCGCAGACCGAGCAGGGCCTGGGCCTCAACAGCCGCCCGGACAACATTCGCACGGTCACCGACAACAGCCTGCGCTACCTGGGCGTCGACCAGATCGACGTCCTCTATCAGCACCGCGTCGACCCGGACGTGCCGATCGAGGAGGTCGCGGGCACCGTCAAGGAGCTCATCGGCGCGGGCAAGGTCAAGTACTTCGGCCTCAGTGAGGCCGGCCCGCAGACCATCCGCAAGGCGCACGCCGTCCAGCCGGTCTCGGTCCTGCAGACCGAGTACTCGCTCTTCGAACGCGACGTCGAGCAGCTCTTCCCGGTCCTCCAGGAGCTCGGCATCGGCTTCGTACCCTATTCGCCCCTCGGCCGCGGCTTCATCACCGGTACCGCCAAGCCCGCGGCGGAGTACGACGCCACCGACTTCCGCAGGACCAACCCGCGCTGGCAGCCCGGCAACTTCGAGAAGAACGTCGAAGCCGTGGACCGACTTGGCCGGCTGGCCATCGCCAAGGGCATCGCCGTCTCCCAACTCGCCCTGGCCTGGCTGCTCGCCCAGGGCGAGCACATCGTCCCGATCCCGGGCACCCGCAGTGCCGCCCGCATGGAGGAGAACGCCCACGCGGCCGACGTCACCCTCACCGAGGCCGATCTCGCCGCGATCCACGAGATCCTCCCGACCGGCGGATTCGGCGCCCGCTACGCCGAAGAGCATCTCCCCAACTGGGTCTGACCCAGCCCGAGCGGACCTCCGAATCGATCGGGAGTCCCGCAGCACGAGCGCCCGTTGCCCGGACGGTCAGGGATCCGCGCGCCGCCGCCGCACTCCGCTCACTGGTGGGCCGTGGTGTCGCGGGCGGCGAAGGCGGCCGGGGTGAGACCGGTGCGGTCGCGGAAGAAGCGGCCGAAGTTCGCAGGATCGGTGAAACCGAGATGGACGGCCACAGCCCGGGCTTCCCACCCCGCGTCCCCCAGCAGGCGCCGGGCTTCGAGCAGGCGCCGCTCGTCGATGAGCTCGCGCACCCCTTTGCCGGTGGCGTCCTGGGCGGCGCGGCTGAGGGTGCGGACCGAGCGGCCGAGCAGCTCGGCGTA
>NZ_JBIWFO010000014.1:0-180905 GCF_044763125.1 Streptomyces sp. NPDC096310 | reverse complement strand
CGTTTCCGACTCTATCAGACTCTTTCGTGTCCGATTCCCCGTCGGAGCGGGGTTCGCTTTCCAGTTCTTCGCTTTCGCGCTTTCCCTTTCCAGCGGTTCCGACTCTATCAGATCCTTTCGGGCCTGATTCCCAGTCAGCGGGGCTTGTCCTCCCGGCCCTGCGGCCGTTCCGACGAGTGAGACTTTAGCGGAATCCTGGGCTCCGACGCTAATCGGGGCTTCGGTGCCGGCGTCCGGTGTGAACGTCGATTCCTCATTCCGCATAGGCGCGCGCAAAGCAATGCGACACGAAGTCGCTCACTTCTCGTAGGTCCTGCGGAATGACTGCCCGGGGACCGGTACATGACCGTTGCTCACGTCGGACAGCTCGGAGAACATTACGGATCCGTGTTGGCCGTGTCAACTTGGGGGGTCGGCCGCTACGCTGAGGGGCATGACAGCGCATGCGTGCATCCTTCAGTGGTGGGCCGCCTGACGGCGGCCGCCTCACACGTATGCGTTCAACGGCCGCCGCTTCGGCGGCCGTTCGCGTTTCCCCAGCTCGGGGGCGGGCCGCGGACATCGGCGGCTCCGACCGAGAGGGTGGATGAGAGATGACGCGGATCTTCAGCGGGATCAAGCCGACCGGGCATCTGACACTGGGCAACTACCTGGGGGCCATACGTCGGTGGGTCGAGGTCGATCAGCACCGGGCCGACGCGCTGTTCAGCGTCGTGGATCTGCACGCACTGACCGTCGAGCACGATCCGGCCCGGGTACGCCGGCTCAGTCGGCAGGCCGCGACGCTGCTGCTCGCGGCCGGACTCGACCCCGCGCGCTGCACCGTATTCGTGCAGAGCCATGTGGACGAGCACACGCGGCTCTCGTATCTGCTGGAGTGCACGGCCACCGACGGGGAGCTGCGGCGCATGATCCAGTACAAGGAGAAGAGCGGGCGGGCGTCGGCGTCCGGGGAGAGCGTGCGGTTCTCCCTGCTGTCGTACCCGGTGCTGATGGCGGCGGACATCCTCGCCTATCGGACCGACGAGGTTCCGGTCGGTGAGGACCAGACCCAGCATGTGGAGCTGACCCGGGATCTCGCCGTGCGGTTCAACCAGCGGTACGGGCACACCTTCTCCGTACCGAAGGCCATCCGGCCGCCCGTGGCCGCGCGGGTCATGGACCTTCAGGATCCGGCGTCGAAGATGGGGAAGTCACACGATTCGACCGCCGGGATCGTCTATCTGCTGGACGACGCCGATGTGGTGCGGAAGAAGATCATGCGCGCGGTGACGGACAGCGGGCAGGAGGTCGAGTACGACCCGGAGAACAAGCCGGGCGTGGCCAATCTGCTGGAGATCCTGGCCGGGTGCGTGGGCGGTGATCCGGCCGCGCCGGCCGGGGCGTACACCTCGTACGGGGCGTTGAAGCGGGCCACCGCCGAGGCCGTGATCGAGCTGCTGCGGCCGTTGCGGGAGCGGCACGCGGTGCTGGCCGCGGATCCGGGGCAGGTGGACGCCGTATTGAAGGAGGGGGCCGGGCGGGCCAGGGCGATGGCCCGGCCCGTGGTCGACGCCGCGTACCGGGCGGCCGGGTTGCTGCCCGCCGGCTGAGTCCCGGCCCCCGGACGTGATCTCAGCCGTTGCCCGAGGCCAGCGCGCGGCTGCGGTCGCGGGCCGCTTCCAGTGCGGCGATGAGGGCTGCCCGTACCCCGTGGTTCTCCAGCTCCCGGATGGCGCTGATGGTGGTCCCGGCCGGGGAGGTCACGGCCTCGCGGAGCTTCACGGGGTGCTCGCCGCTGTCGCGCAGCATGACGGCGGCGCCGATGGCGGCCTGGACGATCAGGTCGTGGGCCTGGGCGCGGGGCAGGCCGAGGAGGATGCCCGCGTCGGTCATGGCCTCGACCAGGTAGTAGAAGTACGCCGGGCCCGAGCCGGAGAGCGCGGTGCAGGCGTCCTGCTGGGACTCGGGGACGCGCAGGGTCTTGCCGACGCCGCCGAAGATCTCCTCGGCGTGGGTGAGGTGGGCGGGGAGGGCG
Source organism: Streptomyces sp. NPDC096310 (assembly GCF_044763125.1). Lineage (NCBI taxonomy): Bacteria > Bacillati > Actinomycetota > Actinomycetes > Kitasatosporales > Streptomycetaceae > Streptomyces > Streptomyces sp. NPDC096310. The sequence continues at coordinate 178,888 of NZ_JBIWFO010000014.1, read as the reverse complement.
TGCGTGCCGCCCGAGATGACGGACATGCCCTCGTCCACCAGGACGGGCGTGTTGGGCATGACGCGTACGACGGGGGTGCCCGGGGCGAGGCGTTCCTCGATGAAGGCCGTGGGGATGCCGGCGGCGGCGCTGATGATCAGGCGGTCGGCGGTGAGGTGGGGGGTGAGTTCGTCGAGGAGGGTGCCCATGTCCTGGGGCTTGACCGCCAGGATGAGGATGTCGGCGCTCTTGGCGGCCTCGGCGTTGGTGACGGGTTCGACGCCGTAACGGTCGCGCAGCTCCGCGGCGCGGTCCGGGCGGCGTGCGGTGACCAGCAGGTCCGTGGCTCGCCAGCCGGCCCGGATCATGCCGCTGAGCAGGGCCTCGCCGATCTTTCCGGTGCCGAGGACTGCGACGGTCTGGGGCATTGCGGAGTCACCTCGCCGTAGGGGACGGACGTTGTGCCCATCGTCGCACCGGAGGCGGGCCGGGTGCGTGAGGTGTCCGAGGACCGGTCGCCCCCGCGCCGTCCGCCGTGCCGCCCGCCTCACCGTCCGCCGCGTGGTCAGGCCGTACGGCGGCGGAGGGTGGCCGCGCCCAGGCCGAGGACGAGGACGGCGCACCCCGCGACGATCGCCGCGTCGCGGACGAAGTCGCCCGTGATGTCGGGGTGGCGCAGGACCTGGTTCATGCCGTCGACGGCGTACGACATGGGCAGGGCGTCGGAGACGGCCTCCAGGACGGGGTGCATGGCGGACCGGGGTGCGAACAGTCCGCAGAGGAGGAGCTGCGGGAAGATCACCGCCGGCATGAACTGCACGGCCTGGAACTCCGAGGCCGCGAAGGCCGAGACGAAGAGGCCGAGCGCCGTGCCGAGCAGGGCGTCGAGGAGTGCGACGAGGAGAAGCAGCCAGGCCGAGCCGACGACGTCCAGGCCGAGGGCCCACACCGCGAGGCCGGTGGCCAGTACGGACTGGACGACGGCGACGAGTCCGAAGGCGAGGGCGTAACCGGCGATCAGATCGGCTTTGCCCAGGGGCATGGCGAGGAGGCGTTCCAGGGTGCCCGAGGTGCGTTCGCGCAGGGTGGCGATGGAGGTCACCAGGAACATCGTGATCAGCGGGAAGATGCCGAGCAGCGAGGCGCCGATGGAGTCGAAGGTGCGGGGGCTGCCGTCGAAGACGTAGCGGAGCAGGACGAGCATCGCGCAGGGGACGAGGATCATCAGCCCGATCGAGCGCGGGTCGTGGCGGAGCTGGCGCAGTACGCGGGCGGTGGTGGCCAGGGCGCGGGCGGCGGAGAGCGGGCGGGCGGCGGGCGCCGGGGCGCGCCGGGTGCCGGTTCCCGTTCCGGTTCCGGTGGGCGTGGTGTCGTCGGTGGTGGTCATCGGGGACTTCCCTGGAGTGCGTCGGCCTCGTCGACCAGGTGGAGGAAGGCCGCTTCGACGGTCTCCGTGCGGGTACGGGTGCGCAGCGCTTCGGGGGTGTCCTCGGCGAGGACTTCGCCGTCGCGCATGAGGAGGAGCCGGTGGCAGCGTTCGGCCTCGTCCATGACGTGGGAGGAGACCAGGATCGTGGCGGCGCGGTCGGCGGCGATGCGGTGGAAGAGCGCCCACAGGTCGCGGCGGAGTACGGGGTCGAGGCCGACGGTGGGCTCGTCGAGGACGAGGAGTTCGGGCGTGCCGAGCAGGGCGACGGCGAGGGAGACCCGGCTGCGCTGGCCACCGGAGAGGCGCCCGGCCAGGGAGTCGGCGTGGGGGGCGAGGTCGACGTCGCCGATCGCGCGGTCGACGGTCTGCGCACGGGCGGTGCGGCGGGCGCGGCCCGGGTCGAGGACGGCGGCGAAGTAGTCGAGGTTCTGGCGGACGGTGAGGTCGTCGTAGACGGAGGGGGCCTGGGTGACGTAGCCGATGCGGGCGCGCAGTGTGGCGTCGCCCGCGGGGCGGCCGAGGACGTCGAGGACGCCGGTGACCTGGGCCTGGGTGCCGACGACGGCGCGCATCAGGGTGGATTTGCCGCAGCCGGAGGGGCCGAGGAGTCCGGTGATCCGGCCGGGCGGTACGGAGAAGTCGAGGCCGCGCAGGACGGCGCGGTCGCCTCGGTGGACGGTGAGGCCGCGGGCGTGCACGGCGGCTCCGCCCTCTGGCAAATTCATCATGTGATGAATAATGAGCCGGGGTGGCGGGCTCGTCAAGCGGCCGGGGCCGGTCCCGGAGGCGTCGGGGCCGTTCCCGGCGATATCGGGGCCGTTCCCGGGGTGTCCGGCCGGTTTCAGGTGGTGTGCCGGGTCGGCGTCAGGTGCGGCGCGCGACCGTCAGCTCGACCACGTACGCCTCCTCGACGGTCCCGTCCGGGAAGAGCCGGAGCAGTTCCGCGCGTTCGGCCGCGAGAAAGGCGGCCGCGGCCGGTTCCCGGTGCATCCGGAAGACGGAGTGGCTGCCGAGGTGGGCGAGGTGGGTGTCGAGCGGGACGCGGCGGGTCCACGGCACGCGCCGCTCGGCCGGGCGCAGTTCCGCGGGCAGTTCCCCGCCCCGGCCGGAGGCGCTGTGCGCGCCGTGGGCGCCGTCGCCGGACCAGCGGCGGATCCGTTCGTCCTGGTCCGCGATCCACGGGAGGGCTGCGTCGGCGATGTTCCACCACAGGGCGAGCGCGCCGCCGGGCGTGAGCACCCGCAGGGCCTCGGGGAGGGAGCGGGCCGGGTCGGTCCAGTGCCAGGACTGGGCGTATGTGATCAGGTCGGCGCAGCCGTCCGCGAGGGGGAGGGCGTCGCCGAGGCCGCGGAGGAGGGGGACGGCCGGCTGGGTACGGTGCAGCCGCTCCGCCATGCCGGGGCCCGGCTCGACGGCGGTGACCCGGGCGCCGCGTGCACGCAGCAGACGGGTGGCGATCCCCGTGCCGGCGCCCACGTCGACGACGCGGGCGCCCTGGAGCGGGCGGCCGGTCAGCTCCTCGACCGCGTCGAAGAGGGCCGGCGGGTAGCCGGGGCGCGCCTCGTCGTACTGGTCGGCGACGGCGTCGAAGGAGAGGGCGCGGGAGGTCGGGCGGGGGGCCGTGGCAGGAGTCATGGGCCCATCGTGGCGCCCGGCGCGCGGGCCGGACCAGGGTGCGAGGGGAATGGGTCAGGTGCGCTTGGGCTTTCTGGTCCTGGGCGCGTTCGGGGTCCTGGCCTCGGCCTTGGTCCTGCCCATGGTCTTGGTCTTGGTCGCGGCCGTGGTCTTGGTGTTGCCCCTGGTCTTGGCGTTGCCCTTGGTCTTGTCCTGGGGTCCGGCCTTCGCGGCGGCCCGGGCGGCGGGGTTGCCCGCGCGGGCGGTGCGGCGTCGTTCGTACTGGGCCAGGGCCGTTTCGTACTCCGCGCGGCGCAGCCCCTCGCCAGGGGCCTCGGCCAGGGAGCGCAGGAAGTAGGCGATCAGCGCGCCCATGAAGCCGATCGCCTTGACGCTGCGCAGCGACTCCTCGCGGACCGGGTCGGCCGGGCGGCGGACGAAGCCGTCCCAGGTCCTGCGGAAGGCGATGGCGCTGCACACCGAGAACATCACGACGAGGAGCAGGCCGACGAAGGAGCCCACCTTCGCGATCTCCAGGCCCTCGTAGGCGAAGCGGAGGACGAAGCAGGCGGCGACAGCGGTGGTGAGGGAGCCGGCGGCGACGGCGGCGCGGCGGGCCGCGTAGCCGCCGTCGCGGGCGAGCCAGGTCGTACCGAAGAACGCGATGGCCTCGGGCTCCGGGCCACCGCGGCCACGTTCGCCGCCCGCCCGGCCGGCGGGCGGAGCCGTGGACGCGGACGTGGTCGCGGTAGTGGTGCGCTCGGGGTGCCGGGTGTGCTCGGGGTGCTCGGGGTGCTCGCTCACGGGGCGATTATCCCCGGCGCGCGGGCGGGCCGGGGCTCAGGCCTGGGGCTCAGGCCCGGGGCTCAGGCGCAGCGCGGGGCGACGTAGCCGCTGCTTCCCGTGTAGACGTACGCGTCCGAGATGAACTCGCCGTTGGCGATGTTGTCCCAGAGGTTCGTCGTGCCGTACGGGCCCGCGATCCACTCCCCCGCCTTCTGGCAGTTGATCGGCACGCTCGCCCCGTACGGGAGCACCCTGACGAGCGAGTAGCCGGTGCCGGGACCGCTGCGGACGTTCACGCGGTAGTCCGGGTGGACCTTGTAGCGCTTGGCCGCCCGCGTCCCCACGTCCAGCGTCGCCGTGGTTTCTCTCGCGGTGTTCTCAACCTCTTCGACTGCCATACGGTCCTCCCCCGTTGACGGTGTGTGCTCTGCGCCGCGCAGGCTAGCAAGCCATGGCCTGATAGCACGCACCATCGACTAGGCTCCGTGCGTCGCGCTTGCGCACGAAAACACGGGGGTGGGCGATGCCACCACTGCGCAACACCGGGTCGGCCCCGGAAGCGGAGCGTCCGGATTACGCCGGCCGCTATCCGCTCGAATCCGCCCTGGGCTCGGGCGGCATGGGCGAGGTCCATCTCGCCACCTCCGCCTCGGGGCTGCGGCTCGCCGTCAAGGTCATCCACGCCGGTCACGCCTCCGACCCCGAGTTCAGAGCCCGCTTCCAGCAGGAGGTCGCGGCGGCCCGGCGGGTGAGCGGGGCGTTCACCGCGCCTGTCGTGGACGCCGATCCGGAGGCTCCGCGGCCGTGGATGGCCACCCTGTTCATCGACGGGCCCACCCTCTCCGAGCGGGTGAAGCGGAACGGGCCGCTGGACGCGGGGGAGTTGACGAGGCTCGGGGCGGGGCTCGCCGAGGGGCTGCGGGACATCCACCGCGCCGGGGTCGTGCACCGCGATCTCAAGCCCAGCAACGTCCTGTTGGCGGTCGACGGGCCCAAGGTCATCGACTTCGGCATCTCGCGCCCCGCCGACAGCGATCTGCGGACGGAGACGGGCAAGCTGATCGGCACGCCGCCGTTCATGGCGCCCGAGCAGTTCCAGCGGCCGCGTGAAGTCGGGCCCGCCGCCGATGTGTTCGCGATGGGCGCGGTCCTGGTGCACGCGGCGACCGGGCGCGGTCCTTTCGACTCGGACAGCCCGTACATCGTCGCGTACCAGGTCGTGCACGACGAGCCGGACCTGAACGGCGTGCCGGAGCGGATGGTGCCGCTGATCTCGCGGTGTCTGGCGAAGGACCCCGCCGAGCGGCCGACCCCGGACGAGGTGATGAGCGCGCTGCGCGCCGCGGACCCGGCCCCGGGTTCCGCGCCGGACGCGGGGCGCCCCGGCGCGTACGACCTGCGCGGGCCGTACGGGGCGCGGGCGCTCGTACCGGCGCAGCGCGGGCCCGTCCCCGCCGAGACCGCGGGCTCCGGCTCTGGCTCCGTCCCCACGAACCACGCGCGGGGCGCGGCGACCGTTCCGTCGGCGCGGTCGCCGCGCCGGGCGCGTACGGCGGCGGCGGTCGCGGTGGCGCTGGTGGCCGTGGCCGGTGCGGGTTTCCTCGGGGTGCGGGCCCTGGGCGACGCCACTCCGGCGACAGCGGAGGAACCGCGGTCCCGGGCGTTCCGGCCGTGGCACACCACGTTGGCCGGTGGCGCGGGCAGCCACAGGGCGCCGGTCTGCGCGGCGGACGCCACGGCCGTCTACTGCGCCGGTCCCGGTGTCACGGCCGCCCGGCTCGACCCCGTCGACGGTCGTACGGAGTGGTCCGTGAAGGCCGCTCGGGGCGAGCGTGCCGCCGTGAGCGACGAGGGCGCCGCGCCGGTGCTCTCCGGCGGGCTCCTGCATGTCGTCGCGGGCGCCGCACACACGGGCAGTACGGGCGGGACCGGCGGCGGTACGGGCGGGAAGCGGCTCGCGGCGCTCGACCCGGCCTCGGGGGCCGAGCGCTGGGCCGTCGACATCTCCTCGTACGCCACCGTCCGGCACAGTGGCGACTCGGTGCTCCTCGTCTCGTACGACGGGCGGGTGCGTTCCCTGGACAGCGCGACCGGCGAGGCGCGCTGGACGAAGCGGCTCGGCGCGACCGGCACCGTGTGGACGGCGGCGGGCGGCACCGGCGGCGCGCTGTTCGCCGCGACGCCGACGGCCGACGGCGCGGCGACCGAGGTCCGTTCGATCGACCCGGCCACCGGGGCGGTGCGCTGGGAGAAGCGGCTGACGGGCGCTCTGGCCCCGGCCGGGGCCACCGGCGGCGCGCTGTTCCTGCTGGCGACCGACGCGGACGGCTTCACCACGGCCGTCGTACGGCTGGACGCGTCGAGCCGTACCGTACGGCGGGTCCCGCTGGCCGCGCCGGTCGACCAGGCGCAGGCCACCGTCGTGGGTGACTCCGTCTACGTCGTCGGGTACGCGGGCTCGCTGCTCGCCGTCGACACGGGGAGAAAGGCCGCGGGGGTGCGCTGGCGGCTGGAGACGTCGGTGACGCGCGCCTCACGCCCCGCCGCCACCGGGGGCCGGGTCTATCTGAGCGCGGGCGACGGCCGGCTGCTCGCGGTGGACGCCGGGCGCGGGGTGCTGCTGGGGCAGACGAAGCCGCGGATGGCCGACGGGCCCGACACACTCGTCCCCACGCTGCCCGCGCCCGTGGCGGTCCCGGCCTCGGGCGAGGACTCCGGGGCGGCCGTCGTCGGGAGCGCGCCCGACGGATCCGTCTTCGCGGTCGCCGGGCGGGACCCCGCTTCCTGGTGACGCCGGGGCCCGGGAGGGCTCACGGGAACCGCCGTACGGGCCCGGGAGGGCTCACGGGAACCGCCCCAGGCCCCCGGGAGAGCTCAGCCGAGGCGAGAGATGTCCCGGACCGCGCCCTTGTCCGCGCTCGTCGCCATCGCGGCGTACGCGCGCAGCGCCGCCGAGACCTTGCGCTCGCGGCTCACCGGGGCGTACACGCCGTTCAGCGCCTCGCGCCGGTCCGCCAGCTCCGCGTCGCCGACCAGCAGCTCGATCGTCCGGTTCGGGATGTCGATACGGATCCGGTCGCCGTCGTTCACCAGCGCGATCGTGCCGCCAGAGGCCGCCTCCGGCGAGGCGTGGCCGATGGAGAGCCCCGACGTACCGCCGGAGAAGCGGCCGTCGGTGATCAGCGCGCAGGACTTTCCGAGGCCGCGGCCCTTCAGATACGACGTGGGGTACAGCATCTCCTGCATACCGGGGCCGCCGCGCGGTCCCTCGTACCGGATGACGATCACATCGCCTTCGGCGATCTCCTTGCGGAGGATCTTCTCGACGGCGTCCTCCTGCGACTCGCAGACGACGGCCGGGCCCTCGAAGGTCCAGATCGACTCGTCGACACCCGCCGTCTTCACCACGCAGCCGTCGACGGCCAGGTTGCCCTTCAGGACCGCCAGACCGCCGTCCTTGGAGTAGGCGTGGGCGACATCGCGGATGCAGCCGCCCGCGGCGTCCGTGTCGAGCGTGGCCCACCGCTCGGACTGCGAGAACGCCTCGGCGGAGCGGACACAGCCGGGGGCCGCGTGCCACAGCTCGACGGCCTCCTCGGACGGCGAGCCGCCGCGCACGTCCCAGGTCTCCAGCCACTCCTTGATGCCGGGGGCGTGGACGGTGTGGACGTCCTCGTTGAGCAGACCGCCCCGGTACAGCTCGCCGAGGATGGCGGGGATGCCGCCGGCCCGGTGGACGTCCTCCATGTAGTACGTGCCGCCCGGGGCGACGTTCGGCGCGACCTTGGCGAGGCAGGGGACGCGGCGCGAGACGGCGTCGATGTCGCTGAGGTCGTACTCCAGCTCGGCCTCCTGGGCGGCGGCGAGCAGGTGCAGGATCGTGTTGGTGGAGCCGCCCATGGCGATGTCGAGCGCCATGGCGTTGTCGAAGGCCGCGCGGGTGGCGATGTTGCGCGGCAGGACCGAGGCGTCGTCCTGCTCGTAGTGGCGCTTGGTGATCTCGACGACCGTGCGGCCCGCGTTCTCGTACAGCGCCCTGCGGGCGGTGTGGGTGGCGAGGACGGAGCCGTTGCCGGGGAGGGAGAGGCCCATGGCCTCGGTCAGGCAGTTCATCGAGTTGGCGGTGAACATGCCGGAACAGGAGCCGCAGGTGGGGCAGGCGTTCTCCTCGATACGGAGGATGTCCTCGTCCGAGACGGACTCGTTCACCGCGTCGGAGATCGCGTTGACCAGGTCGAGTTTGCGGACCGTACCGTCCACGAGGGTCGCCTTGCCGGCCTCCATGGGGCCGCCGGAGACGAAGACCGTCGGGATGTTGAGGCGCAGCGCGGCCATCAGCATGCCCGGGGTGATCTTGTCGCAGTTGGAGATGCAGATCAGCGCGTCCGCGCAGTGCGCCTCGACCATGTACTCGACGGAGTCGGCGATCAGTTCGCGGGACGGCAGGGAGTAGAGCATGCCGCCGTGGCCCATCGCGATGCCGTCGTCCACGGCGATCGTGTTGAACTCGCGCGGGACGGCGCCCGCGGCCTTGATGGCGTCCGAGACGATCCGGCCGACCGGCGCGAGGTGGGTGTGCCCGGGCACGAACTCGGTGAAGGAGTTGGCCACCGCGATGATCGGCTTGCCGATGTCCTCGCTCGCTACGCCCGATGCCCGCATGAGGGCGCGCGCGCCCGCCATGTTGCGGCCGTGGGTGACAGTGCGGGACCTCAGCTCGGGCATAGTCTCTCGCTCCTTCAGCAGATCTCGGTGGATCTCGGCGGCTCTCGGCAGATCTTCCCGCCGAGTGCTTCGGCGAGTCCTTCGGCAGAAATGACTTCTCCGAGCGTACGCCCCGGATCCAAGATCTGGACGGGTCGTCCGGAATACGGGACGGCTGTTCAGCTTTCGGTCAGCCCGGCTCTCGGCCGGTCCGGCTTTCGTCGGTCCGGCTCTCGGTCCGCTCCACCCTCCGGCCGGCTCGGCTCCGGCCGGCTCACTTCTCGGTCAGATAGCGCTGGAGCGTGGGCGCGACCAGCGTGATGATCTCCTCGATGTCCGCCGAGGCCAGCGGCTCCGCCTTGATCACGTACCGCAGGAGGGCGATGCCGACCATGTGCGAGGCGGACAGCTCGGCGCGCAGCCTCGGGTCGGGTACGTCCAGCCGCTCCGCGACCTGGCCGAGCAGCCGGCGCAGGACGAACGTCCGCAGTACCGCCGCCGCGGCGTCGTGCGTGAGCGCGGAGCGGATGACGGCGAGCAGCGGGGCCCTGGTCGCCGGGTTCTCCCAGACGACGAAGAAGTTACGGGCGAGCTGTTCCCCGATCGTGTCGGGGCTCCCGGCCAGCACCTTGGCGGGCACGGTCAGGGCCGGTTCGAAGGAGATCTCGACGGCCGAGGCGAAGACCTCGTCCTTCGTCCCGAAGTAGTGGTGGACGAGCGCGGGGTCGACGCCCGCCGCCCTGGCGATACCGCGGACGGACGTCTTGTCGTAGCCGCGCTCGGCGAACTCGGCGCGGGCCGCCTCCAGGATCTTCTGCCGGGCGCTGGGGCCGGACTCCGTGTCCTTGCGGGCGGGGCGGCCCCTGCGGCGTGGGGTGGCGCCGGCGGTCATGAGGGGCGCGCTCCGGACGAGCCCGAGGCGCCGGACGAGCCCTGGCTGCGGGGCCGGCGGGGGGTGCGAGGGGTACGGGGCGTGCGGGGCGCCCGTACCGCCGGCGCGGCCTGGGACCTGGTGGGGGCGGGGGACGCGGAGGCGGCCGGCGCCGCGAGGTGCAGCCGCGCGAAGGCCAGGGCCTCCGCGAGGTCCGCCTCGCGCTCCGCCGCCGACATCGCGCGCCGGGTGTTGACCTCGATCACGACATGGCCGTCGAAGCCGCCGTCCGCGAGCCCTTCCAGCAGCTCGGCGCAGGGCTGTGTGCCGCGCCCCGGCACCAGGTGCTCGTCCTTCGCCGAGCCGTTGCCGTCCGCGAGGTGGACGTGGCCCAGCCGGTCGCCCATGCGGCCGGCCATGGCCAGGGCGTCGCTGCGGGAGGTCGCGGTGTGCGAGAGATCGACGGTGAAGTGCCGGTAGTCCTCCTGGGTGACGTCCCAGCCGGGCGCGTACGCGGGCATCTCGCGGTCCCGGTAGCGCCACGGGTACATGTTCTCGACGGCGAACCGGACATCCGTCTCGTCCGCCATCCGCCAGACGCCGGTGACGAAGTCGCGCGCGTACTGGCGCTGCCAGCGGAACGGCGGGTGCACGACGACGGTGGACGCGCCGAGCCGCTCGGCCGCCGCCCGCGCCCGCTGGAGCTTCACCCACGGGTCCGTCGACCAGACCCGCTGGGTGATCAGCAGACAGGGCGCGTGCACGGCGAGGACCGGGACGCCGTGGTAGTCGGAGAGCCGGCGCAGCGCCTCGATGTCCTGGCTGACGGGGTCCGTCCAGACCATGACCTCGACGCCGTCGTAGCCGAGACGCGCGGCGATGTCGAAGGCCGTCGCCGTGGACTCCGGGTAGACCGAGGCCGTCGACAGCGCGACCTTCGTATCCGGGATGCGCACCACTGGATCTGCCACGGGGACAGCGTACGGGCCGCGGCGGTGCGGCCGTCGGCCGGTTACGGCGGGAGTCGGCCGGTCACGGTGCGAGCTGGTCGAGCCGGCGCAGGATGACGCCCTCGCGCAGCGCCCACGGGCAGACCTCCAGCGTCTCCACGCCGAACAGGTCCATCGCGCCCTCCGCGACCAGCGCGCCCGCCAGCAACTGGGCCGACCGGCCCTCGGAGACCCCGGGGAGCGCGGCGCGCTGGACGGCGTTCATCGTGGCCAGTTTCGGGACCCACTCCTCCAGGTCCGGGCGTCTCAGCTCGCGCTGCACGTACAGCCCCTCGCCGGAGCGGGCCGCGCCCGCCAGCCGCGCGAGCTGCTTGAAGGTCTTGGACGTGGCCACCACATGGTCCGGGCTGCCGATCCGGGCGAACTCGCCGACCGTACGGGCGATCCGGGCCCGTACATGGCGGCGCAGCGCCTTCACGTCGATCGGGTCGGGCGGGTCCCCGGGCAGCCAGCCCGCCGTGAGCCGGCCCGCGCCCAGGGGCAGGGAGACCGCCGCGTCCGGCTCCTCGTCGATCCCGTACGCGATCTCCAGGGAGCCGCCGCCGATGTCGAGCACCAGCAGCTTCCCGGCCGACCAGCCGAACCAGCGGCGGGCGGCGAGGAAGGTCAGCCGGGCCTCCTGCTCGCCGGTCAGGACTTCGAGGTCCACCCCGGTCTCGCTCTTGACGCGCGCGAGGACCTGCTCGGCGTTGACGGCCTCCCTTACCGCGGAGGTGGCGAACGGCAGCACGTCCTCGCACCCCTTGTCCTCCGCCGCCTGGAGGGCGTCCGCGATCGTCGCCACGAGACGGTCGACACCGTCGGGGCCGATCGCGCCCTCGGGTTCGAGCAGTTCGGCGAGGCGCAGCTCCGCCTTGTACGAATGCGCCGGCAGCGGCCGGGCACCGCGGTGGGCGTCGACCGCCAGCAGGTGCACGGTGTTCGAACCGACGTCCAGGACTCCGAGTCTCATGAGCGGAACGCTACTGCGAACGCCGCATACGCTGGACATGTGCCAAAGACGAAAAAGGCGAAGCCGGGCAAAGCCAAGGGCCCGAAGAAGCAGGACCAGCAGCAGGGGACCCGTGGCGGCGCCCGGGCGGTCCCTGACGAGAAGGGGCTTGACTTCGCCCGTGCCTGGGTCGAGTTCCCGGACCCGGCCGACGAGGAGCAGGTGTTCCGCTGCGATCTGACGTGGCTCACCTCACGGTGGAGCTGCATCTTCGGCAGCGGCTGCCAGGGCATCCAGGCGGGCCGCGCCGACGACGGCTGCTGCACGCTGGGCGCGCACTTCTCGGACGAGGACGACGAGGCGCGGGTCGCACAGCATGTGGCGCGGCTCACGCCCGAGCTGTGGCAGTTCCACGAGGAGGGGACGGCCACGGGCTGGACGCAGACCGACGAGGACGGTGAGCGCCAGACGCGGCGCTGGGAGGGGTCCTGCATCTTCCAGAACCGTCCCGGATTCGCGGCGGGCGCGGGGTGCTCGCTGCACATCCTGGCGCTGCGGGAGGGCCGGGAGCCGCTGGAGACGAAGCCGGACGTCTGCTGGCAGTTGCCGGTGCGGCGTACGTACGACTGGATCGACCGGCCCGACGACACGCGCGTGCTCCAGGTGTCGATCGGCGAGTACGACCGGCGCGGCTGGGGGTCGGGCGGTCACGATCTGCACTGGTGGTGCACGTCCGCGACGTCGGCTCACGGCGCGGGCGAGCCGGTGTACAAGACGTACGGGCCCGAGCTGACGGAGCTGATGGGCAAGGAGGGGTACGACCGGCTGGTGGAGCTGTGCGAGCGGCGGATGGCGAGCGAGCTTCCGCTGCTGGCCCCGCACCCGGCGGACCCGCCGCGACCGGCGTCCGCCTGACGCGCGGCCGGTCGGCGGGGCGGTGCGGTGCCGTGAGCGGCCGTGGTCAGCGGGGCCCGGACGGTTCGGCGGACGGGGCGGGCCCGGCGGCGGAGCTGGTGGCGGGGGCCTGATCGGGCGGGTCCGGGTCCGGCGGCGACTGCGACGGGCTGCCGGGGCCCGGCAGCCCGGGGCCTGAGTTCTCCGGGCCTGGCCCCGTCGGGTCCGCGGAGCCCGGGGCCGAGGAGCCGCCGGGCGCCGTGGGCCCTGTCCAGGCCGGCCGGGGTGGGCCGGGGTGCGCGGGGTGGCCGGGCCGCCCGCTGTGGTCGGGTCGGCCGGGGAGCGGGGGCCTGGTGCCGTACCCGTGGATCCGTACGGCGGCGCCCGCCGGGTAGAGCGCGATCCGGGCGCTCCACGGGCCCGCCGGTTCGCGCGCGTGGTCCACGTAGACGCGGACGGTGACGGACTCGCCGGGCGCGAGCGTCCCGTAGTGGCGGCTCAGGGTGATCCAGGGGGCGCGGGTGCCGGCCGTCCAGGAGACCCGCTCGCCGCCGGAGGCCCGCAGCGTGATCAGGGTCGTGGCGCCGGCGGGCCGTGCCTCGACGGTGAGCCCGCCGGGGTCGGCGTGGCCCGCGCCGGACGCGCCCGTACCGTCGCTGAGGATCTCGACGGCGACGCCGGGCGCGCGGCTGTCCTCGGTGAAGGGGGCGCCGGGCCGGTTCCGGGTGGCGCCCGCGTTCTCGTAGTGGTCGTGATTCTCGTGGTTCTCGTCGTTCCCGTGGTTTCCGTACCGCTCGTACGGGTCGTCATAGGGATGGCCGTCGAGGGCGGGCGGGCCCGCGGTCTCACCCGCGCTGACCGAGGCGCCGTCGCGGCCCTCGCCGGTCCCCGGCGCGCCGCGGTACGCCGCCCAGAGGGCGAGGACGGGCGCGGCGACGACGGTCGCGACCACGGTGGTCGTCACGGCGCGCGCCCGCAGCCGGTCGCGGCGGGCCGCGCGGTCCTTGGGGTCCATCGGGTAGCCGTTGCGGCCGAAGCGCGGGGCGGTGGCGCGGGCGCGGGGCGCCTGGACCATGGCGGTGTACGCGGCGCCGCGCGGCGCTTCGACGAGCGGCAGCGGGGCGGTGCCGACGGACAGCGCCTCGGTGGCGTCGGCGGCCCCGGCGGCACCTGCGGCGGGGCCGGGCGGGGAGGGCTGCGTCGTACGTGAGCCGGGCCACGGCCCCGCCGCCTCGGCGCGCTCCGCGGCGCGGCGGCAGCGCGGGCAGTCGTCGACGTGGCGGACCAGTTCGCGCCGGAGCGCGGCGGAGAGCAGGACGTGGTGGTCGCCGGTGAGCCGGGCGACGGAGGGGCAGTCGCAGGTGTCCACGACGGCGAGCGCGGCGCGGGTGCGTTCGACCTCGCAGGCGGCGGAGGAGAGCAGTTCCCGGGTCGCGGCGAGTTCCTTGGACAGGACGGCGGCGACATCGCGCGGATCGAGCCGGTGCCGTACCACCAGCTCCAGGACCTCGCGCTGCTCGGGCGTGGTCCCGGCGGCCTCGGGCCAGGCCAGCAGGGCCAGTTCACTGCGGCGGCGCTCGGCGGTCCCGGGCGCGGTCCCGGCGGAAGGCGGCGCGGGGCCGGGCTCCGGAGCCGGCTCGCGGTGGCCCGTATGCGCCCCCGGGCGGGTGCGGCGCTGTTCGGTGAGCTTGCGCAGACAGGCCCAGCGGGCGAGGGCGTAGAGCCAGGCCTTGCGCTCCCCGGCGCCGGAGGGGCAACGGCCGTACTGCCGCTCGGAGAGGGCGAGGACGTCGCCGAGTACCTCGGTGGCCGCGTCATGGTCGCAGAGCACGGAGAGGCAGTAGGTGAACAGGCCGTCCAGATACGGCTCGTACCGTGCCGGAGGGCGCTGCGCCACCGAACGGGGCGCACGACGGAGGGCGCGGTGTGCGCCGGTGGTGTGCGTGGAGGTTTCGGGGCGGCTGCTCATCACCCGGCGACCGTAGACAGGGCAACCCGTACCCTTCACGCCCCTTGAGCACATTTAATCCTTACGGGTGAAGCTATCCCTCAAAAGGGGACACGAATGTCGCGTTTCAATGGGTTCGAAGTGGTACAGGGGCCTCCCTCACCTGACTTACTCCCTCCCGGAGCGCCCGGCGGACCGGCCGGGTGGTCCCGGCTGTCGGTGTGCCCCTATACGGTGACGCCATGGCTGCCCGTGCGAAATCCAAGGACCGGCCGTCCTACCGCTGCACCGAGTGCGGCTGGACGACCGCCAAGTGGCTCGGCCGCTGCCCCGAATGCCAGGCGTGGGGGACGGTCGAGGAGTACGGCGCGCCCGCGGTGCGGACGACGGCGGCCGGCCGGGTCTCCACTGCCGCGCTCCCCATCGGCCAGGTCGACATCCGTACGGCGACGGCGCGCTCGACCGGTGTGCCGGAGCTGGACCGGGTGCTGGGCGGCGGGCTGGTGCCCGGGGCCGTGGTGCTGGTCGCGGGCGAGCCGGGCGTGGGGAAGTCGACGCTGCTGCTGGACGTCGCGGCGAAGGCGGCCAGTGACGAGCACCGCACGCTCTATGTGACGGGCGAGGAGTCCACCAGCCAGGTCCGGCTGCGCGCCGACCGGATCAAGGCGATCAGCGACCATCTCTACCTCGCCGCCGAGACGGACCTCTCGGCCGTCCTCGGTCATCTCGACGCGGTCAAGCCGTCGCTGCTGATCATGGACTCCGTACAGACCGTCGCGTCCCCCGAGATCGACGGGGCGCCGGGCGGCATGGCGCAGGTCAGGGAGGTCGCGGGGGCGCTCATCCGGGCCTCGAAGGAGCGCGACATGGCGACGCTGCTGGTCGGGCACGTGACGAAGGACGGGGCGATCGCGGGCCCCCGGCTGCTCGAACACCTCGTGGATGTCGTGCTGTCCTTCGAGGGCGACCGGCACGCGCGGCTGCGGCTGGTCCGCGGCGTGAAGAACCGGTACGGCGCGACGGACGAGGTCGGCTGCTTCGAGCTGCACGACGAGGGGATCACCGGCCTCGCCGACCCGTCGGGGCTCTTCCTGACCCGGCGCGACGAGCCCGTACCCGGCACCTGTCTCACCGTCACCCTCGAAGGGCGCCGGCCGCTCGTCGCCGAGGTGCAGGCGCTCACGGTCGACTCCCAGATCCCCTCGCCCCGGCGCACCACCTCGGGGCTGGAGACCTCCCGGGTCTCGATGATGCTGGCGGTCCTGGAGCAGCGCGGCCGGATCAGCGCGCTCGGCAAGCGCGACATCTACAGCGCGACGGTGGGCGGCGTGAAGCTGACGGAGCCCGCCGCGGACCTGGCGGTCGCCCTCGCGCTGGCGTCGGCGGCGAGCGACACCCCGCTGCCGAAGAACCTGGTCGCGATCGGCGAGGTCGGGCTCGCGGGCGAGGTCAGACGGGTCACGGGGGTCCAGCGCAGACTGTCCGAGGCACACCGTCTGGGCTTCACCCAGGCCCTCGTGCCGACCGATCCGGGCAAGGTTCCGCCCGGTATGAAGGTGACGGAGGTGGCCGACATGGGCGACGCTCTGAGGGTGCTGCCGCGCCGAGGTAGGGCGGACGCCCCACGGGACGACAACGCTCGCCGGTAGACTTTGCCCTGGTCTCGCCCATCCGTACGAGCCGGAGGAGTGCAGTGGCAGCCAACGACCGGGCATCAGCGCCCGGAAAGTCCGGCGCGGGCTCCGGCAACGAAGCGCTGATCCGCGCGTCCCTGAGCGCTGTCGCGCCGGGGATGGCGCTGCGCGACGGGCTGGAGCGCATCCTGCGCGGTAACACCGGCGGTCTCATCGTCCTGGGGATGGACAAGACCGTCGAGTCGATGTGCACGGGCGGTTTCGTACTGGACGTGGAGTTCACCGCGACGCGCCTGCGCGAGCTGTGCAAGCTCGACGGCGCGCTCATCCTCGACAAGGACATCACGAAGATCCTCCGGGCGGGCGTGCAGCTCGTCCCGGAGTCCTCGATCCCCACCGAGGAGACGGGCACCCGGCACCGTACGGCGGACCGGGTCTCCAAGCAGTGCGGCTTCCCGGTCGTCTCCGTGTCGCAGTCGATGCGGCTGATCGCGCTGTACGTGAACGGGGAGCGCCGGGTCCTGGAGGAGTCGGCGGCGATCCTGTCGCGGGCGAACCAGGCGCTGGCGACCCTGGAGCGGTACAAGCTCCGTCTGGACGAGGTCGCGGGCACGCTCTCCGCCCTGGAGATCGAGGACCTGGTGACGGTCCGGGACGTGACGGCGGTGGCTCAGCGGCTGGAGATGGTGCGCCGGATCGCCACGGAGATCGCCGAGTACGTGGTCGAGCTGGGCACCGACGGCCGGCTTCTCTCGCTCCAGTTGGACGAGTTGATCGCGGGCGTGGAGCCGGAGCGGGATCTGGTGGCCCGTGACTATGTCCCGGAGCCGACCGCGAAGCGGGCCCGTACGGTCGACGAGGCGTTGGTCGAACTGGACGCGCTCACCCATCCGGAGCTGCTGGAACTGCCCATCGTGGCGCGGGCCCTGGGGTACAGCGGCTCACCGGAGACCCTCGACTCGGCGGTCTCGCCCCGCGGTTACCGGCTGCTGGCGAAGGTGCCGCGGCTTCCGGGCGCCATCATCGAGCGGCTGGTCGAGCACTTCGGCGGGCTCCAGAAGCTGCTGGCGGCGAGCGTGGACGACCTCCAGACGGTGGACGGTGTCGGCGAGGCCCGCGCGCGGAGCGTCCGCGAGGGCCTGTCGCGGCTGGCGGAGTCGTCGATCCTGGAGCGGTACGTCTAGCCGTACAACCAGCGGTACGTCCAGCCGTAGGTCACGTCATATGTCCGGCGGTACGTCCAGCGGTACGGATGCCGGAAGCGCGCGAACGCCCCGGCCGGGGAAGGGATCCTGGCCGGGGCGTTCGCGTATCCGGTGCCGTCGTGGGCGCGCGGCCGGTCAGTCCTTCTCCAGGCGGATCGACTGCTGCCCCTGCTTGACCGTCGCGCCCGGCGCCACCGCCTCCACCAGGTACGTTCCGGGGCCGACCGCGCCGGCCGGCGGGGTGGCGCACCGCTCCGCGCTGCGCCCGCGGTCCCACTCGACGGTACGAGTGACGGTGGAGCCCGCCGGCACCCGGAACAGCGCGTCGCCGGCCTGGGGGCAGTCCTTGGAGGACCAGACCCGCTCGTCGTCGGAGTCGGTGACGGTGAGGACCATGGCCTTCGGCCCGAAGTCCGCCTTGCAGGTGGTCGCCGAGGTGTTCTTGGCGACCAGCCGGAACACGGGCTTCTCGCCAGGACCGTAGGCGACCTTCGTCGTGGCGAGGGTCAGCGTCAGGGAGCCGGGGGCGCAGTCCGGCAGCGCGGAACTCCCGGGCACCTGCCGGCCCGAAGTGGTGGTGCCGCCCGCGCCGGAGCCCGAACCGCCGCCGGACGAACCGGCGGAACCGGAGGATCCCGCGGAACCGCCGCCGGACGATGCGCCGCCTCCGCCGGAGCCCGCGCCGCCGGTGTCGCCGTTCTTGCCGCCGTCGGCGCCCGCGTCCGTACCGCTCTGGCCGCCGTCGTTCCCGTCGGCGCCCGCCGACTCGTCGCGGCCGCCCGGCTGTTCGCTGATGGCGGGGCCCGAACCGGAGGGCCCGGGGGTGATGGTCGTCGCGGGATTGGCGCCGTCGCCCTTGCCGTCGGTCTTCTTGCCACCTCCACCCAAGGTGACGACCCATACGACCAGCAGGGTGAGCAGCGCGATCAGCGTCGCCGCGACTGCCCTCCGTCGCCAGTAGATGGTGGAGGGAAGCGGCCCGACCGGATTGCGCAAAGATCCCACGGCGCAAACTGTACGAGAGATCCGGGCCAACTCCCGCCCCACATGCCGTCCGTGTGCGCAAGTTTTACGGATCATCATCCCGCAGCGGCGAGTCTGACCGCGATCTTCGGCTGATGCGTATTCAGGTGGCGATTGAGGGAACCCCGGATGGCCTCGGTACGTTCTCCCCATGAACAGCAGCGCAACCAGCGGCCTCTATCGAGATGTCGTCGACTTCGCCCACTCCACCCCTTCCTGGTTCCAGTTCCTGGCGGAAATATGGACAGAAGCCGGACTGCTCTTGTTCGGGGTCCTCTTCGTCGTGCTCTGGTGGCAGGCCAGACCGGCCGGCTCGCGCGCCGTGGCCGTCGCGGTGCTCGCCCCGCTCGCGACCGCCTTCGCGTATGTGTGCAGCGAGGTGTCCAAATCGGTGATCCAGGAGGACCGGCCCTGCCGGACCGTCACGGGCGCCGTCTCCCTCATCCCCTGTCCGCCCGTGGGTGACTGGTCCTTCCCCAGCAACCACTCGACGATCGCCGGTGCCGCGGCGATCACCCTGGTGCTCGCACGCCCCGTCCTCGCGTATCTGACGGTGCCGATGGCGCTGCTGATGGCGTTCTCGCGGGTCTTCGTCGGCGTCCACTACCCGCACGACGTGGCGGTGGGCCTGGTGTTCGGCGGTGTGGTGGCCACGATCGTCGTCCTGCTCGCGGCCCGTCCCGTACAGCTCCTGGTCGAGACGATGCGCTCCGGCCGGTCGGGCGCGGCGCTCTGGCTGGCGGGTCCCGGCGACGGCGCGCCGGTGGTGGCGCGCGGACGCCACAGCGCGGGCCGGAGCTGAGGCACGACCGGAGCTGAGGCACGACCGGAGCTGAGCACGGCGCGGAAGAGAGCGGAAGAGAACAGGGAAGAGGAAAAGGCGTACTTCCGGAGCGCGTCGGACCGGGCGGGGGCACTGCCCCAGGCGTACAGCGCCGGCCGGGCGCGTGACGGCGACGCGGCGCGCGGGCACTGACCCGGGCGTGCGGAGCCCTCCGGCGTACTCCGGCGTACGCCTGCCTGCTGCACCGTCCGCGCGCCCGCACATGTCAGGATCGGTGCTGCCATGACTGCTACCTCCGCGCACCCCACGCCCCCGCGCCACCCGTCGTCCCCGTCGCACCCCGCCCCGGTGGACGGGACCGGTCCGGCCGCACCGCCCTCCGCCCCCTCCACGCTGCACACCCCCGTCATCGCGTGGTTCGAGACACACGCCCGCGATCTGCCCTGGCGCCGCCCCGAGGCGGGCGCCTGGGGGGTGATGGTCAGCGAGTTCATGCTCCAGCAGACCCCGGTGAACCGGGTCCTCCCGGTGTACGAGCAGTGGCTCGCCCGCTGGCCCCGCCCCGCCGACCTGGCCGCCGAGGCGCCCGGCGAGGCGGTGCGCGCCTGGGGCCGGCTGGGCTATCCGCGGCGCGCGCTGCGGCTGCACGGCGCCGCGAAGGCGATAACGGAGCGGCACGGCGGTGACGTACCCCGCGAGCACGCGCAACTCCTCTCGCTGCCCGGGATCGGCGAGTACACGGCCGCCGCGGTCGCGTCGTTCGCGTACGGGCAGCGGCACGCCGTGCTCGACACGAACGTACGGCGCGTCCTGGCCCGCGCCGTGAACGGCGTCCAGTACCCGCCGAACGCGACCACCGCCGCCGAGCGGAAGCTCGCGCGGGCGCTGCTGCCCGAGGACGCGTCGACGGCGGCGCGCTGGGCCGCTTCCTCCATGGAGCTGGGCGCGCTGATCTGCACGGCGAAGAACGAGGGGTGCGCGCGCTGCCCGATCGCCGCGCGGTGCGCCTGGCAGCTCGCCGGGAAGCCCGCCCACGACGGGCCGGCGCGGCGCGGCCAGACCTACGCGGGCACGGACCGCCAGGTGCGCGGCAAGCTCCTCGCCGTACTGCGGGAGGCGCCGGCGCCCGTACCGCAGGCGGCGCTGGACGCGGTGTGGGACGAGCCGGTGCAACGGGCGCGGGCCCTGGACGGGCTGGTCGCCGACGGACTGGTCGAGCCCCTGGAGAACGCCCTGTACCGGCTGCCGCAGAGCTGAGCCCGGCCGGGCCGCCGTTACACAACCGATGGACAGCCGTGCGTCCTCCGACGGCTGTCCCGCACAGCCCCGTGACAAGCGCTCCGTAATTTCGGTGGCGTCAGGAAAGTGCCGTCGGGTCAGGGAACGGCATGGATGATCACGGGGTCGGAGGCGGTTGGCATGTCGCAGGGTGAGGTGCTCGGATTCGAGGAGTACGTGCGTACCCGGCAGGAGGCTCTGCTGCGCAGCGCCCGGCGTCTCGTACCCGATCCCGTCGACGCGCAGGATCTGCTCCAGACCGCGCTGGCCCGTACGTACGGCCGCTGGGACGGCATCGCCGACAAGTCCCTCGCCGACGCCTACCTCCGCCGCGTCATGATCAACACCCGTACGGAGTGGTGGCGCGCCCGCAAGCTCGAAGAGGTCCCCACCGAGCAGCTTCCCGACGCGAGCGTCGAGGACGGCAGCGACCAGCGGGCCGACCGCGCGCTGCTGATGGACATCCTCGGAGTGCTGGCTCCGAAGCAACGCAGCGTCGTCGTGCTGCGACACTGGGAGCAGATGAGCACGGAGGAGACGGCCGCGGCGCTCGGCATGTCGGCGGGTACGGTGAAGAGCACGCTGCACCGCGCGCTGGCGCGGCTCCGCGAGGAGTTGGAGAGCCGCGCTGCCGAGAGCCGGGAGGCCCACGCGCCGGAGAAGCCGGTGGTGGTCCGTCGTGACGCACGTGGCGGCCGGGGTGGCCGCCGGGAACGGGGGCGGGAGAGGTGCGCGGCCTGAGAGGCCCCGATCGGTCGGGGAGCGGATCGGCGGAGGGCGGACCGCCCGGCCAGGAATCGGTAGGCCAGGAATCGGCGGGGCGCGGCACGTCGGGGCACGCGTCCCTCGCGGCGGGTGGCACGGTGCTGGCCGGGCTCGCCGCCATCGGCCTGCTCGCGGCCGGCTGTTCGACGGGCGGTACGGGGACCCGGGACGAGGGCGCGGCCGTGACGGCGCCGGTCGAGCGGAACGTCCCCACGCACAAGGCGTCCGCGGTGACGCCCGCCACGACCGTCGACGCGCTGTCCCTGCTCAGGAACGACCCCAAGGTCAGCCCGCGGATCAAGGCGGACCTCAAACAGTGCGGCGAGGACACGTACCCGGTGGACACGTCGTACGGGAACCTCACCGGCGGTACCGCGCCCGATGTGGTGATCAACGTGATGACGTGCGGCGACGCCGTCGGCATCGGCACGTTCGTGTACCGCGAGAAGGACAAGGCGTACGAGAACGTCTTCGCGGCCGAGGAGCCGGCGGTCTACTCCACGATCGACCGCGGCGAACTTGTCGTCACCCAGCAGGTGTACGCGAAGGGCGACCCGATGTCGTACCCCTCGGGCGAGGACGTGGTCACCTACAGGTGGGGCGACGGCAAGTTCGGCGAGCGGTACCGCGTACGCAATGACTACAGACGGTCGGTGCCCACGTCCGCTCCCTCCGTCGTCGACGGAGGCTGACCCCCCCGGCACGACACGTTCACCTTCCGGCATGACACCCACGACCGAGAACTGAGAGCCGCAGGATGGCCGAGACCCATGTCCTGTTCGTCGAGGACGACGACGTCATCCGCGAAGCCACCCAACTCGCGCTGGAGCGCGACGGCTTCGCGGTCACCGCGATGCCGGACGGCCTCTCCGGCCTGGAGGCGTTCCGCGCGAACCGGCCCGACATCGCACTGCTCGACGTGATGGTGCCGGGCCTGGACGGCGTCAGCCTGTGCCGGCGGATCCGTGACGAGTCGACCGTGCCCGTGATCATGCTGTCGGCGCGCGCCGACTCGATCGACGTGGTGCTCGGCCTGGAGGCGGGCGCCGACGACTACGTGACCAAGCCCTTCGACGGCGCGGTGCTCGTCGCCAGGATCCGCGCCGTCCTGCGCCGCTTCGGCCACGCGGGCCGGCCGGCCGGGGAGCCGGGCCGGCTCGGCGGACCGGGCGAGCCCGACGAGCACGGGGTGCTCTCCTTCGGCGATCTGGAGATCGACACGGAGGGCATGGAGGTACGGCGGAGCGGCGTGCGGGTGGCGCTGACCCCGACGGAGATGCGGCTCCTCCTGGAGTTCTCGTCCGCGCCCGGCACGGTGCTCTCCCGCGACAGGCTGCTGGAGCGGGTCTGGGACTACGGCTGGGGCGGCGACACCCGGGTCGTGGACGTCCATGTGCAGCGGCTGCGTACCAAGATCGGCCAGGACCGGATCGACACCGTCCGCGGTTTCGGATACAAGCTCAAGGCATGAAACGCCTCGCTCTGCGCACCGGCGTCAGGTGGAAGATCAGCATCGCGATCGCGGCGGTCAGCGCGCTCGTGGCGGTCGCCCTGAGTCTGGTCGTCCACAACTCGGCCCGGGTCTCCATGCTCGACAACGCGCGTGAAGTCCAGTTGGAACGGCTGCTGTTCGCCCAGCGCATGTACGACAGCACCAAGGAAGCGAAGTTCGGCACCAAGGTCGACGATCCGAACCTGCCGCGCTCCCTGGAACGGAAGATGGCCCAGGGAAGACGCGCTACCTATGTGCAGGAGGGGGAGAACGGGGTGCCCGACGTCTGGGCGGCCGTCCCGCTCAGCAACGGCACCGTGCTCTCGCTGCACAGCAAGTTCGCCGACCGCTCCAACACGATCATGAAGGACCTGGACCGGTCCCTGATCATCGGCTCGGTCTCGGTGGTCTTCGGCGGCTGCGCCCTCGGGGTGCTGGTCGGCGGCCAGCTCTCGCGGCGGCTGCGCAAGGCCGCCGCGGCGGCGGGCCGGGTGGCGCAGGGCCATACGGACGTACGGGTCGGGGAGGCCGTGGGCGGTGTCGTACGCGACGAGACGGACGAGCTGGCCCGTGCGGTGGACGCGCTGACGGACGCGCTGAACGAGCGGATCGAGGCGGAGCGCCGCGTCACCGCGGACATCGCCCACGAGCTGCGCACCCCGGTGACGGGGCTGCTCACCGCGGCCGAGCTGCTACCGCCCGGGCGGCCCACCGAGCTGGTGCGCGACCGGGCGCAGGCCATGCGGACCCTGGTCGAGGACGTTCTGGAGGTCGCGCGGCTCGACAGCGCCTCGGAGCGGGCGGAGCTTCAGGAGATCGCGCTCGGCGAGTTCGTCGCACGGCGGGTGGCCACGCTCGACCCCGGCATCGAGGTGCAGGTCGTCCACGACTCGTGGGTCAGCACCGACCCACGCCGGCTGGAACGCATCCTGGGCAATCTGCTGGCCAACGCCGCCAAGCACGGCGGCACACCGGTCGAGGTCACGGTGGAGGGCCGGGTGGTACGGATACGGGACCATGGCCCCGGCTTCCCGGAGGCGCTGCTCCGCGAGGGCCCGAGCCGTTTCCGTACGGGCGCCACGGACCGCGCGGGATACGGGCACGGTCTGGGCCTGACCATCGCCGCCGGGCAGTCCCGGGTCCTGGGCGCCCGGCTCACGTTCCGCAACGCGACCCCTGCGGGGTCGCCGGGCAGCGGCGCGGGGGGCGCGATCGCGGTGCTCTGGCTCCCGGAGCACGCCCCGACGAACACGGGCAGCTTCCCGATGCCGCTCCTCCAGGACCTTGAGGACCTCAAGGACTGAGCGGAGCG
Source organism: Streptomyces sp. NPDC096310 (assembly GCF_044763125.1). NCBI lineage: Bacteria > Bacillati > Actinomycetota > Actinomycetes > Kitasatosporales > Streptomycetaceae > Streptomyces > Streptomyces sp. NPDC096310. Next base: position 155,229 of record NZ_JBIWFO010000014.1, on the reverse strand, counting down.
GCCGTCCGGTCCCCCCGTACGAGAGCGCCCCGGACTGCCGCCGGCCCCGTCCCGTGAGGCGGGACAGGGCCGGAAGCAGGGGGAGGGGTGAGGGTCAGACGGTCTGCGGGACCTTGCCGTCCACCGCCGTGACCTCGTCGGCGTCCTTCGGGCCCGCGCCCCGCAGCGGGACCTCGCGGACGAAGAAGGCCGCCGCGAGCCCGATCACCGCGATGCCCGCGCCGAGCAGGAACGCCGAGTGCGTACCGGCGGAGACCGCCTGCTGGTACGCCTCGCGCACCACGTCCGGCAGCTTCGCCAGGCTCGCCGCGTCGAGCTGCGCGGACTGCTCCGTCACACCGGCGGCGCCGGAGCCCGCGCGGGCCGCCATCTCGTCCTGCACCTTGCCGGTGAAGAGCGCGCCCATGATCGCGGCACCGAAGGAGCCGCCGAGCGTACGGAAGAGGGTGGTCGTGGACGAGCCGACGCCCATGTCCTTCATCTCGACGCTGTTCTGCGCGACCAGCATCGTGATCTGCATCAGGAAGCCCAGACCGGCGCCGAGCACCGCCATGTAGATGCCCGAGGTCAGCCGCGTGGTGTCCGGGCCCATCTGCGCCAGGAGGAAGAGCCCCGTGACCATCAGGCCGCTGCCCACGATGGGGAAGATCTTGTACTTGCCGGTGTTGGTGGTGATCCGTCCCACCACCAGCGAGACGAGCATCATCGACAGGAGCATCGGCAGGAGCAGCAGACCGGAGTTGGTGGCGGAGGCGCCCTGCACGGCCTGCTGGTAGAGCGGGAGGAAGAGGACCGCGCCGAACATCACGAAGCCGGTCAGGAAGCCGACGACCGACATGATCGTGAAGTTGCGGCTGCGGAAGATGTGCAGCGGCATGATCGGTTCGTCGACCTTGGTCTGCACGGTGACGAACCCGACGAGCGCGGCGACACCGACGAAGATCAGCAGCAGGATCATCCCGGAGGTCCAGGCGTACTCCGTACCGCCCCAGGTCGTGACCAGCACGATCGAGGTGATGCCGATGGTCAGCAGCCCGGCGCCGAGGTAGTCGACCTTGACCTTCTTCGAGCGGTCCCTGGCGGGCAGGTGCAGTACTGCGCTGATCATCGCGAGCGCCACGGCGCCCAGCGGCAGGTTGATGTAGAAGCTCCAGCGCCAGCCGAGGTGGTCGGTGATCGTGCCGCCGACCAGCGGTCCGCCGATCATGGCGAGGGCCATGACCCCGGCCATCATGCCCTGGTACTTGCCGCGCTCCCGGGGCGGGATCAGGTCACCGATGATGGCCATGACGCCGACCATCAGACCACCGGCGCCGAGCCCCTGGACGGCCCGGAAGCCGATGAGCTGGCCCATGTCCTGCGCCATGCCGCTGAGCGCGGAGCCGATCAGGAAGACGACGATCGAGGCGAGGAAGACGCCCTTGCGTCCGTACAGGTCGCCGAGCTTGCCCCAGATCGGTGTGGCGGCCGCCGTGGCGAGGGCGTACGCGGTGACCACCCAGGAAAGGTGGGCGAGGCCGCCCAGCTCGCCGACGATGGTCGGCATCGCCGTACCGACGATCATGTTGTCGAGCATGGCGAGCAGCATCGCGATCATCAGCGCCAGCAGGACGACGCGCACGCTGCGCGGCTGCCGCTCACCGCTCGTGGCCGCCTCCGCGGCCGCCACGGACCCGGCGGTCGTTATGGACCCCGCCCCGTCCCCCGCTGGTGCCGCGCCCGCGGCCTTCCCCGGCTGCGTCCCGTTCGAACTCATCGTCCCCACCGCTCCCCTGGTACATCTTGATGCTCGGTACATGTGCCGGCCCGGACCCTTACTTGCCGACCGGCTAGCTGACTACACTGCGGTAAAGTAGACCTCTACTTGCCGGGCGTCAAGTAAGTTATTCGGGAGAGCAGCCATGGGCAGCACGCAGCACCCCCGGCGGGGCAACACCCGCCAGCGCATCCAGGACGTCGCGCTGGAGCTGTTCGCGGAACAGGGGTACGAGAAGACCTCGCTGCGGGAGATCGCCGAACGGCTGGACGTCACGAAGGCGGCGCTCTACTACCACTTCAAGACCAAGGAAGACATCCTGATCAGCCTGGCCGAGGATCTGACGCGCCCGATCGACGAGCTGATCGCCTGGGGCCAGGAGCAGCCGCACACCCTGGAGAGCAAGCAGGAGATCCTGCACCGCTACAGCGCGGCCCTCGCGGGCGCGGCGCCGTTCTTCCGCTTCATGCAGGAGAACCAGGCGACCGTACGCGAGCTGAGCGTCGGCGAGAGCTTCAAGGGCCGGATGGTCGGCCTGTTCGACCTGTTCAAGGACCCCGGCGCCTCCATGGCCGACCAGGTCCGGTGTGTGAGCGCGCTCTTCACCATGCACGCGGGCACGTTCGCGCTCAAGGACGTCGAAGGAGACCCCGAGGAGAAGCGCGAGGCCATCCTGGAGGTCTCCATGGAGCTGATCACCAACGCGCACCACGGGACCACGTCCTGAGACGTGGTCCCGTGGTGGGGTCACTCCCCCGTGCCCGATGTCATGCCAGGCGTCACACCTTGACGCCGACGGAGCGCAGGAAGGGCACCGGGTCGACGGCCGAGCCGTAGTTCGGCGTCGTACGGATCTCGAAGTGCAGGTGCGGGCCGCTGGAGTTGCCGGTGTTGCCGGACAGGGCGATCTTCTGCCCCGTCTTGACCGACTGGCCGATCCCCACGTCGATCTTCGAGAGGTGCGCGTACTGCGAGTACGTACCGTTCTTGTGCTTGATCACGATCGCGTTGCCGTACGCGGGACCGTCACCGGCACCGTTGGGGCCGGCCTTGACCACGGTGCCCGTGTGGGCGGCGTGGACGACGGTGCCGACCGGCACGGCGAAGTCCTGGCCGGAGTGCTTGTGCGACCACATCGAGCCGCCACGGCCGAACTTCGCGCTCAGCGTGTACTTCTTGACCGGGTCGGTCCACGCGGCGGCCTTCTTGGCGTCCGCCGCGGCCTTGCTCTGCACGGCGTCGGCGGCCTTGGCCTGGACGGCGGCCTGCTGGTGCACGGCGCCGGCCGAGACCGAGGAACCGGCCGGGCTCGCGGGAGCGTCACCGCTGGTCGCGGCGAACGCGGTCCCGGCCCCGGCCACCATCGTCACTCCGAGTCCGGCAGCCAGAACGCCGGCACGGGCACGAAGGGCGGACGGGCGGGACAGACGGGACAGGTTGCGCTGCGACATACGGGATGAACCTCCGGGCAAGAATGGTCCCGGCACTCATGCGCCGGGCTGGCCACACCTTGGTAACCCGGACCCACCCGCATCCCAAAACACCCCATCTACGACATCTCGTCGTAGCACCGGTGGCGGTCCTCGGCCTCTTGACGCCCCGCCCGCCCCGCGCACCGCACCGGCACCGCAGATCCGGGCCTCCCTGTCGAACCGGCGGCTTGCGCACTATTCCGTCTAGTAGCGCCGAAAACGCCTGTGCGCCTTGTCACGGCCGCGGGCAGGAGGACTGTCCGTTTCGGGACCAAAGCCCTGGCCCGCGTCCTAGGCTCGGAAGCCTTCCGAGACCAGGAACTTCACCAGGGGGCACCGCCATGACCGCACCGGCAGTCGGCCACGCGCACGAACACGACTTCGACGGCATCGAACTGGCCGACGCGATCCAGTCCGTACGGGACCAGCTCATCGAGGCCGCCACCCGCGCCACGGGGGCTCCCGTGGCCTTCGAGGTCGGTGACATCCAGATGGAGTTCACTCTGGAGCTGCGCAAGGAGGTCAAGGGCGGCGCGAAGGTCAAGGCCTGGGTGGTGGAGGCCGGCGCGGACGCCTCCCGTACCTCGGGCCGCACCCACAAGGTCGCCTTCACGCTGAAGCCCCAGGAGGCCCGCTCCGGCGCGCCCTGGAAGGTCGGCAACCGGGACCACGGCAGTACGGCGGGCTTCGGCGGCGGCGCGTCCGAGGGCACCGGAACCGGCAGCGGCAGCGGCAGCGGCAGCGGCAGCGACGCTCGGTGAGCGCCCACCGCGTCGTCGCCGTCTTCGGTGAGCAGCAGGGCACCGGCGTACTGCTCACCCCTCGCTCCGTGCTGACCTGCGCACATGTGGTCGGTGCCACGGACAGGACGACGATCGCCCATCCCGGCCGCGCCGAGAGCTTCAGCGCCGAGGTCCAGTGGCGCGACGACGCCCTGGACACGGCGCTGCTCGTCACCGACCACGACGTCCTCGCCCCGGAGGTGGCCGCGCCGCTCGGCCGCCTCCGTATCGGCACACTCGCCACGGAGGCGCCACTGCCGTACTGCGAGATCGTCGGCTTCCCCGACATCCAGCGGTACGGGCCGGCCGCCGCCCTGGAGCTGGACCAGTACCGCGCCACCGTCCTGCCCACGGCGGGGCGGCTGCGTACCGCCCTGGTCTGTGAACTGGACCACTCGGCGGCAGCCGAGCGCGCCGACGACACCACCCCGCTCCAGGGCCTCTCCGGCTCCCCGGTCTTCGCGGGCGCCGTGCTGCTCGGCATCGTCACCCAAGTACCCCAGGGCCGTGGCCACCTACGGGTGGAGGGCGTGCCCATGGCCCGGATCCTGGGGGCGGACGGCCCGCTCCGCAGCACGTTCCTGGCCGCGCCGGTGACCGATGTCCACCCACGGGACGAGCGCTTCGAGAAGGAGTACGCGAACGCCGTCAAGGCCCGCTACCGCAAGACCCGGATCTTCGGCATCGACGAACTGGGCACGAACGAGGCGACCTGGGACCTGGACACGGCGTATCTGAGCCTGGAGGCCGGCGGCCGGGAGCGGCCGTCCGGCCTGGACAGGGCGGAGCCGCACCGGCCGCCCCCGGTCCAGCCGAGCCGGATCGACAACCTGCTGGCGGACCGCCCCCGCACCCTGCTGCGCGGCGAGGCCGGCGCGGGCAAGACCACCCTGGTGTGGTGGCTGGCCGCCCACGCGGCCTGCGGCACGCTGGGCCCGGAACTGGCCGACCTCAACGGCCTGGTCCCGTTCGTCGTCCCGCTGCGCACCGTGCACGCCCGGGGCAACGGACTGCCGACACCGTCCCAGCTCTCCTCCGTGGCCCAGATCCTGACGGACGACGCGCCTCCCGGCTGGGAGCGGCGGGTACTGGAGGCGGGGCGGGGCTTCCTCCTGGTCGACGGCGTGGACGAAGTGCCCCCCGCCGAGCGCGAACACACCCGGGTCTGGCTGCACGAACTGCTCGACCTGTACCCGAACACCCGCTGCCTGGCCACGGTCCGCCCGCTCGCCGTCGAGGAGGAGTGGCTGCGCTCCGTACGCTTCGACGAGCTGCAACTCCTCCCGATGGGCCACGAGGACATCCAGGCGTTCGTCACGGCCTGGCACCGGGCCGCGCGCCTCGAATGCGAGACATACGCGGACCAGGGGCGCGCCGAGGCGGAACGCGCCGAACTCGCCACGCTGGAGGCCGAGCTGCGGGCGCAGTTCAGCCAGAACGACGCCCTGCGCACCCTCGCCCAGACCCCGTTGCTGTGCGCCGTCATCTGCGCCCTGCACCGCCGCCGGGGCGGCCTCCTGCCCGACACCCGCTGGGAGCTGTACCGCTCCACGCTCGCGATGCTCCTCGGCACCCGGGACACCCAGCGCGGGATCGCCAACCCCGACGGCATCACGATGGGCTTCGAGGAGCACCAGGAGCTGCTGCAGTCCCTGGCGGTCTGGCTGGTACGGGGCGGGCAGGCACAGCTCTCGCGCGAGGTGGCGGAGGGGCAGATCAAGGTGGCGATGCGGCGGCTGCCCCAGGTCGGCAAACAGGGTTCGGCGGCCACGGTCCTGACGCATCTGCTCAACCGCAGCGGCCTGCTCCAGGAACGCGGCGACGACGAGATCCAGTTCATCCACCGGACGTTCCAGGACTATCTGGCGGCCCGCGCGTTGGTGGAAGGCGGCTCGCTCCCCGAGCTGCTCCGCAACGCCCACAACGAGCAGTGGCAGGACACCGTCAGGCTGACGGTGGGCCACTGCCGCCCCAACGAAGTCCGGGCCCTGATCGAGGGGTTGCTGGAGAACGGGGAAGGCGCCGCGGACCACACCCAGCGCGCGACCCTGTACACGCTCGCGGCCCGCTGTCTCCTCGACACGGTCGTGGTCGACGAGACGGTCGGCGAGATGGTCGCCGCCCGGATCCGCACCCTGCTGCCACCGCGCGACGCGACCGGCGTGGAGCTGCTGGCATCGCTGGGCGGCTACATCCTGCCCTTTCTCCCCGAGCCGTCCTCGCTCGACCCCATGGCGGCGACGTACGTCACCGAGCTCATCTGCGAGATCGGGGGCAGCGAGGCCGTCCCCTACGCGAAGCGGTACGCGCTGTACGACAGTTCCGACGTACGGTCCCGGCTCGCCAACAGCTGGTCGCGGTTCCCGGCGGAGGAGTTCGGCGGTGAAGTGCTCGCCCGTCTGCCGCTCGCCGAGGCGGATGTCCTGGTCGACCGCGGTGACCAGCTCCGCCTGCTCAGGGAGCTGGCACCCTTCGACACCCTCACCCTCCGAGGCGACTTCTCGGGGGCCCGGCTCAGCCGTGACCTGGCCGGTGTCGAGGTCGGCAAACTGTACGTCTCGGCGAACGGGGCGCTCGACGATCTGGCCTTCGTCCAGCGGCTGCCCACGCTGAGGCAGCTCACCACGATCGACTGTCCGGCGGTCACCAACCTCACCCCGCTCAAGAAGACCGGCATCGATCTGCTCAATCTGAGCCTGCACGGCATCACCCAGGCACAGCTCGCGTCGATCCGGGGCATCCCGGAGCTCACCGCGCTGCTGCTCCGCTACCGGAGCACGTCCACCGCGCGCAAGCTGCCCGCGGCGCATCCGCAGGTGATCGCTCTCGACGTCGAGTGCCTGAAGCGGATCGATCTCTCCACGCTGAGGATGTGGCCGGCGCTCCGCTATCTGACGCTGGAACTCGACTCCTGCACCTGGCTGGTCCGCGGTCGGCGTGCCGTCACCCCGGCACCGCAGATCAGGATGGTGGAGCTGCGGCTCAGGTCCGACTACGCCGGAGTGGAGCAGATCGCCGTCGCCTTCCCCGCTCTCAAGGAGCTGGAACTCGTCTCCGCCGTATCGACGGTTCAGGCCCTGGACCTCACGCCGCTGCACGCCCTGCCCGATCTGCGGGTCACCGTCTCGTCGGAGTGGCCCGGCGTCCGGCCCACCCTCCTCGGCACCGAGCCCTTCGGCGACCGTCTGACCGTAGCGGGCTAGGACAGCCGAAAAGGGGCTGCCCCGGAACCGTGGGAAACGGTCCGGGGCAGCCCCTTCAAGCGCTCAGGCGCTCGGCCCAGCAGCGTCACGCGCGTGGCGCGTCACGCCTCCTTCGTCAGGTTCGGGCCGCCGCCCGCCGCCTGCTCGATCGGGGGGACGTCCGGCAGCGGGGACTTCTCCTCGCCGCGGAAGGTGAACGCCTTCGCGTCACCCTCGCCCTCCGTGTCGACGACCACGATGTGACCGGGGCGCAGCTCACCGAAGAGGATCTTCTCGGAGAGGATGTCCTCGATCTCCCGCTGGATCGTCCGGCGCAGCGGCCGGGCGCCCAGGACCGGGTCGTAGCCCTTCTTCGCGAGGAGCGACTTGGCGTTCGGGCTCAGCTCCAGGCCCATGTCGCGGTCCTTGAGGCGCTCGTCCACCTTGTCGACCATGAGGTCGACGATCTGGATGATGTCTTCCTCGGTGAGCTGGTGGAAGACGACCGTGTCGTCGACACGGTTGAGGAACTCGGGGCGGAAGTGCTGCTTCAGCTCTTCGTTGACCTTGTTCTTCATCCGCTCGTAGTTCGTCTTCGTGTCGCCCTGCGCCGCGAAGCCGAGGTTGAAGCCCTTCGAGATGTCCCGCGTCCCGAGGTTGGTCGTCATGATGATGACCGTGTTCTTGAAGTCCACGACCCGGCCCTGGGAGTCGGTCAGGCGACCGTCCTCCAGGATCTGGAGAAGGGAATTGAAGATATCGGGGTGGGCCTTCTCGACCTCGTCGAAGAGAACGACGGAGAACGGCTTCCTGCGGACCTTCTCGGTGAGCTGGCCGCCCTCTTCGTATCCCACGTAACCGGGGGGAGAACCGAAGAGGCGGGAAACCGTGTGCTTCTCGCTGAACTCCGACATGTCGAGAGCGATCAGCGCGTCCTCGTCGCCGAAGAGGAATTCGGCGAGCGTCTTGGACAGCTCGGTCTTACCGACACCGGACGGACCGGCGAAGATGAACGAGCCGCCGGGGCGCTTCGGGTCCTTCAGACCCGCTCGCGTACGGCGGATCGCCTGCGAGAGCGCCTTGATGGCGTCCTTCTGGCCGATGACGCGCTTGTGCAGCTCGTCCTCCATGCGGAGCAGCCGGGAGGACTCCTCTTCCGTGAGCTTGAAGACCGGGATGCCCGTGGCCGTCGCCAGGACCTCGGCGATCAGCTCTTCGTCCACCTCGGCGACGACGTCCATGTCGCCGGCCTTCCACTCCTTCTCCCGCTTGGTCTTCGCGGCGAGGAGCTGCTTCTCCTTGTCGCGGAGAGAGGCGGCCTTCTCGAAGTCCTGGGAGTCGATGGCCGACTCCTTGTCGCGGCGGACTCCGGCGATCTTCTCGTCGAACTCGCGGAGGTCCGGCGGCGCGGTCATCCGGCGGATGCGCATCCGGGAGCCGGCCTCATCGATCAGGTCGATCGCCTTGTCCGGCAGGAAGCGGTCCGAGATGTAGCGGTCGGCGAGCGTCGCGGCGGCGACCAGCGCGGAGTCCGTGATGGACACGCGGTGGTGCGCCTCGTAACGGTCGCGCAGACCCTTCAGGATCTCGATCGTGTGCGGCAGCGACGGCTCCGCGACCTGGATCGGCTGGAAGCGGCGCTCCAGGGCCGCGTCCTTCTCCAGGTGCTTGCGGTACTCGTCGAGCGTCGTCGCACCGATGGTCTGGAGCTCACCGCGGGCCAGCATCGGCTTCAGGATGCTGGCGGCGTCGATCGCGCCCTCGGCGGCGCCGGCACCCACGAGGGTGTGCAGCTCGTCGATGAACAGGATGATGTCGCCGCGGGTGCGGATCTCCTTCAAGACCTTCTTCAAGCGCTCCTCGAAGTCACCGCGGTAGCGGGAGCCGGCGACGAGCGCGCCGAGGTCGAGGGTGTAGAGGTGCTTGTCCTTGAGGGTCTCGGGCACCTCGCCCTTGACGATGGCCTGGGCCAGTCCCTCGACGACCGCCGTCTTGCCGACGCCGGGCTCGCCGATGAGGACCGGGTTGTTCTTCGTACGGCGGGACAGCACCTGCATGACCCGCTCGATCTCCTTCTCGCGCCCGATGACCGGGTCGAGCTTGGATTCGCGCGCGGCCTGGGTGAGGTTCCGGCCGAACTGGTCGAGGACCAGGGACGTGGAGGGCGTGCCCTCGGCAGGACCGCCCGCTGTGGCGGCCTCCTTGCCCTGGTAGCCGGAGAGCAACTGGATGACCTGCTGCCGCACCCGGTTGAGATCGGCGCCCAGCTTCACGAGGACCTGGGCGGCGACGCCCTCGCCCTCGCGGATCAGGCCGAGCAGGATGTGCTCGGTGCCGATGTAGTTGTGGCCGAGCTGAAGGGCCTCGCGGAGCGACAGCTCCAGGACCTTCTTGGCACGGGGGGTGAAGGGGATGTGCCCGGACGGGGCCTGCTGGCCCTGGCCGATGATCTCCTCCACCTGCTGGCGGACCGCCTCGAGCGAAATCCCGAGGCTCTCCAGGGCCTTAGCGGCGACACCCTCACCCTCGTGGATAAGGCCCAGGAGGATGTGCTCGGTGCCGATGTAGTTGTGGTTGAGCATCCGGGCTTCTTCCTGAGCCAGGACGACAACCCGCCGCGCGCGGTCGGTGAACCTCTCGAACATCGTTAATCGCTCCTCAGAGCGGTCAGGCAGTAAAGGGGTCGGTCCCCTCCCTGTCCTTCCGCAGCTTAGTCCCGCAAGCGGGGACCGCTCATTCCAACTGCCGACTACCTGTCCCAGGCTCCCAGCCCCGAACGCCGGACAACAGCTTCAACCTGATGGTGGGAGACGATGTTCCCGCAGGCCAGGCAGATACCCCACGCATCACTACGCCGATGGCGAACGCGAGACGCCAGGAACCGCGTGTCGCCCCTTCCCACTAGGAATGTCTTACCCGCTCGCACCGACACTCCATGCGGCGCACCCCGATTCACTCCGCTACGGGCGAACACCCTTGCGCTCCCCCACACGCCCGCACGCCCCCAAATCGGGGACTGTGCGCGATGGAGCGCGTACCGAGCGTAACTCCGGGCGGTGGACGGGAGTTTCCCGGGGTATGACTCCGACCGTTCCGCCACCCCGTGCTCCCTCCGACGACGGTCGCGGCCCCCGGTACGCGCGGTACACGGAGCCGTACGCGCAGTGGTGCGAGGAGTGGTACCAGGAATGGTACGAGGACGGGCTCGGCTGGCCGACCGCGTCCGGGCCGCCGCTCGGGCTGCTCACCGGGGTCCGCTTCGATGTGCTGGAGCTGCCGGCCGACGCGGGCGCCGCGCTGCTGCGGCGGACCGGCCCGACGGGCGGTCCTGTGGCGCTCAGCGGCTGCGGCGGCCTGGTCCGGCTGCTGGTGGCCGAGGGGAGCGCGGACGAGCTGCCCGGGCTGCTCGACTGGCTGGACTGGGGCGGTATCGCCCTGGGGCTGACGGCGCTCGGCGCGGGCGGACGGATGGCCGCCCCTGTGCGGAATGCCGTACGCGATGCCGTACGGAGTGCCGCTCCCCCGCGGCCGGCGGGCGGCGCGGCACAGGGGGCCGCCGTGTGGCTGCGGCCCCCCGAGCCCGGACGTGAGGTGGAACCGACGCTGCCGGTGCTCACACTCTCCGGACGGGGGGACGGTAACGGGGGCAGGGGTGGGGGTGCCCCCGATCTCGTACGGCTCGTGGACGCGGCGGCCACAGAGTGCCACCGGGCCCGCTTGCTGCGCGGAAATACGTTCCGTACGAATACTCAGCCGTTGGCCTTCTCGTAGGCTTCACGGATCTCGGCGGGAACACGGCCGCGGTCGTTGACGCTGTAGCCGTTCTCCTTCGCCCACTTGCGGATTTCGGCGGTGTCCTTGTTGCCACCGGCCGCCAGGCGCCCCTTGCCACGACTGCCCGCGGCGCGGCCACCGGTACGCCGGCCACCCTTGGTGTACGGATCGAGGAGACCCCGCAGCTTGTCCGCATTGGCCGTGGTGAGGTCGATCTCGTAGGTCTTGCCATCCAGAGCGAACGTCACTGTCTCGTCCGCCTCGCCGCCGTCGAGGTCGTCGACAAGAAGGACCTGAACCTTCTGTGCCACCGGATTTCCTTTCATCGAAAATGCAGTACGCGGAAAGGAAACCGCTTTTCTCAGGAAAACACAAACCCCCGGGAGAGGTTCACAGGCGCAACAGGACGGGAAACGTGCGCGATTCGGACATAGAGCTCTGCGGAGTCGGACGATCACAGATGCAGAAGCATCCGGCTGTTGCCCAAGGTGTTCGGCTTCACCCGTTCGAGACCGAGGAACTCGGCAACACCCTCGTCATAGGAACGCAGCAGCTCTCGGTAGACATCTCGGCCGACCGGGGTCTCACCGATCTCCTCGAAGCCCCGCTTCGCGAAGAACTCGACTTCGAAGGTCAGGCAGAATACCCGGCGCACTCCGAGCCAGCGGGCCGTCTCCAGCAACTTGTCCAGCAGAAGATGTCCGGCTCCGGCCCCCTTGACCACGGGATCAACGGCGAGTGTGCGCACTTCGGCGAGGTCCTCCCACATCACGTGCAAGGCGCCGCAGCCGATGACGCTCGCGTCCGCGTCGCGTTCCGCGACCCAGAACTCCTGGATGTCCTCGTAAAGGGTCACCGGCGCTTTGTCGAGCAGGATGCCTTCGCTCACGTAAGCGTCGACGAGACGCCGGATCGCCGGTACATCCCTGGTCCTGGCCCGCCGGACGGTGAGGGCATTTGCTTCGGCATTGGGAACGGGTGGCACTGAGGGCATGACCGGACGCTATCGCCCCGGCCCTGAACCGCCGTCGGCGCCCTCTCCCGGCCGGCCCTCCACGGCTTCCGGGGCTTCGGGGGGTTCGGGCACTTCCTGGGCTTCGGGCGCTTCCACGGGGGCCTGAAGCGGTTCCGGGACAACCGGTACGTCCGGACTGTTCACCCGGACCATACGGACGGCGTCCTCAAGGGCCTGGCGCTGCTCGGCCGACATCATGCCGAAGAAGGCGACGAGTGCGGCGGCCGGGTTGTCACTCTTCGACCAGGCTTCGTTCATGAGGGCCGCGGCGTAGGCGGCACGGGTGGAGACCGCCGTATATCGATAGGCACGGCCGTCCACTTCCCGGCGTACCCAGCCCTTCTGATGGAGATTGTCCATTACGGTCATGACGGTGGTGTAGGCGATGGACCGTTCCCGCTGAAGGTCTTCGAGGACTTCCCGGACGGTGACCGGACGGTTCCATTGCCAGACGCGTGTCATGACGGCGTCTTCCAGGTCTCCCAATTGACGGGGCACCCCGCCACCATAGTGCGAGATGTCCGAATGGCCGGTTATTGACGTAACAAAAAGGACGTACGACTGGGTTTCAGTCGTACGTCCGTACGTTCGTACATCCGTAGGCGGCATCCGTACGCGTCCGGTGCCGCGTGCGGGCGGAGTCCCTCAGGCGCGGTGCGCTTCCGGGGTGGAGCCGTGCCCGGCGGCCTCCGTGCGGGCCAGGGCCGCGTCGACGGCCGCGTCCTCCTTGGCCTTATTGGGGCCACCCTGGCTCTTGACGATCGTCCTGACCAGGAGGGTGAAGAACGTGGCCATGACCACGGGGGGCAGCAGCGCGGAGACGTAGTCCATGCCGTCCAGAGTAGCTAGCCGACGGCGAGCCGTTCCGGCGGGGGCGCGGGTCTGCGGCGGGGCGGAAAGACCTCGGACGGCTTGGGCATCGGCTTGTCCGGCGCGGGACGGCGCGGCTCGGCGGGCTCGGCGGGTTTGGCGGGCCGGGCCGGCTTGGCGGGCTTGGCGGGTTCCCGGGGCTCGCGCGCCGGTTCGTCGGCCGCCCGGCCGCCGGGCAGCGCGAGGAGCCGGGTACGGGGCGCGGGGGCCGTGCGGGGCGCGGGAGCCGTACGGTGCCCCGCGCCACCCAGCCCCGCGAAGCGGGACCGTACCGAGCGCTCGGCGAGCCGTCGGCAGTGGTCGAGCAGGGCCGCGGCGGCCGGGTTGCCCCGCAGGGCGCGCAGCGCGGCGAGGTCGTCGGGGCCCGGCGGGTAACCGGTGGCCAGGGCGTCCTGGAGCAGTTCGAGATAGCCGGTGACGGAGCCGGGCAGCGCCTGGCGGTAGCGGGCCAGGTCGGCGACGAGGAACGCCCGCATCCGCCTGGCCTCGCGTACCGCCTCGTCCACGGACTCGGCGAGCCGCAGGCAGTCCTGGACGTCTTCGCGCGGGAGCGGGGCGGGGTGCAGGGCGGTGGCGAGGGCGCGTCGGAGCACACACAGCTCGTCAGCGCCGAACGCCATGCCGCCGCGGGATCCGTAGGGCGTGGGCATGGGGCGACAGTACGCGCCAAAGGGACAAAATCCGCTTAATACCCCACTCCGGGCGCGCCCGGAGTGGGGGCCGGCGTGAACGGGCCGCGGGGCGGGTGGGTCCCGCCGCCCGGCGCCCCCGTGCGGGCCCGTGAAGGCGGCTCACGGGCCCGCGCGGGGGCGACGCGGTCCCATGGGCCGCCACGCCTAGGGGGCCGCGCTCACCTACGGGCAGGGCTCACGAACCGGAAAGCGGCTCACATACGGGAGACGTTGCGTTCGTACACCAGGCGCAGGCCGATCAGGGTCAGCCACGGCTCGTGCTCGTCGATCACGGACGCCTCGCCCAGGACCATCGGCGCGAGGCCGCCGGTGGCGATGACCGTCACCTCTTCCGGGTCGTCCGACAGCTCGCGCGCCATGCGCGACACCACGCCGTCGACCTGGCCCGCGAAGCCGTACAGAATGCCCGACTGCATCGCCTCGACGGTGTTCTTGCCGATCACGCTGCGCGGCCGGGCCAGCTCGATCTTGCGGAGCTGCGCGCCCTTGACGCCCAGCGCCTCGACCGAGATCTCGATGCCGGGGGCGATGACCCCGCCCGTGTACTCGCCGCGCTCGCTGACCGCGTCGAAGGTCGTCGCCGTACCGAAGTCGACGACGATCGCGGGGCCTCCGTACAGCTCGACCGCGGCGACCGCGTTGATGATGCGGTCGGCGCCGACCTCCTTGGGGTTGTCCATCAGGATCGGCACGCCCGTCTTGATGCCGGGCTCCACGAGGACGGCGGGTACGTCGCCGTAGTAGCGGCGCGTCACCTCGCGCAGCTCGTGCAGGACGGAGGGGACCGTGGAGCAGATCGCGATGCCCTCGATGCCGTCGCCCAGTTCCTCGCCGAGGAGCGGGTGCATGCCCATCAGGCCCTGGAGGAGGACGGCGAGTTCGTCGGCGGTGCGGCGCGCGTCCGTGGAGATGCGCCAGTGTTCGACGATCTCCTCGCCGTCGAACAGACCGAGGACGGTGTGGGTGTTGCCCACGTCGATGGTGAGCAGCATCAGGCGCCGACCTCGCGCAGGTCCAGGCCGATGTCGAGGATCGGGGAGGAGTGCGTCAGCGCGCCGACCGCGAGGAAGTCGACGCCCGTCTCCGCGTAGGCGCGGGCGTTGTCGAGCGTGAGCCGGCCCGAGGATTCCAGGACCGCGCGGCCCGCGACGACCCCGACGGCCTCGGCGGTCTCGGCGGGGGTGAAGTTGTCCAGGAGGATCAGATCGGCGCCGGCGTCCAGGACTTCGCGTACCTGGTGCAGGGTGTCGACCTCCACCTCGACCGGCAGATCGGGCGTGCCCAGCTCCTCCAGGGTGGCCCGTACGGCCTTGAACGCCTCGGCGACGCCGCCCGCGGCGACGACGTGGTTGTCCTTGACCAGGGCGGCGTCGGAGAGCGACATCCGGTGGTTGACGCCACCGCCGCACCTCACCGCGTACTTCTCCAGGGCGCGCAGCCCCGGTGTGGTCTTGCGGGTGTCGCGGACCTTGGCGCCGGTGCCTTCGAGTGCGTCGGCCCACGCGCGCGTGGCGGTCGCGACGCCGGAGAGCCGGCACAGGAGGTTGAGCGCGCTGCGTTCGGCGGTGAGCAGATCGCGGGTGCGGGTGGTGACGCTGAGCAGCCTCTGGCCCGCTTCGACGCGGTCGCCGTCCAGGACGTGCCGCTCGACCTCGAACTCCTCCGTGCAGACGAGGGAGAGGACGGCCTCGGCGATGTGCAGTCCGGCGACCGTGCCGTTCTCGCGGGCGGTGAAGTCGGCGGTGGCGACGGCGTCCTCGGGGACGGTCGCCAGGGTCGTCACGTCCACGCCGCGGTCGAGGTCCTCCTCGATGGCGACATGGGCGATGTCCTCGACCTGGACGGGGTCGAGTCCGGCGTCGGCGAGGAGCTGGGCGAGGGCGGGGTCGAGTCCGCACTCCAGGTCCGCGGGGTCGTACCCGTCCTCGTCGCCGCAGCCGCAGTGGTCACCGCAGCCGCCCGCGGAGGCTCCGGCGGGGGCGCCGATCTGGATGAGCGGTACGTCCACGGGCTCGGGGCGCGGACTGTCTTCGGGCGTGCTCACGGTTACGGCTCCCTGGGGGCGTTGGCTGGACGTGGGGGTACGTCGGAATCCGGGACGGCGGTGGGGACGGCGTCGGACGGGGCGACGGGAGAGGGGTCGATGTAAGGGGGGTCGACGGGCGGGAAGGCGGCCGTCGCCGTACGGCGCAGGACCAGGCCGCGGTCGGGTGCGAGCCGGGCGACGAGATGGGTGCGCCAGTCGGTGTCGTCGCGCTCGGGCCGGTCCTCGCGCCAGTGGCAGCCCCGGGTCTCCGCGCGCTCCAGTGCGGTGGCGACCAGGACGCGCGCGACGCAGAGGAGGTTCGTCGTCTCCCAGGCGTCGACCCCGGGGACGGCGGCCTTGCCGGGGGATCCGGCGGGCGGCTCCGGGTCGGTGGGGTGGTCGGCGCCGGGGGGTGGGGCCTGCTGGAAGACCGCCTCCAGGGCCGCCGCGGCGGCTTCGAGGCTCGCGGCGGACCGGAGCACTCCGGCGCCCTGGGACATGACGCGCTGGATGCCGGCGCGGGCCTCGGGGGCGATGAGCGGGAGGTGGAGCGTGCCGGCCGGTTCGACCGGTAGGGGTGCGGCCTCGGCGGGCCCGCGCCGGGGCGTGGCGCCCTCGGCCCCGCGCGCGGCCCCCTCGGCGATGTCGGCGGCGATACGCTCCGCGAAGACCAGGCCCTCCAGGAGGGAGTTGGAGGCCAGCCGGTTGGCTCCGTGGACCCCCGTACAGGCGGTCTCGCCGCTCGCGTACAGGCCCGGGACCGTCGTACGGCCGCGCAGGTCGGTGCGGACCCCGCCGGAGGCGTAGTGGGCGGCGGGGGCGACCGGGATCGGCTCCGTCACCGGGTCGATGCCGTGGGAGCGGCAGGTGGCGAGGATCGTCGGGAAGCGGGTCTCCCACATCTCGGCGCCGAAGTGCCGCGCGTCGAGATACATGTGCGCGGCGCCCTGCTCCCGCATCCGCAGCGTGATCGCCTTGGCGACGATGTCGCGGGGGGCCAGCTCCGCCAGTTCGTGCTGTCCGAGCATGAAGCGGACGCCCTCGGCGTCGACGAGATGGGCGCCCTCGCCCCGTACCGCCTCGGAGACCAGCGGCTGCTGGCCTTCGGCCCCGGCGCCGAGGAACAGCACCGTCGGGTGGAACTGCACGAACTCCAGGTCGGAGACCTCCGCGCCCGCGCGCAGCGCCAGCGCCACGCCGTCGCCGGTGGAGACCGGGGGGTTGGTCGTCGCGGAGAAGACCTGGCCCATGCCGCCGGTGGCGAGGACCACGGCCGGGGCGTGGACGGCTCCGACGCCGTCGTGCTGTCCCTCGCCCATGACATGGAGGGTGACGCCCGACGTACGGCCCTGTCCGTCCGTCAGGAGGTCCAGGACAAGCGCGTTCTCGACGGTGCGGAGCGCGGCCCCGCGGACGGCCTCGACCAGGGCGCGGGAGATCTCGGCGCCGGTGGCGTCGCCGCCCGCGTGGGCGATACGGCGGCGGTGGTGGCCGCCTTCGCGGGTGAGGTGCAGTTCGCCGGCGGCCGAGGTGTCGAAGTGCGCGCCGGTGTCGATGAGGCGGCGTACGGCGGCCGGGCCCTCGGTGACGAGGGTGCGGACCGCCTCCTCGTCGCAGAGTCCGACGCCCGCCACGAGCGTGTCGTCGAGATGCTGCCCGGGGGTGTCGCCCTCGCCGAGGGCGGCGGCTATGCCGCCCTGCGCCCAGCGGGTGGAGCCGTCGTCCAGCCGGGCCTTGGTGACGACGACGGTACGGAGGCCGGCGGCGGTGCAGCGCAGGGCGGTGGTGAGTCCGGCGACACCGGAGCCGACCACGACGACATCGGCGTCGAGGGCCCAGCCGGGGGTGGGGGCGGTCAGCCGTATTCCGGTTCCGGTCGGGCGTCCGGTCACTGGGGGGCTCCGAAGGTCAGAGGGATGTTGTCGATCAGCCGGGTGGTACCGACCTTCGCGGCCACGACGAGGACCGCCTCGCCGGTGTGGCCGTCGGAGACCTCGGTGAAGTCCGCGGGGTCCACGAGGGCGAGATAGTCGAGGTCCAGCGGCGGTACGGCGCGCGCGGCCTCGTCGAGGACGCCCTGGGCCGCGGCCCGTACGGCGTCCGCGCCGTCCGGGGTACGGGCTGCGGCCACCGCGTGGGCGTCGGCGGCGAGGCGCGGCTCGCCGAGGGCGGAGAGGCGGGCGGCGCGGGCGCCGGGCGCAGGGGCGGATGCGGCGCGGGCGCGCAGCGCGTGCTGGGCCGCGAGCCGGTCGCGGGCGGCGAACAGGGCGCGGGAGAGCGCCAGGGCGGTACGGCGCTCGGCCACCGACAGGTAGCGGTTGCGGCTGGAGAGCGCGAGGCCGTCGTCCTCGCGGACCGTCGGTACGCCGACGATCTCGACCGGGAAGTTCAGGTCGCGGGCCATCCGGCGGACCAGGGCGAGCTGTTGGGCGTCCTTGAGGCCGAAGAAGGTGACGTCGGCGCGGGTGAGATGGAGGAGTTTGGCGACGACCGTGAGCATGCCGTCGAAGTGGCCGGGGCGTGCGGCGCCTTCGAAGTGCTCGCCCATGGGGCCCGCGGAGAGGGTGATCTGCGGGGCGCCGCCGGGGTAGACCTCGTCGGCGCCCGGCGCGAAGACGACATCGGCGCCGGCTTCCCGCGCGACCTTCAGGTCGGCCTCAAGGGTGCGCGGGTAGCGGTCCAGGTCCTCCCCGGCGCCGAACTGGAGCGGGTTGACGAAGACGGTGACCACGACGAGGCCCTGGGGACCGACCCGGGCGCGGGCGGCGCGTACGAGCGTGGCGTGGCCCTCGTGGAGCGCGCCCATCGTCAACAGGACGCCGATCCGGGCGCCGGGGGCGCGCCGGTCCAGGAGGCGGTCGAGGTCCGCGCGCGTGGCGGCGAGTTCGAAGCTCATGGGGTCCGTCTCTCCGGTCTCGGCGGTCCGTGCGGTGGGGCCGGTCCGTGCGGTGGGGCTGATCAGGCTCATCGGGTGCCTCCGGCGCCGCCGCCCGTGGCGTTTCCGAGGCTGTCGCCGCCCGCGAGCACGTCGAGCAGGTCCTCCGCCAGCTCCGGCTTGAGCAGCCCGTGCGCCAGCGCCCGGTCCGCCGTCGTACGGGCCATCGCGAGGTAGCCGGCGACGGCACCGGGCGCGTGCGCGCGCAACTCGGCGACATGCGCGGCGACCGTGCCCGCGTCGCCGCGCGCCACAGGTCCGGTCAGGGCGGCGTCGCCGGAGCGCAGCGCGTTGTCCAGGGCCGCGCCGAGCAGCGGTCCGAGCATCCGGTCGGGGGCGGCGACCCCGGCGGCACGGAGCAGTTCCATGGCCTGCGCCACCAGTGTGACCAGGTGGTTCGCGCCCAGAGCGAGCGCCGCGTGGTAGAGCGGGCGGGACTCCTCCGCGATCCACTCGGGCTCGCCGCCCATCTCGATGACCAGCGCTTCCGCGGCCAGCCGCAGCTCCTCGGGCGCGGTGACCCCGAAGGAGCAGCCGGCCAGCCGCTGGACGTCCACTGAGGTGCCGGTGAAGGTCATCGCGGGGTGCAGGGCGAGCGGCAGCGCGCCGGCGCGCAGGGCGGGGTCGAGGACGCGCGTGCCGTACCGCCCCGAGGTGTGCACGAGGAGCTGTCCCGGCCGTACGGCGCCGGTCTCGGCCAGCCCCTCGACCAGGCCGGGCAGGGCGTCGTCGGGGACGGTCAGCAGGACCAGCTCGGCGCGGGCCAGCACCTCGGCGGGGGTGACCAGCGGGATGTCGGGGAGCAGGGCACCCGCTCTCCGTACGGAGGCGTCCGAGACGCCCGAGACGGCGACCGGGCGGTGACCGGCGAGCTGGAGCGACGCCGCGAGCGCCGGTCCGACGCGGCCCGCGCCGACGACACCGACCGTGAGCCGGGCGGGGCGGTCCCGGGGGTCGAAGGACTCTTGAGCTGATGCGTTCACGCGAGGGCCTTCCGTTCCAGTCCGCAGGGGGTACCGGACGATTTCTCGCCATGCTACGCCAGCGTTTCGCACCACCACCCGAGTTGTCCACAGGCTGTGGGCGATATCCACAGCCCTGCCACGACGGGTCCGGGGTGAGCCATCATCGGTCCATGAACGAGACGAGCGGGACGGCCGAGGTGACCGGGGAGACCGGGGAGACCGGGACGACGAGGGAGAGCGGGACGACCGGGACGACCACCGGGCAGGACGAGGCCGTACGGCGGCGGAGGCCGGCCGCGTGGCGGGCGTCCCACCGGGCGCTGGCGCGCCCCGCCATGGATCTGCGGCTGGGGGAGCGGCTGGCGGCCCTGGCGGCGGACGCGGGGGAGGTGCACGGCCCGGACGACCCGGCGGACATGTACGGGGACGGGGTGGTCGCCGAGCTGGAGCGGCGCGTGGCCGGGCTGCTCGGCTTCCCGGCCGCGGCGTTCTTCCCGACGGGCACGATGGCGCAGCAGGTGGCGCTGCGGTGCTGGGCGGGGCGTACGGGCAACCGCACGGTGGCGGTGCATCCGCTGGCGCACCCTGAGGTCCATGAGCGTGACGCGCTGTCGGCGGTGAGCGGGCTGCTCACGGTCCGTCCGACGAGGGAGCCCCGGCCGCCGACCGCGCAGGAGATACGGGACCTGGCGGAGCCCTTCGGCACGCTGATGCTGGAGCTGCCGCTGCGGGACGCGGGCTATGTCCTGCCCTCCTGGGACGAGCTGGTCGCCGTCGTGGAGGCGGCGCGCGAGCGGGACGCGGTGGTGCATGTCGACGGCGCGCGCCTGTGGGAGTGCACCGCGCACTTCGGCCGTCCGCTGGCCGAGATCGCGGGCCTGGCGGACAGCGTGTACGTGTCCTTCTACAAGTCTCTGGAGGGCCTGTCGGGCGCGGCGCTGGTGGGCCCCGAGGAGCTGGTGGAGGAGGCGCGCACCTGGCGCCACCGCTACGGCGGCCAGGTCTTCCAGCAGTTCCCGGCCGCCTTGTCGGCCCTGCTGGGCTTGGAGCGCGAGCTGCCCCGGCTGCCCGCGTACGCGGCGCACGCGCGCATGGTGGCCGCTGAGCTGGCGCGGGGTCTGGCCGCGTCCCCGGTCCCGTGGTTCCGCGTCCACCCCGAGCCGCCGCACACCCACCAGTTCCAGGTGTGGCTGCCGTACGAGCCCGAGGTGCTGAGCGAGGCGGCGGTGCGGCAGGCCGAGGAGACGGGGGTGACGCTGTTCCGTGTCTGGAATCCGGCGCCCGCCGGTCCCCCGGGCCTCGCCTTCACGGAGGTGACCGTGGCGCGGGCGGGTCTGGAGTGGACCGCCCAGGATGTCCGGGCGGCGGTCGAGGACTTCGTACGCCGTGTCCAGGAAGAGCAGGAGCGGCAGTTGGACACGACGGGGTGACCGGCGGCCGGGCGGCCGGTCACGGGGTGGTGCCGCCCGGCGGTGCGCCGCCGCGGAGCACGCGCGGAAGCCGGGCCAGGCGGGTGTACCAGGGGGCGCGCGGGGCGGCCCGGTGCGTACGGCGGTACTCCGGGATCGTGCGTACCGTCTGGCGGTCGTAGCGGTCGTAGCGGCCGGGCGGCGGTGGAGGGGGCTCACCGTGCCGGGCCGCGCGGTAGGTGTCGAGCAGGTGCTGCTGTACGGCGTCCATGCGGCGCGGACGCCATGTGCTGCATCAGCTCGACGTCACCGTGGTGGCCAGACTCGGCAGCGACTTCCTGGAGGGGTTGATGCGCTGAGCCTGCCGGCCGGCAGGCCGGCCGCACCGAGCGGAGCCGCCGCACCGACTGGAGCCTCGCCGCGCGGAGCCGCGCCGGGAAGCCCGCTGTCGCGCGTCAGTCGAAGCGGATGTGGCCGAGACCGACCCGGAGCTGCCGCAGCCGGTGGCGCCGCCGTCCGTACGTGTTCGGCGCGAGCCGCAGCCCGGCGGACGCGGCGACGTGGTCCGCGACCTGCGGGAGCGTCAGCCGGTCGGTGCGCAGATGCTCGGCGAACCGCGGTGCGGCCAGCGCCTCCAGACAGTGGTCCAGCTTCCGGACGGCGAAGCTCTCCCGTTGCAGCCCCCGCCCCCAGCCGCGTTCGGTCAGCCGCCGCAGTACGGTCGCGCGCTCGGCCAGCAGCGCGAAGTGCCGTACGTCGTGGCCCTTCTCGCGCAGCCGGCCGACGATCTCGTCGAAGTAGCCGGGGTCGACCAGGGTCATCGGCGCGATCACCGTGCCCGCGTGTTTCCTGAGGGCCAGATCGAGCATCTCGTACACGCCCTGCCGCCACGCGGGCAGATCCTGGAAGTCGTCGCGCAGCGCGGGCGGCAGCATCCGGTGCAGGCCGAAGCCGACATGCTCCGGGTCGCAGACGACGCTGCCCGGCAGCCGCCGCCGGATCTCGAACGCGGTCTGGGTCTTGCCACCGCCGAACGGGCCGTTGAGCCATAGCAGCACCGGGGTCAGCCCGCCCCGCCGCCCGCCCTGACCAGGCCCGTCTCATACGCGAGCACGACGACCTGGACACGGTCGCGCAGCCCGAGCTTGGTGAGGATCCGGCCCACGTGTGTCTTCACGGTCGCCTCGGACAGCACCAGCCGTCCGGCGATCTCACCGTTCGACAGCCCCTGCGCGACCAGCATCATGACCTCGCGCTCCCGCTCGGTCAGCCGTCCCAACTCCTTGTTCTGCGGCTTGCCGCTGCTGGGCAGCATCGGCGCGAAGCGGTCGAGGAGGCGGCGGGTCGTGGACGGCGCGACGACCGCGTCGCCGCTGTGCACGGCACGGATCGCGTTCAGCAGCTCGCCCGGGGGCACATCCTTCAGCATGAAGCCGCTGGCGCCCGCCTTGAGCCCGGAGAACGCGTACTCGTCGAGGTCGAAGGTGGTCAGGATGAGGACCTTCGGGGCGCCGGGCACCCCGCAGATCCTGCGGGTCGCCTCGACGCCGTCCAGTCTGGGCATCCGTACGTCCATCAGCACGACGTCGACCTCGGTGGAGCGCAGGTTCTCGATCGCCTCCGCGCCGTCCCCGGCCTCCGCGACGACATCCATGTCCGGTTGCGCGGCCAGCACCATACGGAAGCCGGTCCGCAGCAGCATCTGGTCGTCGACGAGCATCACGCGGATCGACATCGGGGTTCCTTGTCCGGTAGGGGCCATCAGTGGTGCGGAGGGTGGTGGGGCGGCGGGGACGGAGGAACGGGGCGCGGGGGCCGGCGAGCTCCGCCCCCGGCGCTGCACTAGGCCGCCTTCAGAGGGAGCAGCGCGCTGATCCGGAAGCCGCCGCCCGGACGCGGGCCCGCGTCCAGCGTGCCGCCGACCATGCCGACCCGCTCCCGCATGCCGATCATCCCGTGGCCGCGCCCGTCCGCGCCGCCGTCCTCGTACAGTTCGTGCGCCGCGCCCCGGCCGTCGTCCTCGACGAGCAGGCCGAGCCCGTCGTCGAAGTAGACGAGCCGGACGCTGGCGCCGACGTCCGGGCCGCCGTGCTTGCGCGAGTTCGTGAGGGCTTCCTGCACGATGCGGTACGCGGTCAGTTCCACCCCGCTGGGCAGCGGCCTCGGGGTGCCCTCGATCTTGAAATCCACGGCCAGGCCCGCCTCCCGTACCTTCTCGATCAGGTCCTCGATCTGACCGACGTCGGGCTGCGGAACGTACTCCCCGCTCTCCTTGGTGTCCCCGGTCCGCAGCACGCCCAGCAGCCTGCGCATCTCAGCGAGCGCCTGCCGCCCGGTGGTCGAGATGGTCTCCAGGGCCTGTTTGGCCTGGTCGGGGGCCGCGTCCAGGACGTAGGCGGCGCCGTCCGCCTGGACCACCATGACCGACACGTTGTGCGCGACGACATCGTGCAGCTCGCGGGCGATCCTGGCGCGCTCGGCGGCGACCGCCACCTTGGCCTGTGCCTCGCGCTCCTTCTCCAGGCGGGTGGCCCGCTCCTCCAACTGCGCGAAGTAGGCACTGCGGGTCCGCATCGAGTCGCCCAGCACCCAGGCCAGCACGAACGGCACGACCAGTACGGCGGTGAAGAAGATCTGGCCCGTGACGCCCGCCTCGTCCACCGGCCAGCGGAGCTGTGACAGCGGCGCCGCGAGCACCCCGCCGACCAGCGCGAACCGGGGGGCCCAGCGCGCCCCGCCGCGCGCGGCGACCGTGTAGATGACGACGAGCATCGCGAAGTCGGCCGGGCTGACGTGCACGTTCAGCGCGAGCTGCGCGACGCCCACGGCCGTCACCAGCAGCAGCATGTACTCGGGCGCGTGCCTCCGCAGCGCCACCGCCACGCACAGCGGAACGGTCAGGACGATGGCGATCAGCCGTGGTTCAACGCCGATGTTCTCCTGGACGGCCCACAACAGCGAGATCCCGAAGAGCAGGACAGCCCAGAAGCTGTCGACGCCCGTCGGGTGTCGTCGGAGAAAGTCGTAGAAGCGCTGCACGTAACCCAGCGTAGGGAAGCGGATAAGCCGGAGGGGTCAACCGGAGGATCGATCCGGTCGGCGGAAGCCTACTCCCCAAGGTGGAGACTTGGCGCCGTGACGGATGACGTGACGGGTGAGACGTGTAAGTCGCGCGAGACGCGAGGCGGCGGGCCCGGTTCCGGGCCGGTGAGCTGGCGTACGGCGGCCGAGGCGGCGCTGTACGGCCCCGGCGGCTTCTATCTGCGGCCCGAGGGCCCCGCGGGCCACTTCCGTACCTCGGTGCACGCCTCCCCGCTCTTCGCCGGGGCCGTCGCCCGGCTGCTGGTGCGGACCGCGCGGCTGCTCGGCCGTGACGAGGTGGCGCTGATCGATGTCGGCGCGGGCCGGGGCGAGCTGCTGACCGGCGTGCTGGCGGCGGTTCCGGCAGGGCTGACGGTGCACCCGTACGCCGTGGAACGCGCCCCGCGCCCGCCGGGGCTCGACCCGCGCGTGGAGTGGTGCGCGGAGCCGCCGGCCGGGACCGTCGGACTGCTCTTCGCGAACGAGTGGCTGGACAATGTGCCGCTCGACATCGCCGAGACCGATCCCGAGGGGGTCGTACGGTACGTCCTCGTACGGCCGGACGGCTCCGAGGAACTGGGCAGGCCCGTCGAGGGCGCCGACGCACGGTGGCTCGCCCGCTGGTGGCCGCCGGCGGGGCCCGGCAGCCGCGCGGAGATCGGCCGCCCGCGCGACGAGGCGTGGGCGGCGGCGGTCGGCACGCTGGAGCGGGGGCTCGCGGTCGCCGTGGACTACGCGCACGTACGGGAAGCCCGGCCGCCGTTCGGCACACTCACCGGTTTCCGGGCGGGCCGGGAGGTGGCCCCCGTACCGGACGGGACCCGCGACCTCACCGCGCATGTGGCGCTGGACGCGTGCGCGGACGCCTGCCCGCTGCCCGGCGCCGAACTGCTGCGCCAGCGTGAGGCGCTGCACCGGCTGGGCGTGCGCGGGGCGCGCCCGCCGCTCACGCTGGCGTCCTCGGACCCGGGGGCGTACGTACGGGCGCTCGCGGCGGCCGGTGAGGCGGCGGAGCTGACGGCGCGCGGCGGCCTCGGGGACTTCGGCTGGCTGACGCAGCCGGCCGGGATCACGCCGGAGGACCTGTGGGAGCCGGGGGACCTCTGACGGTGGAGGATGCCGGAGGACGGCCAAGGACGGCGAAGGCCCGCAAAGGACGGCGAAGGGTGTTCGCGGGCCGTCCGCGCGCCTCTGAGAGACTGTCGCCCATGACGGAGACCACCCGGACGACGGTCGGCATCGGCGGCGCGGCGGAGAGCACCGACATGGTGCTCAACATCGGTCCGCAGCACCCCTCCACCCATGGGGTGCTCCGGCTGCGCCTGGTGCTCGACGGCGAGGTGATCCGGCACGCCGAGCCGGTGATCGGCTATATGCACCGGGGCGCGGAGAAGCTGTTCGAGGCCCGTGACTACCGGCAGATCGTGGTGCTCGCCAACCGCCACGACTGGCTGTCGGCGTTCTCCAACGAGCTGGGTGTGGTGATGGCCGTCGAGCGGATGCTCGGCATGGAGGTCCCCGAGCGGGCCGTCTGGCTCAGAACGCTGCTCGCCGAGCTGAACCGGGTCCTCAACCACCTGATGTTCCTCGGCTCGTACCCCCTCGAACTGGGCGGGATCACCCCGATGTTCCACGCGTTCCGGGAGCGCGAGGAGCTCCAGGCCGTGATGGAGGAGGTCTCCGGCGGCCGGATGCACTACATGTTCAACCGGGTCGGCGGCCTCAAGGAGGATCTGCCCGCGGGGTGGCTGGGCCGGGCCCGGCACGCGATCGCCGAGGTGCGCTCGCGGATGGACGTGTACGACCGGCTGGTCCTCGGCAACGAGATCTTCCGGGGGCGGACGCGCGGCGTCGGGGTGCTGTCGCGGGAGGCGGTGCACGCGTACGGGGTGTCGGGGCCGATCGCCCGCGCCTCCGGGGTCGACTTCGACCTGCGGCGCGACGAGCCCTACCTCGCGTACGGCGAGCTGGCCGATGTGCTCACGGTGGTGACCCGCCAGGACGGCGACTGCCTGGCCCGTTTCGAGTGCCTGCTGGAGCAGACGCACAACGCGCTCGCGCTGGCGGACGCCTGTCTGGACCGGATCGGGGAGCTGCCGCCGGGGCCGGTCAACCAGCGGCTGCCCAAGGTGCTGAAGGCGCCGGAGGGGCACACGTACGCCTGGACGGAGAACCCGCTCGGCATCAACGGCTACTACCTGGTGTCGAAGGGCGAGAAGACGCCGTACCGGCTGAAGCTCCGCTCCGCCTCGTTCAACAACATCCAGGCGCTGACCGAACTGCTGCCCGGGACGCAGGTCGCGGACATGGTGTCGATCCTGGGGTCGCTGTTCTTCGTCGTCGGCGACATCGACAAGTAGACCGGCCGGTGGACCTGTCCGGGGGCGTCCCCGAACAGGCCCACGGTGTGCGTGACGTACGCCCGGTACGGCGTTACGAGCTGATCGCGCCGCGCAGCTCACCGAGGGGAAGCTGCTCGGTCTCGTCGTGCGCGGTCAGGTCGATGACCTGGCCGATCCCCCGCTCCTCGGCCCTGCGCCGCTCGGCGAGCGCCTCCTCGCCCACGACATCGGCGAGGTCCTCGCGCGCCACGCGCGCCAGCCGGTCCAGGGGTACGGGCGCGGCGTCGGCCGGTGCCTGCTCCGTATTCACGGCATCCGCCGCATCCGCCGTAGCGGTCGGGTCCGTCGGGGCCGCCTCGTCCCGTGGGCCCGTGCTGCTCTCCGGGCCGGCCGGTGTCCCGGCGTCCTGGGCGCCGTTCCGGGGCTCAAGGACATGGGCGCACTGGGCGCCGAAGAAGTCGAAGCCGCCCTCGGAGCGGCGTCCGGGACGGCCCGCCGGGGAGTACGGGACGATCGCGGACGCGATCGGCACAGAGGGCGTGGAAGGGGCGGAGGAGGCGGACGACGGGCGGCTGTGCTGCTCCGCGCCGGCGGCCGCCGCCGACGGGCGGCTGTGCTGCTCCGCGCCGGCGGCCGCCGCGTGCTTCCCCTGCGGTTCCTCCGCCTCCGTCGCCCGCTCCGCGAGATCGCGGGCACGGGCGGCCTCGACCGTCCGCTTCACCTGCTGGGCCACTCCGTTGCGCGTCAGCTCGTCCAGGGCGCGCGCCGCTCCGACATAGGCGTCCTTGGCCGGGCCGCCGCTCGCGGCGGTCAGCGCCTTGGGCTCGGCCGCCGCCTCCAGGGCGAGTTGACGCCGCCCCTCCAGCGCGGTCGCCCGCTCGGTCTCCGCCGTGGCGTACCGGCGCAGCAGCGCGGCGTGCTCGCCGCGCAGGCCCGCCAGTTCGATCCGCTTGGAGCGGAGTTTGGCGTCCAGCTTGGCGCGCAGTTCGCGCGACTCCTCGACGTCGGCCTCCAGTTCGGCGATACGCTCCTCGGTCTTCCAGTGGTCGCTCTCCCGGCCGCGGGTCAGCTCGGCGACCCGGCGGCCCGCGTTCCGGTCCCAGCTCCGCATGAAGACGGCGCCGCTGATCGCGGCGGCGGCCGTCGCCGCGATCAGCCCGCGGAGCACCAGGGGATCCGCGAACAGCCAGGAGCCCGCAGCGCAGAGAACCGCGGCTCCGGCGACCGCCGTCGGCGGCAGAAGCTTGTGGAGGGGTGGGGAATGGCGGTGGCGTCCACGTGGCATGGCCTGAAATTTACCGTGCGTGGACGCCGATTGGGGAACCGGTCGGACAATCTTTCCCGGCCTGTTGTCGACTCCGCTCCCCCATCCCTCCCGCCCGTCCGCTGTTTCCTCTACAGAACTCCGTTTTGCCTGCCGCGGCTTACCGTCCGCTTACCGTTCACGCGGCGCTCTTCGGCTACTTCTTGACCAGACCTTTGGACTCCAGATACTCCTTGGCCACGTCCTCGGGCTTGGCGCGCTCGGCGTCGACCTTGAGGTTCAACTGCGCGAGATCCGCGGTCGTCAGGGTGTCCGTCAGCTTGCCGAGGGCATCCGCTATCTCCTGCGAACCGGCGTCCTTGGCATTGACCACCGGCAGTACGTTGTCCGCGTTCTGGAGCTTCTTGTCGTCCTCCAGCACCACGAGTCCGTAACTGTCGAGCGTGCCGTCGGTGGTGGAGCTGAGGGCCATCTGGTCCACGCCGTCCTTGACCGCCTGCTTGGACTGGGGCGTACCGACTCCCTTGGGGTCGATGCCCGCTACATCAATACCGTAGGTCTTCTTGAGACCCGGGGCGCAGAACGGCCGTACCTCGCACTCGTCGCCTGCCGCGATCTTGACTTTGATCTTGGATTTTCCAAGATCGGAAAGTGTCTTGAGGTTGTTCTTGCCGGCGAATTCCTTGCTGACGGCGAAGGCATTCTGGTCGACGGCCTGCCCGGCGGGCAGCACCTTCAGCCCGCGCGGCTCGGCAAGCTTCTTCAGCTCGGCGACCGTGGCGGCGGCGTCGCTGGAGGCGAGGGGCTTCTCCTGCGCCGCCTTGGCCCCGTTGACCTTGGCGTTGAGGAACTCGGTGATCGTCGCGGCGTACTCGGGCACCACGTCGATCTCGCCCTTCTCCAGGGACGGTTCGTACAGCTCACGGTTCTTCACGGTCGTGACGGACGTGGAGTACCCGGCGCCGCCCAGCACCTGGGCGTACAGCTCCGCCAGCACCTTGGACTCCGTGAAGGCCGCGGCGCCGACGACCAGCGAGCCCTTCCCGCCCGATCCGGACGCCGCGCCGGAACCGGAGTCGGCACCGCTCTTGTTCTTCTCCAGGCTGTCGCCGCCGCACGCGGCGAGCGACACGCTCAGCGCCGCCACCGCGAGTACCGCGCCCGCGAAACGCGAGGTCTTGCTCATGATGTCCACTCTCCAAAGAAGCAGAAAAAGCCTGTCGTGATCACACGGGTCGTCGTCACACGGTCGCTCGCTGTCACACGGTCGTCTTCACACGGTCGTCTTCACCCGGTCGTCCGTCGTCGCACGGTCGGTCGTACGGGCGCCGGGCTCCCCGCCGTCGGCAGCCACCGCGGCGAGGGACGGCGCCGGGTCGATCACCCGGTCCAGCGCCACCAGCGCGCCCTCGACGAGCAGCGCCAGCAGCGCGACGAGCAGCGCGCCCGCGACCACCTGCCCGGTGTCGTACGTGTTGAACCCCGCGGTGATGATCCGGCCGAGCCCGCCCTGGCCCACCATCGCCGCGATGGTGGCGGTGGCCACCACCTGGACGGCGGCCGACCGCAGCCCGGTCATGATCATCGGGTAGGCGAGGGGCAGCTCGACCCGGACGAAGACCTGGCGCCCCGACATCCCCATGCCCCGCGCCGCCTCCACCACCGCGGGATCCACCCCGCGCATGCCCACATAGGCGTTGGTGAGCAGGGGCGGCACCGCGAAGAGCACCAGCGCGATGATCGTGGGGACCGAGCCGGAGTTGCGCAGCGGCGAGACCATGAAGAGCGCGAGCACGGCGAAGACGGGGACCGCCCGCCCCACGTTGGAGATGTTGATCGCGAGCGCGCCGCCCCTGCCGATGTGCCCCAGGAAGAGCGCCAGGGGCAGGGCTATCGCGCAGGCGAGCGCCATCGAGACCCCGCTGACGACGATGTGCTCCTCCAGCCGCTGCCACACCCCGCCGTCGCCCGACCAGTTGGAACCCGTCGTCAGCCAGCCCCACGCGTCCCCGAGGAACCCCATGCTCACCCCACCGCCTTCGCCGCGCGCGTACGTATGCGGGTCCAGGGCGTCAGCGCGCGCTGGACCCCGAGCAGCAGCAGGTCGGCCAGGACGGCCAGCAGCACGCACAGCACCGACGCCGTCAGCACCTGCGCCTTGAAGAAGCTCTGCAACGCGTCGTCGATGAGATTGCCGAGCCCGCCACGACCCACGATCGAACCGACCGTCGTCAGCGCGACCGTCGACACCGTGGCGATCCGCAGACCGGCCATGAGCGCGGGCAGCGCGAGCGGCAGCTCGACCTCCCAGAGCAGCCGCCCCGGCCCGTACCCCATCCCGCGGGCGGCCTCCCTGGCCTCTTCCGGCACCGACGCCAGTCCCGCCATGATGTTCCGTACGAGAATGGTCAGCGAATAGAGCACGAGGCCCGTGATCACCAGACCGGCGGAGAGTCCGAAGACCGGCAGCAGCAGCGAGAACATCGCGAGCGAGGGAATCGTGTAGAGCAGGGTCGTCAGGCCCAGTACGGGGGCGGTGAATGCGGGCCTGCTCCGCGCGAGCAGCGCGAGCGGAAATGCGACCAGCAGTCCTATGGCGACCGAGACCGCCGTGATCCACACGTGCTGGACCGTGGCGTCGATCAACTCCTGGCTACGGGAGCGGAGATATTCCCCGCAGATCCAGTCGTTCGCCGCCAGGCATCCTTGCGTACCCATCCACCCCCGCCTCCCCGTCCGGCCGCGCACACACGCGTCGGCCTCCACAACCTCCTACTCCGGCGAGCCTATCCCCGACCTCTGACATTCGCGGAAGCCCGCCACATTCCAGCAACATTGCCTTCACACAACGCGCCGCACAATGGGGAACCATGATCCGATTCGAGCATGTCACCAAGCGGTACCCGGACGGCACCACCGCTGTGGACGACCTCTCCTTCGAGGTCTCCGAGGGCGAACTGGTCACGCTCGTCGGACCTTCCGGCTGTGGCAAGACCACCACCATGAAAATGGTCAACCGCCTCATCGAACCGTCCGAGGGCCGCGTATTCCTCGACGGGGACGACATATCCGCGATCGATCCGGTCAGCCTCCGGCGCCGTATCGGCTATGTCATCCAGCAGGTCGGTCTCTTCCCGCACAAGACGGTCCTGGAGAACACCGCGACCGTCCCGCATCTCCTCGGCTGGCAGCGCGCCAAGGGCCGGGCGCGCGCCGCGGAACTCCTCGATCTGGTCGGACTGGACCCGTCCGTCTACGGCGACCGCTACCCCGAGCAGCTCTCCGGCGGCCAGCGCCAGCGCGTCGGGGTGGCCCGCGCCCTCGCCGCCGACCCGCCCGTCCTGCTGATGGACGAGCCGTTCGGCGCGGTCGACCCGGTCGTGCGCGACCACCTCCAGAGCGAGTTCCTCAGGCTCCAGGCGGCCGTGCGCAAGACTGTGCTCTTCGTCACGCACGACATCGAGGAGGCCGTCAGGCTCGGCGACCGTATCGCCGTCTACGGGCACGGCAGGATCGAGCAGTTCGACGCCCCCACGGCGGTGCTCGGCGCCCCGGCCACCCCGTACGTCGCGGACTTCGTCGGCGCGGACCGCGGCCTGAAGCGGCTCTCCGTCACCCCCATCGAGGAGGGCGACCTCGAACAGCCGCCCGTCGTCCATCTCGACGACCCGCTCCCGCGCGCCGCGGCGAAGCTCACCAAGGAGGGCGCGCGCTGGGCCGTCGTCCTGGACTCCGACGACAATCTGCACGGCTGGCTCTCCGCCGACCGGGCCGCCACGGCGGGCGGGGCCGAGGCGGGGACCGTACGGGAGCACGCGCGCCGGATGGAGGCGTGGCTGCCGGTCGGCGCCTCGCTCAAGCAGGCGTTCGCCACGATGCTCCAGCACGACGCCGGCTGGATAGCGGTCATCGACCGGGAGAAGACCGGCCGGTTCCTCGGGGTCCTCACCCCGGCGCGGCTGCACGAGGCGCTGCGCCGGTCGATCGACGCGGACGCGCAGGCCATCGCCCGTACGGACGTCGAGCTGGAGACCGTCAGCAAGCTCGTCGCGCCCTGAGCGTCCTGAGTTCCCTGAACGCTCCGGTCCGGTCCGTACGGCCGGCGGGTACGGACCGGACCGGGCCGGCTCAGTTCGCGCTGAGCCTGCCCGACATCCACTCCAGCGCCGGCGGGATCTCCCGGCGCCAGGTGTTGAAGTTGTGCGCGCCGCTCTGGAGGATGATCGACGACACCTCCGAGGGCGCCTTGACCTTCTGGATGAACTCCTCGGTGGACTTGAGGTTCCGCTCGCCCTTCCTGGAGCTGGTGACGAGCAGCGACGATTCGCCCTGCCGCCCGTGGTCCAGGCTCCACAGCAGGTCGGCGCGGTTGCGCAGCGTCTGGTCGCCGTGGAAGAGGTCGCCGGTCGTCGGGTCCTCCGCCGCCTTGTAGTACGCGGAGAGCCCGGCGCCCGCCGAGTACCGCTCCGGGTGGTGCATGGCGATCTTCAGCGCGCAGTAGCCGCCGGTGGAGTTGCCGATGATGCCCCAGTTCCGGGGCGCGGTCTTGACGCGGTACGTCTTCGACACGGCCAGCGGCAGGTCCTTGCCGAGGAACGTCTCGGTCTGCGGGCCGCCCGGGACGTCCACGCACTCGGTGTCGCGCGGCGGTGCCACGGTGGGCCGCAGCATCACCAGGATCATCGGCTGCATCTTCCCGCGGCGGGCGAGCTGCCAGGCGGTCGACGGGTAGTTCAGGCCCTTGATCAGATTCTCGGCCACTCCGGGGTAGCCGGTGAGCACCGCGGCGGCCGGGAAGGTCTGCCGCGCGAACTGCGGCTGGAAGTACTCGGGCGGCAGATAGACGTACCCCGTGGAGTCGATCCCTGAGCTCGCTCCCGCGATGGCGACCTTCTGGATCTGCCCGGCCGTCGCGGGCCGGCTTCCCCCGGGGACGGCCGTGCGCTGCGTGTCCATGACCGTCACATGCTTGCCGTCCGCCGCCGCCTGGCCGACCACGGAACCCAGCTCCTGCTCCTGGCCGAAGAGATCGCCCCAGGTGCCGTAGAAGAGAAAGTACTGGTTGGCCACCAGGCCCACCGCGGCGAAGATCGCCACCTGGGTGGCGAAGGTGAGGCCGATCCTGCCGAGCACGGCCCGCGCGGTACGGCGCGAGAGCCGCGGCCAGAGCCAGATGGTCGCGACGAACAGGAGAAGAGCCAGCAGGACGGCCAAGGCCAGGACTTTACGACTGGTGAGACCCATGTCGACCGAGCTTTCTTCCGTGAGATTTTCCCGAATGCAGAGGAACCCGTCCCCCGAAAGCCCCGTCCTAGAGAGCGCAAAATGTCCGGCCCGCGAAGAAGAAGCGGACTCGGGCACTCACTCTCTCGCGGAGCCACGGGAAGCGATGTCTGTGACGCTAGATGGGGATAAATCGGGATCGGTTCCGGAGAGGGCAGGACAGTCCCCCGGAACGCACTCCAACGGGTCACCGCGCACCACCAGGTCACCGCATCCCGCCGAGCCGCCCCGTTCCGGCGGCTCGCCCCGGGACGACCGGTCGGCCCGAACCCGCACGTCACCGCAGACTGACGCACCCGCCCCTCCCGGCCGGTCCGGCATGTCCACCCCGGCCGCCTCGTCCGGCACGCCCGCCCCGCCCGGCAGGCCGGCGCACCGGCCGCCGTCCGCGGCGCGCCGTCTGCTCCGTGGTCCGCGCCCCGAGTCGGTCCCCTCGCTCGTAGGTACGGCCTGCGCCCTCATCGGTCTCGTCGACATCGCCGCGGGCGTCTTCCCGCGCTTCCGCCACAGCCGTATGCACTCCTTCGCCGAGGTGCTGCCCGGGGCTCTCGGCCCCTTCGCCGCCGCGCTCTCGCTGAGCACCGGCGTACTCCTGCTGCTGCTCGCGCACGGGCTCAAACGGCGCAAGCGCCGGGCGTGGCGGGCCGCGGTGTTCCTGCTGCCGGCCGGCACCGTGGCGCAGTTCGCCTACCGGCACTCGGTCATCGGCGCCCTGCTCTCGCTGGGCCTGCTCGCCCTGCTCGTACACCACCGCGGGGAGTTCGCGGCTCTGCCCGACCCGCGCAGCCGCTGGCGGGCGCTGGCGAACTTCGTCCTCATGGGGGCGGGCTCCATCGGACTCGGCCTGGTCATCGTCAGCGTCCACCCGCACCGGACCATCGGTAACCCCAGCCTGTCCGAACGGCTCGAACATGTGCTGTACGGCCTGTTCGGCTTCGACGGTCCCATCGACTACAAGGGGATCGTCAGCGGCACCGTCGGCTACTCCCTCGGCTCGCTCGGTCTGCTCACCGTGCTCACCACCATCTACCTCGCCTTCCGCCCAGAACACCCGGTCGCGCGGCTCACCGAGGACGACGAGCGGCGGCTGCGCGCCCTACTCGACCGGCACGGCGGCCGCGACTCGCTGGGCCACTTCGCGCTCCGCCGCGACAAGGGCGTGGTCTTCTCCCCCAGCGGCAAGGCGGCCATCTGCTACCGCGTCGTCTCCGGAGTGATGCTCGCCAGCGGCGACCCCATCGGCGACGTGGAGGCATGGCCCGGCGCCATCGAACGCTTCATGGACGAGGCGAAGGCCCACTCCTGGACCCCCGCCGTGATGGGGTGCAGCGAGACCGGCGGCGAGGTCTGGACCCGCGAGACCGGGCTCGACGCGCTGGAGCTGGGCGACGAAGCGGTGGTGGACGTGCCGGATTTCTCCTTGCGCGGCCGCGCGATGCGCAACGTACGCCAGATGGTGACGCGCATCGAGCGAGCCGGCTACGAAACCCGCGTACGGCGCGTCCGTGACCTCTCCGAGGGCGAGCTGGCCCGGATCCGCGACGCCGCCGACGACTGGCGCGGTACGGACACGGAACGTGGCTTCTCCATGGCGCTCGGCCGGATCGGCGACCCCGCCGACGGCGACTCCGTCATCGCCACCGCGCACAAGCCGGGCGAAAACGGGCCTGGAGCCCCGGGCACGCCGGGCCCGTACGGCGATCTCAAGGCCGTCCTGCACTTCGTCCCGTGGGGGACGGACGGGATGTCCCTGGACCTGATGCGCCGCGACCGCACCGCCGACCCGGGCATGAACGAACTGCTGATCGTCGCCGCGCTGCACGCCGCGCCCGCGCTCGGGGTGGCGCGGGTCTCGCTCAACTTCGCGATGTTCCGCTCGGCGCTCGCCCGCGGCGAGCGGCTGGGCGCGGGGCCCGTGCTGCGCGGCTGGCGCGGTCTGCTGGTCTTCCTCTCGCGCTGGTTCCAGATCGAGTCGCTGTACCGCTTCAACGCCAAGTTCCGGCCCCGCTGGGAGCCGCGTTACGTGGTCTTCCGCTCCACCGGTGACCTGCCGCGGATCGGCTTCGCCGCGATGCAGGCGGAGGGCTTCGTCACCCTGTCGCTCCCGCGCCCCCTGCGTCGCCCCCGCCGCACCCGCCCCGGCGGGCCCCACGACCGCACCGCCCCCGCCGCCGCCCAGCCCGACCCCGGGGTCCGTACGGCGTAGGGGCCTCCCCACGACGGCGCGGGGCTTCCCCACCAGGCCTGCGGAACAGCGGAACACCTAGGGTGGGGCATATGAGTACGTTGCGCGGGCGGGGCACGGTGCGGGGGCTGCCGGGGTGGGACCGGTGTGCGGTGATGGGGGTCGTCAACGTGACGCCCGACTCCTTCTCCGACGGCGGTCGCTGGTTCGACACCACCGCCGCCGTCAAGCGCGGCCTGGACCTCGTCGGCGCGGGCGCCGACCTGGTCGACGTCGGCGGCGAGTCGACCCGGCCCGGCGCGACCCGGGTCGACGAGGACGAGGAGCTGCGGCGCGTCGTCCCGGTCGTACGCGGCCTGGCCGCCGAAGGCGTCACCGTCTCCGTCGACACCATGCGCGCCCGCGTCGCCGAGCAGGCCGTCGCCGCCGGCGCGGCTCTGGTCAACGATGTCAGCGGCGGACTCGCCGACCCGGCGATGGTGCCCGCCGTGGCCGCCGCGGGGGTGCCGTTCGTCGTGATGCACTGGCGCGGTTTCAGCCAGGGCATGAACAGCCGCGCGGTCTACACGGATGTCGTCGCCGAAGTCGTCGCGGAGCTGCGCGCCCGGATGGACGCCGTGATCGCCGGCGGTATCGCCCCCGAACTCCTCGTCGTCGACCCCGGCCTCGGCTTCGCGAAGCAGGCCGAGCACGATCTCGCCCTCCTCGCCCACCTCCCCGAGCTGCGCTCGCTGGGCCGGCCGCTGCTCGTCGCCGCGTCCCGCAAGCGGTTCCTCGGTCATGTCCTCGCGGGCGGCGAGAGCTCCCCGCCGCCCGCCCGCGAGCGCGACGCGGCCACCGCGGCGGTCTCCGCGATCGCCGCCCACCAGGGCGCCTGGGCGGTCCGGGTCCACGAGGTACGGGCGACGGCCGACGCGGTACGGGTGGCACGCGCCGTCGAAGGCGCCCGCGGCCCGGCCGGGGGAGCCCGGTGACCGCCCGGATGGAGAGCGGCGCGCCGGACGACAGCGGGCTGACGGAGCGCGAGCGCGTCGAGCGGGCCAACACCACGTTCTACGAGGCGATGGAGCGCGGCGATCTGGAGGCCATGTCGGGGCTCTGGCTGGACGGCGAGGACTCGGGCGTCTCCTGCGTCCACCCGGGCTGGCCGGTGCTGAGCGGACGCGGCGAGGTGCTGCGCTCGTACGCCCTGATCATGGCGCACACCGAGTACATCCAGTTCTTCCTG
The DNA here is from genome assembly GCF_044763125.1 of Streptomyces sp. NPDC096310. Classification (NCBI taxonomy): domain Bacteria; kingdom Bacillati; phylum Actinomycetota; class Actinomycetes; order Kitasatosporales; family Streptomycetaceae; genus Streptomyces; species Streptomyces sp. NPDC096310. Next base: position 118,968 of record NZ_JBIWFO010000014.1, on the reverse strand, counting down.
ACCGACGTCGCGGTCTCCGTCAGCGCCGACACCGCCCTGGTGACCTGCACCGAGAACATCCTCAGCGGCGGCCCCGCCGAGTCGGGCGGCGAGCTGGGACCGCTGGTCGGGCAGCTCGTCGTCGCGACGAACGTGTTCCGGCGCACACCGGAGGGGTGGAAGCTCTGGTCGCACCACGGCTCCCCCGTACTGACCGAAAACGGCGAGGAGGACGCGGAAGCGGACGACGTGCCGCCCACGTGAGTGGGTAATCGGTCGGTATGGATTGGCAGCGGGAACCGGCGGGTAGGGGCGGCTACCAGTCGCGCGGCGCTCCCGCCCGTAACCCCGCGGGACAGCACTGTCGGTGCTCACGGGTAGATTCAAATGTGGGCACCGAGCCGCCCCCGCTCGCGACCGTGTGCCCCGACGACAAACGAAGCAGGAGTGATTCGCGTGGATCGTGTCGCGCTGCGCGGCCTCAAGGCCCGTGGGCACCATGGCGTCTTCCCCCGGGAGCGCGAGGAGGGCCAGACCTTCATCGTGGACCTGGTGCTCGGCCTCGACACCCGCCCCGCGGCGGCCGGCGACGACCTGGCGAAGACCGTCCATTACGGCATCGTGGCGGAGGAGGTCGTGGAGGTCGTCCAGGGAGAGCCCGTCAATCTGATCGAGACACTGGCGGAGCGCATCGCCCGGATCTGCCTGAAACACGACGGCGTCCAGGAGGTCGAGGTCGTCGTGCACAAACCGGACGCCCCGATCACCGTGCCCTTTGACGATGTGACCATCACCATCACCCGGAGCCGAGTATGAGTCTGTCTTCATCGAACGGGCCGCAGAGCGACCCCACGGTCCAGCCGGTGCCCGCCTCCGTGGTCGCCCAGGTGGACGCCGCGGACAGTACGCTGTCCAACCCGCAGCGGGCCGTGGTTGCCCTCGGCTCCAACCTCGGGAACCGGCTGGAGACGATCCAGGGCGCGATCGACGCCCTGGAGGACACCCCGGGCGTCCGGGTCAAAGCGGTCTCCCCGGTGTACGAGACGGAGCCCTGGGGCGTCGACCCCGGCACGCAGCCGTCGTACTTCAACGCGGTGGTGGTCATCAAGACGACGCTGCCGCCGTCCTCGCTGCTGGAGCGCGGCCAGGCCATCGAGGAAGCCTTCGACCGGGTCCGTGACGAGCGCTGGGGGCCGCGCACGATCGACGTGGACATCCTGGCGTACGCGGACATCGTCTCGGACGACCCGCGGCTCACCCTCCCGCACCCCCGCGCCCACCAGCGCGCCTTCGTCCTCGCGCCGTGGCACGACGTGGACCCGGAGGCGCGGGTCCCTGGCCACGGCCCGGTGGCGGAGCTGCTGACGGACATCGGCCAGGATGGTGTACAGCCCCGGTCCGACCTGGAACTGCGCCTGCCCGAATAGTCGTTAGGCTCTGCGGATCGGTACGGCGAGGTGTGAAGGGCGGCTTACTCGGTGAAGCAGTTGCGGATCGGCGTCCTCGCCGGCCTGTTCGTGGTGGCCGGCGTGCTCTCCTGGGCCGCCGCCCGCCTCTGGGACGCGTTCGGGACCCTGCCGAGCGTCCCGCTCGCGGCGCCCATCGTGCTCGCCGCGATCGCCGCGGTACTCGCCGCGACGGCCCTGTCGCTGCGCTCCCGCCTCAAGGCCCAGCGGGAGCGGCGCCCCGGCGCGCAGGGCGTGGACCCGCTGATGGCGGCGCGCGCCGTGGTCTTCGGCCAGGCGAGCGCCCTGGTCGCGGCCCTGGTCTCCGGCATGTACGGCGGTACGGGCGTCTTCCTGCTCGGCTCCCTCGACATCCCCGCCCGCCGTGACCAGGCCATCTACGCGGGCTTCTCGGTGCTGGCGGGCATCGCGGTGATCGTCGCGGCGTTCTTCCTGGAGCGCGTCTGCAAGCTCCCCGAGGACGGCAACGACAACAAGAACGGCGCGGCCCCGGCCGGCCCCGCCGCCTGAACCCCGGCCACCGGCCCCGTCCCGGCGCTCAGCGGGCCAGGATCAGGCTCATCGCCTCCGCGCGGGTGGCCGGATCGCGGAGCTGGCCGCGTACGGCCGAGGTGATGGTCTTCGCCCCGGGCTTGCGCACCCCCCGCATCGACATGCACATGTGCTCGCACTCGATGACCACGATCACCCCGCGCGGCTCCAGGATCTCCATCACGGACTCGGCGATCTGCGTCGTCAGCCGCTCCTGGACCTGCGGCCTGCGGGCGTAGACGTCCACGAGGCGAGCCAGCTTCGACAGCCCGGTGATCTTGCCGTCCGTGGAGGGGATGTAGCCGACGTGCGCGACCCCGACGAACGGGACGAGATGGTGTTCACAGGTCGAGGTCACTTCGATGTCCTTCACCATGACCATTTCGTCATGGCCCAGGTCGAACGTCGTGGTCAGCACGTCTTCCGGGTTCTGCCACAGCCCGGCGAATATCTCCTTGTACGCGCGCGCCACCCGGCCCGGGGTCGCCCGCAGCCCCTCGCGGTCCGGGTCCTCCCCGACCGCGATCAGCAGTTCGCGCACGGCATTCTCGGCCCGCTTCTCGTCGAATTCGCGGACGGGACTCTGCCCGTCCAGCGTCACCGGGTCGGTCATGTGTGCCTCGTTCCTGTGCCGTTCTCGTGTGCGGACATACGGATGCCGCGCCCCCCAGGCTAAAACCTGGGCGACGCGGCATCCATTCCGGGCCCTTCGAGGGGACCCGGCCCGCTGTCAGCTCTCCGGACGGTCCTCGGGAAGCGCCTCGGTGGGCGTCTCGCCGGAGGTCACGGAGGGGAGCCCGCCGTTGACGCCCGCGGCGCCGTTGGTCAGCGCCAGCTCCTTGGGCGAGAGCACCGGCGGACGCGTCGACGGAGTACGACGCGACGAGCCGGTCCACGCCGGACGGGACGGGCGCTTCACGATGGTCGAGAAGATCTCCGCGATCTGCTCCTTGTTGAGCGTCTCCTTCTCCAGGAGCGCCAGGACCAGATTGTCGAGTACGTCACGATTCTCGACCAGGATCTCCCAGGCCTCGTTGTGCGCGGTCTCGATGAGCTTCTTGACCTCTTCGTCGACCAGCGCCGCGACCTCTTCCGAGTAGTCGCGCTGATGCGCCATCTCCCGGCCGAGGAACGGTTCGGTGTTGTCGCCGCCGAACTTGATCGCGCCGAGCCGCTCGGTCATGCCGTACTGCGTGACCATCGCCCGCGCTGTGGCCGTGGCCTTCTCGATGTCGTTGGCCGCGCCGGTGGTCGGGTCGTGGAAGACCAGCTCCTCCGCCGCGCGTCCGCCCATCATGTAGGCGAGCTGGTCGAGCATCTCGTTGCGCGTGGTCGAGTACTTGTCCTCGTCGGGCAGGACCATGGTGTAGCCCAGGGCCCGGCCGCGGGACAGGATCGTGATCTTGTGCACCGGGTCGGAGTTCGGAGACGCCGCGGCGACCAGGGCGTGACCGCCCTCGTGGTACGCGGTGATCTTCTTTTCCTTCTCGGACATGATCCGGGTCCGCTTCTGCGGGCCCGCCACGACGCGGTCGATCGCCTCGTCCAGGGCGTGGTTGTCGACGAGCTTCCCGTCACCGCGCGCCGTCAGGAGCGCGGCCTCGTTCAGCACGTTCGCCAGGTCGGCGCCGGTGAAGCCGGGCGTACGACGGGCGACGGCGCCCAGATCGACGTCCGGGGCGACCGGCTTGCCCTTCTGGTGGACCTTGAGGATCTCCAGACGGCCCTGCATGTCCGGGCGGTCGACAGCGATCTGCCGGTCGAACCGGCCCGGGCGCAGCAGCGCCGGGTCGAGGATGTCCGGCCGGTTGGTGGCGGCGATCAGGATGACGCCGCCCTTCACGTCGAAGCCGTCCATCTCCACCAGGAGCTGGTTCAGCGTCTGCTCGCGCTCGTCGTGCCCGCCGCCGAGGCCCGCGCCGCGGTGCCGGCCGACGGCGTCGATCTCGTCGACGAAGACGATCGCCGGGGCGTTCGCCTTGGCCTGCTCGAAGAGGTCGCGCACCCGGGAGGCACCGACACCGACGAACATCTCGACGAAGTCGGAGCCCGAGATCGAGTAGAACGGCACCCCGGCCTCGCCCGCGACGGCACGCGCCAGCAGCGTCTTGCCCGTACCGGGCGGGCCGTAGAGCAGCACGCCCTTCGGGATCTTGGCGCCGACGGCCTGGAACTTCGCGGGCTCCTGGAGGAATTCCTTGATCTCGTGGAGTTCCTCGACCGCCTCGTCCGACCCGGCCACATCGGCGAAGGTCGTCTTCGGGGTGTCCTTGGTGATCAGCTTGGCCTTGGACTTCCCGAACTGCATGACGCGGGATCCGCCGCCCTGCATCTGATTCATCAGGAACAGGAAGACCACGACGATCAGCACGAAGGGCAGCAGCGAGAACAGCACCGAGAGGAACGGGCTCTGCTTCGAAGGCGAGACCGTATAGCCCTTGGTGATGTCACCGTTCTGGAACTTCGTTTGGAGCGTTGCGGCCAGCGAGGATCCCTGAGTGCCGATGTAGCTGGCCTGGATCTTGTCGCTGCCCTTGACCTTCAGGCCGTCCTTGAGGTCGACCTTGATGATCTGGTCGTCGCCGGTGGTCAGTTTGACCTGCTCGGCCTGGTTCTTGTCGATCGCCTGGACGACCTCACCGGTGTCCACCGTCTTGTAGCCGCCCGACGAGCCGACGACCTGCATCAACACGACCACGGCGAGGACGGCCAGCACGATCCACATGACCGGCCCACGGAAGTATCGCTTCACGTCCATCCATACGGAGCGAAGTCGCCCCGTCCCTCCTGCCCGTAGGTAAATGCTGCTGTGAGAAAAGACTGTTCCTGGGAAGGTACCCCAGCATCATGGCCCGCGACCGCACGGGACGGCTGACGAACCCGTCTTCCCCTGCTCCAACGGCGCGCGCCGGGCTGAGGTTCCCGGCGGCGGTCGCCACGCCCCGGCCCAGGTCCCCGGCCGGGAGGTCGCGCGGACAGGCGGGGCCGGGTCGCGGAGCCTCTAACCGCCGTAGACATGCGGCGCGAGGGTACCGACGAATGGAATGTTGCGGTACTTCTCCGCGTAATCCAGCCCGTATCCGACGACGAACTCGTTGGGAATGTCGAAGCCGATCCACTTGACGTCGATCGCGACCTTTGCGGCATCCGGCTTACGGAGCAGGGTGCAGACCTCCAGCGAGGCCGGCTCCCGCGAACCGAGGTTGGACAGCAGCCAGGACAGGGTCAGCCCCGAGTCGATGATGTCCTCGACGATCAGGACGTGCTTGCCCTTGATGTCCGTGTCCAGGTCCTTGAGGATCCGGACCACGCCCGAGGACTGGGTGCCCGCCCCGTACGAGGAGACGGCCATCCAGTCCATCGTCACCGGGGTGGACAGGGCGCGCGCCAGGTCCGCCATGACCATCACGGCGCCCTTGAGGACACCGACGAGAAGCAGATCCTTGCCTGCGTATTCCGCGTCGATCTTCGCGGCCAGTTCGGCCAGCTTCGCGTCGATCTCTTCCTTGGTGATGAGCACCGACTGGAGGTCGTTGCCCAGGTCCTTGTCGTCCACCCGCATCACTTTCGTTGTCGGCCAGCGGTCCGGGGCCGGACGGGACTGCTCGAACACGTCCTGGCGGCCCGGGAGACACAGCCGTAGTGCATCAGCGCTTCAGCCCTGCCGGATGACCAGTCTGCCACCCTGCCTCCTGGCCTCCACGCGGCCGGGCAGATTGATGGCTCCCTGGCCGCGCCAGCCCGTGATCAGGCGGTCGACCTCTTCGAGGTGACGGGCGAACAGCGAACCGGCGGGGGCGCCCGCGGCGATGACGGCCCGGCGCAGAACCCGGCGGCGGACGGCGGGCGGCAGCGCGTACAGCCGGGCGCAGGCGAGTTGTCCCGTGTCGTCCCTTACGGCCGCCTCCGCGTCGGCGGCCCAGGCGTCGAGGGCGTCGGCGTCGTCGCGGGAGAGCTGTGCGGTACGGGCCAGGGCCTCGACGACGCCCTTGCCGAGAGCTTTCTCCAGGGCCGGCAGCCCTTCGTGGCGCAGCCGTGAGCGGGTGTAGGCGGGGTCGGTGTTGTGGGGGTCGTCCCAGACGGGGATGGACTGGACCAGGCACGCCTTGCGGGCGGTCTGCCGGTCGAGCTGGAGGAAGGGACGCCGGTAGCGTCCGGCCGTCCCCGAGACGGCCGCCATACCCGACAGGGAGCGGGTGCCGGATCCTCTGGCGAGGCCGAGGAGGACCGTCTCGGCCTGGTCGTCGCGGGTGTGGCCGAGGAGGACGGCGGTGGCGCGGTGGCGTTCGGCGGCGGCGTCGAGGGCGGCGTAGCGCGCGTCCCTGGCGGCGGCCTCGGGCCCTCCGTCGCGCCCTACGGCGACGGCGACGGATTCGACGGGGTCGAGGCGCATGGCGCCGAGCCGGGCGACGACTTCGGCGGCTCGGAGGTCGGAGCCTGTCTGGAGGCCGTGGTCGACGGTGACGGCTCCCGCCCGTACGGAGAGCTTGGGCGCCTCGAAGGCGAGGGCGGACGCGAGCGCCATGGAGTCGGCGCCGCCGGAGCAGGCGACGAGGACGAGCGGGAGCCCGTCGGCGGCGTGAGGGGAGGTGGCGGAGGCGTGCGGGGTGGTGTTGAGGAGTTCGGCGTGGTCGGTGAGGACCTCGTGGAGTACGCGGCGGACCGCCAGGCGTATCGCCGCGACCGCAGGATGGGGACCCATATCCGGTGCCCTTCGTGATGTTATTTGGGGGGTGCCTCGGTCGGAGAACGGACGGAGAACGTCACTCAGAGTGCGTCGATGGTGACAGAACCGAGCCATTACCCGAGCATTGCACGCCTATCCCTCACCCACGGTCCCTCGGATGGGTGATACCTGAGGCGTCCTCCTGCCAGACGTCAGCATCGGCTCATGAATCCGCCTTGCGGTGCACCCGTGCGACCCAGTCAGCCGGTTTGGCGATCTCCGCCTTGGTGGGGAGGGTGTTCGGCGAGGTCCAGACGCGGTTGAAGCCGCCCATCCCGACCTCGTCGACGACGGCGCGTACGAACCGCTCGCCGTCGCGGTACTGGCGGAGCTTGGCGTCGAGGCCGAGCAGCTTGCGCAGCGCGAGGTCGAGGCGGCTGGCGCCGCGGGCCCTGCGCTGCTGGAACTTCTCGCGGATCTCACCGACGGAGGGCACGACCTGCGGCCCGACGCCGTCCATGACGAAGTCGGCGTGGCCCTCCAGGAGGGACATCACGGCGGTGAGCCGGCCCAGGATCTCGCGCTGCTCCGGGGTCTGCACCAGCTCGACGATGCTCCTGCCGTCCTCGTCCCGCTCGCCCTCGGGGCGTCCGCCCGCGAGGGACTGGGCGGCTTCGCGCAGCCGCTCGACGACGGTCATCGGGTCGACGTCGGTCTGGTCGAGGAACGACTGGATCTCGCCCTGGAGGTGGTCGCGCAGCCAGGGCACACCGGTGAACTGCGTGCGGTGGGTCTCCTCGTGAAGGGCGACCCAGAGCCTGAAGTCGTGCGGGTCGACGTCCAGTTCCCGTTCGACGTGGACGATGTTGGGGGCGACGAGCAGCAGCCGGCCGCCGTCGGCGGCCGCCGGGAGATCGCGGGTGGCGGGGGCGAACGTCTCGTACTGGCCGAGGACCCGGGAGGACATGAAGGAGAGCAGCATCCCCACCTCGACGCCGGTGACCTTGCCGCCGACCGCGCCGATGACGGCTCCGCCGGCGCCGCCGGGGCGGCGCTCCCGCATCTTCTCGAACAGCGGCTTCAGCAGCTCGCGGAAGCCTGCCACGTTGGCCTTGACCCAGCCCGCGCGGTCGACGACCAGGACCGGGGTGTCGGGTGGCTCGTGCCCCTCGGGGATCATCTTCGTGTAGCCGCGGACATGGTCCTCCGCCGCCTTGGCGTGCCGCCGCAGCTCGGCGACGATCTCGCGCGCCTCGTCGCGGGTGACCTCCGGTCCCGGCCGCGCGAGGCGGGTCGCGGTCGCCACCGCGAGGTTCCAGTCGACCATCTCTGCACCACCGATGCTCGTCATGCGTCAACCGTACGTGCTCGGCCCGGAGTGCGGTCAGGTGTGGGGCGCCCGGATCTTCCCTTGGTTCGCCCCCTAGGGGGCGGCGGAGCCCGTGGCCGCGCGGGGGGTCGGAGGGGGTACGGGGGCCGTGCGCGGGACCAGTGCGGCGGAGAGCCGGTCCAGGGCCGTCCGGGCGGTGTCCGGGGCCTTCGTCGCGCCGGCCAGGAAGGCGAAGGCGAGGAGGCGGCCCTCGCCGTCGACGACGGTGCCGGCCAGGGTGTCCACGCCGGTGAGCGTGCCGGTCTTGGCCCGGATGAGCCCGGCGGCGGGCGCGGCGTCCCCGTACCGGCTCCTGAGGGTGCCGGTGAACCCGGCGACGGGCAGGCCGGTCAGGACGGGCCTCAGCTCCGGGCGGTCCGGGTCGGCGGCGCGGGTGAGCAGGGCGGTGAGCAGGGCGGCGCTCGCCTTGTCCTTGCGGTTCAGTCCGCTGCCGTCGGCGAACCGTGTCCCCTTGAGGGGCAGCCGGAGTTCGGCGAGCTGCGCCGTGACGGCCCGGCCCGCGCCCGCGAAGCTCGCCGGTTCGCCGGCGGCGACGGCGGTCTGCCGGGCGAGGGATTCCGCGATGTCGTTGTCGCTCTCGGTCAGCGCGCGTTCGACCAGGTCACCCAGGGGCGCGGAGTAGGTGCGCGCGAGCGGTTCCGCGCCTTTGGCGGGCTTGCCGGTGGCGGGGGGCCGAGCGGTGCGTACGCCACGTTCGCGCAGCAGATGGGCGAAGGTACGGGCGGCGTCGCCGGCCGGGTTGCCGCTGCGCGGGGCGGGGCCGGTCGTGGACTTGTCGAGGCGTCCTTGTCCGGCCATCAGGGAGACGACGGGGGCGATGTTGTCGTTGGGGCCGATGGGGTGTTCCCGGGGGCCCGAGTAGAGGGAGGTGTCGTAGCGCAGTTCGACCTTGGTGATGCCGCTGTCGCGTAGCGCGCGGGCGGTGTCGCCGGCCAGGTCACCCAGCCGCTTCCGGTCGAGGGTGGCGTCCCCGCCGCCGACCAGGGTGAGTGCGCGCTGGTCGGGGGTGGCCATGACGGTGGTGGGGATGCGGTGGCCGGAGCCGAGCGCGGAGAGCGCGGCGACCATGGTCGCGATCTTGACGGTGGAGGCCGGGGTCATCGGGGTGGCGGCGCCCTTGCCGTACAGGACCTCGCCGGTGGCCGTGTCGACGACGGACGCCGTACGGGAGGGGCCGAGCGCCTCCGCGTCGAGCAGCGGGCCGAGTCTGCGGCCCAGATCGGCGGGTGACGTTCCTCCGGACGCGACTCCGGTGCGGGGGGTGTCCGGGGCGGTGAGCGCGCTGAGCACTCCGGCGGCGCTGGGGGCGGGCGCGGGCGTGCGCGGCGCGGAAGGATCGTGATGTGCGCCACCCGCGCGGTTCTGCGCGACCGCCCACTCCCGCTCGGCCTTACGCTGACCGGAGTCCCAGGGTCCCGCCGCGACCACCGCCACGGCGGCGAGGGCGAGGCCGAGTGCGGCAGAACCCGCCGTGACCTGCCACGCTTTCGGCTCAACCACGGCTGACCAGCCCCTTTCGCGATCACACTGCTGCGTGGGGGACACTTAACCACTGCGCCTCGCCCCGAGCATGGCAACCCCGGCCGGTAACGGCCTGTCAGGCCGGGGGCATGGGGCCGTAACCGCAGCATCACCCGGACATTGTGTTGATCATGGAGGAGCCACCCGTGGAGTTCGACGTCACCATCGAGATCCCTAAGGGTTCGCGGAACAAGTACGAGGTGGACCACGAGACCGGTCGGATCCGCCTTGACCGTCGTCTCTTCACCTCGACCAGCTACCCGGCGGACTACGGATTCGTCGAGAACACCCTGGGCGAGGACGGCGACCCGCTGGACGCGCTGGTCATCCTGGACGAGCCGACCTTCCCCGGGTGTCTCATCAAGTGCCGCGCCATCGGCATGTTCCGGATGACGGACGAGGCCGGCGGCGACGACAAGCTGCTGTGTGTCCCGGCCTCCGACCCCCGGGTGGAGCATCTGCGCGACATCCACCACGTCTCGGAGTTCGACCGCCTGGAGATCCAGCACTTCTTCGAGGTCTACAAGGACCTGGAGCCCGGCAAGTCCGTCGAGGGCGCGGACTGGGTCGGCCGCGCCGAGGCCGAGGCCGAGATCGAGGCCTCGTACAAGCGCCTGGAGGCGCAGGGCGGCGCGCACTGACGCACGGCTCCACCGTGTGACCGGCGCACGGCCGCCGGGCGGACGACGGGCGGCGTACCCCTCGTGGGTGCGCCGCCCGTCCGCGTGTGCCCACCCCTTCCCCATGCACATACTGGGCGGAAAGCGGACGTGACATGCCGTACCGCCGGGGACCGTCCGCCACAGGGACACGTGCCTCGGCGACGAGCGGGTACGACGACGAGCGGGTACGGGACAGCAGCGACAGCGATACGACACCGAGTGGTACGACAGGGAGTGAGGACGCAGACCGTGGTGGCCGAGCCGGACGGGTCCGAGGACCGAAAGCCTCCGTCGGACGAGGCACGCAGCGCCTTCACCCCACCGCTCGGGGTGGAACAGCCCCCGCTCCCCGAGGACGAGCATCCGACATCGGAGTTCGCGCTCCCCGACGGGACCAGCACGGAGCCGCCGCCGGAGCCCGAGGGGTCGGCCTTCGACCTGCCGGACCGGGCCCGGGTGCCCCAGGGGGCGGGGGCGGGCTCGGTGTTCACGCCGGCGCACGGTGTGCCGCGGTTCGCGCTGAGCAAGGAGGCGCCCTGGCAGGACCGGATGCGGACGCTGCTGCGGATGCCGGTCGGGGACCGTCCCGTACCGGAGATAGTGCAGCGCCACGACGACCAGGGGCCCGCCGTCCCACGGGTGCTCGACCTGACGCTGCGCATCGGCGAGCTGCTGCTCGCGGGCGGTGAGGGCGCCGAGGACGTCGAGGCCGCCATGTTCGCGGTGAGCCGGGCGTACGGGCTCGACCGCTGCGAGCCGACCGTCACCTTCACCCTGCTGTCGATCTCCCATCAGCCGTCGCTGGTGGACGACCCGGTGACGGCCAGCAGGACGGTACGGCGGCGGGGCACCGACTACACGCGGCTGTCCGCCGTCTACACGCTCATCGACGACATCACCACCGAGGACACGGACACCACGCTGGAGGAGGCGTACCGGCGGCTCGCGGAGATCCGCCGCAACCGGCACCCGTACCCCGGCTGGGCGCTGACCGCGGCGAGCGGGCTGCTGGCCGGTTCGGCCTCGGTGCTGGTCGGCGGCAGCGTGCTGGTCTTCGTGGTCGCGGCGCTCGGCGCGATGCTGGGCGACCGGCTGGCGTGGCTCTGCGCGGGGCGCGGGCTGCCGGAGTTCTACCAGTTCGTGGTGGCGGCGATGCCGCCCGCCGCGATGGGGGTGGCACTGACGCTGCTGGGGCCGCATCTGTCCTGGGAGGGCCGTCCCTCGGCGGTGATCACCGGTGGGCTCTTCGCGCTGCTGCCGGGGCGGGCGCTGGTGGCCGGGGTGCAGGATGGTCTGACGGGCTACTACATCACCGCCGGGGCGCGGCTGCTGGAGGTCATGTACTTCTTCATCGCGATCGTCGTCGGCGTGCTGCTCGTGCTCTACCTGGGGGTCCAGCTCCACGCCGAGCTGAATCCGGAGGCGGCGCTGCACGCGGACGTACGGCCGGTGGCGCAGACCCTGGCGGCGGTGACACTGAGTCTGGCCTTCGCGATCCTGCTCCAGCAGGAACGTTCCACCGTGCTGATGGTGTCGCTCAACGGCGGTATCGCCTGGGTCGTCTACGCGGCGATGCACGACATCGGCCGGATCTCGCCGGTGGCCGCCACGGCGGTCGCGGCGGGGGTGGTGGGCCTGTTCGGACAGCTCTTCTCGCGCTACCAGTTCGCCTCGGCGCTGCCGTACGTCACGGCGGCGATCGGTCCGCTGCTGCCCGGTTCGGCGACGTACTTCGGGCTGCTGGGCTTCGCACAGAACGAGCTGGACCGTGGGCTCGCCTATCTCTCCCAGGCAGTGGCGCTGGCGCTGGCGATCGCGGTGGGGGTGAACCTGGGAGGCGAGATCTCCCGGCTGTTCCTCAGGGTGCCCGGCTCGGGGCGGGCGTCGAGCCGCCGCGCGGCCAAGCGGACGCGCGGCTTCTGAGGGATACGGCGGTACGAGCGGGTACCAGCCGCCACGGCGCTACACGGGTCCGAGCGGTACGGCCGCGGGGTCAGCGCCTGGCGTGCCGGCCGCGACCGCCACCGGGGCCCTCGGGGTGGCCGCCGGGGCCCTCGGGGTGTCCTCCCTGGCCCTCGTACGGTCCGGGGGCCTGGTAGCCGCCCGGAGCCTCGTACCCGCCCGGGGCCCGGTGGGCGCCGTCCTGGCCGGAGGAGCCCGGGGCGCCCTGGGTGCCGGAGATCTTCGGGAACCGCATCGTCTCCGCGCCGGGCGTACCGGGGGCGGGGGCGCCCTGCGCTCCGTACCCCTCCATGGCGGCCGTACCGGGGCCGACCAGGCCGTCGTCGACCGCGGGGGCGGCCGGGCCCTCCTTCTTCGACTTGGAGCGCGCCCGCAGGACCTCGATCACGATCGGCAGCACCGAGATCACCACGATCAGGATGAGGATCATCTCGATGTGCTCATGCACGAAGGCGATCTTGCCGAGCGCCGCGCCCAGCAGTGTGACCCCCGCGCCCCAGAGCACGCCGCCGATGATGTTGAAGGTGATGAACGAGCGGTAGTTCATCCGGCTCACACCGGCGATGATCGGCGTGAACGTACGGACGACGGGCACGAAGCGCGCCAGGACCAGCGACTTGGGGCCGTACTTCTCGAAGAAGTCGTGCGCCTTCTCCACGTTCTCCTGCTTGAAGAACTTGGAGTCCGGCCGCTTGAAGAGCGCGGGACCGACCTTGCGGCCGAAGAGATACCCGACCTGGTCACCGGCGATCGCGGCGAGCACGATCAGCCCGCAGACCATCCAGAGCGGCGTCTTCAGCGTGCCCGCCGTGACCAGCAGGCCCGTGGTGAAGAGCAGTGAGTCGCCCGGCAGGAAGAAGCCGATGAGAAGACCGGACTCGGCGAAGACGATCGCCAGGACACCGATCAGCCCGAAGGTCCCGATCAGATAGTCCGGGTCCAGCCAGCTTGGTCCGAGCGCAAGGGTGGTCACGGTTTCCGGACTCCTGAGTCTTTGGTCGGTCGATCGTCGATTCGGCGTGGTCGGCCGCGCACAAGCTATCAACGGCTCAGCGCTCCCCCAGGTTCCACCCACCCTCCAGTGAATGCGCTCGGGATGCACACCGGGCAGAGGGGGACAAAGCTGTGCCTGACACGGGATCGCCCGGGGTCCGGGACGGAAGGCGGTACGCGCGATGGGCATCGAGGAGTACGGCGGCGGACAGGGCTCCGGGGCGGACATCCTGGTCGTCACCACGAACGACGTCCCCGGCCATCAGGTACGGCAGGTGATCGGCGAGGTCTTCGGGCTCACGGTCCGCTCGCGCCACCTGGGCAGCCAGATCGGCGCCGGGCTCAAGTCGATGATCGGCGGCGAGCTGAAGGGGCTCACGAAGACGCTCGTGGAGACCCGTAACCAGGCCATGGACCGCCTGGTCGAGCAGGCCCGCGCGCGGGGCGCCAACGCGGTCCTGATGATGCGGTTCGACGTGACGGAGGCGGCGGACATCGGGACGGAGGTGTGCGCGTACGGCACAGCCGTCGTGATCAGCGCGATCGAGATGTACGAGACGTAGGCGGGCGGCGCATGGCCGACAGCGCCCCGTCGACGCCGCCCGCGTCCCTCTCCGCCCGCGCCCTGCTGCCCCTGGTCGTGCCCTCCCTGGTGGTCGGGGTGGTCTCGGCGCTGGTGCTGCTCGGGGTGAGCGAGGCCGCGGACCAGCTCAAGAACGTGCTCTGGGGGACGCTGCCCGACGCCCTCGGCGTCGGGCGGTACTCGGCGCTCTGGACGATCGTGACGCTCACGGCGACCGGGCTGGCGGTGGGGATCGTCGTCCGGCGGGTGTCCGGGCACGCCGGCCCCGATCCGGCGACCACGGGGCTGGTCGACGCGCCGATGGCGCCCGGGGTCCTGCCGGGGCTGCTGCTCGCCACCGGGCTCGCGCTGGCCGGCGGGGTCAGCCTCGGCCCGGAGAACCCGATCACCGCCGCCAACATCGCCCTGGCGTACTGGCTCGGCCGCAAGGCGGCGCCGCGCGCCCCGGCCGCGCTCTGGGTCTCCCTCGGCGCGGCGGGCACCATCGGGGCGCTCTTCGGCACCCCGGTGGCCGCCGCGCTGATCCTCACGGAGACGCTGGCCGCGCGGCCGGGCCCCGGCTCGCTCTGGGACAAGCTGTTCGGCCCGCTGGTCGCGGCCGGCGCGGGCGGGCTGACCACCGTACTGATCGCGCGCCCGACCTTCGACCTGGATCTGCCGCCGTACACGGACACCCACTGGAGCGACCTCCTGGCCGCGCTGGTGATCGCCCCGCTGGCCGCCGCGCTCGGCATGGTGGCGGTACGGGCCTTCCCGTACGTCCACGCGCTCTTCCGGCGGATCGGGCACCCCGTGCTCGCCCTGGCCGCCGGCGGGCTGGCGCTGGGGCTGCTGGGGGCGCTCGGCGGGCCGCTCACGCTCTTCAAGGGGCTGGACGAGGTGAAGACCCTGGCGAGCGACCCGGACGGCTGGTCGGCCGGTTCGTTCGCGCTGATGACGGTGGTGAAGCTGGCCGCCCTGCTCACCGCCGCCGCCTGCGGCTTCCGGGGCGGCCGGATCTTCCCCGCCGTCTTCGTCGGGGTCGCCCTCGGCCTGTGCGCGCACGCCCTCGTCCCGGCCGTACCCCCGGCCGTGGGGGTGGTCTGCGGTGTGCTGGGGATCCTGCTCGCCGTCACCCGGCAGGGCTGGCTCAGCCTGTTCACCGCGGCGGTCATGGTCTCCGACGCCACCGTGCTGCCGCTGCTCTGCGTGGCCACGCTCCCGGCCTGGCTGCTGGTCACCGGCCGCCCGCGGATGCAGCTCCACGAGAACGGCACACCGTTGCGGTGACGGAGGGAGCCGGCCGGACCGGCTCCGTACCACCCGCCGGGCGGTACGCGGCTTTCGTCCGTATTCTCGCGGAGGGGGCCGTACCCACGCACCCACCCCGAGGAGATCCGCCGATGCCACTCCACCAAGGCGCGGACAGGGCAGCCGACCTACCCGAGGAGGACCGCGCCGAGCTGCGGCGGCTGTCGCTCAACCCCTTCTTCGGGGAGGCGGATCCCGTCGGCGAGATGACCTCGGCTCCGCCCACCCAGCGGCTCCCCGACGGCCCGACCCCGCCGCACTCCGCCTATCAGCTCGTCCACGACGAGCTGATGCTCGACGGCAACTCACGGCTCAACCTGGCCACCTTCGTCACCACCTGGATGGAGCCGCAGGCCGGCGTGCTGATGGCGGAGTGCCAGGACAAGAACATGATCGACAAGGACGAGTACCCGCGCACCGCCGAGCTGGAGCGGCGCTGTGTCGCGATGCTCGCCGATCTGTGGAACGCCCCGGACCCGGCGACCGCCGTCGGCTGCTCGACCACCGGGTCCAGCGAGGCGTGCATGCTCGCCGGGCTGGCGCTCAAGCGCCGCTGGGCCAAGCGGAACGCGGCGCGCTATCCGGCGACCGCCCGGCCCAATCTGGTCATGGGCGTCAACGTCCAGGTCTGCTGGGAGAAGTTCTGCACCTTCTGGGAGGTGGAGGCGCGGCTGGTGCCCATGGAGGGCGACCGCTTCCACCTCGACCCACGGGCCGCCGCCGACCTCTGCGACGAGGACACCATCGGAGTGGTGACCGTCCTCGGCTCCACCTTCGACGGCTCGTACGAACCGGTCGCCGAGATGTGCGCGGTGCTGGACGCGCTCCAGGAACGTACGGGGCTCGACATCCCCGTCCATGTCGACGGGGCGTCGGGCGCCATGATCGCGCCCTTCCTCGACGAGGACCTGGTCTGGGACTTCCGGCTGCCGCGCGTCTCCTCCATCAACACCTCCGGGCACAAGTACGGGCTGGTGTACCCGGGGGTCGGCTGGGCGCTGTGGCGGTCGCCCGCCGAACTCCCTGAAGAGCTGGTCTTCCGCGTCAACTACCTGGGCGGCGACATGCCCACCTTCGCGCTGAACTTCTCCCGGCCGGGCGCCCAGGTCGTCGCGCAGTACTACACCTTCCTGCGGCTCGGCAGGAACGGCTACCGCGCGGTCCAGCAGACCGCGCGGGACATCGCCACGAGCCTCGCCGGGCGTATCGAGCGGCTGGGCGACTTCCGGCTGCTCACCCGGGGGGACCAACTGCCCGTGTTCGCCTTCACCACCGCTCCCGGCGTGACGAACTTCGATGTCTTCGACGTCTCGCGGCGGCTGCGCGAACACGGCTGGCTGGTGCCCGCGTACACCTTCCCCGCGCACCGCGAGGACCTGTCCGTCCTGCGGGTGGTCTGCCGCAACGGCTTCTCGGCCGACCTTTCCGCGATGCTGGTGGCCGATCTGAAGCGGGTACTGCCCGAACTGCGCGCGCAGGAGCGCCCGCTGGACCGCGACCGGGCGGCCGCCACCGCCTTCCACCACTGAACCGCCGGCCCGGCGGCCGGATCGTACGCGGTACGTGCCCGGCCGGTGGGCGCGTACCGCGTACGGTCCGGGGCCGCCGGGCCAGGACCGCGCGCCGGTCAGTCGCTGAGCCGGCCGAACCTCCGTACCGCCGGCGGGAAGAACACGGCGAGCAGCGCCACCGGCCACCCGACCGCCAGGAGCCCCGCGTGGTCCGCCGCCCAGGAGCCGTCCGTGGCACCCGCTCCAGCGGCGCCCGGGGCGCCGAGCAGGTCCCGTACGGCGGTGGCCGTCGCCGACATCGGGTTCCACTCCACGACCGCGCCGAGCCGGCCCGGCATCGGCTCCGGGGCCGCGATCGCGTTGGAGAGGAAGCCGATCGGCCAGACCAGGATCTGCACCGCCTGCACCAGCTCGGGACGGCCCGGGAGCAGCAGCCCGGCGGCGGCGAGGAAGTGCGCGGGGCCGCCCTGCCAGCGCCAGCCGATCGCGTACCCGGCGCCGATGAGCACGGCCAGCACGAGCGCCGACTGGAGCATGTCCGCCACGCTCCGGCCCACCAGGACCGCCGACGGCGCCATCGGCATCGAACGGAACCGGTCCACCACGCCCTTGTCGAGGTCCCGCGTGACGTCCAGCATCGTCGACTCCAGCCCGAAGGCCATGGTCAGGGCGAGCATCCCGGGGATGAGGAACTCCAGGTACTCCCCCTCGATCCCGCGTCCGCCGCCGATCAGGAAGCCGAACATCAGCAGCAGCATCACCGGGAAGACCAGCCCGACGACAACCTGGGCCGGTTCGCGCGCCCAGCGCGCGAGTTCGCGCCGGCTCATGGTCCAGGAGTCGGCGAGCGCCCAGCCGAGCCCGCCGCCCCGGGCCGCCTCCGGTCCCGGCACAGGGGCCGTGGGAGCTGCGCGGGCCGTGGGGTTCACCGCCGTCATGCCGACACCTCCGTACGCTCCGGCGTGCGCCGCCCGGGGCCCTGCCCTGAGCCCTGATCGTCCTCGGCCTCTCCCGCTCCCGTCAGCCGGAGGAAGACCTCGTCCAGCGTCGGGCTGCGCAGCGCGATGTCCTGCGCCTCGATCCCCGGCGCGGACAGCGCCCGTACGGTTTCGGCGAGCGCCGCCATCCGGTCCGTCACGGGCGCGCTCAGCAGCCGCCGGTCGGTGTCCGCGCGGACGGACGCCGTACCGGCCGTACGGGCCAGCAGCCGCGCCCCGTCCGGGAGCCGGTCCGCGTCGCGCAGAACGACATCGATCCGGTCCCCGCCGATCCGGGCCTTCAGCTCGTCCGGCGTGCCCTCCTCGACGACCCGGCCGCGGTCCGTACGTCGAACCCGGCCACCCGCAGCAACGCTGTTTACTCCGGTTACTTCGGTTACTCCGGTTACTTCGGTCGCTCCGCCTACTTCGGCCAAGGTCTTCGCCTCCCACCTCAGTAATCAAACTTGACTACTGGCTGGAAAGAGTAACCTCGGCCCACCAGTTAGTCAAACTTGATTACTGAAGATCCCCGTCATCGGGGACGCCCGTCGCGTACGGGTTCTCCTCGCCCTCGCCGAGCACCCCGACAAAGGCCTCGCCTTCCCCCGCGAAGGAGTACGCACCGCCCTCGACCCGCTTGATCAGGCCCTGGGTCCACTCCGCGCCCGAGTCCGCCGAGTGGACCCAGAAGTTCATGATCTCGCCGATGTGGCCGAGCTGCCCGGGGCCCTCCTCCGGCACATAGGTCTCGGTCACCGCCGATCGCCACGCCTCGATCGCGCGCACCCGCTCCTTCAGCAGCTCGACCACCTCGGCGCGCGGCAGGTCGAGCATGCAGCCGAGCCCGGCCGACAGGATGTCCATCTTCTGGTCGTACGTGGTCAGCGCGGCGCGCAGCAGCGTGAGGTACTCCGTCTCGCCGGCGTCCGTCATCTCGTACTCCGTGCGCGGCGGCCCGCCCGCCGTGCTCGGCGCGACCTCGTGCGCCAGCAGGACGCCCTGCTTCGCCATCTGCTTCAGCGCGTGATAGATCGAGCCGGGCTTGGCGTTGGACCACTCGTGGGCGCCCCAGTACTCCAGGTCGTTGCGGACCTGATAGCCGTGGGCCCGCCCGTGCTGGCGGACCGCGGCGAGCACGAGCAAACGGATCGCTGACATACGCCCAGGTTATGGCCCGGGAACGCCGCGCCCCCCGCGGGCCCGGACCGCCGCCGCGCGGGGGCCGCCACGAGGAGGGCCGAGGGGGTTCAGAGGGGGTACTCCGTGCGGCCGTGCTGCACCGAGATCCACTTCTGCGTGGTGAACGCCTCCACCGTCGAGTCCCCGTTGAGCCTGCCGAGCCCCGAGGACTTCTCCCCGCCGAAGGCCACCATCGGATCGTCCTGCAGGGTCGAGCCGTTGACGTGCATCATGCCCGTGACGATCCGCTGCGCGAACGCGACGCCCCGCTCCACGTTCGCCGTGTGGACGGCGCCGCTCAGCCCGTACGGGGTGTCGTTGGCGATCCGTACCGCCTCGTCCTCCCCGTCGAACGGGATCAGCAGCGCCACCGGGCCGAAGATCTCCTGCCCCAGCAGCGACGAGTCGTCCGGCAGCCCGGTCAGCACCGTCGGCTCCACGAGATTGCCCCGTGTCCGCCCCCGTACGAGCGCGGTCGCGCCCTCCGCGAGCGCCTGATCGACCAGCGCCGTCAGGGCGTCCGCCTGGAAGGTGTTGATGACCGGGCCGATCTGGGTCTCCGGGTCGCGCGGGTCGCCGGTCCTGAGTGCCGCCACCCGCGCCACGAACTTCTCGGTGAACGCCGCCTCGACGCTCCGGTCCACCAGGATCCGGTTGGCGGCCATACAGACCTGGCCCTGGTAGGAGAACCGGCTGGCGACCGCCGCGTCCACCGCGTGGTCGAGCCCGGCCTCGTCCAGGTCGTCGAGGACGACGAGGGCGCTGTTGCCGCTCAGTTCGAGCACGGTCCGCTTGAAGCGGGCGGCCGCGACGGCGCCGACATGGCGGCCCACCCGGTCCGAGCCCGCGAACGAGATCACCTTCGGGACGGGGTGCTCGATCAGCGCGTCGCCGATCTCCGCGATGTCCGTGACGAGGACGTTGAGCAGTCCGGCCGGCAGCTCCGCGTCCTCGAAGAGCTTGGCCACCAGACCGCCCCCGGTGACCGGCGCGTTCTGGTTCGGCTTGATCACGACGGCATTGCCGAGCGCGAGCGCGGGCGCCACCGACCTGATCGTTATCAGGAAGGGGAAGTTGAAGGGGCTGATCACGCCGACGACGCCCACCGGCAGCCGGTAGACGCGGTTCTCCCTGCCGTCGACCGGGGACGGCAGGATCCGGCCCTCCGGGCGCAGCGAGAGCTGGATCGCCTCGCGCAGGAACTCCCGGGCCGCACTGACCTCGTACCGCGCCTTGAGGCGGGTACCGCCCAGCTCGTCGACGATCGCCTCGACGATGTCGTCCTCGCGCTCCTCGACCAGCCGGAGCACCCGCTCGAAGACCGGTCGGCGCCGGTACGGGTTGGTGGCGGCCCACAGGCGCTGCGCGCGCTCGGCGGCGCGGTACGCCTCGTCCACCTCCCGGGCCGTCGCGACCGTGATGGCGGCGAGCTTCTCCCCGTTGTACGGGTTGAAGTCGATGATGTCCCACGAGCCGCTGCCGGTCCGCCACTCGCCGTCGATGTACTGGTGGGCCAGGTCGGTGAAGTAGGACATGCGATCCCTTACGGTGCGATCCCTTACGACGGGTGCGTACTCCTGATGCGAGGCCATCGTACTGATGTCGTCAGATCAGTTGGAGCAGTCCGCGAAGGACATCGCGGCTCTCTTCGGGACCGGGGCTGTCCGCCTGTAGCCGTTCCATCACCCGTTCGTACTGGGCGACCTCCTCGCCCTTGTCCAGATAGAGCGCGCTGGTGAGCTGCTCCAGGAAGACGACGTCGGAGAGATCGGACTCGGGGAAGCTCAGCATGGTGAAAGCACCGCTCTCGCCGGCGTGGCCGCCGAAGCTGAACGGCATCACCTGGAGCGTGATGTTCGGCTGCTCGGAGATCTCGATGAGGTGCTTGAGCTGACCCTGCATGACGGCACGGTCGCCGTAGGGCCGTCTCAGCGCCGCCTCGTCGAGTACGGCGTGGAAGCGCGGCGCGCGTTCGGAGACGAGGGCCTTCTGCCGCTCCAGTCGCAGGGCCACCCGGCGCTCGACCTCGACGCAGGGCGCGTCGGGCTGGCCGCGGGTGACGACGGCGTGCGCGTACGCCTCGGTCTGGAGCAGCCCGTGGACGAACTGCACCTCGTAGATACGGATGAGGGAGGCGGCGCCTTCGAGACCGATGTACGTCTGGAACCAGCCGGGCAGCACATCGCCGAAGCTGTGCCACCACCCCGCGACGTTGGCCTCCCGGGCGAGGCCGAGCAGGGCGGCGCGCTCGCCCTCTTCGGCGACCCCGTAGAGAGTCAGCAGGTCCTCGATGTCCCTGGCCTTGAAGCTCACCCGTCCCAACTCCATACGGCTGATCTTGGACTCGGATGCGCGGATCGAGTAGCCCGCTGCCTCACGTGTGATGCCGCGCGACTCGCGCAGCCGTCTCAGTTGTGAGCCCAGCAGGATGCGCCGCACCACGGAACCGCCCGATTCGGCTGCGGTCACGTCTCCAACCCTCCCCATCGCATGTGGTTCTTCTCGGAGTCCCCGAACTCCAAGTGCCGGATTCTGCCATCAAAACGCTTCGCCCCGTACTCATTCGATTACGGAAATAAGAAGGCTTTGCGGAGAGGGCGAAACTGGTCACAGGAAGAAATGCGCCAGAACCGTCACGGGAGGGGCGAAGGCGGGCGCGTGCACGTGCATCTGCCCTTGCATCTGCCGTACGCATTCGGAACCATGGGCCCCGCGCACCTGCGTGCTGGATCGCGCGGTGACGTGTTGTGCCGCTGAACCACCCGCAGTATCGCTACGGCCGCGAACCCCGGGAGTGCTCGCATGGGGATGAATGGATCGACCATGCTCGAGCCTTTAAGGCAAGGGCTTCCCCCGATCGATCCCGCAGGGGCGGTAGGTTCGGCCTCGTGCGCCCTGCCCGCCCGGTACGAGGCGGTGCGCGGGGCCCGGCAGTTCACCCGGACCACGCTCTCCCAGTGGGAGCTGAGCGAGCGGTTCGACGATGTCGCGCTGGTCGTCTCCGAGCTGGTCACGAACGCGCTGCGGCACGCCCTGCCGGCCGACACCCCGCGCGAACCGCACGAGCCTCCCGTACGGCTGCATCTGATGCGGTGGTCGTCGCGGCTGGTGTGCGCGGTGCGGGACCCGAGCATCACGAGCCCGGCGACCCGCGAGACGGACGAGGACTGCGCGGCGGAGTCGGGCCGGGGGCTGTTCCTGGTGGAGTCGTTCAGCGACACCTGGGGGTGGCACCCGCTGGCCGGTTCGCTGCACGGCAAGGTGGTCTGGGCGCTGTTCCACCTCCAGGCGGAACAGGCCTGACGGGTCCGGTGACAGGGCGTCGACGGGCACTGACCGACTGTCGAGCGAGTGCCCGGTGAGTGCTGGGTGAGTACCGGGTGAGCGTTGAGCGCGAGGGTCTGCCGACTGGCTGAAACACGTCGTCGGCAGACCCTTTTCGCTGGGGCGCGCAGGAACTGGTCCAGACCTAGTCCATGGTTTTTCGGCCAGGCCGCAGCCAAGTTTGGCGTGTTCTCATCGCACTGAGGTGCGAATCACCGTCGGCCAGAGGTGCGACCGTCGGTAACAAGCCAGGCGCTCAGGCGCCCGCCACCAGATGGTCGAACTCGCCCGCCTTGGCGCCGATGAGCATCGACTCGATCTCGGCGAGGGTGTAGACGAGCGCGGGCCCGTCGGGGTGGCGTGAGTTGCGTACCGCCACCTCGCCGCTGGGCAGCTTGGCGAACTCCACGCAGGACCCCTGGGAGTTGCTGTGCCTGCTCTTCTGCCAGACGACTCCGTGAAGCTCTGTGGCCGCTATGCCGTTGTACACGTGGTGCACAGGTCGCTCCCCGAGTTGCAAGGTGCAGGTGTCAACTGTCTCGGATCATAGCTGTGTTTCATGTGCCGATGCATGAGCAGATGCACGTGCACGCGGGGTGGTGCCGCGATTACAGCCGGCCTTGCGGATACCCGCGCGCCCGCGTGCGAAGACGTGTGTCCCCGCTCTACGGAGAGAGACGCGGAACAAGGCCCTGAGGATCCCCTTCGGGCCCAGTCTCCACATATTGGTCCAGTCCGCGGCGCCGGGGTCACCCCTCGCGGCTACCCCGGCGCGGACAAGAGACTCCCCCGGCCGCAGGGCCGGGGGAGCGGGACCGGACTCAGACTTCCAGGAGGGCGTCGAAGGCGGGCGGCAGGCGTTTCCAGGCGGCGGGGCCCGCACCGTACTCCGCGTCGGTCAGCAGACAGGATTCGAGCAGCCGCCCGATCCCATCCCGGTCCAGCGCGGGCGAGACGAAGACCAGGTGCTGGCAGCGGTCCCCGTGGCACGCGTCCCAGTCCAGGGCCGCGGCGGCCCGGCGCAGCGGCGGCACGCCCTCCCAGTCGGCGTCGGAGAGCGAGGCGAGCCAGGGCCCCGTGCTCTCCACGCAGAGCGCGCCGCCCGCGGCGTCCCAGGCCAGCAGGGTGTCCGGCCGGTCGGCGAGCCAGAACCGGCCGCGGCTGCGGGCCGCCGCGCAGCACAGTTCCTCCAGTGCCTCGTAGAGCCGGCCGGGATGGAAGGGGCGGCGGCGGTGCCAGACGTACGTGGCGACGCCGCCGTCGTCGGCCTCCTGCGGCAGCAGGGCGCAGGCCGGGTGCTGCCGGGCCGCGGCGGCCTCGACGTCGAACCCGGCGAGGGCGACGGCGGCGAGCGACCCGGCGCCGGTGCCGGTGCCGGTGCCGGTGTCATTTCCGGTGCCGATGCCGGTGCCGTCGCCGGTGTCGCCGTTTGCGGGAGCGGTGCCGCCTCCCCCGATCCGTACCCGCTGGGCGGTCGGGTGCAGTTGGGCGAGGAGCGCGTGGTCCTCGTCGTCCGCCAGCGGGTTGTCCACCAGGGCGAGCACCGGCGCGTACTCGACCTGCCGCGCCCAGGTGTCGGCGATCGTCCGCCGGTCCGAGGCCGCCGCGGCGAGCCCCGCGTCCGCCAGGTCGTCGCCGTTGCCGAGGTAGGGCAGCACCAGCGCCGGGTCGACCGCGGTGATCACCGAGCTGACGACCAGCCCCTCGCCGTGCGCTGCCACGAGCTCCGCCATCGCCCGGGGCTCGACGGAGTCCCAGAGTTCGACGATCGCGAGCCGGGGCGGCCCCGCGTCCGCGAGGCGCTCCAGCTCCGGCACGAGATCTTCACGCAGGGCACAGCAGGCACAGTCGTTGACCAGGGGCGCCTCCTCGTGGGACAGCGTTCCCGTGGCGTCGCGGGCGGTCCGTACGACGGTGCCGCGCGCGGCCGTCGACAGGTCGTGGTGGAGCGCGACGCTGCCGGGCACGGTCTCCAGCAGTCGCTGTACGGCGGCCTTGCGCGCGTCGCTGTGCAGCCCGCCGACGATCGCGACGGACAGGCAGGGCCCGGCCGCCATCAGCGGGCTCCTGGACGGCCTCGGCCGTAACGGCGCTCGAAGCGCTCGACGCGGCCGGCGGTGTCCATGACGCGGGCGGTGCCCGTGTAGAAGGGGTGACTCGCCGAGGAGATCTCCACGTCGATCACGGGGTAGGTGTTGCCGTCCTCCCATACGACCGTTCTGCCGCCGCCGACGGCGGTCGACCGGGTCAGGAAGGCGAAGTCGGCCGCCTTGTCGCGGAAGACGACGTGCCGGTACGCGGGATGGATTCCAGGCTTCATCTCAGTCGGTCCTCGTGCCTCGTGTCGTGGTGGTGAGCGCGCTGTGCGTGGGCGGACGTCAGCGCTCTTCGCGGAAGTCGACGTGGCGGCGCAGGAGCGGGTCGTACTTGCGCAGGGTCAGGCGGTCGGGGTCGTTCCGGCGGTTCTTGCGGGTGACGTAGGTGTAGCCGGTCCCCGCGGTGGAGCGGAGCTTGATGATCGGGCGGAGTTCGTTGCGGGCCATGGGGCTAGTATATGGAAATGGTTTCCATTTCCAAAGAGAGAGGGGTGTGACGTTGTCCGCCCACTGCCAGCTCACCGGGGCGAAGCCCGGCTTCGGCAACCAGATCTCCCACTCGCACCGGCGCACCTCCCGCCGCTTCGACCCCAACATCCAGCGCAAGCGCTACTGGCTCCCGAGCGAGGGCAGGCATGTCCGGCTCACGCTCAGCACGAAAGCGATCAGGACCATCGACACGATCGGCATCGAGGCGGCCGTCGCCCGGATCCGTGCCCGCGGGGTGAAGGTCTGATGGCGAAGAAGAGCAAGATCGTCCGCAATGAGCGGCGGAAGCTGATCGTCGAGCGCCATGCCGTACGGCGGGCCGAACTGAAGGAGATCCTGCGACGCCCCGGCACCACCGTGGAACAACGGAGCGCGGCGGAGCGAGAGTTGCGACGTCAGCCGCGCGACGCCAGCGCGACACGGGTGCGGAACCGCGACAGCGTGGACGGCCGGCCCCGCGGACACCTGCGGAAGTTCGGCCTCTCCAGGGTCCGGCTGCGCGAGCAGGCGCACGCCGGATTCCTTCCTGGCGTGCGCAAGTCGTCCTGGTAGCTTGGCGCGGTCTGGCTACCGACTGGGGGACAAGAACGTGCAGAAGTTCGTACGGAACGGCGCCGCCGCGGCCGGGCTCGTCGTCGCACTCTCACTCACGCTCACGGGGTGCGGCGGCGACAGCGAGGGCGGTGACGCGGGCAAGGACACAGGCTCCACCGCGCCGAGCGGCAGCGCCTCGGGCACGGGGGCGGACTCCGGCTCCGGCGCGGATGCCGCGAGCGTCGAGGGGACGTGGGCCGGGCTGACGGACGGCAAGTCGGTGGCGCTGGCCGTCGCCTCGGGGAAGGTCGCGCTCGTGGCCGCCGAGCACGTCTGCCAGGGCGCGGTGGAGGACATGGGCGGCGAGCCGATGTTCTCGCTGAAGTGCGGCGACGGCGACACCGAGCGCACGATGGGCTCGATCGAGTCCAACGACGGCAAGACGCTGGTGATCTCCTGGACCGGTGGCAAGAAGGACACGCTGAAGAAGGCGGAGTCCGGCGCGCTGCCGACCGGCCTTCCGACGGATCTGCCGTCAGGCCTGCCGACCGGCTGATGCTTGCCTGCTGTTCGGGCTGACTGTTCCAGCTGTTCCGGGCTGCCTGCTCCCTGTCGGCCGACGCTCCCGCCCGCCCGTCCTCCGACCGGCTGACGGCTGTGTCGCTGGCCGGTGGCCGGTGGCCGTCTGCCCGACGCGGGAGCCCGTCCGCCTGGCGCGGCTGTCGCGTCAGGCGGACGGGCCCTGCTCCGGTGCGCGGGCCGCGGACCCCTCGGGGGGCCGCGGCCCGTCGCCGTTTCCGGCCCGCTCCCCGCCGCGGTCCCCGTCCGCGCCTTCCTCCAGGGCCGCCGACAGCTCCTCCAGCGCGTCGAGGAGCAGGCCCGCCCCGCTCCGTACGACCTGGTCGGGGACGCCCTCGCCGTCCCAGCGCGCCAACTCCTCGCGGACCGCGTCCCAGCGCGGGACGCGCCGTTCCCGTACGTCCTTCGCGCCTCGTTCCGTCGCCTCCCGCAACGTCTCCGCGAGTCCGGCCGCCGCCGGTACGGGGGTGACGCCGCGCTCCGGCAGGTGCGCCTCCATCAGCATCGCGACCCGCGCGAGCTGGGCGAGCGCGTGCTCCGCGTGGTCGGCGGCGGTCCGCGACAGGCCCCGGTGCCGCACCGGTTCGTGCATGGCACGCTCCTCCGACGTGTGCCAGGCGACCCGCGCCGTACGGGTCGCGAGCAGGGTTTCGCGCACCTCGCGCGCGTCGGGGCCGCCGCGGTCACCGGGCCGGGCGTAGTGGCCGACCACCGCGGCGGCGTACCGCCCGTCGGCGAGCAGCCAGTCGGCGAGGCGGGCGCGCAGCCGCGGGGTCTCCCAGGCGGGGAAGACGGCGTACGCGATCATCGCGAGCAGCCCGCCGAGGAGCGTGAGCAGGGCCCGGTCCCGTACGGTCTGCGAGACCCCGGCCCCGGCCATGCCGAGCAGGAAGACGACATAGGCGGAGACGAAGATCTGGCTGATCGCGTAGCCGGTGCGCAGCAGCAGATACATCAGGCCCGCGCTGACGACGGCGAGCGCGGCGGAGACGTAGCCGCCGGGATGGGCGGCCTGCACGATCCCGGTGGCCAGCGCGACCCCGACGAGGGTGCCGCCGAAGCGGGCCACGGAGCGCCCGTACGTCTGGAGGAAGTCGGGGCGCATCACCATGACGACGGTCATGGGCGCCCAGTAGCCGTGGCCCAGAGGCAACGCGGCGCCGAGGACATACCCCGCGCAGGTGACGGTCGTGACGCGGACGGCGTGCCGCAGGATCGGGGAGTCGCGGTGGAGTTCGCCCCGTATGTCGCGCAGGACGACGGGGAGGAGCCGCAGCAGTCCGGGGCGGTCGCGGTGGGTCGCGGGGCGGGCCGCCGACGGGCGGTCGTCGGCGCCGCCGGTCGCGCCTGTGGTGCCTGAATGCCTGGCCCCGTTCGCGTTCCCTTCCGTACTCGTACCCGTACCCGTATCCGTACTCGTACCCGTACCCGTACCCGTACCTGTCATCGCGTCCGTGGCGACGACATCCGTCTCGACCACGTCGTCCAGCAGATCGAGCAGTGAGACGAGCCGGGTGGCGGCGCGGTGGGCCGGGCCGGTGAGCAGCGACTCGGTGTCCGGGGTCCGCAGGCCCGCGACGGCGGCCGGGGCGAGATGGACCGGCGTGCCGTGGCGGACGGCGCGCGCGGTGGAGTCCAGTACGGAACCGGCTGCGGCGAGGAGTTCCCGTACCCGGTCCCGATCCGGGCCCTCCGCCGCCACGCCCACCTCAGGATCGGCGAGCGAGGCGAGTACGGGCCTGATCCGCTCGGCGAGACCGCGCGCGCCGTGCAGTTCGGCCGGACGTCTGCGCGCCTGCCACGGGGTGACGGCGGCAGCGCTGCGGGCCGTCATCAGCGGTTCGGGGTCGAACGGCGCGGTCGGGTCGTGGCGCAGCCGTCGGGCGTAGTCGCCCAGCGCGGCGAGGGCGTCGGCGAGCGCGTCGCGCTGGAGCCCCCAGCGCCTGACGGGGAAGAGCACGATCATCCCGGCCTGGACGAGACCGCCGGCCGCGATCACGGCGGCGTGGCCGGCGGCGGTCGCGACGGAGGTCGGGAGCGTCACCGTCACGAGCATGATCGCGACGTTGGACGAGGCGATCACCCCCGCGGTCGGCCCGGCCGTCCAGGCGAGCCCGGCGAGAAAGGTCCAGAGCGCGAGCAGGGCGAGGAAGAGCGGGAAGTGGGCGCCGGTGACATAGCCGAGGAACGTACTGACGGCGAGGCTCGCCCCGGAGGCCAGCGCGAGCACCGGCCGGGGGCGCCAACTGCGTTGGAAGGTGGCGATCCCCGCCTGGAACGCGCCGAACGCGGCGCTGGCGGCGACGGTCGGCCCGAACAGCGCGAACGTGCCGCACACGACCACGGCAAGACCGGCGGCTCCGCGCAGCGCGACCAGTGGTTCGAGCCGCCGTCGCTCGACGCTGAACCCCGAGAGTGCGGTCTCCCTCAGCGCCCGGAGCCAGCTCATGGGGCGAGGGTAGCGATTTATGCCGGAACAGCGCGCTAAGAAGCGCTCACGCCGCCGCTGGTGCCGCGGCCGCCACCTGATCCGTGTCGGCGCTGGCGGGGACGGTACGGTCGCGGAGCTCGACGGCGCGCTGCTGCTGGGCCACGCCCACCCCCTCCCGCGTCAGCGGCGTTGCGCTCGTCGACAGACGACAGTCAGAGGCCGGAAGGGTCAGGTGGGGCGGATGCGGCCGCGTCGGTCCGTGCCGCTCCCGTCGCCCCTGCCGTCGCCGCGCCCGGGCACATGCGCCGCGTCCGCCGCCGAGACGCCGTGGGTCCAGCCCTCGGCGTCCGTCACGCCGCGCACGCGCGTCGCGACCGTCTCGGGGAACATCCGGTCCGTACGGTCGGTCACGGCGGCTTCCCGTGCCGCGAGAACCGGGAGCAGTCCGGAGCCACCGCCGCGCGCCGCTCCGTCACCCTCCGCCAACTGCTCCGTGGCCTCGCCCGTGGCCTGTTCCGTCGCCGCCGCGAGGCGCTCGCCGAGGCGGTGCGCGTAGGCCATCAGGAACGACTGACGGAAGGTCTTCGTCCGCTTACGCCCGCCCGCGCGCTGGGCCGCCTCCGCGCGGGTCATCGCCGAGGTGCCCTGCACCAGCAGGGAGGTGTGGAGCAGTTCGACCGCCTCCAGGTCCGGCTCGAACCCGACGACCGTCGAGAAGCCGTACGCGCTGTTCCAGACCGCGCGGCAGCGGTTCGCCGAGGCGACCGCGTCGAGCAGGATCGCCTTCGCCGTCTCGTACGGGGCGTCCACGCCGATCCGGCACGCGCCGGGCACATCGCCGCGGTGCGTCCGGTCCGCGAGCAGCGCCTCGTCGATGCTGTGGCGCGCCATCAGCTCCTGCGCCTTGGCGGTGAGCGCCTCGGCCTCCTGCGGATATCCGGTCGCCTCGGCCTTGGCGAGCAGCGCGCGGATCCGGGTGAGCATGCGCGGCTCGCCGTCGGCGGGCGCCAGACGGAGGGGCGCCCCGGGCACCGGGCCGACCGGCTCGATCGCGGGCAGCCGGGCCAGCAGCAGATACAGCTCCAGAACGGTGGTGGCGTACGAGAACCGGTCGGCCCGGTACGGCCCGGCGCCGCCCGCCTCCTGGTCGAGGTCGGCGAGCTGGGCCGCCCAGCGCGGCGGCAGCCGCGCGTACCGCCGTGCCTCCGCGGTGGTCAGCTCGGCGAGCAGCCGCAGATGAGGTCCGTGCAGGTCGCGGCGGGCAAGGCGGGCCACATCGGCGGGCTGCCAGCCGCGTTCCCAGGCCAGCCGCAGGAATCCCTCGCCGCGCCGCCGGAGTTCGGCGTCGGCGTCCGGGGCGGCGGCGAGGAGGGAGGCGCCGGTGTCGATGCCGTCCTGGCCGGTGGCGAGCATCGCGGCGACGGCGCGCTCGACCGTGCGCACGGGATCACCGGTGGCATGCTTCTCACTCATGCCGCGGCCTCGGGGTGCTCCATGGCCATGGGGGCGTCTCCTCCGACGGACGTGCCGCGTGCTTCTCGTTCCCGATGAGAGCGCTCGCGTTGAGGGCGCCCGCGTTGAGGGCGTTCTCGATGGGGCGCTCGCATTGAGGGCCTTCTCGATGGGGCGTCCTCGATGAGGGCGTTCTCGATGGTCGCAGGTCCGGGGTCCTGCACCGTACCCGCCCCGTCCGGCCTCACCTCGTCCTGCCCTCGCCCCACTTTTTCCACAGCCTGTGGATATCCAACTGACTGTCGGTGCGCCCGATTAGTCTGGGGCTCCTGTCGACCGAGGGCTTTCATCCGCGGAGGAGCACCCATGGGCGAGAACAAGCGGCGCATGCTGGCCCGGGAGTGGTATCTCCCGGACGACGAGGAGCTGGGGGCGGACACCGAGCGCCGCTGCGCGCTGTGCGCGGAGTACAACGCGAACGGCGGAGCCGCGCCCGGTGACCGCGCCAAGATCCTCGCGGAGCTGCTGGGTTCGGTGGGCGACGACGTCCGGATCCGCCCGCCGTTCCAGTGCGACTACGGGAGGTACATCACCGTCGGGGCGCGTACGTTCGTCAACTTCAACGCGGTCTTCCTGGACGCCGCGCCGATCACCATCGGCTCCGACGTACAGATAGGCCCGAACGTCCAACTCCTCACGCCCACCCATGAACTGGACACGGAGCGCCGCCGCGCGGGCTGGGAGAAGGCGTCACCGGTGACGATCGGGGACAACGTCTGGCTGGGTGGCGGGGTGATCGTCTGCCCCGGGGTCACCATCGGCGAGAACACGGTGGTCGGCGCGGGGTCGGTCGTCACCAAGGACCTGCCTGCGAGCGTCCTTGCCGTGGGCAATCCGGCACGGGTGATACGTGAACTGGCCGCGCCGGACGAGCGCCCCGGAACACCGCCGGACGAGCGGCGGGACTGAGCCCGGGCGGCACGACATCCACGCACCCCATCTCTCCCCCGGAACTATCTCTCCCCCGGCGCGAACTCGCACCAGACCACCTTCCCCCGGGCGGGGCCCGTGTGGTCGCCCCAGTCCGAGGCCAGGGCCGTGACCAGCAGCAGCCCCCGGCCCTCCGCCGCCTCCGCGTCGACCGTCCCGATGCCGGTCGGCCATCTCGGCGGCGTACGGGAGGGGTCGGCGACCTCGACGCGCAGGCAGCGACCGTCCGGCGACCGCAACAGGGTGAGGGTGACGGCGCCGCGGGTGCAGCCGCAGACGCAGACGCCGTGCCGTACGGCGTTGGTGACGAGTTCGCTCACCGCCAGTTCGACGGTGGCCGCGGACCCGCCGTCCACGCGGCGCAGGGCGAGCACCTCACGGGTGTGCCGACGGGCCCGGCGGGCCGCCTCCGGCTGGTGCGGGAGCGGGATCCGGGTGAGGGAGAGCCACGGCCGGCCGGAGTCGTAGACGTCGTGCGCAGGTCCACTGTCAGTGAGCATCGCTACTCTCGGACATCAATAGATCACAGAGGGCAATCTATCGTGCATGAGAGGAGCGCCGCCGTGCCACATCACCGTTTCCGGGCCCTGTCGGGCCGGGTGTTCCCCCGCGTCCGACGCGGCGACCGGTTCCGTCCCTCAGGGCGTGATCACGAGCTTCCCGCCCGCGTGCCCCTCCTCGCTCGCCTGCTGCGCCTTCGCGGCCTCCTCCAGCGGGAAGGTCCCGGCGATCCGTACCCGCAGCGCGCCCTCCGTGGCCAGCCGGGCGTTCTCCGTCAGGCCGGCGCGCTTCTGCTCGGGCGTCGTGCCGCCGGAGGAGAAGGTCACCCCCAGATCCTGCGCGGCCATGTCCGCGATGGTGATGATCCGGTCCGTGGTGCCGCCGCGCAGCTCGATCGAGTCGGGCAGTGCGCCCTTCCCCGACGCGTCGAAGACGGCGTCGACGCCCTGGGGCGCCGCCGCGCGGACCCGGTCGACCAGGCCGTCGCCGTACGCCACGGGCACGGCGCCCAGCGAGCGTACGTAGTCGTGGTTGGCCGGGGAGGCCGTGCCGATGACGGTCGCGCCGCGCGCCACCGCGAGCTGGGCGGCCACGGCGCCGACGCCGCCCGCCGCGCCGTGCAGCAGCAGGGTGTCACCGTCCCGGACGCCGAGCGAGTCCAGGACCCGCCGCGCGGTCTCCCCCGCCACGGGGAGCGCCGCGGCCTCGTCCCAGCTCAGACCGGCGGGCTTGGCCACGACGACATCGGCCAGGGCGTACGGGGCGTAGGCGCCGGTGGCGGACCAGCCCAGCACCTCGTCGCCGACGGCGAAGTCGGTCACACCGTCCCCTGTCTCGTCCACGATCCCGGCGAACTCAAGGCCGGGCACGGCGGGGAGCGGAGTGGGAAAGGCCGCTTCCATCCATCCGTGGCGGATCTTGTAGTCCATCGGGTTGACGCCGGCCGCCCGTACCGCCACCCGGACCTCACCCGGGCCCGCGTGCGGCTCGTCCACGTCCTTGAGGTGCAACACCTCGGGCCCGCCGAACTCCTCGAAAACGACCGCGCGCATCTCGACCTCCACAGATCTCGTGTGTTCCACATGCCCTGCATGCTCTATGTGCTGTACGTGTCCTGCGTGCTGTACGTGTCCTGCGTGTTCCACGGGTCCCGCGTGCTGTCCGTGTTCTCCGTTCGGTGCGGGCCCCGTGGGGTCGTCGGAGCTGTCAACACCCCGGCCCGCGCCCCTGTTCCGGTCCCACGACCGATCTTCCCGGTGACCGGACGTGCTCGCCTCCCGGGCGGCCGGGGTGTGGCGCCGGGCCGTTGCCGAAGGCCGTTGTCAGACCCTCCTGCCAGACTCGGTCACATGGGCGGACGATGGGCGGTGGCTCCGACGGACGGCGGCGGCGCGCTGCTCGTCCCGCTGGGCGAGGACGGCCGGGCGGACGGCCCCGTGCTGCGGGAGCCGGATCTCGTCGCGGCGGTCGGGACGCGGCTGCCCGAGGTGGCGCGCTGGGTGTGGCGGGCGACGTCCCTGGTGTACCCGCGCCTGCTGGCGGCGGGGGTGCGGGTCGAGCGGTGTTACGACATCGAGGCGAGCGAGTCGCTGCTGCTGGCCCACGAGGGGCGGCTCGGGGAGCCCCGTTCGGCGGCCGCGGCGTGGGCGCGGTTGCGGAACGGGCCGGTGCCGCCCGATCCGCCGCCCCGCTCGGCGGAGCCGGGTTCGCAGTCCTCGCTCTTCGAGCCGCGGGCGGGGGCGGAGATTCCGTTCGAGGCCCTGGTGGAGGTGTACGCGGAGCAGCAGCGGCGGCATGCGGCGGCCGAGCACCCCGGGCGTATGCGGCTGCTCACCGCGTCCGAGTCGGCGGGCATGCTGGTGGCCGCCGAGATGCACCGGGCGGGGCTGCCCTGGCGGGCGGACGTGCACCGGGAGGTGCTGCGCGAGCTGCTCGGCGAGCGGTACGCGGGCGGGGGCGAGCCCCGGCGGCTGGCGGAGCTGGCGGACGCGGTCTCGGAGGCGTTCGGACGGCGGGTGCGGCCGGACCTGCCGGCGGACGTGGTGAAGGCGTTCGCGCAGGCGGGCATCCGGGTGAAGTCGACCCGGCGCTGGGAGCTGGCGGAGATCGACCATCCGGCGGTGGAGCCGCTGATCGAGTACAAGAAGCTGTACCGGATCTGGACGGCGCACGGCTGGAGCTGGCTCCAGGACTGGGTGCGGGACGGCCGGTTCCGCCCGGAGTACCTGCCGGGCGGTACGGTCTCGGGCCGCTGGACCACCAACGGAGGCGGGGCCCTCCAGATCCCCCGGGTGATCCGCCGGGCGGTCGTCGCCGACGAGGGGTGGCGGCTGGTGGTGGCGGACGCCGACCAGATGGAGCCGCGTGTCCTGGCCGCGATCTCCCGCGATCCGGGGCTGATGGAGGTGGCGGGGCAACCCGGCGATCTGTACACGGCGCTGTCCGACCGGGCGTTCTCCGGCGACCGGGAGCACGCGAAACTCGCCCTGCTGGGGGCGGTCTACGGCCAGACGTCCGGCGACGGGCTGAAGAACCTGGCGGCGCTGCGCCGGAGGTTCCCGCTCGCCGTGGCGTATGTGGACGACGCGGCCAGGGCGGGCGAGGAGGGCAGGATCGTACGGACCTGGCTCGGGCGGACGAGTCCGCGCGCGGCCGGGGCCGAGGACGACGAGGCCGGGATCCCGCAGGAGATACCGGAGCCGGAAGGACCGGCGCCCGGCTCCTCCGGCACCGCGGGCACTTCGGGCTTCTCCGGGGGTGACTTCACCCCCGGGTACGCGTCGTCGAACGGCCGGGCCCGTGGCCGCTTCACCCGTAACTTCGTCGTGCAGGGCAGCGCGGCCGACTGGGCGCTGCTGATGCTGGCGGCGCTGCGCCGGGCGATCGCGGGGATGCGCGCCGAGCTGGTCTTCTTCCAGCACGACGAGGTGATCGTGCACTGCCCGGCGGAGGAGGCCGGGGCGGTGGCGGAGGCGATCGAGGCGGCCGGGGCGCTGGCCGGGAGGATCGCCTTCGGCGAGACGCCGGTGCGGTTCACGTTCACGACGGCGACGGTGGAGCGGTACTCCGACGCGAAGTGAGCGGTGCACCACCGGCGTTCCATCTCAGCCGAGCCCCTTCTCGCCGGTCGCGATGGCGGTGAGCCACCGGCCGTGAACTCCCGGAAGCCCTCCTCACGGGAGGTGCCGGGACGCCTCCGGCCCCTCGCCGGAGCCGACCTCCGCACCGCACCGCCCCCCTCCCGCCCCGCCCCACCCCGTCTGGCATGCGGGAAGGGGCGGGTCGGGGACAAGGTGGTACTGCTGGTGCCACATCCACCACTAGCGGTGACCGGGCACCGACGAGGATCATCATCGAGGCGGCACTCCCCGACAGACGCGGCACTCCCCTACACCGGAGACGGTCATGACTGAAAATGTCGACTTCAACGCACGCACCATCGCCGAGTTCCGCGCCCACCGCGGACAGGTCGGCGGCAATTTCGCGGGAGCGCCGCTGCTCCTGCTGCACACCGTCGGCGCCCGCTCCGGCGCGGCCCGTATCAATCCGATGATGTATCTGTCCGATCAGGGCCGCTATCTCGTCTTCGCCTCCAAGGCGGGCTCCGATCGCAACCCCGACTGGTACTACAACCTGCTCGCCCATCCCGATGTCCGGATCGAGGTGGGCGACGACACCCTCGCCGTACGCGCCGTCGAACTGCACGGCGCGGAACGCGATGCCCATTTCGCCGAACAGGCGCGCCGTTACCCCGGCTTCGCCGGCTACCAGCGCAAGACCGATCGGATCATCCCGGTCATCGCGCTCGTCCCCGCCGTCGACAACGACAGCGCGGACCCGCTCGCCGATCGTCCAGAACGGACCTCCTCATGAGCATGGCCTACCTCGCACACCCCGATCAGCAGCAGAAGCTCGAATGGCTGGACGGCGGGCAGTTCGCCGTACTCCTGGACGGTGCGGCCACCGACGGACAGCTCACCGTCGGGCGGTTCACCGTCAGCAAGGACGAGGCGCCGCCGTACCACATGCACACGCGTGAGGACGAGGTCTTCATGCTGCTCAAGGGCAGTGCGCTGCTGTGGTGCGACGACCAGGAGATGGAGCTGACGGAGGGCGGCATCGTCTATCTGCCCCGGAACGTCCCCCACGGCTACCGGATCACGTCGGACACCGCCGACCTGCTGATGATGGCCACGCCCGCGGGGATCGAAGGCATGTTCCGGCACGCGGGCCGCGACATGGCGACGCCCCGGCCGGAGGGGTACGAGATCTCGAAGGATCTGATGGCCGAGGCGGCGGACCTGTACGGGCAGGTCGCCGTCGGCCCGCCGCGCTGACCGGGGCGGGGAAAAAGGGGCAGGGACCGGGGCTCCGGGCCGTACCCGTGGCCACGGGTACGGGTACGGGTACCGCTCCGGCTACGGCCATGGCTTTACGCAAACAACACCGTTGAGGGGCAGAGGATCACTGTTTCCGTCCCGCCCGGTGGACGATGATGATCCGTATGGCCACGGCGAACCACTTCGGCATCGCGCTGCGGGGCTGGCGCGAACGGCTGTCACCGTCGCGGATCGGGGTGGCGCCCGACGCGCCGGGCACGGAGCGGCGCGGGCGCGGTCCGCGCCGTGAGGAGCTGGCCCGCCTGGCCGGCCTGTCGGTGGATTACGTGGTCCGGCTGGCGCAGGGCCGCGCCAGGAACCCCTCCGGCCAGGTCGTCACCGCCCTGGCCGGAGCGCTGCGGTTGGACCTGTCCGCTGCGTGCCACGTACCCCCCGCGGCGCGGGCTCCAGGACCGTCCCGACGCCCCGGCCCAGCCCTTGGTGAGCGGCCGGTAGACGAGGCGAACGCCCGCCTGGCCATCCGCCCGACCACTCGACCGCCCGCGCGACCGACGACCCGCCCCTGGCGGAGGGGCTTCCGTCAGGGGCGGGCGGGGGCGTTCGTCAGGCGTTCGGGTCGAACGGGATGGAGGCCGGCTTGGCCTTCTCCAGGTGGCTGTTGAAACTGCCGTCCTTGAGGCCGAAGTTGGCGCTGCCGAAGTTGGCCTGGCTGAGCTTGTCACGGAGGCCCGCCGAGTAGCCGTTCCAGCCGACCAGGCTGGGGTACTGCCAGGCCTGGTAGTGGTTCTCCGGCGGCTCGTCGTTGGCGTTGGCGGCGCGGAAGGCGTGCGTGCTCAGCCCGTCCTTGTGGTACACGATCTTGGGGTGCGCCCCGTCCCAGCGGATCTGGTCGCGGTTGTGGACGGTGAACCCGCCGTGGGCCGAGGTGGAGACGTACTGGGCCTGGTTGTTCTGCACCCAGACCACCACGTGCTCCCAGTCGTGCCGGTGCCCGCCGATCGACGCCTGGTCCTTCTCGAAGTAGAGGCCATACATGATCGCGCACCAGCCGTTGTTGCACTTGGACCGCGCGTA
The DNA here is from genome assembly GCF_044763125.1 of Streptomyces sp. NPDC096310. Lineage (NCBI taxonomy): Bacteria > Bacillati > Actinomycetota > Actinomycetes > Kitasatosporales > Streptomycetaceae > Streptomyces > Streptomyces sp. NPDC096310. Next base: position 82,445 of record NZ_JBIWFO010000014.1, on the reverse strand, counting down.
CCCGTTGGTGTTGTCGAGGTCCGACTGGTCGCGGCATTCGCCCTGGGGCGCCCCGGACGGATTGAGGCCGCCGTTGAGGGTGCCGTCGGGCCCGATGGCGGGGGTGGGGTAACAGCCGTCGGTGTCGTAGTCGTAGGCCGGCTGGTACGCGCGCTCCAACTCGTCCGCGTTGCCGGGCAAGGCCGCCGGAGGGGCGGCCAGCGCGGTACCTGGCAGGGCGACGACCAGCGCGACGGCGCTGCCGAGGGTGAGTGCGGCCTTACGTATGCGCGAGCTTCTCTTCACTGCGTCCTCCTGATGGACCGCGACGTGGGGCCGGCGGCGCTACTGACATGCCCACTTCATACATGGGGAACTCCGGCACATGACAGCTCGTTACGAACCAAACGGAGCATCGAACAGAGCAACGAACAGGAGGAGAAGCCGAGTTGACGTCGAGCTGAAGCCGGTTCGACGCCAGACACCGAGTCCGCAGAGTTCCCCGCTTCCCACCCCCCTTTCTCACGGAGGCCCTGAACCATGACCCGGAACCACTCCCACTCCCACCGCCGCCCCCACTCCCTCCCCCACCCCGTCCCCCGCGCCGTGTCCGCTCCGTCCCGGCGCGCCGTGCTCGGCGGCACCGCCCTCGCGGCCCTCGCCCTGACGGCCGGCGCCGGGCAGGCGAACGCCGCCCCCGGCGCCTGGCCGACGGAGTTCCCGCTGCCCGACGGCTTCCTCCCCGAGGGGATCAGCATCGGCAGCCGCCCGTACGCGTACATGGGCTCACGCGCCAACGGCGCCGTGTACCGCACCGATCTGCGCACCGGCGCGGGCACGGTCCTGTACCCCGGCGAGACGGGCACGGCGGCCGTCGGCGTCGAACTGGACGACGACGGGCTGCTCTACGTCGCCGGAGGCGGCGGAGGGACGGCACGGGTGATCGACACCCGCTCCGGCCGTCTGGTGGCCACGTACCAACTGACGCCCGTGACCGGCCACTTCATCAACGACGTGATCCTGCTCGGCGACCGCGCCTGGTTCACCGACTCACGTGACAGCGTGCTGTACGGCGTCCCGCGCGGCCGGGCGCGAGCGGCCGGGGGCCACGGCGAGATCCGCGCTCTCCCCCTCGGCGGCGACTGGGTGCAGACCCCCGACGTGAACAACGCCAACGGCATCGTCACCGCCCCCGGCGGCCGCGGGCTGATCGTCGTCAGCAGCCAGCCCGGCAGGCTCTACCACGTGGACCTGGCCTCCGGTCACGCCCGGGAGCTGGCGCTGAACGGCGCGGCCGACGTCTCCAACGGCGACGGGCTTCTGCGGCTCGGCCGCACACTGTACGTCGTACAGAACAGGCAGAACCTCATCGGCGTGTTCGCACTCGACACGGGGCTCCGCTCCGCCGCCCTGCGCCGTACGATCACGGACCCGCGCTTCGACGTGCCCACCACCGTCGCCCGCTGGGGCGACCGCCTCTACCTCGTCAACGCCCGCTTCACCACGCCGCAGACGCCGGAGACGACCTTCAACGGGGTCGCCGTTCCCCTCTGACACGACCCGAAGCGCTCCAGGAAGGCGAAGGCCGGGACCGGTTCGAAGGTGGCCGACCACACGATGTCGAAGTTGACCGCCGAGGCCATCACCGCCATCAGCACCTCGTCGGGCGCCAGTTCGGGCATCACGACCTCGCCCACCTGGATGGACCGGCGGACGTCGGGATTCCGTTCGTCGGCACCGACCATGCTGACGTCCCGCTTACGAATGCAGGCCGCCCGGTAGCGGTCCGGCACCGGGCCGGGAGCCCGGCAAGTCGCTCGCCGGGAGCCTCGGGCGGCGCGGCCTCGGCGGGGTGCCGATCGCCGCGGACGAGCGGGTGATGGCGAATCCTCCTCGGCGCCGGCCTGGCCAAGGAGGAGGGCGAGATCGCCTTCGGCGCGCTGCTGCGGAAGTACCCGGCGCTGACGCTCGCGATCGACAAGTCGGAGTACACCTGGCAGCAACCGCACCCGGGGATGTGCGGGCCGGCCGAACTGCCGGTGCGCCTCTGACCGTACGACCGGCCCGAAGGACGAAGGCGCTGTCGTGCACGGCCCGTCGTACGGCACCATATGGAGGGATGAGCGACAGCCCAGCGCCTCTCGCCGACCCGCCCCTCGCGTCCGACCCCGTCGTCGGCGAGCGCGCCACCCTGTTACGGGCCGCCTGGGCGACGCGCGTCGCCCTTCCCTTCGAGCGCGTTGAGGTGGTCGTGCACCCCCAGTCGTATGTCCACTCGATGACTGAGTTCACAGACGGACGGACACCGGCCCGGGCGGCGCCCGCGGACCCGCGCGGGCCCGAGGCCATCTCCACCGAGCGGACCCACGCGGAGGCACGCCCATGACCACCCTGATGACGATCCTCGGCATGGTCGTCTTCGTGATCGGCCTGCTGATCTCGTTCGCCTGGCACGAGCTGGGCCACCTGTCGACCGCCAAGCTCTTCGGGATCCGGGTGCCCCAGTACATGGTGGGCTTCGGCCCGACCATCTGGTCGCGCCGGAAGGGCGAGACCGAGTACGGCCTCAAAGCGATCCCGCTCGGCGGCTACATCCGCATGATCGGCATGATCCCGCCCGGCCCCGACGGCCGTCTGGAGGCGCGCTCGACGTCCCCGTTGGGCGGAATGATCGATGACGCCCGCGCGGCCGCCTTCGAAGAGCTGAAGCCCGGCGACGAACGCCGCCTCTTCTACACGCGCAGGCCCTGGAAGCGCGTCATCGTGATGTTCGCGGGCCCGTTCATGAATCTGGTCCTCGCCGTCGCGATCTTCCTCACCGTGATGATGTCGTTCGGGATCAACACGCAGACCACCACGGTCGGCAAGGTCTCCGCCTGCGTCATCCAGGCCGACGAGAAACGCTCCACGTGCGAGAAGGGCGACCCGGCCGCCCCGGCCAGGGCGGCGGGCCTCCAGGCGGGCGACAAGATCGTCGCGTTCGACGGCGAGCCGGTGAAGGACTGGTCGACCCTCCAGGCCGACATCCGCGACAACCCCGGCAAGGACATCACCCTCACCGTCGACCGCAAGGGCCAGGAAGTCGACCTCACAGCCCACCTGATCAAGAATCAGGTCAGCAGGACCGACGGCGCCGGCGCCTACGTCAAGGGCGAGTACGTGTACGCCGGCTTCCTCGGCTTCACCCCCGCCTCCGGCATCGTCCCGCAGACGTTCGCGCAGTCCGTGGACCGCATGGGCGACATGATGGTCAACGGCGTCGAGTCACTGTTCGCCCTGCCCTCCAAGATCCCCGCCCTGTGGGACGCGGCGTTCGGCGGCGGCGAACGTGACCCCGAATCCCCCATGGGCGTGGTCGGCGCGGCCCGCGTGGGTGGCGAGATCGCCACCCTGGACATTCCCGCGTCCCAGCAGATCGCCACGTTCCTCATGCTCGTGGCAGGCTTCAACCTCTCCCTGTTCCTGTTCAACATGGTCCCGCTGCTCCCCCTCGACGGCGGCCATATCGCGGGCGCCCTGTGGGAATCACTCCGCCGCAACCTGGCCAAACTCCTGCGCCGCCCCGACCCGGGCCCCTTCGACGTGGCGAAACTGATGCCGGTCGCCTATGTGGTGGCGGGAATCTTCATCTGCTTCACGGCGCTGGTCCTGATCGCGGATGTCGTCAACCCGGTCCGCATCAGCTGAACGCCCCTCGGAATCCGCCGGACCCCTGCCCCCCGTAAATCCATACGGGGGAGGGGCGGGTTCATTCCGCGAAAAGAAACAAATAAAGCGGCCCGCCGAATTACGGGCAGTCCCGCAATGTCTTCAGCGCGGCCACGTCGACGTGGATCAACTGGGCCGTGACATAACGGTTCGGATGCTGCGCGGTCCCGGGCAGCTTGTACCAGAACTGGTTCGCGCCGGCGTACGTTCCACTCTTGTAGTCACCACCGGCGATCTTGCAGTCCAACTTCACGGTGGCACCGTTGCTCAGCGAGCCCACGTCGCGACCGTTCAGCGCCGGCTTGTCGTGGACCGTGAGCCTCCCCCCGTTGGTGGTCACCTTGCCGTTGACCTGAGCCGCGGCCTCTACCTGGGACACCGGGTTGCCGCTTGCCGCCGGCGCGGACGCCATGGCCGTCGCGCCCGCCAGAACTCCGGAACCGCCGAGCACAAGTGCCGCGAGCGCCGCTCCAGTTCGATTCCCTCTGAGCAGATTCCTCATGATCTTCCTCTCAGTAAAGGACGCGTTCCTTTCCTCGTTTATGCCACATGCGGATTCACCGGCGCGAGAGTCCCGGCATTTCCTCACTCGTACGAGGCGGCGAAACCATTTCCCCTGTCGAGTAGACGCCAGGTGACGGGAACTACCGGCGGCGGGTGCGGCGATACCACGTCCCCGGCAGCGCCGCCGCGGCGAGCGCGAAGAAGACCGCGGCGGCCGTGACGTACTGCTCCGTCGCTCCCCGGGCGAGGGTGCACCCTCCGTCGGCCACACCGCCTGCGACGAGACACCAGGCGGGAAGCCACCGGTCGCCGGAAAGGCCGTTGATCATCACGACGTAGCACGGCAGCACCAGAACGAACAGCACCGCTCCCCGCACCGTGTGGTCGTCGACGACCTGACACCCCCCGCGCGGCCCGGCCGTACAGCCGCCGTCGAGCAGGCCGGTCAACGCCCAGGCCGCCCCGGCCATCACCAGGGCAGCCAGCGGCACCAACCACCATGCGCACCAGGGCTCTTGGCGGTGACACACGTCCTGGCCCACAGCCGCCGCGCCGCTCCGGAGATCCCCCCGCGATCACCATGGCGGGACCATATGGCTCCGCGACCGGGCAGCCGTTTCACGCTCCGGCGGCGGTGCGGCGGTCGTGTTCCTCCTGGGCGGCGAGCACGGTGAGGGCGTTCCGCCGCACCCACGCGAGCATCGCCTCCAGCGGCTCGGCCGCCGCTTTCCCCAACGGTGTCAGGTCGTAGCGCACGCTCGGCGGCACCGTGGGCAGCACCTCGCGCGAGAGCAGCCCGTCCCGTACGAGGGTGCGCAGCGTCTGGGCCAGCATCTTCTCGCTGATGCCGTCGATGAACACGCGCAGCTCGTAGAAGCGCAGGGGCCTGTCCTGGAGCGCCACGAGCACCAACAGGCCCCAGCGGCCGGTCAGATGATTGAGGACTTCCCGCCCGGGACAGTCGCCGTTGAACGCGTCACACGGATTTCGGGGCTTGCCTGCCGTGAGCTGAGGCCGTCGAGGAGGATGTCCAGGAGCCGATCGGTTGTGACCGCGTGGCCAGACTGGTGCGCGACGGTGAAGATCCCGATCAGGCAGGCTGCAACCTCTTCGGCGGTGACGTCGGGCCGGAGATCCCCCGCAGTGCGGCCTGCGTCGAGGATCGTTGATATCGCGTTCAGAAGCTCGTCCCTGGTTTGGGCGTGGCCGACCGCGCCGGACTCGATCAGGGTCGGGAGGGTGTCGAGCATGCCGTTCTTCGTCGCGATCCAGTTGCCGAAGAGGTCCATCCAGCGTCGCATCGCAACGGCCGGGGCCACGTCGGCGAGCAAGTCCCGCGCGCCGCTCGTCAGCCGGATGACCTGGTCGCGGTAGACGGCCTCCACGAGGGACTCGCGGGTCGGGAAGTGACGGTAGAGCGTTGCGATGCCGACGCTGGCCTCGCGGGCGATAGCACGCATGGACGTCTCGGCGTCGGGCGAGGCGAGCACGCGCGTGGCGACTTCAAGCAGCTGTTCGCGGTTGCGGGCGGCGTCGGCCCGCGTCGCCCGCGGCTTTGAACTCGTCAAACGGATCACGCTCCGGTTATGCTGGATTCCATAAGCGGAGCATAGTCCGTTTTAGGTGACTCCAGGAATCACGAGGAAGCGAGCAAGACATGCAGCAACACGGTGACGCACTCCGAGACGGTGCGAGCATGGCTGTCCTGCTTGATTCGTTCGGCGGCCCGGAGGTCATGGCTCTCAAGGAGGTGCCTGAACCTCAGGCGGGCGATGGGCAGATCCGCGTCCGCGTGTCGGCAGCCGGGCTGAACCCGATGGACTGGTTCATGACCTCCGACGCCGAGACCGCGGCGCGGTTCGGCCTGAGCCTGCCCTGCGGGTTCGGGACCGACTACGCCGGAGTCGTCGACCAGGTCGGCGCCGGCGCGAGCGGCTACACGGTCGGCGACCGCGTGTTCGGGGCGGCCCTGTCCCGGGCGGTCGCCGACTACGTTGTCCTCGACGCGAACGGGAACATCGCGAGCGGCATCGCCCACCACACTCCGGATGGCGTCGACGACCGCACGGCCGCCACGCTCTCGATCGCGGGCAGCACCGCGTCCGCCGCTCTCGACGTCCTTGGCCTCGGCCCGGACGACACGGTGCTGGTCGGCGGCGCGGGCGGCGGGGTCGGCGTGTTCGCAGTCCAGCTGGCGCGGATCGCGGGTGCGCGCGTCATCGGGACCGGCTCGCCGTCATCGGCGGAGTATCTGCGCAGCCTCGGCGCAGAACCGGTCGCCTACGGAGAGGGCCTGGCCGACAGGGTCCGGAACCTCGGTGCGGGCTCTGTCACCGCTGCGCTGGACCTGCACGGGACGGACACGGTGCACGTCGCTCGCGAGCTGGAAGTTCCGGATGACCGCATCTGCACAATTGCGGGCCAGGTCGACGGCGTTCCCGCCGCCAACGGCGCCAACGCCGCGCCCGACGCGCTCGAGAACATCGCGCGCCTTGTCGCGGCCGGCCGTCTGCCGGTACCCATCGCAGCGACCTACCCAGTCGAAGATGTCCGCGCGGCCGTCGAGCTCCAGGCGGCCCGACACGTCCGCGGCAAGGTCGTCATCGACCTCTTGCCTCAGCCCTGACACCCGTGCCGCAGCCCAGGATCGGCCGACGCGGCACGCAGACACCCCCTTGAACCCCGTCCCCTGCAGAGGTCCTCGTGCCCCACCCCAATGCCCGGCTGACCGTTCACGACAGACGGCTCCTGGTCGACCGGGTCCGCTCTGGCCGACCTGTCGCGCACGTGGCCGACGTATCGCGTACCCGGGGGCACGGTGGCGTCCCCGCTGCCAGGCATCTCGGCGAAGGACTGAACGGCACGCTCCCGCACCTCCCGCGTCGAGCCTGAGACATCGACACCAGGAACGACTGCGCCACATACTGATCCTCCTTCAATTCTGACAACGGGGTCTTCTGCGTCCATGCCTTCCAGGACGGCGACTCTGCCGCCATCACGAGGGGGAATCGCAGTGAACCCACCTACGTCGTCGGCCGTTTGGGCGACCGGCGAGACCGTCGACGGCCGGTACAGGGTGACCGGCGAGCTCGGCCGGGGCGGGATGGGCGTCGTGCACCGGGTACGGCATCTCGCCTGGGGCATCGACATGGCGGTGAAGAGTTCGCGGCCCGAGCTGTTCCGGAGGCCCGGCGATCAGGAACTGTTCGTCAGGGAGGCCGAGGCGTGGGTGTCTCCCTCGGACTCCATCCGAATGTCTGCGCCTGCCATTACGTACGTGTGATCGACGGTGTCCCCCGCGTGTTCGCCGAGTACGTCGACGGCGGCAGCCTGGCCGAGTGGATCGGCGACGGGCCGCTCTACGCCGGGGATGCGCGGCAGGCCCTCGCTCGTGTGCTCGACACGGCAGTCCAAGCGGCCCGTGGGCTCGAGCACGCCCATGGCAGAGATTTGGTGCACCAGGATGGGAAGCCGGCCAACATTCTGCTCGACGGCACGGGGGCCGCGAAGATCACCGACTTCGGTCTCGCCCGGTCCAGGGCCACCACGGCCCCGGCTGACATCGAAGTGGCGCCGGGTGTCAGCGCGTTGGTGCCAGCCGGCGGTATGACGGTCGGCTACGCGTCCCCGGAGCAGCTCGCGGGCGAGCCCGTCGGGCGGCGCAGCGATGTCTACAGTTTCGCGGTCTCGGTCCTGGAGATGTTCACCGGCGGTGTGCGCTGGGCGGCTGGTTCGGTAGCGGGTCTCACGCTGGAGGAATACCTGGCCGACCCCTCGAATCCGGTCGCGGCGCCGCCGGAAGTCGCCCACCTGCTCAGGCGCTGCCTGCGGCAGCCCCCAGCCCACCGGCCGGCCTCGATGGCGGACATCGCGGATGTACTGACCGGGATCTACGAGCAGGCGACCGGCTCGGCATATCCTCGTCCCACGCCCCAGGCCGCCGATCTGCGCGCCGACGAGCTCAACAACCGTGGCCTGTCGCTCCTTGACCTGGACCGGGCCGCCGACGCCAAGCGGGCCTTCGGCCAGGCCCTCGCGGTCGACCCGCACCATGTCGGGGCCGTGTACAACGGTGGCCTGTTCCGGTGGCGTACAGGGACGATCACCGATGGGGAACTCGTCGCCCGGCTGGAGGCGATCCCGCGCGGGTCCGGCGCGTCCTCCTGGCAGGTGCGGCTGTTTCTGGCCCGGGTCCACCTCGAACGCGGCGACCTCGCGGCGGCACGCGACCTGCTCGACGCCCTCGCGCGCGAACGGCCCGACGACACCGACGTACGGGCGGCGCTGCGGGTGGCGGCCTCAGGGACCGTGGCCGATGCCCGCTCCACCGGCACCCGCGAGTTTCGCGAACCGTTCGCGGTGCCGTGCGCGCCGGTGAAACTGCTGGCCCGGCACGAGGTGATGGGCTACCTGCCGATCCGGTTCACTACCGACGCACGCCTCGCGCTGAGCGGCCACTGGGACGGCGTGCTCCGGCTGTGGGACACGGCGACCCGCGCACAGCAGTTGGCGGTCAAGGGCCACCGCACGCAGGTGCTCGGCGTCGACCTCACCCCTGACGGCTCGTACGTACTGTCCACGAGCCGCGACGGCACGGTGCAGTTCTGGGATCTCAGGGCGAGCAGGTGTACCCGCGTCATCCGCTCCGCCGCACGCGCCACGGGGTGCCCGGTCAGGTTGAGTGCCGACGCGCGTCGGTGTGTGGCAGGGCGTGGACGGGCGCGTCCAGGTCTGGGAACCGCGAACCGGGACCTGCCGGGTCGCTCGGGGCAGCACTCAAGGACGGCGCCCTGGACGGGTCACAGTACGAGGTGAGCGCCGACGGGCGCCATGTGCTCACCGCCGAGGAAGACGGGGCGCGGCTATGGAGCGTGGCCGATGGCCGGTGCCTGGTACTGGCCACCGGCTCGGCGACGCATGCGCTGTGCTTCAGTCCCGACGGGCGGATGGTAGCGGTGGCCGGCAAGGACCGGGTGATCCGGTTGTGGGATGTGGGTGACGGCCTGCAGGTCCGTACGTTGCGTACCTTGACGGGGCTGAGCGCCGCGGCCGGTCACCTGGCCTTCGGCGACAGTGGGCGGCTGCTGATGTCCGGAACGACCGGCGATCACACCGTTCAGATCTGGGAGCTGGGCAGCGGCCGGTGCCTGCGGACCTTCACCGCCCACACGTACGGAATGCACCACGTCGGGTTCCCGGACAGCGACGCCCGTTTCGGCTGCTCCGTCGGCGGCCATCCCGAACTGCCCATGCATCGTTGGCGGTTGCCCGAGACCGCATACGCCGCCGAGCAGCACGTGATCAAGCCGTGCGAGTACGCGGAGGTCAACCGGCTCGGCGAACTGGCCAAGGAACTGCTCGGCGACGCACGCCAAGCGATGTCGAACGGCCGACACCGGTCAGCCCTCGGCCTGCTGACCCGCGCACGCGAGATACCAGGATACGAGCGCGCGCCCCAGGTCCTGGCCGCCTGGCACGATCTGGGCCGCTCAGCGCGCCACATACGGCTGCGCTCCGCCTGGTCGCGGCCACCGGACGCCGGCCACCTCTCCTTCGGCGCCATCACGGCGATCGGTGTCGCCGCAGGTGGCCGGCTCACCGTCAGCGGGCAGAGCGGCGGCACCGTACGGATCTGAGATCTGGACAGCGGCGCGTGCACGCTCGTCCTCGACGATCCCCCGGTCAGGGTGGGCCGGGTGGCGTTGGGGACCTGTCCCCTACAGGGTCCTGGCACGGGCGTGCGAGAGCGCTGGCGCTATTTCGACTCGCTGGCTGTCGGTGCCGGGGCGGTCTGTGCCAGGCCGGCGAGCAGCAGGTCGATCATGCGGCGGGCCTGGTAGTCGGGGAAGGTTTCGACTCCGATGCACAGGTTGCCGATGGCGAGCATGAAGTCGTAGGCGCGGATGTCCGCGTGTGTGGAGCCGGCGGCGGCGGACGCTTTCAGCAGCTGGTCGAGCACGGGCAGCAGGCGTTCGACGAACTCGTTGTGCAGGCTCTCGAATCCGGCTTGGTCCGAGTGCAGTGCCTCGGCGAGGCCGTGCTTGGTGACCAGGAAATCGGCGAATTGGTGAACCCACAGCCGCAAGGCCTCGTACGGCGTATCGGCAGCGGGCGCCGTGTGTGCGGCGGTGGAGAGCGCGTCGACCTGGTGTCTGAAGACGGCGACCACCAGTTCCGCCCGGGTGGGGAAGTGGCGGTAGATGGTGCCCATGCCGAGGCCCGATTCGGCGGCGATCTCCCGCACGGGAGCGTCGACTCCAGCACGGACGAACACGGCCGCCGCTGCGTCCAGCAGTATCTGCTCGTTTCGGCGGACGTCGGATCGCTTGCGGCCGGCAGGGGGTGGCGGCGTGTTGGGCGTGGACATCGTGAGCACCTCCCTTGCAAAGCGGAGCAACGTTCCGTATCGTAATGCGGAGCGGGGCTCCGTATTTCAATCATGCCAGACGCCGCGCAGCACGGGCCACTTGGTCCCTCCGAGAAAGACATTCACCTCATGAGCGACACCACGTCCGCCGACGGCGGCAACGACTCCACCGCCCCGGTCATATCTGTCAGGCCGATCGCGCTTGCCGCCCCGGACCGCGGCCAGGACCTGCAGGTACGGGTCTCAGCGCCGACGACCGGCCACGACCTGCCCGTCGTCGTCTTCTCGCACGGCTATACGTCGTCCATGGACGACAACGCACCTCTGGTCGACTTCTGGGCCGCCCGCGGATTCGTCGTCATACAGCCCACCCATCTCGACTCGTTGGGCCTCCTCCCCGACGACCCGCGCACCCCGCTCATCTGGCGTATCCGCACCGACGACCTGACCGGCATCCTCGACCAGCTCGGCACCATCGAAGCCGGCGTGCCCGGGCTGGCCGGCCGCATCGACCACGACCGCATCGCGGTCGCCGGACACTCGTGGGGCGCACAGACCGCCAGCATGCTCGCGGGCGCACGGGTCGTCGACGCCGACGGCACTCCCGGTGAGAGCGTGAGCGACTCACGTGTGAAGGCGGCGGTACTGCTGTGCCTGCCCGGCACCGGCGGCGCCGACCTGAGCCCCCTCGCCGTCCAGTACTTCCCGTTCATGAGCCCTGATTTCGCCGAGCTGAAGACGCCGAGCCTCATGGTCGCCGGCGACCATGACCAGTCGCCGCTGACGGTGCGCGGTCCGGACTGGTTCACCGACGGCTACCGCCTCAGCTCGGGCGCCACCGATCTGCTGACCCTGTTCGGCGCGGAACACGCACTCGGCGGCATCCAGGGTTCCAACGACGCGCGGACCACCGACGAAAGCCCCGAGCGTGTCGCGGTCGTCCAGCACGCCACCCTGGCGTATCTGCGTACCGCGCTGGGCCTCGACAACGACGCGTGGCCCACCGCTCGTCGAACCCTGACCGAGACCGTCGACCCGCTGGGAAGGATCGACTCGAAGTGACCAACCCCCTCGCACCGGCCCGCAGGCCTACTAGTTTCGGAATCATGACCGCCCCATCCCAGGTCGCCTACGACGATGTCCTGCGGGTCTGGCGTGAGGCGGACGGCATCCCGCAGATCGAGCACGCCTGGCTGTTCGACCACCTCATGCCGCTCGGCGGCGACCCGAACGGGCCCACCTTCGAGGGCTGGACACTGCTGTCCGCCCTCGCAGCCCATACCGAGCGGTTGCGGTTCGGGGTGATGGTCACCAGCAACAGGTTCCGCCCACCGGCCATGCTGGCCAAGATCGCCGCCACTGTCGATGTCATCTCCGGCGGCCGGCTCGAGTTCGGCATCGGCGCGGGCTCTCGGCCCGACGTGCCCATGGCCCGGCGTGAGTACGCAGCTCACGGCCTTCCCTTCCACGATGCCGTCCACGCGGTCAAAAGCCTCGCCGAGGCGTGCACGATCATCCGCAGGCTGTGGACCGAAACCGCGCCGTTCGACTTCCAGGGTGACTACCACCAGCTGACCGGCGCGTTCTGCAGTCCCAAACCCGTCCAGCGACCCCACCCGCCGATCCTGATCGGCGGCCAGGCCACCCCGACGCTGCGCGTGGTGGCCGAGCACGCCGACCGCTGGAACATGCCCGGGGGCAGCATCGAGCAGGCGATCGCCCGCAGCGCCACGCTGGACCGGCTGTGCGCCGAGATCGGCCGCAACCCCACCGAGATCACCCGATCCATCATCCTGCCCGCCTCCTACGACCGACCCCGGGACACCCGCCACGTCGTCCGCGCGGCACTCGACGGCGGGTTCAGGCACATCGTCCTTGGACTCGACGCGCCCTACCCGGCCGAGGTCGCACGCAGGGTCGCCGACACCATCATCGACCCGCTCTCCGACACGAACTGATACACCGAATCACGGTCCACAACGCGAGGGCGGCGCCGCCGCTGCCCGAGTCCGTCCCCGGGGCCGATGCCGCCCCAGCCCCATGAGCCCCGCTGCTCGCGTGAAGGAACCCGTCATGAACGTCTCACCCACCCCGTCCACCGACGCCGCCTATCGCTTCGACGATCTGCGCGCTCTGTTCGTCAACTGCACGCTCAAGCCCTGGCCCGGGCTCAGTCACACGCAGGGGCTGATCGACAAGAGCCGGGCCGTCATGGACGACCGCGGCGTGACCACGGACGTCGTGCGCGCCGTCGACCATGACATCGCGCCCGGCGTCTACCCGGACATGACCGAGCACGGCTTCGCCACCGACGCCTGGCCCGGGCTGTACGAGCAGGTGATGGCCGCGGACATCCTGGTGCTCGCCGGCCCCATCTGGCTGGGCGACAACAGCTCGGTCACCAAGCAGGTCATCGAGCGCCTCTACAGTTGCTCCAGCCTGCTCAACTCCGCTGGCCAGTACGCCTATTACGGCCGCGTCGGTGGCTGTTTGATCACCGACAACGAGGACGGCGTGAAGCACTGCGCGATGAACGTCCTCTACAGCCTGCAGCACCTGGGCTACACGATCCCGCCGCAAGCGGACGCGGGCTGGATCGGCGCGGCGGGTCCCGGTCCGTCGTACCTGGACCCGGACTCGGGGGCCCGGACAACGACTTCACCAACCGCAACACCTCCTTCATGACGTGGGACCTGATGCACCTGGCCGCGATGCCCAAGCGCGCCGAGGGCATCCCGGCCTACGGCAACCAGCGCTCGGAGTGGGACGCCGGCTGCCGCCCCGGGGCGGACAACCCCGAACACCGCTGAGCCAGAGATCGCCGGCGGGCAGTCCAGCAGAGCGCCGACGATGGCTCGGACCATGGCTCGCGGGCCGTGGCAGGCGGCAACGCGGGCAACCTCGACCAAGCTCTCGCGTGGTCCGCGCTCGCGGGGGACCTCGGCGTCACCTTCCCCGGGATCACATCGTCGCAGGTCACCGTGTTGACCCTGGTCGGAGCGGTGGTACTCGCCGTGCTCGCGCTGCTCGGACGGCGGCTGCTGTTCGCCTTCCGTGGACCCGAAGGTGGCCGCCGGGCGCACGGTACCGGGCCGCGCTGTCTGTGGTCTTGAGTGAGCGGAAGGGCGTCGGTGTACGAGTTCACGGGCTTGGCGATCTTCTTCACGGACCGGGCGTCGAGCGCGGCGGTTGCGGAGCTCGCGCCGAGGGTTCCGCGGGTGCCAGGTGCCCGTGACGGCCACCCAGGTGTTGGCGGACGGGGCCGGGCCAGTGATCTGTTGCCGAGCGTGATCGGCGAGTTCAGCCGTTGACCCGACTGTCGGATCCGCACAACGAATCGGTCAGCAGCCAGCCTCCAGCAACGCCACTCCGACGGGCGTCCCAACACTGTCGCTGCAGCCATGGCCGCACATTGGCCACACCTGGCTCCTGATCACACGTCAGCCACAGCCGTCGCTACCACAAATGCGCAGCTCAGAGACTCAGAACCCAGGTCGCGCTACAGAAGACACACCTCAGACCTACGCATTGCGATGCACAGACCGCGCGTGTCCGCTTAGCCCGAATTCCAAGGTCATCCGAAACAAGAAACCCCAGGTCAGAGGCCTGACCTGGGGCTCGCCATGGAGCCGCCTTCGGGATTCGAACCCGAGACCTACGCATTACGAGACCACGAGCGTTCGTGCTGTGTGGTGCCCCGTCGTGCTACCCGGTGACGTTTTGCCTGATCAGAGCATGTGTGGCGGGTTGACCCATGCCACCCCGTGATGCACGGTCCAAAGGCGTTCGTCCACCGGCTGTCCACCGGCGGGGCCGCCCAATCAGTTACCCATCGCCCGTCCCATCCATTCTGGCGAGACTCCCGACATGGGCAGAGCCTGCGATGAGGGCGACTGTCCATCTCCTACAAGGGGCGATCTCGGCGACAACGCCACACGCAGCCGGGCGCCGAGGCCCCCGTCCGCAACGACCGCCTCCCTCAAAACGATATCTACCGCCGCTGATCGATGCTATCGTTTTCATGGCAGAAGCACTCGCGAAGGGACCATTCGCATGGCCAGAACCGTCATCGACCTCGACGAAGACATGGTCACCGAGGCCATGCGCATCTTCGGCACCAAGACCAAGGCCAAAGCTGTCCGCCTCGCCATGGAGGACGCTGTCAAGAGGCACCTGCGACAGGAGGGCTTCGACGCCATCGAGGCCGGTGAGCTCGACTTCAGCGAGATCGTCGAGAACACCGGCCCCCGCAACGCCGATGGCTCCCTCCAGCGCACCGGCAACCGCGCCGGAGGCCGGGCCGCCTGATGCAGGACAGCTACCTGATCGACAAGTCCGCCCTGGCCCGCTGGGCGAAACCGAACGTCAAGGAGGTACTCAAGCCCCTGCACGATCGCTACCTTCTCGCCGTGTGCCAGCCCACCGAGTACGAGATGATCCACTCCGCCCGGGACGCCTCGGAGGCGACCCGGATCAGCACCTGGCTTCGCGCCTTCGACTACCTCCACGCCGACGACCACACGTTCGCCCGCGCCCTGGAAGTCCAGCGCCACGCTCTCAACGCAGGCTTCCACCGCGCTCTGTCACTCCCCGACCTGCTGATCGCCGCCACGGCAGAACTGCACCGACGGACCGTCCTCCACTACGACGGAGACTTCGACATGATCGCTTCCCTCACCGGTCAACCCACCGAATGGGTCGTACCGCCCGGCAGCGCCGACCAGTGAGGCCCTCGGAGCCGACCACGCTTCACCCCTCCCGCTGACCGGCGTCGTCACGACGATCGAGGCCCAGGCTGTCGGCAAGCGCCTCTTTTCGAAGACCTTCAGGCCCTTGAGACGGAACCTGCTCGTCCACCGCGGCTTTCGTCAGTGCGTTCTGGGCCCGACTACCAAGGCTGGTCCTGGGTCAGTTTCAGCAGGCGCTGCAGATGCGTGCCGGCCTTGCGCAGGTCGGCCTCGGGGACCTCCCACAGCCGTGCCGCGTCTCCGTAGCCACCTGCGCCGACGCCGCTCCAGTAGCAGGTGGACCGTTCGGCGGCGGCAGCGAGGACCGCGGCCGGGTAGTGCTCCCACAGTGCCTCAGGATCGGTCAGGCGCCACCAGGAGGCCAGGGCCCGTGCGACCAGGTGCGCCCCGTGACGGGCAGGGGTGTGCTGCCACAGCAGGTGGGCGACCGGGTCCAGTTCGGCATCGGGGTGGGGAAGACGGGGCACCGTCGACCTGGTGCCACGGGTACGGTAGCGCACCATCATGGTAGCGGCATTCATCGCATAGGGGGTCTGGAAAGGCAAGACCTCGGCGATAAGCGGGGCAGGCCCCGGGGGCCCAGCGCAGCAGTTAATCATGGTCTCCCCGGTCGGTGTGAACCTCGCCTCCGGCACCGTCCCAGCCGCGTCGTCCCTCAGCAGGGAAGACCGCGACGCTGCAGGACTCCACCCGCTCCCGGGAGCCGACGCCGATCCCGTACAGCGGCCCGGCCGCGCTGTACAGCCGCAGCAGGGCGGCGGCCGGCGAATCCGGGACGCACAGCCGCTCCAGCTTTCGGTGGTCGCCTGCCGCGGCGCGCTCCCAGAAGGCGACGGCCCGCTTGTTCAGGGTCCTGGGATCGGAGGACCGGCGCTGCGGCGGGGACGGGGCACGGCCGGGTGTGGCGCGCCGGGAGGTGGACTGGGAGGAGGCGCGCGCCGGGGACGTCGCGGCGGTTCGCCCGGCCTTCGCCTCGCTCCCGCTCAGGGGCGAGGCGCCGTCGGCCGCGGCATGGACGTTTCGCGCGGCGACGGAGGTGTCCGCGCGCACCGGTGCCGCCGTGGATGCCGCCGTGTGCGCACCCGCGCCGTCGCGGGGCGGCGGTACGGACGCCGGGGCCGGCTGCGGGGTGGGGCGCTTGGGGGCCAGGCATCGGGCGCAGCCCAGGTGGGTCTTGGCCGCGACCAGCTGCGCGCCGCTCCGGTCGCAGGCCGGGCAGCGTAGTGGGGCGAACTCTCCGGCGGGCAGCAGCCAGTCCAGGTCCAGCGGGTAGCGCCCCTCGCCCCTGCGGACGTCCAGTGCGAGGCGCAGCACGGGGACTCTCAGCAGGTGCAGCCGGTAGGGAGTGAGCGTGTGGCGGGCACGGTATTTTCGGCGATCTCGGCCAGGCGGCGGGCGCGTTCCTCGCGGGTGCTCTCGATGCGGGCGCGCAGCAACGCCGCGCGGTTCTCGGGCGCGGTGGTGGCACGGCGCTGGAGGGAGTCCACGGCGGCGGCGTAGTACTCCTCGGCGCGGGCGCGCTCCTTGGCGTGCGCGTCGCCGATCTGCCGGGCCAGTCCGTCACGGCGCAGTTCGGCGCCGGCCTCCAGCATTCGGTGATGGGCATGCTCCGTCACCCGTGCGGTCCAAGTTACCGGCGACGTCGCCAGAACCGTAACCTTCGCCTCACCCGAAAGGTGGACGGCGCCGCCCTCGCGAAACGCGCCGAAGTGCCGGTCGATAGGATCCGCGGCCGTGAGCGAGTACCAGTACTACGAGTTCCAGGCCATCGACCGGCCGTTGACGAAGAACGAGCTCGAAGGGGTGCGGGCACTGTCGAGCCGGGCCCGAATCAGCGCGACGCACTTCGTCAACGAATACCACTACGGCAACTTCCGCGGTGACGAGCGCAGACTGATGGAGCGGCTGTACGACGCCCACCTGTACTTCGCCAACTGGGGTTCGCGGCGCCTGATGCTGCGCCTGCCCACCACGCTGCTGTCCGCGCGCAGCGCCGAACCGTACTGCTGGGAAGACGCCTTGTCCTGCTGGACCAGGAAAGGCCATGTGCTGCTCGACTTCTCCTACGCGGCCGAGGACGGCGGCGAGTGGGACTTCGAGACCTCCTTCACCCTCGCCTCGTTCACCTCCTTGCGTACCGAACTCGCCGCAGGCGACCTGCGTCCCCTCTATCTGGCCTGGCTCTCCGGACTCACCCGCTGGGAGCTGGAGGAGGACGTCGACGAGGACGAGTACGCCTCCACCATCGAGCCGCCCGTGCCGGCCGGCCTGGGCCGGCTCACCGGCCCCCAGCAGGCGCTGGCCGACCTCCTCCAGGTCGACCCGCAGCTGCTCACCGCTGCAGCCCGCGCCAGCGGCGCCGCCCACTCCCCGGCGGTCGACAAGGACGCCCTCGCCACCTGGATCCGCGCCCTGCCGGCGCATGAGAAGGACTCCCTGCTGCTGGACGCCGCCCTGGGCACCGCCCCGCAGCCCGGTCCCACCCTGCTGGCCCGCCACCGCGCCGCGTCCCGCGGCGCGGCCGAACCGTCCGCAGCCGCCCGTCGCCGTTCGGCTGCGGAACTCCTCGACGCCGCCCACGAGGTGCGCAGCGAGCACGCCAGGCAGCGTGAGCAAGCCCGCGCCCGGGCCCTCCGATCCGAACTGCGCGCTCGCGAGAGCCACCTGGACCGCCTGGCCGAGAACACCGAGCAAGCCTGGCAGGACATCGCCCACCTGATCGGGCAGAAGCAGCCGGGCCCCTACGACACCGCCGTCACCCTCCTGAAGGATCTCCGTGAGGTCCACGACCGGGTGGGCACCCCCGAGGAGTTCGCCCGACGCCTGCACGACCTGCGAGAGCAGCACCGAGGCAAGCCCTCGCTGATGCGGCGCTTCACCGACGCCGGTCTGATAGCCCGCTGAGGCGCACTCAGATGTGGTCGCGTGGGCCCTCGGCCAGGAGACGGAGCGCGGCGAGGGCGGCAGGGCGGCCGGTGGCGGACAGGGAGATCGGGGCGTCGATGGCCCGTTCCCGCTCGTCGAGGTAGCCGAGTTCGCGGCCGGTGTGCCAGAACCTCCACAGCAGCCGCTCCGTGTCCTCCACCTCCATCGCGGCGCCGTCACCGCAGGAGAAGCACGCGGCAAGCACCGGATGGATGACATCGCGCAGGTCCCGTCGGAGCCGGGGCTCCGTCCACAGTGCGCCCAGGGCGCACTCGGCAAACTGCCGCTCAGCTGCTGTGGGGCCGAGCCAGGACAGCGCGGCCGTGTGCTGGCGCAGCTGGTGGTCCGTCAGCTGAACACGGCCGGCAGCCGAGAGCTTGAGCGTGCGATGGCGCTTGCTCACAAGCCGGTGGGTGCGGGCGAGCTCGTGCAGGTCGGCCAGCTGAAACAGGTCCGCCTCCGAGCGCGGCCCCTTGCCGATCGGGTACCAGTGCGGGTAGCGGGCGAACGCGGCAGCCACCAGTTCCCGCGGCAGGTAGCCGGCCTGGGTCAGGGTGACGCCGTCACCGATCTGCTCCAGCAGCCACCGCAGCGGCTCAGCCGTGTCCACGGGTACCGCATCCGACTCCTCCAGGGCAGGCAGGACGGCAGCGAGCAGGGCGCGGCGCTCGGCCGGGGGCGCCGCGGCCCACAACTCGCGCCGTTCGCGGCGGACGCCCTCCAGCGGGGCACGGCCGTCGAACACGGGCTGCGCTGTGGTGAGCCAGTGCTGGGCGAACCGTCGGCGCGCGGCCGGGAACGTACGCGCGTCCGGGTCGAGCTCGCCCTCGTCCAGGGCCTGCTCCAGTCGACGTTCGAGGTTGGCACGGGCCAGCGCTTCCTGGATACCCATGACCTGGCCCCAGCTCAGCTCGGGTACGTCCGGCGGGGTCGTGGGCGAGGCAGCCACGGCCTTGCGGTATGCCGCGAAACCCGCCTCCTCGGAGCGCTGCCAGGCCGCCAGCACCTGAGCGGTGATCGCGCTCGTGCACACCGCGGCGGCCCGAACGCGGCCGGCCTCGGCCAACAGGTCTGCCAGGACCGCGACGGCCCGCCGCTGCTCAGGTGTGTCAGCGTGCCACTTGCGGGGCAGCTCGTACCAGCAGAAGCGTTTGATCTCGGCCGCCGAGAGCGCGACGAGCGGGTCACCGTCCGGCACCAGCCAGCCCAGCAGGCGCTGTGCCATCGCCTTGTCCGCCGCCAACGCGGTCACCTCCGCGGCGCTCTAATCCATCTACCGATCCTCCCACGGGCGACGGGCGGGGGTTCCCGTCAGAGCGCGACGACCCGGCGCGGGCCGCCGCTGAGCTCACGCAACCCGACGGCGATGCCCGCACCCGCTCCGCAGGCGCCGTGACGCTTCCCGCGCCTGTCAGAACTACACAAGTCCTCACGGCGCCACCCTCCCACCTTCGATCGAACGAGCGACCGCGCCTTGGTGGAGGACATCAGGAGACTCCTGACAAGGAATCACGCACAGCCGTCCACCGGCTGTCCACCGGAGACCGCCTCCGCCTGATCAACCCAACAAGCCGACACACCAAAACCGCAGTTCGGGGCCTTGGCGCGCTTCGCCGCCAACGGCGGGTGAACCCATGACCTACGCAGTGCAATACGTAGGACGCGAGTGTCCGATTAGCCCAAATTCCAAGGTCAACGAAAAGAGGAAACCCCAGGTCAAAGGCTTGACCTGGGGTTCACTACTGAGCCGCCTTCGGGATTCGAACCCGAGACCTACGCATTACGAGTGCGTTGCTCTGGCCAACTGAGCTAAGGCGGCGTGCCGTCCGGACCATCGTGCGGTCTGCGGCGCCGCCAAGTCTACACAGTTTCGAGGGGTGCTCCGTACACCCCAGGTGTGGAGGGGTTCTCGCAGGTCAGTGCGGTCAGGAGCACTTCTTGCCCCGGGTGGGGGGTGTGCCCTCCAGGAGGTAGGTGTTGATCGCCGTGTCGATGCAGTCGCTGCCGCGGCCGTACGCCGTGTGACCGTCACCGTTGTAGGTGAGGAGCGTGCCGGAGGAGAGCTGGTCCGCGAGGGAGCGGGCCCATGTGTAGGGGGTGGCCGGGTCGCGGGTGGTGCCGACCACGACGATCGGGGCCGCGCCCTTCGCCTCGATGCGGTGGGGGGCGCCGGTGGCCTTGACCGGCCAGTATGTGCAGTTCAGTGCGGCCCAGGCGAGGCCTTTGCCGAAGACCGGGGAGGCCTGTTCGAAGGAGGGGAGCGCCTTGGTGACCTCGTCGGGGCCGGTGAAGGAGGGCGGGAGGTCCAGGCAGTTCACGGCGGAGTTGGCGAACATCAGATTGGCGTACGTGCCGTCGCTCTCGCGTTCGTAGTACGAGTCGGCGAGGGCCAGCAGTGCCGCTCCGTCGCCGCCCATCGCGCCGGCCAGGGCCTCGCGGAGCTGGGGCCAGGCGGACTCGTCGTACATCGCGGCGATCACGCCGGTCGTGGCGAGGGACTCGGTCAGCTCGCGGTCTCCGCCCGTCGGGACGGGCCGGGCGTCCACCTTCGCGAAGAAGGCCTTCATACGGTTCGAGGCATCGGCCGCGGACTTCTGGCCGAGTGGGCAGTCCGCCTGCTTCACGCAGTCCTCGGCGAAGGAGCGGAAGGCCGTCTCGAAGCCGGCCGTCTGGTCGCGGTTCAGCTCGCGGGCCGGGAGCGAGGGGTCCATCGCGCCGTCGAGAACGAGGCGGCCGGTGCGCTTCGGGAAGAGTTCGGCGTAGGTCGCGCCGAGGAAGGTGCCGTACGAGGCGCCGACGTACGACAGTTTCCTGTCACCCAGGACCGCGCGGAAGATGTCCATGTCACGGGCTGCCTCGACCGTGGAGACATGCGGGAGGACCGTCCCCGAGCGCTTCTCGCAGCCTTGGGCGAACTTCTTGAACGACTCGGTCAGCTTCCTGACCTCCGCCTGGTCGTCGGGGGTCTGATCGACCTGCGCGTACGCGTCCATCTCCTTGCCGCTGAGGCATTCGACGGGCTCGCTGCGGGCCACCCCGCGCGGATCGACGGCCACCATGTCGTACCGGGCGCGGACCGGGGCCGGGTAGCCGATGCCCGCGTACGCCTGGAGGTAGCCGACGGCCGAGCCGCCGGGGCCGCCCGGGTTGACCATGAGGGAGCCGAGGCGCTTGCCCGGCCCCGTGGCCTTCTTGCGGGCGACCGCCAGCTCGATTTCCGGGCCGCCCGGCTTCGCGTAGTCGAGTGGGGCCTTCATCGTGGCGCACTGGAAGTCGGGGACACCGCAGTCGCGCCACTTGAGCTTCTGCTCGTAGTACTTCTTCAGCGCGGCCGGATCGGATACCGAGCCCGAGGCCGAGTCCGACGCGGATGCTTCCGACGGCGAGCCGCCGGAGCTGCAGCCGGAGATCAGCAGACCGGCAGCGGCGAGCGCGGTGGCGGAGATGCGGAGCAGGCGCCTGGTGTCCATCCAGGGATGCTAGCCGCCCGGCCCCGCCAGAGGTCAGGCCACACACGTAGGGGTGAATACCGGCCCGTACGGGTGATCTTCCGACTGTACGGGCGAATCACCCGGGTCAGCCCGTTCTGAGCGACACGGCCATCGCCTCCACCGCGAGCAGCGGCGCCACGTTCCGGTCCAGGGCCTGGCGGCAGGCCACGATCGCCTCGATACGGCGCAGGGTCCGCTCCGGGGTGGAGGCGCGGGCGATCCGTTCCAGCGCGTCCCGCACGTCGGCGTTGGCCAGCGCGACCCGTGATCTCATCTGGAGGGCGAGCACATCGCGGTAGAAGCCGGTCAGGTCGGTGAGGGCCAGATCGAGGCTGTCGCGCTGCGTACGGGTGGACCGGCGCTTCTGGCGGTCGGCCAGCTCCTTCATCACCCCGGCCGTTCCCCGGGGCATCCTGCCGCCCGCCGCGGCGCCGAGGGCGGCCTTCATCTCGTCGGTCTCCTTGACGTCGACCTCCTCGGCGACCTGCTTGGCGTCCTCGGTGGCGGCGTCGATCAGCTCCTGCGCCGCCTTGAGACATCCGCCGATGTCGTCCACGCGCAGGGGCATCTTGAGGACGGTGGCCCGGCGGGCCCGGGCGCGCGGGTCGGTGGCCAGCCGGCGGGCCCGCCCGATGTGGCCCTGGGTGGCGCGCGCCGCCGCGTGGGCGGCGTCCGGCTCGATACCGTCGCGCCGGATCAGGACGTCGGCGACGGCGGCCACGGGCGGGGTACGCAGAACGAGGTGGCGGCAGCGGGAGCGGATCGTGGGCAGGACGTCCTCCAGGGAGGGCGCGCAGAGCAGCCAGACCGTGCGGGGCGCCGGCTCCTCCACGCCCTTCAGCAGGACGTTGCCCGCGCCTTCGGTGAGGCGGTCGGCGTCCTCCAGCACATTGACCTGCCAGCGTCCGCCGGCCGGCGAGAGCTGGGCTCGGCGGACCAGTTCGCGGGTCTCCTTGACGCCGATGGAGAGCAGGTCCGTACGGATGACGTCCACGTCGGCGTGCGTACCGATCAGGCTCGTGTGGCAGCCGTCACAGAACCCGCACCCCGGCTCGCCGCCGAGGGCGCGGTCCGGACTGGTGCACTGAAGGGCCGCGGCGAAGGCGCGGGCCGCCGTGGACCGGCCCGACCCCGGCGGCCCAGTGAACAGCCAGGCGTGCGTCATCTTCGACGCCTCGGGCGGGGTGCCGCCCCCGGCCTCGGCCGTGACCAGCGCGTCGGCGTCCCGGGCGGCGGCGGCCAGTGTCTCGTGGACGCGGTCCTGCCCGACCAGCTCGTCCCATACGGTCATGCGCTGTCACCCCCTTCTCGCTGCGCGGCCCCTGGCCCGCGGCTCCGTACCCTGTGCCGGCTCCGTACCGTGTGCCGCCCCTGCGGGACGGACGCGCTCGGAATCCATTGTGGGGCCGGGGTCTGACAATCCGGCCCCACACGGTCCTCCGGCCGTCGCCGGGTCTAACGGCGCCGCTTACCGTCGGTGTCGTCGCCGTCGTCGTCCCGCCCGCCGAGCAGTTCGTCCGCCAGGGTCGGCAGATCGTCCAGCGGCGTCTCCTCCGCCCAGTCCGAGCGGCGGCGCGGGCGCTCCGGCGGGCGCTGGAGGCGGGCCTCAGGCGCGGCGTCCGGGTCGATCACCGGCAGCTCCCTCGTGCGCTCATTCTCCCGCTCCCCGGACGCCGGGGCATCGTCGCGGAAGAAGCCCCGCGGCACCCGGTCCGCCGGGTCGCTGTCGCGCGTCGGCGCCGCGTCGCCGTTGCGTACGGGCGGCAGGACGGCAGTCTCGTCGGCCGCGCGCGCGTCGCGCGAGGTCCCGTTCCGCCCGTCGCGCCCGGCCCCGCGCGGCTCGTCGCGCACCGGCGGCAGCACGGCCGTCTCGTCGGCCGCGCCGGTCCTGTCCTGTCCTGCGTCCGGCCGGTCGCCCCCGGGCCGCCGGGTGTCCGGGCGTACCGCCGGGACCTCCTGCGTCACGTCCTCCGGGGTGATGTCCGGCTTCCTGAGGTTCGGCTTGACCACCGGAGTCGGCACCGTGACCTCGTTCGGCGAGACCTCTGCCGAGGCCGCTGCCGCCGCCGCCTCCTCCGCGCGCCGACGCGCCTCCTCGGCCCTGAGCAGCGCCTCCTCCGCCTTGCGCTGCTTCTCCAGGCGCCGCTCCTCCGCCTCGGCGCGGAGCCTGGTCTCCTCCTGCGCCTGCCGCCTGAGACGCGCCTGCTCCGCCTCGTAGGCCCGCTCCTCGGCCTCGCGCCGCTTGCGCTCCTCCTCGGCGACCCGGCGCTCCTCCTCGGCGCGCGCCCTGGCCTCCTCCGCCAGGCGCTCCTCCTCGCGTCGGCGCGCCTCCTCCAGCTCGCGGCGCTTGCGCTCCTCCTCCTCGGCACGGAGCTTGGCGAGCTGCGCCTGGCGCTCACGCTCCAGCCGCTCCTCCTCCGCCTTGCGCGCGGCCTCTTCCTCGGCCTTGCGGCGGGCCTCCTCGATGGCCGCCTTCCGCGCCTCCTCCCGGGCCTTGATCTCGGCCTCGGAGAGCGGCAGAAGCTGGTCGAGCCGGTGCCGTACGACCGTGGTGACCGCCTCGGGCTCCTGGCTCGCGTCCACGACGAGATAACGCGTCGGGTCGGCGGCGGCCAGGGTGAGGAAGCCGGACCGTACCCGCTGGTGAAACTCGGCGGGCTCGGACTCCAGCCGGTCCGGTGCCTCCGTGAAGCGCTCGCGCGCAGCCTCCGGGGAGACGTCGAGCAGCACCGTGAGATGCGGTACGAGGCCGCCCGTCGCCCAGCGCGAGATCCGGGCGATCTCGGTCGGGGAGAGATCGCGGCCCGCTCCCTGGTAGGCCACGGACGAGTCGATGTAGCGGTCGGAGATGACGATCGCGCCACGCTCCAGGGCGGGGCGGACCACCGAGTCGACGTGCTCGGCGCGGTCCGCCGCGTACAGCAGCGTCTCCGCGCGGTGGGAGAGTCCGGCGCTGGACACGTCGAGCAGGATCGACCGGAGCCGCTTGCCGACCGGGGTCGCGCCCGGCTCGCGCGTGACCACCACTTCGTGGCCCTTGGCGCGGATCCAGTTGGCCAGCGCCTCGACCTGGGTGGACTTCCCGGCGCCGTCCCCGCCCTCCACGGCGAGGAAGAAGCCGGTCCCGACCGGGGTTTGTACGGGGTCGGCTCCGCCGCGCAGCGCGTCGCGGATGTCACGCCGGAGCGGCACGCCGGACCGGTCGTCCGTCTTGGCCAGCACGACCGCCGCGACGGGCAGCAGCAGCGCGCCGACGAGCATCAGGGTGAAGGCGGCGCCGTCGTGCGCGAAGACGAAGGTGCCGCTGGCGAGGCGGTGCGGGCCGATGGCCGCGGCGACGAGGGGGGCGACGACCACGCCGAGTGCGACAAAGACCCCGACTACAGCTTGCAGGTGTTCGGTGACTCGCTGTCGACGATACTCCTCGATCTCCACATCGATAAGGGCGTGGCCGGTATACGCCACGACTCCCGCTGTGAAGCCGGTGAACAGCGCGAGGAACAGCACCGTCGCCGTGTCCGGTACGAGACCCATGGCGAGCAGCGCGACACCGGTGACGGCGATGCCCAGCGCGAACGTACGGCGCCGGGACAGGGCGGGGAGCACCTTCGCGCCGCCGCGGATGCCCAGCGCCGTACCGCCGGCCAGTCCGAGGACCAGCAGGGCGAAGGCGACGGGCCCGCCGCCGAGGTCCTTGGCCTGGAGGACGGAGACCGCCACGGCCGCCGCGACGGCTCCGGCGATCGCGCCGCAGGCGAGGACGAGCAGCGGCACCGCGCCCGTACGGCCCTTGTCGCCGCCTCCGGAACCGGAGCCGCCGGGGCGGCGCAGTCCTTCGAGCGGCGAGCGCGGCCGGGGCGTCGGCCCGTCTGGCAGTTCCAGGAAGTACAACGCGGAGACGGACGCCGAGAACAGCCCGGCCGCGACGTACGAGCCGAGCGCCGCCTGATGCAGCGAGAACCACCCGATGCCCGTGCCCAGCAGATTGCCGAGCAGCGTGGCGACGAGCAGGACCGCCGCGGCGGCGGGGACGGACAGGAACGTCGTACGGAGCGAGAGCCGGCGCAGCGCGTCGAGGTGGTCGGGCAGCGGGCGTACGGCGGCGCCCTCCGGCGGCGGGGGCGGCAGCAGCGACGGGGCGGCGCTCTCCTTGGCCACCGTCCAGAAGCGCTCGGCCACGCCCACCACGAAGATGGTGCTGAGAAGGATCGGAAGGGCGCGGTCGGGGGTCCAGTCGAGCCAGAGCGGCGCGACGATCAGCAGACCGAGGCGGAGGACGTCCGCGACGATCATCGTCCAGCGGCGGTCCAGCGGCCCGCCGTCCCGTTCGGGCTTGGCCGGCTTGGCGGGCTCAGCGGGCTGCGCGGCGGTGTCGCCGGACTCGCCCCCGCCGGACTCCGCGGCCACGGGTTTCGCGACCGCCCTCGGCTTCCCGGCGGCTCCGGGGGCGCCCGTACGGGGTGCGACCAGCGCCGTCAGCGGTCCCAGCAGCACGGCGCCGAACAGCAGCGTGGCCAGGATCCGGGCGCCGAACACGGCGGCGACGGCGAACGCCGCGCCCCGGTATCCCGTACCGAACGAGCCCTCGGCGATCGCCGCTTGCAACGACAGCAGCAGAAGCACGAGAACGGCGAGTACGTCGCCGATCCCGCCGACGAACTGGGCACCCCACAACCGCCGCAGCGGAGGGAGGCGCAACAGAGATCGAACGGCGCGCTCTCGTGAGTCTGCGGCAAGTGCGTCGGAGTCGGAGGAGGGGCTCACGACCGTTGGCTGCTCGGCTCGCGTCATCCGCCCAGCCTATCCGGCCCCACCGACAACCCTGGAGCCCCGTCCGAACAAATGACCATGTGGCCGCCCGCGCCGGGCCCCCGGGGCGCGCCCGGCCGGTTCGCCCCGCCCCCGCTGCCCCGCTCCCTCGGCTTCTCAGCGTAGGCACCGCTTCTCCGCGTAAGCACCGCTCAGCGGCGCCTACGCGCGTACCGCGGCTACGCGTCCGTCCTCGTCGACCCAGGGGTCGCGGCCGACGCCTTCTTGGCAGCCGTCTTCTTCGCCGCGGTCGCCGTGCCCGTTACGGCCGCCTTCTTGGCCGTCGTCTTCTTCGCGGCGGCCTTCTTCGCCGTCGTCGCCTTCTTGGCCGGCGCCTTCTTGGCGGGGGCCTTCTTCGCCGCCTTCTTGGCGGTCTTCTTGGCCGGGGTCTTCGCGCGCTTCTCCGCGAGCAGTTCGTACCCGCGCTCCGCGGTGATCGACTCGACGCTGTCGTCCGTCCGCAGGGTCGCGTTCGTCTCGCCGTCCGTGACGTACGGGCCGAACCGCCCGTCCTTCACGACCACAGGACGCTCGCTCACCGGGTCCGTGCCCAGCTCCTTGAGCGGCGGCTTGGCCGCGGCCCGGCCCCGCTGCTTGGGCTGGGCGTAGATCGCCAGCGCCTCTTCGAGGGTGATGTCGAAGAGCTGGTCCTCGCTGGTCAGCGACCGCGAGTCGGTGCCCTTCTTCAGATACGGGCCGTACCGACCGTTCTGCGCGGTGATCTCGACACCCTCGGCGTCGGTCCCGACCACCCGCGGCAGCGACATCAGCTTGAGCGCGTCGTCGATGGTGACCGTGTCGAGCGACATGGACTTGAAGAGCGAGGCCGTACGGGGCTTCACCGCGTTCTTGCCGGTCTTCGGCGTGCCGTCGGGCAGGATCTCGGTGACGTACGGGCCGTAGCGGCCGTCCTTCGCCACGATCTGGTTCCCGGTGACCGGGTCGGCGCCCAGCTCGAAATCGCCGCTCGGCTTGGCCAGCAGCTCCTCCGCGTACGCGACGGTCAGTTCGTCCGGGGCCATCTCCTCGGGCACGTCGGCGCGCTGGTGGCCCTCCGCGTCCTTCTCGCCGCGCTCCACGTAAGGCCCGTACCGTCCGACACGCAGCATGATGCCGTCGCCGACGGGGAACGAGGAGATCTCCTTGGCGTCGATCGCGCCGAGGTCGGTGACGAGCTCCTTGAGGCCGCCGAGGTGGTCCCCGTCGCCGTTGCCCGCGCTGGAGGCCGCGCCCGCGTTGTCGTCGCCCTCGCCGAAATAGAAGCGCCTGAGCCACGGCACGGCCTGGGCCTCGCCCTGGGCGATGCGGTCGAGGTCGTCCTCCATCTTGGCCGTGAAGTCGTAGTCGACCAGCCGGCCGAAGTGCGTCTCCAGCAGGTTGACGACGGCGAAGGACAAGAAGGACGGCACCAGGGCCGTGCCCTTCTTGAAGACATAACCGCGGTCGAGGATGGTGCCGATGATGGAGGCGTACGTCGAGGGACGGCCGATCTCGCGCTCTTCCAGCTCCTTGACCAGCGAGGCCTCGGTGTAGCGGGCCGGCGGCTTGGTGGCGTGTCCGTCGACCGACATCTCCTCGGCGGAGAGCGCGTCGCCCTCGGCGACCTGCGGCAGCCTGCGCTCGCGGTCGTCCAGCTCCGCGTTCGGGTCGTCCGCGCCCTCGACGTACGCCTTCATGAAGCCGTGGAAGGTGATCGTCTTGCCGGAGGCGGAGAATTCCGCGTCCCGGCCGTCGCTCGATGTCCCGCCGATCCGGACGGTGACGCTGTTGCCGACCGCGTCCTTCATCTGGGAGGCGACGGTCCGCTTCCAGATCAGCTCGTACAGCCGGAACTGGTCGCCGCTCAGCCCGGTCTCCGCCGGGGTACGGAAACGATCGCCCGAAGGACGGATCGCCTCGTGTGCCTCCTGGGCGTTCTTGACCTTCCCGGCGTACGTACGCGGCTTGTCCGGCAGATAGCCCGCCCCGTACAACTGCGTGACCTGGGCACGCGCCGCCGAGATCGCGGTGTCGGAGAGTGTGGTGGAGTCCGTACGCATGTAGGTGATGAAGCCGTTCTCGTACAGCTTCTGCGCGACCTGCATCGTGGACTTCGCCCCGAAGCCGAGCTTGCGCGAGGCCTCCTGCTGGAGCGTCGTGGTGCGGAAGGGCGCGTACGGGGAGCGGCGGTACGGCTTGGACTCGACCGAGCGCACGGAGAAGGACGAGTCCGTCAGCGCGGCGGCCAGCGCCCGCGCGTTCGCCTCGTCGAGGTGCAGCACCTGGTCGGACTTGAGCCGGCCGTCCGGGCCGAAGTCACGGCCCTGGGCGACGCGCCGGCCGTCGACCGAGTTCAGCCGGGCGACCAGGGAGGACGGGTCGGAAGGGTCGCCGGGGCGGCCGGTGGAGAACGTGCCGGTCAGGTCCCAGTACTCGGCGGAGCGGAAGGCGATGCGCTCGCGCTCGCGCTCGACGACGAGCCGGGTGGCGACGGACTGGACGCGGCCAGCGGAGAGGCCGCGCATGACCTTCTTCCACAGGACCGGCGAGACCTCGTAGCCGTACAGCCGGTCGAGGATACGGCGGGTCTCCTGGGCGTTGACCATGCGCGTGTTCAGCTCACGCGGGTTGGCGACGGCGGCCCGGATCGCGTCCTTGGTGATCTCGTGGAAGACCATCCGGTGGACGGGGACCTTGGGCTTGAGAACCTCCTGGAGGTGCCACGCGATGGCTTCGCCCTCGCGGTCCTCATCGGTGGCGAGGTAGAGCTCGTCGGATTCGGCCAGCAGCTCCTTGAGCTTTCTGACCTGCGCCTTCTTGTCGGCGTTGACGACGTAGATGGGCTGGAAGTCATGCTCGACGTCCACACCGAGGCGGCGTACCTCGCCGGTGTACTTCTCGGGCACCTCGGCGGCGCCGTTCGGGAGGTCGCGGATGTGCCCGACGCTCGCCTCGACGACATAGTCAGGGCCGAGGTAGCCCTTGATCGTCTTCGCCTTGGCAGGCGACTCGACGATGACGAGTCGGCGGCCGCCGTGTGCGGTCTCGCTGGTCGGGGACAACTTCGCTCTTCTCTCCGGTCGACGCTGGGTGGGCCCGTACGGCAGTACGGCAGCACGGCACAGCGGGGCGCGGGACCGCCCAGCGATGACGCTGCTTCGCTGCGGAGTGTGACGGTACAACCCGCCCCCGTGTCAAACGGCGAAAGACCGCAACGGCCACTCGAACGGTAACCCGACTCCAGCCATTCCTGCCGCCCGGACCCCCACGCCCGCCGCGTCGGACCCGGCCGGCGGTGGATGCAACGGGGCGCCTGAGGAGGGTCGGGCAGGGGGGCCTCGTGAGGCGACCGACGTGCGGCCCGACCGGGCCCCGGCGCAGGTCCGGCCCAGGTCCGGCGCGCTTCAGCGGCAGGTCCGAGGCGGTGGCGGCGCGGCGCGGCGGGCCGGGACGATCATGGCCTGGCGGTTGTCCCGGAGCTGTGGAGCGCTTGGATCAGATACGACCGAAGCACCACACGCCGAGAGCGAGAAAGACCACGCCCGAGAGTGTGGCGAGCGTGATGGACGCCGCAGGCCGGACGCCGTGGGCCACCGGCTCCCGGTGCAGGACGCGAGCCCCCGTCCACACCAGCAGCCCTGCCCCGAACACCGCGAACACCACTCCCGCGAAGATCGCCGGCTCGCTCTCCATGCCCGCCCCCGTCCCTCCGTGGCGCCCGTTCCGGGGCGCCGGGAATCTCCTGGAGGCGGATGCTGGCAGCCCGGGACATACCCGGCGCGAATTCCGGGTGAACGCGGCACGTCCCGGTCGGCCGGGCGGCACCCGGGAGGGCTTGGCTCACCCGGGAGGGCTCATCCCCGCGAGGCCGGTTCCAGGAATCCCTCCTCCACGAGCAGCCGGATCGACTGCGGGGTCCGGTCGCGGAGCAGGACCGGGTCCTCCCCCATGAGCTGGGCGATCGCGTCCAGGATCCGCCCGGCGCTCAGGGATCCGTCGCAGACCCCCGCGAACCCGGCGCCGACCGTGTCGACCTTGGTGGCCCGGCGCATCCCCCGGTTCTGCCGGAGCACCACATGCTCGGGGTCCTCGGCGCCCGGCAGCCCGACCTGTTCCTGGACGACCTCGGCCGCGAGGACGAAGTGGTCGGCGAGCAGCGCGGCGTCGTCCCTGGCCCGCAGATAGTCCTGCCGCTCGAAGTGGGCCCGTACGCTCTCGCCGAGCGGCTGCTCCACCGAGTGCGGCCACTCCTCCACGACGATCGACGGCTGCGCGGCGCCCGACTTCCTGAGCGAGATCCAGCCGAAACCGACGCCCTTCGTCCCACGGGCCTCGAACTCGTCCAGCCAGGCGTCGTAGCGGGCCGCGTACGCCTGCGGATCACTGCGGTGGTCGCCGCTGTCGCGCAGCCACAGCTCGGCGTACTGCGTGACGTCCTGGACCTCGCGCTGCACGATCCAGGCGTCGCAGCCGCGCGGCACCCACGACCGCAGCCGCTCCTGCCACTCCTCCCCCTCCACGTGCTGCCAGTTGGCGAGGAACTGCGCGTATCCCCCCTCGTTCAGCCGCTCCCCCGCCTGCTGAACGAGCGTGCGGCACAGATCGTCCCCGCCCATCCCGCCGTCCCGGTAGGTCAGCCGGGCGCCGGGGGAGATCACGAACGGCGGGTTGGAGACGATCAGGTCGTACGTCTCGTCCCCGACCGGTTCGAAGAGCGAGCCCTCGCGCAGCTCGGCGGCGGGCGCGCCGGAGAGCGCCAGCGTCAGCCGGGTGAAGCCGAGCGCCCGGGGGTTGAGATCGGTGGCGGTGACGCGGGTGGCGTGCTGCGCGGCGTGCAGCGCCTGGATGCCGGAGCCCGTGCCCACGTCGAGCGCACTGCCCACGGGCGTACGGACCGTGAGCCCGGCCAGGGTCGTCGAGGCGCCGCCGACACCGAGCACCACGCCCTCGTCATGGCCGCTCGCCCCGGAGGCGCCGCCGACGGAGCAGCCCAGGTCGGAGACGATGAACCAGTCCTGCCCCTCGGGTCCGCCGTAAGGCCGTACGTCCACGGCGGCGGTGATCAGGGCGCCGTCCCGAACGACCCAGCCGTCGGTCAGCGCGTCGCCCAGCGGAAGGGCTGCTTCCGCGCGCTCCCGGGGAACGGGCCGCTGGAGCAGGAAGAGCCGGACGAGCGTTTCGAGCGGCGTGTCGCCACGGGTGGCGCGCAGGGCGGGAACAGTCTCGCCGCGGGCCAGGGCGGCGTAGGCGGGGGCGCCGAGCCGCTCCAGGAGGCCGTCGGCGGTGAAGTCGGCGGCGAGCAGGGCCGCACGGAGTCGGGGCGAGTGGTCGGGCGAGGGAAGGCTGGTCGTACTCACCTGCCCATTGTGGCGTCTCCCACTGACAACGGCCCGCGGCCCGGCCCCTGGACGCGTGGGTCCTCCGGGCCGGGCCGCGTGTACCGCGTTCGAGAGCGCGCGCCGCGGCCCGTGGGCCGCGGGCGGACTCCGCCGCGCCGGTCAGGACTGGCTGCCCGCCGTCGTGGGAGAGGCGGACGCGCCGCCGGCCGTGGGCTTCTGGCAGCCGGGCTGCTTCGCCATCGCCTTGCCGACATCGCCGGACTGGAGCTTCTGGAGCGCCTGGTCGCCGCTCTTGCTGAGGGTGGCCAGTTCGTCCGCGACGCCCTTGAGGCCGTCGGCGAACTTCGCCTGGTCCTTGGTGTCCAGCTCGTCGACCTTCGTCTTGAGGCCGCCGTAGGACGCCGCGGTGGCGTTGAGCTCCTTGACG
The DNA here is from genome assembly GCF_044763125.1 of Streptomyces sp. NPDC096310. NCBI lineage: Bacteria > Bacillati > Actinomycetota > Actinomycetes > Kitasatosporales > Streptomycetaceae > Streptomyces > Streptomyces sp. NPDC096310. The sequence goes on along the minus strand of NZ_JBIWFO010000014.1, from coordinate 50,169 downwards.
GCCTCCTGCTGGGTCTTCTCGCCGTCGGTGACGGGCGGGGCGCCCGCGCTGTTCACGGCGGCACCCAGCGACTTGTACGCCTGGGAGATGGACTGGAAGGCGGCGGAGTCCGTCGACTGGACGTCGGCGGGCTTGCTGCTGTCGGAGGTCGCCTGCTGGATGGACGTGTTGGCGTCCGCGATCTTCTTCAGCTGTGGCTGGACCTGGTCGCAGACCTTCTTGGCCCAGTCGTTCACCTTGCTGTCGTTGTCGTCGCCACTGCAACCGGACAGCGCCATGAGCAGTACCGCACCGCCGGACAGCGCGGCCACAAGCTTCTTGTTCACCGGATGGGTCCCTTCCAAGGCTCTCGGCCCCGGAACATACACGCCGTCGGGGCGGCAGCCATGCGCCGAACGTCCGGTACGTAGGCTATTGCAGCCATTTGCACCAAGGGAGAGACACCTCACGCGTACGGCCCGTTCCGGGACGGCGCGGGCCCCGGTCCGTACCCGGACTCGTCGGGCCGGGTACGGACGGCGCGTCAATCCGCGCCGTCCGTACGTTTCTTGACCGGCTCCGACCAGCTAGAGAACGAGAAGTGAGGGGAATCGGTCGTTCGATGAGCGGTGGGCGATCGGTGGATGACCGGCTGTCATGAGGCCACCACCGGATCGGGCGACTTCTCGCTGCCGCCGCCGCTGCCCTCCCCGCCGCCCCCGCCCGCGTCGTCCACGGCGACCGAGCGCCGCTTGGAGACGTAGACCGCGCCCACGATGACGACCAGGGCGAGCACCGCGACCAGCGTGCGGATCCCCGCGCTGGCGTCGTCGCCGTAACTGAACTGCACGACCGCCGGGGCGATCAGCAGCGCGACCAGGTTCATCACCTTGAGCAGCGGGTTGATGGCGGGCCCCGCCGTGTCCTTGAACGGATCGCCGACGGTGTCGCCGATGACCGTCGCGGCGTGCGCGTCGCTGCCCTTGCCGCCGTGGCGCCCGTCCTCGACCAGCTTCTTCGCGTTGTCCCAGGCACCGCCGGAGTTGGCGAGGAAGACGGCCATCAGGGTGCCGGTGCCGATCGCGCCCGCCAGGAACGATCCGAGCGCCCCGACCCCGAGCGAGAAGCCCACGGCGATCGGGGTGAGCACCGCGAGCAGCCCCGGCGTGGCCAGCTCGCGCAGCGCGTCCTTGGTGCAGATGTCGACGACGCGCCCGTACTCGGGCTTCTCCGTGTAGTCCATGATCCCGGGGTGCTCGCGGAACTGCCGCCGCACCTCGTAGACCACCGAGCCGGCGGACCGGGACACCGCGTTGATCGCCAGCCCGGAGAAGAGGAAGACGACCGCGGCGCCGAGGATCAGCCCGACCAGGTTGTTGGGCTGGGAGATGTCCAGGCTGAGCGTGAGTTCGCCCGCTCTGGCCCCGACGTCCGCGACGGCCGTCGCGATGGCGTCCCGGTACGAGCCGAAGAGCGCCGCGGCGGCGAGTACGGCCGTGGCGATGGCGATGCCCTTCGTGATCGCCTTGGTGGTGTTCCCCACGGCGTCGAGGTCGGTGAGCACCTGGGCGCCCGCGCCCGTCACGTCCCCGGACATCTCGGCGATGCCCTGGGCGTTGTCGGAGACCGGCCCGAAGGTGTCCATGGCGACGATGACGCCGACGGTGGTGAGCAGCCCGGTGCCGGCCAGGGCCACCGCGAAGAGGGCGAGCATGATCGACGTACCGCCGAGCAGGAAGGCCCCGTACACCGCTAGACCGATCAGCAGCGCCGTGTAGACGGCGGACTCCAGGCCGATGGCGATGCCCGCGAGGACGACCGTGGCAGGGCCGGTCAGGGCGGATTTGCCGATGTCCTTGACCGGGCGCCGGGAGGTCTCGGTGAAGTAGCCGGTGAGCTGCTGGATCAGGGCCGCGAGGACGATACCGATGGCGACCGCGACCAGGGCCAGGACCCTCGGGTCGCCGCCGTGCGTGAGGATCGACCGGTCGTCGACGCCGTCCAGTCCCGCGTACGAGGACGGCAGGTAGACAAAGGCCGCCACGGCCACGAGGGCGAGCGAGATCGCCGCGGAGATGAAGAAGCCGCGGTTGATGGCGCTCATGCCGCTGCGGTCGGCACGGCGCGGGGCGACCGCGAAGATGCCGATCATCGCGGTCACCACGCCGATCGCGGGGACGATCAGCGGGAAGGCGAGGCCGAAGTCCCCGAACGCCGCCTTGCCGAGGATCAGCGCGGCGACCAGTGTCACGGCGTACGACTCGAAGAGGTCGGCGGCCATGCCCGCGCAGTCGCCGACGTTGTCGCCCACGTTGTCGGCGATCGTGGCGGCGTTGCGCGGATCGTCCTCGGGGATGCCCTGCTCGACCTTGCCGACCAGGTCGGCGCCGACATCGGCGGCCTTGGTGAAGATGCCGCCGCCGACCCTCATGAACATGGCGATCAGCGCGGCGCCGAGGCCGAAGCCCTCCAGGACCTTGGGGGCGTCGGCCGCGTAGACGAGGACCACGCACGAGGCACCGAGCAGGCCGAGGCCCACCGTGAACATGCCGACCACGCCGCCCGTACGGAATGCGATCTTCATGGCTTTGTGCGAGACGGCTGTCAGATCCTTTTCCGGTTCGCCCTCCGCCGGTGTCGCCTCGCGCGCCGCCGCGGCCACCCGCACATTACTGCGTACGGCGAGACGCATGCCGATGTAACCGGTGGCCGCCGAGAATCCCGCACCCACCAGGAAGAACAGCGAACGTCCCGCACGCTGCGACCAGTTGTCGGCCGGCAACACCAGGAGCAGAAAGAAAACCACTACGGCGAAAACGCCGAGGGTGCGCAACTGCCTGGCCAGATAGGCATTTGCGCCTTCCTGTACAGCGGCCGCGATCTCCTTCATGGAATCGGTGCCCTCACCGGCCGCCAGGACCTGACGCACCAGTACTTGAGCGACGAACAGAGCGGCCAGCGCGACGACCGCGATGACGATCACGATCAGCCGATTGCCGTCCGTGAGTATCGCGACCGCGAGAGAAGTGGGGTGCTCGGACAGTTGTGGTTGGAAGTGTCCCGCCATTCGTCCTCCTTGACGCTCAGCGTTCAAGATGGACGGATTGTAGGGAGCGGAACCTGATCAAAACAGGGCGCGCCACAGCGTAATTGACCTTGACATAAGGAATCACCCGGGAAACGAGTAATGGGATAAAAGCGTTTACGAAGCCCGGGAAAATAGGAAAGACCCTGCTCAGCAGGGCCTTTCCCGGGTCGGCCGGAAGGGGTCGGCCGACGGAATGATCAGGACATGAGAATGGTCAGGACGTCGAGACGGGTGGCGTCGTGGGCCAGCTCATCCGGATGACGCCGCCGTCGTCCCCGGATGTCACCTCGACGTCGTCGACGAGGCCGCTGATGACCGCGAGGCCCATCTCGTCCTCGCCCTCGGCGTCACCCTCGTAGTCGCCCGAGGAAGCGCCCGCCTCCGAGGCCCCGGCACCGGGGCTGCCCGTACCGGACACGCCGTCGCCGACCTCGATGGAGAAAGCCTTCTCCTCCTCGGTGAGCACGACGCGCACCGGTTCGGTGATGCCATGACTGCGGTGCAGCCCGACCGCACGGCTGCATGCCTCGCCGACAGCGAGTCTGACCTCGTCCAACACAGCTTCGTCGACGCCCGCCCGGCGAGCCACGGCGGCCGCCACCAGACGGGCCGTCCTGACATGTTCGGGCTGCGCGCTGAAGCGGAGTTCAACGGTGGCCATGCGATCCCCCTCGAACGTACGGGCGTGCGAAACTCACGGGCGCGGGCATCCGGGCGCGATGCCCGGTGCCTCTGCCCACTCCTCCGGAAAGCGGCGTCCGACCTCAGTCGGTGGCCGCCACGGCCTCGTCGACCGTGGTGTGGATGGGGAACACCTTGGTCAGACCGGTGATCCGGAAGATCTTGAGAATGCGCTCCTGGTTGCAGACCAGACGCAGCGAGCCCTCATGGGCGCGCACACGCTTCAGTCCACCCACGAGCACGCCGAGACCGGTCGAGTCCAGGAAGTCCACGCCCTCCATGTCGACAACCAGGTGGTAGCTGCCGTCGTTCACCAACTCGACCAACTGCTCGCGCAGCTTGGGCGCGGTATACACATCAATCTCGCCACCGACCTCGACGACCGTACGGTCGCCACCAGGGCCGGACACATTGCGAGTCGACAGGGACAGGTCCACGGATCCTCCAGCACCTTGCTATCGAGCGGTCGCCCCTCGGGTCTCCCCGACGGAGCCAGGGGACGTATCGCCAGCCGCGATGGCATTCAATCACTTACCAGCAGTCATGCACGACGCCTTGGGCTCATTGTCCGTCATGCCAGTGACACACTCGATGCCGATGGCCAGGAAACATCACCCCAGTGGACCCCCGCAGACCGGGGGCGAACGCCCCTCTCCCGGTACGGTCCTCGACCGGCTCGCCGCAGGGGCGGGCCGTGCTGCGCGCATCACCCATACGGAGCACCTGCCCCCACGTGCGGGCCGTCATGCCGTCTGGCCCGATCGCATCCGCGGGGAAGTGATCAACGCCATTCAGCGGGCCGGCATCGACCATCCGTGGACGCATCAGGCCCAGGCCGCCGAGCACGCTCTGGACGGCGAGTCCGTCGTGATCGCCACCGGCACGGCCTCCGGCAAGTCACTCGCCTACCTCGCCCCCGTGCTGACCGCGCTCCTCGACGGCTCCGAAGCGCCCAACGGCCGGGGCACCACGGCGCTCTACCTCGCCCCGACGAAGGCCCTCGCCGCCGACCAGCGGCGCGCCGTGAAGGCCCTCGCCGCCCCGCTCGGCAACGCCGTACGCCCCGCCGTCTACGACGGCGACACCCCCGTGGAAGAGCGCGAATGGGTCCGGCAGTACGCCAACTACGTGCTGACCAATCCGGACATGCTGCACCGGGGCATCCTCCCGTCCCACCCCCGCTGGGCCTCCTTCCTGCGCTCGCTGCGCTATGTCGTCATCGACGAGTGCCACACCTACCGCGGCGTCTTCGGCTCCCACGTGGCCCAGGTGCTGCGCCGGCTGCGCCGCGTCTGCGCCCGCTACGGCGCGAACCCGGTCTTCCTGCTCGCCTCGGCCACCGCGGCCGACCCCGCCCAGGCCGCGGGGCGGCTCACCGGTCTGCCCGTGCGCGAGGTCGCCGACGACGCCTCGCCCCGGGGCGAGGTGGTCTTCGCCCTCTGGGAGCCCCCGCTCACGGAGCTCCACGGCGAGCGGGGCGCGCCCGTACGCCGGACCGCCACCGCCGAGACCGCCGACCTCCTCACCGATCTGACCCTCCAGGGTGTCCGTACGGTCGCCTTCGTACGCTCCCGGCGCGGCGCCGAACTGATCTCCGTCATCGCCCAGGAGCGCCTCGCCGAGGTGGACCGCTCGCTGGCCCGCCGGGTCGCCGCCTACCGGGGCGGCTACCTCCCGGAGGAGCGCCGTGCGCTGGAGAACGCCCTGCACTCCGGCGAACTGCTCGGCCTCGCCGCCACCACCGCCCTGGAGCTGGGCATCGACGTCTCCGGCCTGGACGCCGTCGTGATCTCCGGCTACCCCGGCACCCGTGCCTCGCTCTGGCAGCAGGCGGGCCGGGCGGGAAGAGCCGGACAGGGCGCGCTGGCCGTTCTCGTCGCCCGCGACGACCCGCTGGACACGTACCTGGTCCACCACCCCGAGGCGCTGTTCCGGCAGCCCGTGGAGTCCACCGTGCTCGATCCGGACAATCCATACGTCCTCGCCCCCCATCTGTGCGCCGCCGCCGCCGAACTCCCCCTCACCGAGGACGACCTGACGCTCTTCGGCCCCGCCGCGCCCGCCCTGCTGCCGCAACTGGAGTCCGCGGGGCTGCTGCGCCGGCGCACCTCGGGCTGGTACTGGACCCGCCGCGAGCGGGCCGCCGATCTCGCCGACATCCGGGGCGAGGGCGGCCGCCCCGTCCAGATCGTCGAGGCGTCGACCGGGCGGCTGCTCGGCACGGTCGACGAAGCGGCCAGCCACACCGCCGTCCACGACGGCGCCGTCCACCTCCATCAGGGCCGCACCTACCTGGTGAAACAGCTCGACCTCGCGGAGTCGGTCGCCCTGGTCGAGGAGGCCAACCCGCCGTACTCCACCACCGCCCGCGACACCACCGCCATCTCCGTCCTCGAAACCGACACCGAGATCCCCTGGGGAACCGGACGTCTGTGCTACGGCTCCGTCGAGGTCACCAACCAGGTCGTCTCCTTCCTACGCCGCCGGCTCATCACCGGGGAAGTCCTCGGCGAGAGCAAGCTCGATCTGCCCCCACGGACCCTGCGCACCCGTGCCGTGTGGTGGACGGTCACCGAGGACCAGCTCGACGCGGCCCGGGTCAACCCCGAGCAGCTCGGCGGCGCACTGCACGCCGCCGAACACGCCTCCATCGGCATGCTGCCGCTCTTCGCCACGTGCGACCGCCGGGACATCGGCGGCGTCTCCGTACCGCTGCACCCGGACACTCTTCTGCCGACAGTCTTCGTGTACGACGGCCATCCCGGCGGCGCCGGATTCGCCGAGCGCGCCTTCCGCACGGCCCGCGCCTGGCTCGGCGCCACGCGTGAGGCCATCGCCTCCTGCGAGTGCGAGGCGGGCTGCCCGTCCTGCATCCAGTCGCCCAAGTGCGGCAACGGCAACGACCCGCTGCACAAGCGGGGCGCCGTACGGCTGCTGTCCGAACTGCTCAGGGCGGCACCGGCGGATCCCGCGGATCCGGATACGGCGGAACAGGACGGCCCGACGGATCCTGGTACGGCGCCTCCGGCGGGGGAAGCGGATCCGGCGGGTACGCCGATAGGGGCGGACCGGCCCGCGCCCTGACCGTGGGCGTGTACGGACCCAAGTGCGCCGCGGCCGTCACCTCCGCGATCTCCCCGCTCAGCACGCACCGGACCACTCGCGCACCCTGCGCCGCCGCCAGGTCCGCCGCCTCGCGGCAGGCGAGAGCCGGCCCGCTCGGCGCGCGGTCGGCCGCGGCGAGGGCCGCCAGGTCCGCGGCGGCCCCGGCACGGTGGCGTGCGACGACCGCCTGGCCCAGGGCGAGCACGGCGGCGAAGACCACACACATCGTCGTCGCCGCCATGGCCGTCCACACCGTCGCAGAACCCCGGTCCCGGCTCACGGGGCTCATGGAGCCGCCTCCACCGGTCCCGGGCCTCCTGGGGCCGCTCCAGGGCCGTCCTGGGCGTCCTCCGCCGATGCGACGGCCTCGGAAGCGAGCGTCAGGGCCAGTGCGCCCGGTCCTGGCGTCGGCGCCTCCACCCGAACCCGCCACAGATCGCCGGTACGGCCCAGGGTGACCCGGGCGCCCTTTGGCGCCGCCGACCGGGCGGCGGCCAGCGCCACGGTCCGGGGCTCGGACCTGGCCGCCGCCCGCGCCCCCGCCCTGGCCGCGTCCACACACTGGATCTGCGCGGCGGCCGCCGTCAGCCCCCAGACCAGCGACAGGGCGAGGACCACCAGCGCGGGCACCGCCACGGCCGCCTCCGCCGTCACCGAACCCCGGTCCGCCGCTCCCACCCGGAAGCGGCGCCCCAGAGCCGCACGGATCGGCTCAGAACTGCGCATCGAGCGCCCTGCCGATCAGCCCCTGCAACGCGCCCGAGACGGACCCGCTCGTGACCACCCGGTAGAGCACCGCCGCGAAGGCGCAGGCGGCGATCGTGCCCACCGCGTACTCGGACGTGGTCATCCCCCTGTCGGCCCGCGCCCCCCGCGCCCTCCGCAGCCAGGTCCGGCGCGGCCTGTCCACTCGCCGGGTCCATCGTGTCCGCACATGCCACATATCGCTCTCCCCGTGTTCCCTGTGAGAAATTGCCGAAAACGTTGACGGAAAAGATCAGTTGCCGCTCAGCAGACCGCTCGCCAGGCCGATGACCACCGGGGCCACCCCCACCGCCAGGAAGGCGGGCAGGAAGCACAGCCCCACCGGCGCGGTGATGAGCACCTGGGCACGCTGGCCCCGGGCCACCGCGTCCCGGGACCGGGCCGCCCGGAAGCCGTCGGCGAGCCGGGACACCGGTTCCGCGGCCGGCGCCCCGGTGGCGCCCGCCCGCTCCAGGCAGCGGGCCAGCCCGGCGGCGCCCGGTATCGCGCCGAACCGCCCCCACGCCTGGGCCGGTTCACCACCGAGCCGGATCTCGGCCGCCGTATGCGCCAGGCGCTCCCCGACGGGGCCGCCCAGGGACTCACCGACGGCCTCCGCGGCCTCGCGCGGTCCGGCTCCGGCGGCGACGCAGGCGGCCAGCAGATCGGCCGCGAGCGGAAGCTGTCCCGCGATCGCGTCGGCCTGGGAGCGGTCGGTCGGCCGGTGCGTACGCAGCCATCTCCGGATCGCGTACGCCCCTGCCAGCCCGACCGCCGCTCCCGTCATGCCGCCGAGCAGGGCCCAGCCGATGACCATCACGCCGAGCGGCGGACCCCAGCGCCCGGCCCGTTCCGCCGGCCACGCACGCGCCGGTGAAGGCGGCTGTCCGCCTCCGACGCCCAGAAGCGCCGTGAGCCGCCCGCGCACCCGCCGCTCGCGCCGCCCGGCCGATACGGCGAAGGCCAGACACCCGACGGCGGCCAGCACCGGGACAACCGTCCACAGCCCGCGTACGAAGGCGGCGCTCATGTCCCCTCCCCGGTCCGTACGATCCGCGCCGCCCACCACAGCCCGGCCGCCTCCAGCAGGCCGCCCACCGCCAGACAGCCCAGACCAGCAGGGGTGTGCAGCAGTACACGCAGGGGGTCCGCGCCCAGCGCCCAGCCCATCGCCAGCCCCACGACGGGCAGCAGCGCGAGCACCACGACCGTCGACCAAGCGCCCGCCAACTGCGCGCGCAACGCCTCCCGCTGGTCCCTCTCCGCCCGGAGGGCCGCCTCCAGCCGGTCCAGCCCGGCAGCCAGTCCCGCGCCGCCGTCCACGGCCACCCGCCAGCACGCGGCGAGCCCCACCAGGCCCTCGGCCCCCGGCTCGCCCGCCGCGCGCCGCAACGCGTCCGGTACATCTCCACCGAACCGCGCCGCGGCCAGCACGGCAGGCTCGGCGCCGCCCAGACCACCGGTGGAGGCCGCCGCCGCCAGCAAGGCCGGTACGGGCTGGAGTCCCGCCCGCAGTTCGCCCGCGGCCGCGCCGCAGAGCGCCACGATCCCGTCGGCCCGCCGCTCCCGCTCCTTCCGCTCCTCGACGGCCCGCAGCCGTCGCCCCACCAGCGGCACCGCCAGCGCGCCTCCGAGCAGCGGCAGCACCGACCCGCCCAGCAGGGCGAGCAACGCCGCCGGAGGCACGCACAGCCACTCCCGGGGCAGCCCGCGCGTCCGCCCCCTGACCCTGGGCAGCAGACGCTCCCATGGCGGCTCCCCGGGCACCGTCCTCCGGGCCGCGCCGACGGGCGCGAGCAGCGCCCGGGCCCTGCGCAGCCCCCTCTCCTGATGGACCGCCAGCCGGACGGCGGCCACCGCGCCCGGCACCGCCGCACACATGAGGGCCGTCGTGGACACCGCTCTCATGGACGCCGTCACAGCGCACCCCCCAGCAGCGTCCGCAGCCGCGGCCAGCCCCGCTCGTACGCGAAGCCGTCAACACCCCAGCGCAGCGCGGGCACCGGCACCACGAGCCCGGCGGCGTCCCGCTCCAGCACATGCGTCTCGGCGAGTCTCCGGCGCCCGTCACGGTCCCGTACGAGATGGATCACGACGGACAGCGCGGCCGCCAACTGGCTGTGCAGCGCCGCCCGGTCCAGCCCCGCCGTCGTCCCGAGGGCTTCAAGGCGCGCGGGTACGTCCGCCGCCGTATTGGCGTGCACCGTGCCGCAGCCGCCCGCGTGTCTGCCCTAACCGTTCACAGCGGTTTGGGACAGACAGACACCCCTAGAGGTCGGCATGAGCCCGAAAACCGTAGTGATCTACGACCGACTGTCCCGCCTGTTCGCCGAGGAAGCACCCGACCACCGCATAGCCGCTTGCAAGGCGTACGCCGAACAGCGCGGATGGAAGGTGGTCCACGTCGCCACGGATACCAACGTCAGCGGCGCAAGCAAGCTGGAAGACCGGCCCGGAATGCGCGAGGTGCTGTCATGGATGCCCCGTGTTGACTACGTGCTGGCCGCGAAACTGGACCGGTACGCCCGTAGCGTGCTGGAGTTTCAGCGGTTGTTGAACGCCGCCAAGTCGACTAACTCAACGGTCGTCACGGTGGACGGCGTTGTCTCGCCGGAAAACGCAAGCATCATCGTTAACGTTCTTGCCGCATTTGCCGAGTATGAGCGCGACATGATCAAGTCACGAATCACGGACAGTAAGAAGCATTTCAAGTCGCGCGGAAATCACTTGGGCGGAGTGGCACCATACGGCTACAGCGTCACCGGCCCAATCAACGACAAGCGTTGGGCCATTGACGAAACGTCCGCCTCCGTGATCCGTGAATGCGCCGACAAGTTGATCAATCATGGCGCGACACTCACCGGCCTTACTCGCGAACTCAACGAACGCGGGATACTTCCCCCGGCAGATCACGCGCGACAGCGAGACGGCCGGAAGATGCGCGGCGGGAAGTGGCACACCACGACGCTCCGCGATGTTCTTTACACTCCGTCCCTACGCGGGTGGCTTGTGCAGTCGGTGCCCGGACAGAAGCGCGGCGCCATCTACAACCAACCCGTTCTTGACGCTGCGGGCAGTCCGGTTTCCGCTGGCCCCGAAATTCTCGACGGTGAAACGTGGGCAGCGGTACGCGCAATACTCGACGAGAAGTCAAAGGGGCGCGGAGTTGAGCGCACCGGCAAGGCACTACTCCTGCATATCGCGGAGTGCTCAGAATGTAGCGGCCCTATGTACCGACAGCGCCGAGAGGTGAAGGGGAAGGATTACAGTACGTATGTATGTCGCGACGGAGTCGGCAAGCGGGGAATTCACCGGGCGAACGTCATCACAGCACACTACCTAGACGAACTCGTGGCCGCTGACTATCTGAAATGGTTCGGGGGGATGGCACTTATGCGTTGGGCCGAGCCGGACGGAAGCGCGGTTCTGCAACTCTCGGAAATCACGACGCAGATTGAGCGGCTGGCCGGAAACCTGGCACAGCTTGACCCGAACGGAACGGCGGCAAGACTGGTCATCGCACAACTGGAAGCACTGGAGAAGCGGGAAGTTGAGTTGCGCGTGGAGGCAGATCACGCCGTAGGCCGATGGGTGAATGCGGGTGTCACTGTGGCCGACGAGTGGGAACGGCGCACGGATGAGGGACGACGGGCGTTGCTCGCTGATTTGGGAGCGCGGGTAGTAGTCCGTCCGGCGACTCCGGGCGCACCTAAGCGGTTCGACGCATCGCGGGTATCCGTGACCTTTGAGGGTCCGGCATGGGCCCGGGAAACCGATCCAGCGACGGCAGAACTGATCGTTCACACGATGGAGGAAATGGAGGTCAACCCGGCCACGGTTGAGGCAATTGCCCAAAGGATGGGCCAGACGACCGCGTAAGACTCCCTGAGAGCCGATCAGGGGCCCGGCGGGATAACTCCCCGCCGGGCCTTTCTCATGCCCGCAGACGGCCGTACGGCCGCCCTCACGGACCGGCCACCCCCGAGGGCTCATCCGTGACTCGGCCGACCGACCCCGGCAACGCCCCTAGGTGGCTGCCTGCGCCGCGTTCACTGGCCAACGGGCCCGGTTCCTCGGGTGCCCCGAGATAGGCCGCCAGGGGGGCATAGAGAGAATCTGTAACTAAAACATTACTTAGAGTGATTGCCGCGAACCGGTCGACGCTTTTCCCGAATGTCATAACGGTTCGATAACGGTCGTGTCGGCATTGCCCATTCCGTCGCCTATGCGGCTCACACACACCCCTCGTAGGCATTGAGGGCAGCGAGTGGCGTTAGCGCGTATGGCCATACAGCGAATCGCACTCGCTGTTCCTCCCATGGCGCGACCTAATACGCGCCCCTCGTAAAGCGCAGGCACCCGTCGACGGTGTCTTTTTTCTTGGCCCTGATTTGGATGCATCCAAAAGGAGGAACCCCTATGCGCGCCAAGTGCGAATGCGGACAGCCGATCAAGCCGTACTGCGGCAAGGGACAGCGACCCCAGTGGTGCAGCCGTTCTTGCCGTAGCCGCGCCTACTACCAGCGCAAAACCTACGGCACTACCCGATAACCACCATGAACGTTCAGGGTGACCACGCGAGGAGAAACCACAGTGGCCGGATACGCCTTCGACCGGAGCATCTTTCAACCTACTCCCGAACAGTACGAAGCAGCGAGGGGGCGCGAACGGGAAGCGGAACGCCGCAAGGCAGAAATAAAAGCCGCCGGACGCAAGATGACTGAGGCCGAAAGGCAGCGAGCACGCGTTGACGCACTAGTCATCTGGTTTGAGAAAAGGGTGCAGGAACTCAACGACTACGGGCCCGGCGCAATCGGCACCGCTGATCTGAAGTTCCCCGACCCCTACCCGACCACCGACGCGCCCGAGCACAAGCCGCGCACTCTTCGCGAGAACCGAAACGCAGCCGCCGCCCTAGCATTCCTGGAGAACGACAAGTGACCACCTTCAATGACGCTTACTGGACCCGACAGCGCGAACTACTCGGCATTGACCCCGAGGTTCGACACGTGAACTTTGCGCGGTTCGTCGCCGACCAGTGCGGGCACGAATTGCGGCACGTCCAGCATGTTGGTTGGTACCGCTGGAATGGCCGAGTATGGGAAGCGACTGGCGACGACGGCGCAGCAATGCAGGCAATCACCGACGCTGCCCGCATTCTCGCTCGCCGCGCTGCTGATTCCTCCGCAGATACCAACTGGGCAAGCGCTGCCGTTAGCAAGATGCTCGTTAACTTCCAGCGGCGCGCGATCGTTTCCGAAATGGTCGTTCTCCCCGCATTCCGTGCCACCGTCGATGATCTCGACACGCACCGACACCTACTGACGTTCAAGAACGGCACCGTGGATCTCCGCACCGGGGAACTCCACCCGCACAATCCGGCGGTCATGCTCACTCAGTGCGCGAACGTCGATTACGTGCCCGATGCCAAGTGTCCGCGCTGGCTCCGATTCGTAGAGGAAGTGTTCCCCGAGGACACCGAACTACAGCGGTACTACCAGACGTTCCTAGGCGTGGCGATTACCGGCGAAGTCCGCGAACACGCGCTAGGCGTTTGGTACGGCGAACACGGCCGGAACGGCAAGGGAACCACCATTCGCACCATGCAAAAGGTGTTCGGTCACGACATCGTGCACGAGGTGCCTTTCACCATCTTTGAGAACGTACGCGGGCAGGCCGTTCACACCGAACAGATTGCAGCGCTGCGAGGAAAGCGGCTAGTCGTCGCGCAGGAAGGTAACCAGGGAGTGCCGATGAATACGGCGCTACTCAAGAACCTTTCCGGCGGGGATCGAATCAGCACGCGACATCTTCACGGCAAGGTGTTCTCTTTCGAGCCGACCCTAACCATCGTTCTCGCAACCAATTACCTGCCGGAATTCGGGTCGGGTGGTGCCGCGCTGTGGGCCCGCACTAAGGCAATGCTGTTCGGGCAGTCCTTTGCCGACCGGCGCGACCCGGACCTAGAGCCGACCATTCAGGGCCCCGAGCGAGAGGGCGTGGCCGCATGGGTGGTGCGCGGTGCCGTGCGCTACTACGCCGAGGGCCTACGTGACCCGCTAAGCGTCGTTGCAGCGACCGAGCATCACAAGGATGAGGTAGACCCGCTAAAGCCTCTCGTGGGCGAGGTATTCGAGTACGACGATGAAAGCGAGGTTAAGCGGTCCGACTTCAACCGCGCGCTTAAGGAGTGGCGCGAGGATAACGGCGATAAGTCGGCCAAGTTCGCACCGAGCAACGTCAAGAACCACCTAAAGACGAACGGCGTAACCGAGGTGCAGCGCAAGGGCAAGGGGTGGATGTACGGGGGTATTTACCTGTTGTCTGACGTGCCCGCGCACATCGATGGGCCGGGAGTTTTCGACCGCACGGACGGCTGACAGCGGAAAGGTCGCTTTAGCGTGAAGGGGTAACAGAAAAGTTGTTACCTGTACCTAGCTCCTATATACGTATGGAAAGAAGGTACAGGTAACAAGAAATCTGTTACCCCCCAACGCTTTCGCAGTCTTTCCGCTGTCTGGCCGCCCGACTTCGTAACGACCGGATAACGAATTCCCATCCAACGCTGAATGGCAGACGTTATCCACGAAAGCACCTCACACACTCCCCTCGTAGAGAGTGGTAGTGGTTGGCGTTGTTCTCTCTCCTCGGTCAGTGTGACCGGTCGTTTTCTCCGTTCGGCCGGTCCCACACTGAATGTTCAGGGTGAGGTACCCCGTCTCATTGCCGCTGCGGCTGCTCCCGCAATCCATTTGACTTTCCGGTGAGTTGATCTCTTGCACGCATAAAGCGGCGGAGTGCTTACCGGGTGGGCCCCTTGCCCGCTGTGATCTGAGCAGAGATCCGGCGAGTGAGGGGCCTTTTTTGTTCTCCCGAGAGGACACCCAATGACTGCATGGAGTTGGGCCGAGGTCGGCAATAGCGGTGGTTCGACTACTTACGATCGTGAGTACGCCGACCGCCGTTCCCGTGCTCGGGCCCCACGTAGCAACCCGAATGACCACTCCGACCATTACGCCGAAAAGGCGGCGGCTCGTGAGGCTGACCGTCGAGAGGCCGAGGAGTATAGGCAGGCTCTCGCTGATTCCCGAGAGTGGGCAGCGGAGAACGCGGCGAACATCGCTTTCCAGGGCGAGAATCCACGCCCGCGCATTCCGGCACATATGAACGATCCGGAGTTCGGCAAGCAGCTAGCGGAAGACCTTGATTGGGTCGGAGAGCGCGACAAGCACGTACTACGCGCTGAGGGTGAAGCGCTAGCCGCCGAAATTTACCGCAACCGTCACTGAGAACCCGAGAGAGGAACACTAGTGGAATTCGCCAACAACGACCTACGGATGTCGCTCCATTACGCCGATGCTGCTAAGGCCCGAATTGCCGAGCTAGAGCGCACTGTGCAGCGGGCCACGCGTCCCGAGGACATTTGGACGAGTGAGGCGCAGCTACTCGCTACCAACGCATGGCACTGCGACCTAGCACCGGATATCGCCGCTGAGCGTTGGGCGAAAGTGGTGGAACTCGGCGCCACTTGCGATGAGCTAGAGGAACTGTGGCCTCAGCTAGAGGATGCCGCCGAGGACATCCGAAAAGGTGCCGCGAAGGCGCACGCTGAGGCCATTCGGAAGGGTACTAAGGCGCCGTCTACGGCCGCTAAGGCGCTAGAGGCGGACGCTGCCCTAGAGGGTTGCTCGCTGGCGCTCAGTGAGGCTGTGGGCGATCTCAAGCGTGCGCGTGCGTCGTACAATTCGCTGATAGAGGATCGCGGATTCCTAAACGAGTACCGGGCCGCTGTCATCGCCGAATTCAACGCACAGCGTGAGCGGGCGGCCGAGGCTTTCGCGGTTGCGGCCGGTGCTCTTAACGAGACGCGTCGACGTTTCGGCGTGCTGCACGAGCTGACGATGGGCGGCCTACTCGATATCCCCGAGGACGCGCAGAGCTACCTAGTGTTGAGCGGTAAGGGCTGGGGTGCTGCCGACCTATCCACGGCCGTCAACATCATCTCCCGTCAGGTGAACGAGACGGACCCGTTCCTCTCGGGTGAGTTCCTGACAGCACCTATGGATGAGGTCAACGCAACGGCGATTGCGACGGCCGAGAACGCAAAGGCCGAGGCCGATAAGAACCGACAGAACCGTTACTCGCGTGACGGAATTGTCAGTTCCCGGATGATCTGACGTTTAGTGATGCGGGGTCGGACCGGTATCCACCACCGGCCCCGCTCTCGCACTGCATGAGTCGTCACATTCCGCGCCGACTTTCACGCTGAGTAGTGGTAATTCCTGCCACGGAATGTGACCGAAAGGGTGGGGGGTACCCCCTTTTTGACGCCTTTCCGGACCGCAAGCGTATAGCAGCTCGAAGTCTGTACGGGTTTCAAGGTCGCCGAACGCCCTATCGCTCACAGCGGGTAATGCCGCCCGAATCCCGCTGAATACAGAACGTGCACACCTCGCCCTGCATGTTCAGGGTGGCTACCCGAGGAGATCCAGTTGAGCAAGGAATCGAAAGTCCTCAGCGTCCGTCATACGGCAGAGTCCCGCGCAAGCCTCGCTGTCATACATCAGCTATCCGGCTGTGAGACAGCGAGCGAGGCTGTCATACGCGCGCTTGACCTGTATGCCGCATATCTCAAAACGGCGCCCGGTGCTGTCATGCATGTGACTGGCTATACGCGTAAGGAATTGACTAATGCCTGAATATGGAGTGTACCGCCGATGACTGACACTCGGCATCGTTGTTCAGAGTGCGGCCGAATGCTCCGCCTAGGGACGTTCACCATTCACCTGAGCTTTCCGGACGGTCGGCCGCTGACCTGTAACGACTGCATGGAATCCGAAGACGAGTTTCCGCCTCCCGTGCCGCTGTCCCGGTTCTGGACGTGAGGGCATCCACCTTGAATGTTCAGGGTGACTGCTGGCCCCCTGACGGCTCCGCGCCGTCGGGGGGTTTCTCGCGTTTCCGGGACACCTTCAATTCAAAGGCGTTAATTTTGCCGGATCGCGGGGTGCCCGGGGCTGCTGTTGCCCAGCATTCGCAAGGATTTTCGATACCTGCGATTCGTAGGCGGTTGGGTCGCATCCGGCCCTATCCGCTGACTCCACACATATCTGACGGCCTGCCAGATTTCACTGATGACCCGTCAGATCTGATATGGGTCTTCATTTATTGCCGACTCGATATGATCTAGGGCGTCCCGAAGATTGCGCGGGGCTGCTTTTATGGACTTCCCCGCCTGTGCGGTTCTGTTAAGCAAGCTAAGGGTTCGGGCAGATGAGGTCTCGCTCACAGCGGGGATGATCGACTCGGCCAATCCCTCGGCATCTCGCCATGCGTGCACTCCAAGTAGGCAGCGAAGAAGACGAACGGCAGAGATGGCCCTGTAGCCTACTTGCGCCCCCGCTTCCTGCCGTACGGCCCTTTGAAGGTGGGGAATTCCCTTCTTCCATTGTCCGGATTCTTGGAACGCGAATCCCTGGTGTCCGTCGATCTCGTCCGTAGTAACCCACCAGGCCCAGACGGGATCACTGTTCCGCTCGCTGTCTTGGAGGAGGGAACGGGCACGGTCGAAGGATCGGGCGGCTTCCGATTCTTGCCCTGATCCTGCTAGTCCTTTCGCTTCGCGGACTCTGAAAATGGCTTCAATCCGGGGCGAGATTCGTCCTTGCTCAATGATGGAGCGAGCGATGGCCAACTCTTCACGGGGGCGCCCTGTCCAGCCTGCCAACATGGCCATGTTTTGCATGATCAACAGTTCGATTGATCGATCACCTGAGAGCTTCGCCAAGAATAGAGCCTCTTGGTTGAATCGACGGGCGGGGGCGTGTTTCTCTGCGTCGAATAGCGCCCATCCTGCCACTTCGGCCAACTCGGCTGCCGCTGCTTGAATGTCATGTTCCGCTTTTAGGTCGTAGTCTCCTGCCCCTAGGCGACGGTGAACCTTTTTGAAGGACTGCGCGGCTACGTCTGCGATGGGCAGGCCGTTCAATTCATTGTCCAGAACA
Source organism: Streptomyces sp. NPDC096310 (assembly GCF_044763125.1). NCBI lineage: Bacteria > Bacillati > Actinomycetota > Actinomycetes > Kitasatosporales > Streptomycetaceae > Streptomyces > Streptomyces sp. NPDC096310. Next base: position 32,568 of record NZ_JBIWFO010000014.1, on the reverse strand, counting down.
ACAAGGCGCTGTGATGTCTCACGGATTGTGAGTGCCAAACCTTCACCCCTGTTCCCATTGAGCGCGGGAAGCTCTGGCGTATCAGGCGCCAACAGTGCGTCCAACTCTTCAGAGTCCACTTGGAGAAGCTTGGCGATTCTCGGTCGTTGGTGCGGTTGCGGTCCGACGTCGCCACGTTCCCAACGCTGAACCGTCGTACGGTCCACGCCTAGGGCTTGGGCAAACGTCTCTTGTGAGTGCCCGCATGTTTTCCGGCGCTGCGCTAGGCGCTTTCGCTTGCCTGCCATGCCCGTACTCCGTCCGGCTGACGTCTTCCCTGGTCAGCATACGCTGTGCAGCCAAAATGCAGCCTGAATACGGCAGTTGTGCCGTGGTGCGGCTGCCTGCCACCGGGGAACGTGGTCAGACGCAAGAACCCCCGCGACGCGGTGACGTCCGGGGGCGTGGCCACCAACCGGTAAGGGTTGATGACGTGTCCAAAGCTACAGCGGGACTATCCGAGCGGCAGCCGTGGGAGGGGTCGGAGACCGATGCGCGGCAGTGGGAATACGCGACTTACGCGCCCCCTGGCGAGACCTGTCCGGCGTGCGGAAAGCAGATCAAGAATCTTGAGAGTTGCCGACGCGGAACGCTGGCCCGTCGTGGCACCGCCCCGCTGGTGGCGTACTGGCACACGGGTTGCTCCCCGAAGGAAGGTGGGCAGTGATTCCAATGGACGAGTACAAGAGCGCCCGCGCTGAGGCAGAGCACACGGCAGCGCTGTTGCGTGCGGCCCTGGAACGCGCCGGAGTCCCGGAGCACGAAACCGCACAGGTGCGCCCCCTGGTTACCAGGAAGGGACGCGCGTATGTGGAAATCGGAGCGCTTCCGATCGCCTCTGCGGTGAAGCTGTTGGGTGCCCTTCCGCTGTCGCTGGGATCGTCGCAGTGAGCCGCGCCGTTCTGCGTTTCGTGCCCCACACGATCCGGCAGGAAGAGACGCAGGGAGCCACCTTTCAGGCCCTGTGCCTGGCGTCTGGCTGTGATGAGGGCTCCGGCCCGCACGATGCCCAGGAAGCCGCTCAAGACTGGTGTCTGCGCCATACGGGGCGGAACCCCACTCATGATCTGTTCCGGCGCGTGTTCACCGACCATGCCCGTGTGACGCGGGAGGAGTGAGCGCCGCCCGTTGATCTCCCGCAACCCCCGTGACTGCGGCAGTGCAGCGCGAGGGGTACGGGCCCTCAGCCCCGTCCGTGTGCTTCCCCCCTGGCGCATGGGCGGGGCCGTTGCTTGTGCGGCAACTCCGTTGCACGGTACGGCAGTTGGGGTGGACGGGCGCTCTAGCGCTGGCATGCGTCGACGCATGTATGGTTTAGGTGGACACGCACCTTCATGGCCCGTGTTCAGCGCCGCCAGCAGTTCGGAGACTTCTGAGCCTCTGACCTCGCCGACCACCAGCCGGTCCGGCCGCATCCGCAGCGCCTGCCGGACCAGGTCCCGCAGGGTCACCAGACCGGCGCCCTCCTGGTTGGCCGGACGGCCCTCCAGCCGCACCACATGCGGATGGTCAGGCCTCAACTCCGCAGAGTCCTCGGCCAGTACGATCCGCTCACGCGCTCCGACCAGACCGAGCAGGGTGGACAGCAGGGTCGTCTTCCCCGTGCCCGTACCGCCACTGACCAGGAACGACAGCCGGGCGTCCATCAGCGCGCTGAGCAGCCGCCCGCCGCCCGGCGGGACCGTGCCCGCCTCGGTCAGCTCCGCGAGGGAGAACGCCTTGGGGCGCACCACCCTCAGCGACAGACAGGTCGAGCCGACGGCCACCGGTGGCAGCACCGCGTGCATCCGCGTCCCGTCGGGCAGCCTGGCGTCGACCCAGGGCCTGGCGTCGTCGAGTCTGCGTCCGGCCGCCGCGGCGAGCCGCTGCGCGAGCCTCCGTACGGAAGCCGCGTCCGCGAACGACACCGCCGTGCGTTCGAGACCCCGGCCCCGATCCACCCACACCTGGTCGGGCGCGGAGACCAGCACGTCCGTCACGGACGGATCGGCGAGCAGCGGCTCCAGCGGCCCCGTGCCCACCAGCTCGCACCGTAACTCCTCGGCGGCTCCGAGCACTTCCAAGTCGCCCAGCAGCCGGCCCTGGGCCCGCAGGGCGGCGGCCACCCTGGCCGGTGTCGGTTCCGCCCCGCTCTCCGCGAGGCGTTGCCGTACGGCGTCCAGCAGGCCCCCGGCCGCGGCAGCGTGCCCGGAGGTCAGAGGCGTCGTGGGCGTCATGCCGTCACGCTCCCGTCCCCGGCGAGGGCTCGCTCCCAGAAAGCCGCGCAGAACGCCGCGAGCGGGCCGCGCGCCCGGGAGCCCGGTGGCGCTCCGCTCTCCTGGGCCTCCGACAGCCCTGGCTCCGGAGGCAGTTCGCCCGCCAGCGGGAGGCGGAGCGCGTCGGCGATCCACTGCTCGTCGAGACCGGCGGCGTACGGACCGCGGACCACGGCGCGCAGATCGTGCAGGACCATGCCCACCGTCGAGGCCACCCGCCCGGCCGCCGCGACGGCCCGCAGCTCGGCCGGGACCACCAGCAACCCCAGATCCACCTGGGCCAGCGCCTCCGCCATGGCCTCGTCCACCCGGCGCGGGAGGTCCACGACGACCACACCGCCGCGCCTGCGGGCGGCGGCGAGCACCGATCTCATGGCCTCCGGCCGGATCACCACGGAATCCCCACGATCCCAACTGAGCACCCGCAGCTCGTGCAGGAAGGGCAGCGACTCCTCCAGGGCGCCGCCCGCCACCCTTCCTTTGCTAGCCGCGAAATCCGGCCACCGCCGCCCTTCGACCTGTTCACCGCCGAGCAGGACGTCCAGCCCGCCGCCGAGCGGATCGCCGTCGACGAGCATCGTGCGCCGGCCGGCCCGCGCCGCGGTGACGGCCAGGGCACAGGCGAGGGTCGAGGCCCCGGCGCCACCCCGGCCGCCGATCACCCCGACGGTCAGCGCCGGCCTGCCCACGCCCTCGACGGCGTCCGCGATACGGTCCACCAGCCAGCTCTCCGCGTCCGGCAGCCGCAGCACACAGTCGGCGCCGATCTCCACCGCCCGTCGCCACACCCCCGGATCGTCCTGGTCCTTCCCGACGAGCATCACCCCGCGCCTGCGCGTGGCGCCCCGGCAGCGCGCCGCCGCGTCGTCCCCGACAAGGACCATCGGCGCGTCCTCCCAGGAGCCCTTCCGCTCCGGCACCGCGTGGTGCACCTCCGGCTCGGCACCGGCCGCGGCGCACAGGCGCAGCAGGTCGTCGAGCAGCTCCACGTCCTCGGTGAGGATCAGCGGACCGGCCCGGTGTCCTTCCGGCCCGTGCGAACGATCGGATGTCATGGATCCAGCCACGATCTCCGCCCCCTATCTCTGACGTGATCCGGTATCCGCGAGCGCGTGTCTCCGCGATCTCGCACTGATCCGGTATCCCTGATTCCGGCTTCCGCGAAGTTCGCGGTCGGAATCACCGTGCAGGAGAACAAGAAATCGTGTGGATCTTGCTGGAAAACTGTGGACAACTCACCAGTTGTGAATATCCCGGTAGCTCATACCGGTGACTTCCGGAGCGGAGCGCATCGACTACGCACCGTGACGGGCATGCTGATCGCGAAGCCGCCGCACGGAGAGATCGAAGAGAGGGGGACGCCGTGGCACGAGAGCCAAAAACGCGTCCGGACATGCGACGACCCCCGCCGGGGGGGAGAGCGGGGGTCGTCCCCACGGCCGACTCGGGGGGGGGGAGGAGCCGGACCGGGTTAGCACGGTCGCGAACGATCCGTGACTTCCATGGTGTACCCGAGAGCCTTCTCAGGCAAACCCACGCGCCGCACCTTACGCCGAATGGTGGGCGCATATGCTCGGCCTCGTGGAAAACCACTCCTTGCCGCGCACAGCAGCCTTCTTCGACCTGGACAAGACGGTCATTGCGAAGTCCTCGACGTTGACCTTCAGCAAGCCCTTCTACCAAGGCGGCCTGATCAACCGCCGTGCCGTGCTGCGCACCGCGTACGCACAGTTTGTCTTCCTCGCCGGGGGCGCGGATCACGATCAGATGGAGCGGATGCGGGAGTATCTTTCCGCGCTCTGCAAAGGCTGGAACGTCCAGCAGGTCAGAGAGATCGTCGCGGAGACCCTGCACGATCTGATCGACCCGATCATCTATGACGAGGCGGCGTCCCTCATCGAGGAGCACCACACTGCCGGCCGCGACGTGGTGATCGTCTCCACCTCGGGCGCCGAGGTCGTCGAGCCCATCGGCGAGCTGCTGGGCGCCGACCGGGTCGTGGCCACGCGGATGGTCGTCGGCGCCGACGGCTGCTTCACCGGCGAGGTGGAGTACTACGCGTACGGGCCGACCAAGGCGGAGGCGGTCAAGGCACTCGCCGCGTCCGAGGGGTACGACCTGGCCCGCTGTTACGCGTACAGCGACTCCTACACCGATGTGCCGATGCTCGAATCGGTCGGCCACCCCTTCGCCGTCAACCCGGACCGGGCACTGCGGCGCGAGGCGGTGGCACGCGAATGGCCGGTTCTCGTCTTCAACCGACCCGTCCGGCTGAAGCAGCGGCTGCCCGCCTTCTCCATGCCGCCCCGCCCTGCCCTGGTCGCGGCGGCGGCGGTGGGCGCGGCGGCGGCGACAGCCGGACTGGTCTGGTACGCCAGCCGGCGTCGCCAATCCGCTCCCTTTGCCCGTGTTTGAACCTAAAAGTAAAGAAGTGGGGCCAGGGGTTCCGCATCCTGGCGGACAGGAGTAGAAAGGATTCAACGGCCCGCGAGACCAAGGACATCCGAGAGGATCACCTTTTTACGCACCAGGCCCCACGGACCGAGCACGGAAGCTGGGCACCCACGCGACGTCGACCCGTCGATTACGGGCCAGCCGCACCAGGTGACGGGCAAAGCACCCGACCTGATGGGCAACACACGAGGACGCTTGGTAACCCGGTGGACGTGCCAGCGGCGGTGCCCCCTACGGCGCCGCCGCAACTTCGTTCGGGACGGACTCTCAGGCCGCGCCTCGCTGAAGCGCCTCACAGACGGCCGTCGATTCCCGTACCCCCAGTTCGACCGCGCGACCGCAGTGCGTGATCCAAGCTGCCATGCCCTCCGGGGTCCCGGACACGTAGCCCTCAAAGGCCGCCGCGTATGCCGCGCGCCCCAGCTCCGCGTGGCCGACCTCGGCCGGACAGACCGACTTGGGGTCGAGACCGCTGCCGATCAGCACGATACGCTCGGCCGCCCGCGCCACCAGGCCGTTGTACGAGCCGAAGGGACGCAGCGCGAGCAGTTCGCCGTGCACCACCGCGGCCGTCACCAGAGCGGGCGCCGCACTGGGAGTGACCACCAGCCGAGCCAGCCCGTCCAGTCGGGCGGCGACCTCGTCGGCGTCCGGCAGCGGCGTCCCGGCCGGCGGCACCGGAGCGGGCACCTCCGCGACCGGCACCTCCGTGGCCGACGCCTCCTCGGACGGCGTGACCGTGACTCCGCCCGCCGGGGCCGCGGCGCCGACGCCGGGCGCCTCCACGACCGGTTCGCCCGCCAGCCGGGGCCGTCCCACCGTACGGTCGGAGACTCCCGCTCCGCCGGCCGCCACCAGATGGAGCCGGGCCAGCACCCGGAGCGGCGATTGCGACCAGACGGAGAGCAGTTGGCCCGCCTCGGCGTTCAGCCGCAGTGCGGCGCCGACGGTACGGGCCTCGGCATCGGAACCGAAGTCACTGCGCCGGCGCACCTCTTCGAGCGCCCAGTCCGCCCCGGACAGGGCGGCGGACCCGCGCGCCGCCCGCAGCGCCGCCTCGGACGTGACCTCGCCGCTGCGACGCCGCATCACGCGGTGACCATAGACCCGGTCGACGGCCTTGCGTACGGAGTCCACCGCGCCGGGAACGCCCGGCAGAGCGGCCAGGGTGGCCAGGGGGTCCTCCGGCCGTGGTGCGGAGGAGGCGTCAGAGGCTGTCGTACTCATAGGTAGCGAGGCTACGCGCCCCGTGCGCGCGCCCCACCTTGGAGTGGTCTTCTCCATACGAACCCATCACCTGGAGCGAGATTGCCGCTACCCTACGTGAACATGAAGATCGCTTTCGTGGGGAAGGGCGGCAGCGGCAAAACGACGCTGTCCTCGCTCTTCATCCGCCACCTGACCGCCAATGAAGCCCCCGTCGTCGCCGTGGACGCCGACATCAACCAGCACCTCGGGGCCGCGCTCGGTCTCGACGAGACAGCAGCCGCGACGCTGCCCGCGATGGGGGCGCACCTCCCGCTGATCAAGGAGTATCTGCGGGGCACCAATCCGCGGATCGCCTCGGTGGACGCGATGATCAAGACGACACCGCCGGGCGAGGGCTCACGGCTGCTGCGGGTCTGCGAGAACAACCCCGTGTACGACGCGTGCGCCCGTCCCGTCACTCTCGACGACGGCGAGATCCGGCTGATGACCACCGGCCCGTTCTCGGAGTCCGATCTGGGCGTGGCCTGCTACCACTCGAAGGTCGGCGCGGTCGAGCTGTGCCTGAACCATCTGGTCGACGGGCCTCACGAGTACGTGGTCGTCGACATGACGGCGGGTTCCGACTCCTTCGCCTCCGGGATGTTCACCCGGTTCGACATGACGTTCCTGGTGGCCGAACCGACCCGTAAGGGCGTATCGGTCTACCGCCAGTACAAGGAGTACGCGCGGGACTTCGGCGTCTCGCTGAAGGTTGTCGGCAACAAGGTCCAGGGCCGGGACGACGTGGAGTTCCTCCGTGACGAGGTGGGCGAGGACCTGCTCGTCACGGTCGGCCACTCCGAATGGGTACGGGCGATGGAGAAGGGCCGGCCCTCCCGGTTCGAACTACTGGAGGCGGACAACCGCTGCGCCCTCCAGACACTGCAGGACACGGCGGAGGACTCGTACGAGCTGCGCGACTGGGAGCGCTACACACGGCAGATGGTCCACTTCCACCTCAGGAACGCCGAAAGCTGGGGCAACGCGAAGACGGGCGTCGACCTGGCCGCCCAGGTCGACCCCGCCTTCGTCCTCAGCGAAGCTCTGGCCCTGCCCCAGCCGTCCTGACGGAACCCGCCGGGCGCCGCCCAGGCCTCGTGCCGCCGAGCAGGCTCAGTGCTTCGCGGCCACCGCGGGGGAGGCCGAGGCGGCCGGGGAGGCGGAGTTCGGCGGGGTCGAGGTGTAGGCCGCCCAGCCGCCCTTCGGGGCCTCGCCCACGCCGAGGCCCCGCAGCTTCTCCAGCGTCGCCGGGTCCTGTGCGTCCAGCCAGTCCACAAGCTGGCGGAAGGTCACGCACTGCACGTCCTTCTGGGGGCAGACCGTTTTGATGGTCTCCTCGACGGCGCGCATGTACGTGCCGCCGTTCCAGGACTCGAAGTGGTTGCCGATGATCAGCGGGGCGCGGTTGCCCTTGTAGGCGCGGTCGAACGCCTGGAGCAGGCCGTCACGCATCTGGTTGCCCCAGTAGGTGTGCTGCGACTCGTCGCCGCTCGACTCCCCGGACTGGTTGTACATGAAGTTGTAGTCCATCGAGAGCGTCTCGAACTCGCGGCCCGGCACCGGGACGAGCTGGAGCGGAACGTCCCACAGCCCCTCCTTCTTCTTCGGCCAGACCTGGTTGCCGATGCCGCTGGAGTCGTAGCGGAAGCCCATCGCCTTACCCGCGCGCATCGCGTTCTTCTGGCCCTCCAGGCAGGGGGTGCGGGCGCCGATCAGCTCCTTGTCGTAGTCGAAGGGCAGCGGGGCCTCGTCCTGGAGGCCCGTGTTGGACTTCCAGCCCTTCACGAACGCCTTGGCCTGGTTGATCTCGCTCTTCCACTCGTCGACGGACCAGGTGCCGACGCCTCCGTTGTTGCCGCAGAAGTGGCCGTTGAAGTGGGTGCCGATCTCGTTGCCCTCGCTCCAGGCGGCCCGCACCTCCCGCAGGGTGTCCTGGATCCCCTTGGTGTCGTTGAAGCCGATGTCGGAGGTGCCGACCGTGTGCTTCGGCGGGTCGTACTGCTTGGCCTTCTCCTCGGGGAGCAGGTAGACGCCGCTCAGGAAGTACGTCATCTTCGCGTTGTATTTCTTGGACAGCTCCCGGAAGTACGAGAAGAGCTGCTGGCTGTCCTCGCCGGCGCCGTCCCAGGAGAACACCACGAACTGCGGAGGCTGCTGACCGGGCCGCAGCCGCTGCGGCTTGCCGAGGTGAGGCTGAGCGCCGGTGAACGCGGTGGAACCGTCACCGATGAGCCGTACGGCGTTGGGCGCCCCCAGCCCCTTCTTCGCCGCCTGGGAGCCCTTCGACGTTTCCTGCTTGGTGTCCTGAACACCGGAGCATCCGGCGAGGCCGACGGCGAGCGCCATGGCAGCAGCGCCGAAGGAAATTCGTTTTGTGGCGGCCAGCATCCGCCCACCTCTTCCTTCAGATTCAGTACCGAAGTGCCGAGCGGCGACTGCCGGCGCGGCGTCGAGCGCCGACAACCTCGCACTGAGACTGATTAGAAGAAGAAACGACAAGCCGTACAAAATGACTAATCATCACTCCGAGTGAAGCTCTAGACCATTCGCCCGAAATGTCATGCCTTAATCTTTACTCTCCATTACGATCCATTTACCAAGAGTTGAGACAACGCATCCGCCAGCCGCCCGGAGGGGACGGAAATATGAGTGTCGGCGTTCCCACTCACACCGGCCGACCGGCCCGCCCCGCCCCACCGGACGGCCGCAGGTTCCGGATCGCGGGGGCGGATCTCTCCGCGTCCATCTCCGTCTTCCTGATCGCGCTGCCGCTCTCCCTGGGCATCGCGCTCGCCACCGGCGCACCGCTCCAGGCGGGCCTGGTGGCCGCCGCGGTCGGCGGGCTGGTCGTCGGCCGGCTGGGCGGCGCCCCGCTCCAGGTCAGCGGGCCGGCGGCCGGGCTCACGGTGGTCACGGCCGACGTGATCCAGCGATACGGCTGGCGCACCACCTGCGTCATCACCGTCTGCGCCGGTCTCGCCCAACTCGGCCTCGCGGCGCTACGGGTGGCCCGCTCGGCGCTCGCGGTCAGCCCGGCGATCGTGCACGGCATGCTCGCGGGGATCGGCGTCACGATCGCCCTCGCCCAGCTCCACATCGTGCTCGGCGGTTCACCGCAGAGCTCCGCCGTCGCCAATGTGCGCGGTCTGCCCGCCCAGTTGGCCCATCTGCATCCGGGCGCTCTTTCCGTGAGCGCCCTGACGGTCGGGGTGCTGCTCCTCTGGCCGCGCCTTCCGGGGCGCGCGGGCCGGGCCGTACGGAAGATCCCGGCCGCTCTCGCCGCGGTCGCCCTGTCCACGACAGCGGCGGCTCTCGTCGGGCTGCGCCTGGAGCGGGTCGATCTGCCGTCCTGGAGCAGCCATGTCCTGCCCGGGCTGCCCGAGGGGCCCGTGCTCGGACTGCTGGCCGCCGTCCTCACCATCACCCTGGTCGGCAGCGTCGAATCACTCCTGTCCGCGGTGGCCGTGGACAAACTGGTGGCCGCGCGCAAGACACCCGGCGTCCGGGTCCCACGCGCCCGGCTCGACCGGGAGCTGGCCGGACAGGGCGCGGGGAATGTGGTCTCCGGCGCGCTCGGCGGGCTTCCCGTCACCGGGGTCGCCGTGCGCAGCGCCGCCAATGTCGCAGCGGGCGGCGTGAGCCGGAACTCGACGATGCTGCACGGCCTGTGGGTCGCGGTCGCGGCGCTGCTGCTCGTACCGGTGCTCGATCTGATCCCGCTGGCAGCCCTGGCCGCGCTGGTGATGGTGGTCGGGGTCCAGATGGTGAACATCACGCATCTGCGCAGCGTGCGGCGCAACCGCGAACTGCTGGTGTACGCGGTGACCCTGACCGCCGTGGTGTTCACCGGCGTGCTGGAAGGGGTTGTGATCGGTATCGCGGTGGCCGTGGCGGTCGCGCTGCACCGGCTGACGCGGACGCGGATCACGGTGGAGGAGCGGGACGGCGTCCACCGGGTGTGTGCTCGGGGCCAGTTGACCTTCCTCGCCGTACCGAGACTCAGCCGGATGCTGCATCAAGTCCCTCAGGAGGCCAGATGCGTGGTGGAGCTGGACGGATCCTTCATGGACCACGCGGCGTACGAGGCCCTGCACGACTGGCGGTCCGCCCATGTCGCCCAGGGCGGTACGGCGGAGTTCGCCGGCCGGGCGGGCGCCAGGATCACGGAACTGCCCTCCAGTGAGCCGCATGTCCGCTGCCGCCTCTGGGCGCCGTGGCGCAACCACCGCCACGTCGTACCGCCCGCCCCCAGGCCTGACCCCACGCCGGATGCCGCGCCCGGGCCGGATGACGCGCCCGCCCTGTCGTCCGGCGGAAGACAACTGGCCAGCGGGCTCAGCCTCTTCCAGCGGAACACGGCCCCGTTGGTCCGCGGTGAGCTGGCGCGGCCGGCGCGCGAGGGCCAGCGCCCCTCCCAGCTCTTTCTCACCTGCGCAGATTCCCGGCTGGTCACGAGCGTGATCACATCCAGTGGTCCGGGTGACCTCTTCACCGTACGGAACGTGGGAAATCTGGTGCCGCCGCCGGGGGCGGTCGGTGTGGACGACTCGGTGGCCGCCGCGATCGAATACGCCGTGGATGTACTGCGGGTGGAGTCGATCACCGTGTGCGGTCATTCGGGGTGCGGGGCGATGCAGGCCCTGCTCGACACGCCCGGTCCGGACCCCGGTCCCGGAAACCACTCCGCAGACGCGGGGGTCGTCCCCTCGCCGACCCCGCTGGCGCGCTGGCTGCGTCATGGGCAGCCCAGTCTGGAGCGGATGAGGAACCGCCGGCAGGAGGGGGCCAGAATCTCCGGCCGACTGCCTGCCGACGCGGTCGAGCAGCTCTGTCTGACCAATGTGGTCCAGCAGTTGGAGCATCTCCGGGCCCATGACGCGGTCGCGCGGGGGCTCGCCGAGGGCCGACTGGAGCTGCACGGCATGTACTTCCATGTCGGCGAGGCCCAGGCGTATCTGCTGGCCGACGGCGTCGGGGGCGGCGCCGGCGCCGCCCCGGGCGAAGAGGTCTTCAACCGGGTGGGGCCCGCCGCACGGGAGGAGTCGCGCGCCTGAACCGTCCGCGTACCGCATCCGTGAGAGTGTGTGGCCCCTTCCCTCCTCTTCCCACCCACCCGTCCGGGGGAAGCGGGCCGCTCCCGCCCGGCAGGGCACCGGGCGGGAGGCCGGGCGGGGAGCCCCGGTGCCGGAGGGGAAGCCCCTTGTCACCAGGGCATCGGCCTGATGAGCTAGGGCCGGGACACATAGAACGCTAGGACGCCCTGGGAAAGGGAGATGTCGTGAGCAACGAAAGCCTGGCCAATCTTCTCAAGGAGGAGACGGGAGTATGAACGAGCCTTCTTCCCTCTCCAACTTGCTCAAAGAGGAGCGGCGGTTCACTCCGCCGGCCGAGCTGGCCGCGCACGCCAATGTGACGGCGGAGGCGTACGAGCGGGCCGAGGCGGACAGGCTTGGCTTCTGGGCCGAGCAGGCGAGGCGGCTCACCTGGGTCACCGAGCCGACCGAGACACTCGACTGGTCGAACCCGCCGTTCGCGAAGTGGTTCGCGGACGGCGAGCTGAATGTCGCCTACAACTGTGTCGACCGCCATGTCGAGGCCGGTCACGGCGACCGCGTGGCGATCCACTTCGAGGGCGAGCCCGGCGACAGCCGGACCCTCACCTACGCGGAGCTCAAGGACGAGGTGTCGCGCGCCGCGAACGCCCTCATCGAGCTGGGCGTCCGCACGGGGGACCGCGTCGCCGTCTATCTGCCGATGATCCCCGAGGCCGCGATCGCCATGCTGGCCTGCGCCCGGATCGGGGCCGCGCACTCCGTGGTCTTCGGCGGCTTCTCCGCCGACGCCGTCGCCTCCCGTATTCAGGACGCCGACGCCAAGCTGGTCATCACCTCCGACGGCGGTTACCGCCGCGGCAAGCCGTCCGCGCTCAAGCCGGCCATCGACGAGGCCGTCGCCAAGTGCCCGCAGGTCGAGCACGTCCTCGTGGTGCGCCGTACCGGACAGGACACCGCGTTCGACGCCTCCCGGGACGTGTGGTGGCACGAGATCGTGGGCCGCCAGTCCACGGAGCACACCCCCGAGGCGTTCGGCGCCGAGCACCCGCTCTTCATCCTTTACACGTCCGGTACGACGGGAAAGCCGAAGGGCATCCTGCACACCTCGGGCGGCTATCTCACCCAGACGTCCTACACCCACCACGCCGTCTTCGACCTCAAGCCCGAGACGGACGTGTACTGGTGCACCGCCGACATCGGCTGGGTGACGGGCCACTCGTACATCGTGTACGGGCCACTCGCCAACGGCGCCACGCAGGTGATGTACGAGGGCACCCCCGACACCCCGCACCAGGGGCGGTTCTGGGAGATCGTCCAGAAGTACGGGGTGACGATCCTCTACACCGCGCCGACCGCGATCCGTACGTTCATGAAGTGGGGCGACGACATCCCCGCCAAGTTCGACCTGTCGTCCCTGCGCGTGCTGGGCTCGGTCGGCGAACCGATCAACCCCGAGGCGTGGATCTGGTACCGCGAGCACATCGGCGCGGGCAAGACCCCGGTCGTGGACACGTGGTGGCAGACCGAGACCGGCGCGATGATGATCTCGCCGCTCCCCGGGGTGACCGCGACCAAACCGGGCTCCGCGCAGCGCGCCCTGCCCGGCATCTCCGCCACGGTCGTGGACGACGAAGGGCGCGAGGTGCCCGCCGGGGGCGGCGGCTATCTCGTCCTCACCGAGCCGTGGCCGTCGATGCTGCGCACTATCTGGGGTGACGACCAGCGGTTCATCGACACGTACTGGTCGCGCTTCGAGGGCAGGTACTTCGCCGGGGACGGCGCCAAGAAGGACGACGACGGCGACATCTGGCTGCTGGGCCGGGTCGACGACGTCATGCTCGTCTCCGGCCACAACATCTCGACGACCGAGGTCGAGTCCGCCCTCGTCTCCCACCCGAAGGTCGCCGAGGCCGCGGTCGTCGGCGCCGCCGACCCGACCACCGGCCAGGCCATCGTCGCCTTCGTGATCCTGCGCGGCTCCGCCTCCGTGGACGACGGTCTGGTGGCCGAGCTGCGCGGCCATGTCAGCGGGGTGCTCGGCCCGATCGCCAAGCCCCAGCGGATCCTTCCGGTCGCCGAACTGCCGAAGACCCGCTCCGGCAAGATCATGCGGCGTCTGCTGCGGGATGTCGCGGAGAACCGCCAGCTCGGTGATGTCACCACCCTCACCGACTCCTCCGTCATGGAGCTCATCCAGACCCAGCTCCCCGGCGCGAGCAGCGAGGACTGAGCACCGGCGCACGTGTCCGGTGGACGGGGCGCCCGGCGGAGAACCACACGCCGGCGCCCCGTTCCGCGCATCCGGGTAGGGTAGGAAACGCGTTAACAAATGAACAAGAAGTCCACAGGGGCGCCGGGAAGTCTGGTCGGCATGTGATACGTCATGCCCGCCGACCCAACCGGAGGACGCCGGATGCCCGCGCCTGCCCCCAGCCCCGTACGCACGTTCCTCGGACGGCTCCCGCTTCCCGAGCGGAACTACGTCGCGGAGGCGCTGCGCACCGAGACCGTCGGCGGTGTGCTGCTGCTCGTCGCCGCCGTCGCCGCCCTCGTCTGGGCCAACTCCCCGCTCAGCGGGGCGTACGACGCCGTACGCAACTTCCATTTCGGGCCTGGCGCGCTCGGCCTCGACCTCTCCGTGCAGCACTGGGCTGCCGACGGTCTGCTCGCCGTCTTCTTCTTCGTCGCCGGCATCGAACTCAAGCGTGAGCTGGTGGCCGGGGAGCTGCGCGAGCCGAAGGCCGCGGCGCTCCCCGTCATCGCCGCGCTCTCCGGGATGGTGGCGCCTGCGCTGGTGTACGTGCTGGTCAACACGGTGGGCGGCGGCTCGCTCGGCGGCTGGGCGGTGCCCGTCGCCACCGATATCGCCTTCGCCCTCGCCGTTCTCGCAGTCCTCGGCACGTCCCTGCCGTCCGCGCTCCGCGCCTTCCTCCTCACCCTCGCGGTCGTCGACGACCTCTTCGCCATCCTGATCATCGCGGTCTTCTTCACGGGCGAACTGAACTTCCTGGCGCTCGGCGGCGCGTTCGCGGGCCTCGTCGTCTTCTGGCTGCTGATGCGGAAAGGGGTGCGCGGCTGGTACGTGTACGTCCCGCTGGCCCTGGTCATCTGGGGCCTGATGTACAACAGCGGCGTCCACGCCACCATCGCCGGGGTCGCGATGGGCCTGATGCTGCGCTGCAGCCGGCGCGAGGGCGAGGAGCACTCCCCAGGCGAGCACATCGAACATCTGGTGCGCCCGCTGTCGGCGGGCCTGGCCGTACCGCTGTTCGCCCTCTTCTCGGCGGGCGTCTCGGTCTCCGGCGACGCGCTCGGCCGGGTCTTCACCCAGCCGGAGACCCTCGGGGTGGTCCTGGGCCTGGTGGTCGGCAAGGCCTTCGGCATCTTCGGCGGTACGTGGCTGGCCGTACGGTTCACCCGCGCCGAGCTGAACGAGGACCTGGCCTGGCCCGATGTCTTCACCCTCGCGACGCTCGCCGGGATCGGCTTCACGGTCTCGCTGCTCATCGGGGAGCTGGCCTTCGCAGGCGATCCCGGGCTCACCGACGAGGTGAAGGCCGCGGTGCTGGTGGGCTCCCTGATCGCCGCCGTGCTGGCGGGCGCCCTGCTGAAGATGCGGGTCCGTACGTACCGTGCGCTGTACGAGGCCGAGGAGCGCGACGAGGACCTGGACGGCATCCCCGACATCTATGAGCAGGATGATCCGGGGTACCACTTGCGCATGGCCGCGCTGTACGAGGCGAAGGCGGCGGAGCACCGCCGGCTGGCGGAACACGCGGGGGCGGCGCGCGATGACGGCTCCGGTCCGGCATGATCGGACATCCGACGGACCTGCGATCGCGCGGACGGACCGACCTGCGATCCGCAGACGAGAAGAGCGAGAAGGTAGGGAGTCACCGATGAGCGACCCCGGCATGCACGTCGCCGACGCTGTCACGACCGGCACCGTTGTCGAGGCCGGCAGTGCGGACCGCAGTATCGGTCAGCTTGTCGCCTTGGCGACCGCCGAGATGTCCGCGCTGGTGCACGACGAGATCGCCCTGGCGAAGGCTGAGGTACGGCAGGACGTCAAGCGCGGCGTCACCGGGGGCGCCGCCGGCGCCATCGCGGCGGTGTTCGCGCTGTTCGCGCTGCCGGTGCTGAGCTTCGCCGCCGCGTACGGGATCCACAATCTGGGGCTGGGCCTGGCCTGGTCGTTCCTGATCGTGGGCGTTGCGTTCCTGTTGATCGCCGGGCTGCTGGCCGGCCTCGCGCTCATGAAGTTCAAGAAGGTCAAGCCGCCGGAGAAGTCCATCGCCTCGGCCAAGCAGACCGCCGCCGTACTCCAGAACGTGAAGCCGCACCCGCGCGAGGTGGGGGAAGGCTCCAAGCCTGTGGCACGCTCGACCGTATGACCGCCCCTGATTCCGAGCCTGGTGCCACCCCCGGTACGACCCCGGTGAGTTCGTCGGGTCCGGCGCACCGGGCCACGCCGGCGCCGGGCTCCGCCGTACGCCTCGACGGGCCCTGGACGCATCGTGACGTGGCGGCCAACGGCGCGCGCTTCCACATCGCCGAGATGGGCGACGGGCCGCTGGTGCTGCTGCTGCACGGCTTCCCGCAGTTCTGGTGGGCGTGGCGGCATCAGCTTCCTGCCCTCGCGGACGCCGGGTACCGGGCGGTCGCGATGGATCTGCGGGGGGTGGGCGGCAGCGACCGTACGCCACGGGGGTACGACCCGGCGAACCTGGCGCTCGACATCACCGGGGTGGTGCGCTCGCTCGGCGAGCCCGACGCCGCACTCGTCGGCCACGACCTGGGCGGCTATCTCGCCTGGACGGCGGCCGTGATGCGCCCCAAGCTGGTGCGCCGGCTGGCGGTCTCGTCGATGCCGCACCCGCGCCGCTGGCGCTCGGCGATGCTCTCCGACTTCTCGCAGAGCCGCGCGGGCTCGTACATCTGGGGCTTCCAGCGACCGTGGCTGCCGGAGCGTCAACTCGTCGCCGACGACGCGGCGCTGGTGGGGCGGCTGATCCAGGAGTGGTCGGGGCCCCGGCTGCCGGACGACGAGGCGATCGGGGTCTACCGGCGCGCGATGGCCATTCCGTCCACGGCGCACTGCTCGATCGAGCCGTACCGCTGGATGGTCCGGTCGATGGCGCGCCCGGACGGCATCCAGTTCAACCGGCGGATGAAACGGCCCGTGCGGGTGCCGACGCTCCAGCTCCACGGGTCACTCGATCCGGCGATGCGTACGCGCAGTACGGCCGGGTCGGCCGCGTACGTGGAGGCTCCGTACCGGTGGCGGCTCTTCGACGGCCTGGGACACTTCCCGCACGAGGAGGATCCGGCGGCGTTCTCGTCGGAGCTCATCAACTGGCTCAAGGACCCCGAACCGGACCGTTGAAGAGCCGGGGAGGCCCGGAAGTGACGGTCATTCACACCAACGGGCGAACGCCACGAACGCTTGTCCTACGAGCAGCCAAATGCCGGACGCATAGGCCGATTGGCCCCCTCCGGCGCGGTTACCGACCATGGGGCACGGGCAGACGTCGGGGTATGGGCTGGACGCACGACTACGGTGACGCAGCACGCAACCGCCGCTCGGCCTCGGGGCCGATCACCCACAGAAGGGGCGGACCCGATGATCAGCGCCATGACGCCCGGCTCGGCATTTCGCTGATCCTCCGCCGCCGGGCGCGCTGGGTCTCGGCCCGGCTGCGCCATCAACGCGTCTAGAGCGCGCATCCCTGGGTGTCGACCTGCTGGTTCGCGGTCCGGCCGAGGGTGATGTCGTCGCGGATCTCGTCGACCGTCAGGGCGTAGCCGGTGTCGAGGTCGTCGAGCGACCTGGCGAAGATCACCCCGTACACCTTGCCCTCGGGGGTGAGGAGCGGGCCGCCGGAGTTGCCCTGGCGCACGGTCGCGAAGAGCGAGTAGACGCGGCGCTGGACCTCACCGCGGCGGTAGATGTCGGGGCCGTTGGCGTCGATACGGCCACGGACGCGCGCGGAGCGGACGTCGTACGCGCCGTTCTCCGGGAAGCCGGCGACGATCGCGTCGTCCCCGCTGGACGCGCCCGCGTCCGTGAACTGGAGCGGCGTCGCGGGGAGATCGGGCACGTCCAGTACGGCGATGTCGCGCCCCCAGTCGTAGAGGACGACCTTGGCGTCGTACAGCTTGCCCTCGCCGCCGATCTGGACCGTCGGCTCGCTCACGCCGCCGACCACGTGCGCGTTGGTCATGACCCTGCGGTCGGCGAAGACGAAGCCGGAGCCTTCGAGGACCTTGCCGCAGCTCGGGGCGGTGCCGACGACCTTGACGATGGACCTCTGCGCGCGAGCGGCGACCGGGCTGCCGGCGAGCGCCGGGTCCGGGGGCTTGACCTCGGTGATGGGCTCGCTGGCGAACGGACTGAAGACCTGCGGGAAGCCGTTCTGCGCGAGGACGGACGAGAAGTCCGTGAACCAGGTCGACGCCTCCGAGGGCATCACCTGGGAGACGCCGGTGAGCACCTTGGAGCTGCGGACCTCCTTGCCGAGCGTCGGCAGCGACGTACCGGCGAGGGCGGAGCCGATCAGCCAGGCGACCAGCAGCATCGCCACGACGTTGACCAGCGCGCCGCCGGTGGCGTCCAGGGCCCGGGCCGGGGACCAGGTGATGTAGCGGCGGAGTTTGTTGCCGAGGTGAGTGGTGAACGCCTGCCCCACGGAGGCGCAGACGATCACTATGACGACCGCGACGACGGCGGCGGTCGTGGAGACCTCGGAGTCCTGCGTGAGCTTGGCCCAGACCACGGGGAGGAGGTAGACCGCGACGAGGCCGCCACCGAGAAAGCCGACCACCGACAGGATGCCGACGACGAACCCCTGGCGGTAGCCCACGACGGCGAACCAGACGGCGGCGAGCAGCAGCAGGATGTCCAGCACGTTCACCGTCAGTAGCCTCGCTTGCCTCGCGGAAATGTCACCGGTGGCCCCGACCAGGGCACCGGGTCAGCCTTTCATGCACGCCAGTCCAGCGGGACGTGCCGGGAGCGGTCCCACGGCCGCTCCCATCCCGCGTGGTGCAGGATCCCGTCGATCACTCCGGCGGTGAACCCCCAGACCAGGGCGGACTCGACCAGGAAGCACGGGCCCTGGTGGCCTCGGGGATGGCGGGTGGTCGCGCGGTTGGCCGGGTCCGTCAGCTCGGCCACCGGGACCGTGAAGACCCTGGCCGTCTCCGCGGGGTCGACGACACCGACCGGGGTCGGGGTCCGCCACCAGCCGAGGACGGGCGTCACCACGAAGCCGCTCACCGGAATGTAGAGCCGGGGCAGCACGCCGAAGAGCTGGACGCCCGCCGGGTCGAGGCCGGTCTCCTCCTGGGCCTCCCGCAGGGCGGCGCGCAGCGGGCCGGTGGTCGCCGGGTCGCCGTCCTCGGGGTCGAGAGCGCCGCCGGGGAACGCGGGCTGTCCCGGATGTGAGCGGAGGCTGCTGGCGCGCTCCATGAGCAGCAGTTCGGGCCCGCGGTCGCCCTCACCGAAGAGGATCAGCACGGCGGACTGACGGCCGCCTTCGCTCTCCGGCGGCAGGAAGCGGCTGGGCGGCTCGCCCTGGACGGTCCTGACGGCGCCGACGACGGGCGCCAGCCAGTCGGGCAGGCCTTCGCTGGTGACGGCGATGCCGTCGGCCGATGGATCGTAGGTCTCTCTAGCGCGCGTCATAGGCACCCCCGTCGTACAACGCCTGCCGTCGGCGGGATCGTTCCGCGCCCGTCCGGCTCCACCCGATCGTGCGGCCGACGCGGACGCCACCGGCCGCGCGGCCTCCACTGCTCGCTCGGCCGTCATCGCCCGCGCGGCTTCTGCGGCTCGCGCGGCCGTCATCGCCCGCCGCGCCCCGTGATGTCATACGGCGCTTCATACGGCGCACCTCCTCCGCCTGCTCAATTCCGCCGCTCAATCGCCCGCGTCCGCCGCTCAGTCCCGCGCCGTGCCCGCGGGCGGGGCCGGCTTGCCCGGGTAGTCGGCGGGCGGGCTCAGGCGCTGGCCCGGGTAGCCGCCCAGCTCGTACTTGAGCAGCTTGCGGGCCTTCTCCGGGTCCGTCTCGCCTTCTCCGTACGAGGGGCAGAGCGGCGCGATCGGGCAGGCGCCGCAGGCGGGCTTGCGGGAGTGGCAGACCCGGCGGCCGTGGAAGATCACCCGGTGCGAGAGCATCGTCCACTCGCTCTTGGGGAAGATCGCGGCGATCTCCGCCTCGACCTTCTCCGGGTCCTCCTGCTCCGTCCACTTCCAGCGGCGGACCAGCCGGCCGAAGTGCGTGTCCACGGTCAAGCCGGGGACTCCGAAAGCGTTGCCGAGCACCACGTTGGCCGTCTTGCGGCCGACGCCCGGCAGTGTCACCAGATCGGCCAGCCGGCCCGGCACCTCGCCGTCGAACCGGTCACGGAGCGCGGTGGAGAGCCCGATGAGCGACCTGGCCTTGGCGCGGAAGAAGCCCGTCGGTCTGATGACCTCCTCCAACTCCTCCTGCACGGCCGCCGCCATGTCCTCGGGCGTCGGGTATCTGGCGAAGAGGGCGGGCGTCGTCTGGTTGACGCGGAGGTCGGTCGTCTGGGCGGACAGGACCGTCGCCACCAGCAGCTCGAACGGGTTCCGGAAATCCAGCTCGGGATGGGCGTACGGATAGATCTCGGCCAGCTCACGGTTTATCCGGCGGGCCCGGCGGACCATCGCCAGTTTCGACTCCGGTCTGGCCTTGGCCCCGGCAGCCGGAACCGCCACCTTTGCTTTTGACCCTTTTGTGGCTTTTTTCGGTTTCGCCGAAGGCTGTTCGCCCACAGCGGAATTACGCTCCGCGGACACTCTTCCAGCCCCCTTGGCCTGCGCTGTCACCGGCGAGTTGGACACCCGGCCAGCGTAAAGCCCGCCACCGACATCCGCCCCGACCATGGCGGATCACCACTCGAATCGGCCCTCCGGGCACGGTGGGGCACGTACGTACGTCAAACTTGTGACTGATCGCACGGTTTCGAACACGTCGTTCGAACAGTCGGGACTCGGAGAAGGGCGGAGAAGCCCGGGATGCCGAGCCACCCGAGAAGAAGCAGCACGTACGGCATCATGGGGACCACGGTCCTCTGAGCAGGTGGGGACCACGGTTCCCTGAGCAGGTCGACAAGGAGAGAACACGTGGACGACGTTCTGCGGCGTGCCCCGCTCTTCGCGGCGCTCGATGACGAGCAGGCGGCGGAGCTCCGCGCCTCGATGAGTGAAGCGACGCTGGCGCGCGGTGACGCGCTGTTCCACGAGGGCGACCCCGGCGACCGCCTCTATGTGGTCACCGACGGCAAGGTCAAGCTTCACCGCACCTCGCCCGACGGCCGGGAGAACATGCTGGCCGTGCTCGGCCCCGGCGAGCTGATCGGCGAGCTGTCCCTGTTCGACCCGGGCCCGCGTACCGCCACCGCGACCGCGCTCACCGAGGTCAAACTCCTCGGCCTGGGCCACGGTGACCTCCAGCCCTGGCTGAACGCCCGCCCCGAGGTGGCCACGGCGCTGCTGCGCGCCGTCGCGCGACGGCTGCGCAAGACCAACGACCAGATGTCCGACCTGGTCTTCTCCGACGTTCCCGGCCGTGTGGCGCGGGCGCTCCTGGACCTGTCGCGCCGCTTCGGTGTGCAGTCCGAGGAGGGCATCCACGTCGTCCACGACCTGACCCAGGAGGAGTTGGCCCAGCTCGTCGGCGCGTCCCGCGAGACGGTCAACAAGGCGCTCGCCGACTTCGCCCAGCGCGGCTGGCTGCGACTGGAGGCGCGCGCGGTGATCCTGCTGGACGTGGAGCGCCTCGCCAAGCGCTCGCGCTGAGGGCGGGACGCGCAGAACACGGGCTTCTTACCCCTGATGGGCCCGGCCGGGCGACGGCGGGGCCCATCGGCGTGTGCGGGGCACGCCCGCGGCCCGGCTACTCCGGGATGAGGCCGTGCTCGCGCAGATAGTCGAGCTGTGCGCGTACGGACAGCTCGGCGGCGGGCCACAGCGAGCGGTCCACCCCCGCGTACACGTGCGCCACGACCTCCGCGGGCGTGCGGTGGCCGTTCTCGACCGCCGTCTCGATCTGGGCGAGCCGGTTCGCGCGGTGCGCGAGATAGAACTCGACGGCGCCCTGCGCGTCGTCCAGGACCGGCCCATGGCCCGGCAGAACCGTGTCGACCCCGTCGTCGACGGTGAGCGAGCGCAGCCTGCGCAGCGAGTCGAGGTAGTCGCCCAGCCTGCCGTCCGGGTGCGCCACGAGCGTTGTACCGCGCCCCAGGACGGTGTCTCCCGTCAACACCGCGCGGTCGGCCGGCAGGTGGAAGCAGAGCGAGTCGGAGGTGTGGCCCGGGGTCGGCACGACCCGCAGTTCCAGACCTCCGGTGGTGATGACGTCGCCGGCCGCCAGGCCCTCGCCCCCGAGCCGCAGAGCCGGGTCCAGGGCGCGGACACCGGTACGGGTCAGGGCGGCGAAGCGCGCCGCGCCCTCCGCGTGGTCCGGATGGCCATGGGTGAGCAACGTCAGCGCGATCCTCTTCCCGGCCTTCTCAGCGGCGCTGATGACCCCCTTGAGGTGGACGTCGTCCAGCGGCCCGGGGTCGATCACGACCGCGAGGTCGGAACCTGGCTCCGAGACGATCCACGTGTTGGTGCCGTCGAGCGTCATCGGGGAGGGGTTCGGGGCGAGGACGTTCACGGCGCGGGCGGTTGCGGGGCCGGAGAGCACCCCGCCGCGCGGCTGGCCGGGGAGGACTGCGGCGTCACTCATCGGGGCCTCCGGTCGGGCTCTGCCCACTGGGGCTGCTGGGATCGCTCAGGTCGAGCGGGCCGGGCGGGGATGCCGGGCCGACGCGCTTGGTGAACTCGTCGTGCCCCGGCCAGCTCAGGACCAGTTCCCCGCCCTCCAGCCGGGCCGTGGCCAGTACCGGCGTCAGGTCCCGCCCCTCGGCCCCGGCGAGCGCGTCCGTGGCCGTACCGTACGACTTGAGCTGACGGAGCGTCGCGACGGTCGGCGGCATCATCAGCAGCTCGCCCCTGTCGTACGCCTCCGTCGCCTCGGAGGGCCTGATCCACACCGTACGGTCGGCCTCGGTCGAGGCGTTCCTGGTGCGCTGGCCGGGCGGCAGGGCGGCCACGAAGAACCAGGTGTCGTAGCGGCGCGGCTCGAACTCCGGGGTGATCCAGCGGGCCCACGCGCCGAGGAGATCGCTGCGCAGGATCAACCCGCGCCGGTGCAGGAAGTCCGCGAAGGACAGCTCGCGGGCGACGAGGGCCGCGCGATCCGCCTCCCAGCCGTCCCGGTCGTCGTCAGAGGCGTCAGAGACACCAGAGGTGCCATCGACGACGTCACCGGCACCGTGGGCGCCGTCTCCTGTCCGCCCGTATCCGCCGATGTCCCCCACGACGGTGTCCGGGGTCCTCCCCGCGAGCAGGACGCCCGCCTCCTCGTACGTCTCCCTCACCGCCGCGCAGACGATGGCCTGCGCGGCGGCCGGGTCGACGCCGAGCCGCCGCGCCCATACGTCGCGGCCAGGACCCGCCCAGCCGACGAGGCGGTCGTCGTCCCTGGGGTCGACTCCTCCGCCCGGGTAGGCGTACGCGCCCGCGGCGAAGGCCATGGAGGTGCGGCGACGCAGCATGTGGACGGCGGGGCCGCCGGGCTCGTCGCGCAGGAGCATCACGGTCGCGGCCCGCCGGGGGGTCACCGCGGTGATCTCGCCGGCGGCGAGGCCACGGATCCGCTCGGGCCATTCGGGCGGGTACCACTGACCATTGGACATGGCCGGATGCTATGCGCTGGCGCCAGGATGTTCGAGAGCGTCCGGCCGCGCGCCGACCCGGGTCGGTGTCGCGCGGTGTCCGGCGGCTTCCCGTCCGCGGAGAGGTCCCGCCTCGTACGTGACGTACCCACGTACCGGACGGGACCTCTCCCGGGCGGGGATCCCGGGGTTCCGGGATCCGGCGGCTCAATCCTGGGTCAGCTCCACCTGGATCTCGACCTCGACCGGCGCGTCGAGCGGCAGCACGGCCACGCCGACGGCGCTGCGCGCGTGCACGCCCTTGTCGCCGAGAACCTGTCCCAGCAGCTCGCTCGCGCCGTTGACGACGCCCGGCTGGCCGGTGAAGTCCGCGGCCGAGGCGACGAAGCCGGTGACCTTCACCACGCGGGCGATCCGGTCCAGGTCACCGACGACCGACTTGACGGCGGCGAGGGCGTTCAGCGCGCAGGTGCGGGCCAGTTCCTTCGCCTCGTCCGCGGTGACCTCCGCGCCCACCTTGCCGGTGACCGGAAGCTTGCCGTCCACCATCGGGAGCTGGCCCGAGGTGTAGACGTACGCGCCGGACCGTACGGCCGGCTGGTAGGCGGCCAGCGGCGGTACGACCTCGGGCAGCGTCAGCCCCAGTTCGGCGAGGGTGGCGTCGACGGTCCCGCTCATGCGGCCTTCTCCCGCTTCAGATAGGCCACCAACTGCTCCGGGTTGTTCGGTCCGGGAACGACCTGGACGAGCTCCCAGCCGTCCTCGCCCCAGGTGTCCAGAATCTGCTTGGTCGCGTGCACGAGAAGGGGCACAGTCGCGTATTCCCACTTGGTCATGGGGCGACTGTAGTCGTACCGGGTGGCAGCCTCGTGCGTAGCCCGTGGCCTTACTGGTTAGGCTCGAATACGTGAGCAGGCTCCAGGTCGTCAGCGGCAAGGGCGGTACCGGTAAGACGACGGTGGCCGCCGCCCTCGCGCTCGCCCTCGCGACGGAGGGCAAACGCACCCTTCTCGTCGAGGTCGAGGGCAGGCAAGGAATCGCGCAGCTCTTCGAGACGGAAGCCCTTCCTTACGAAGAGCGGAAGATCGCCGTCGCCTCGGGCGGCGGTGAGGTGTACGCGCTGGCCATCGACGCCGAGCGCGCCCTCCTCGACTACCTCCAGATGTTCTACAAGCTCGGCAGCGCGGGCCGGGCGCTCAAGAAGATCGGCGCGATCGACTTCGCCACGACGATCGCGCCGGGTGTACGGGACGTGCTGCTGACCGGCAAAGCGTGCGAGGCCGTACGCCGACGGGACAAGCAGGGACGTTTCACTTACGACTACGTCGTGATGGACGCGCCGCCCACCGGCCGCATCACCCGCTTCCTCAATGTGAACGACGAGGTGGCGGGGCTGGCCAAGATCGGCCCCATACACAACCAGGCGCAGGCGGTGATGCGGGTCCTGAAGTCGCCGGAGACGGCAGTGCATCTCGTGACGCTGCTGGAGGAGATGCCCGTCCAGGAGACCGCGGACGGCATCGCCGAGCTGAGGGGCGCCGAGCTACGGGTCGGCAAGGTGATCGTGAACATGGTGCGTCCGCACCTGCTGGACGAGGCCGCCGTACGGGCCGCGGCGGGCGACCGCCGCCAGGAGGTGGCCGAGGCGCTCGCCTCGGCCGGGGTGGCCGCGCCGGCGACGCTGGTCGGGCCGCTGCTCGACCAGGCCGCCGAGCACGCCCAGCGGGTGGAGCTGGAGCGCGAACAGCGGGCCGTGCTCGCGAGGCTGGGGCTGCCCGCGTACGAGCTTCCCCTCGTCGGGGAGGGGATGGACCTCGCCGGTCTCTACCGGCTGGCGGGAGAGCTACGGGAACTTGGTGAGGTCTTCGCATGACCCTGGACTCCGCTGCCGCCCCGCTCGACATCGATCCGCTGCTCGACGACAGGGACACACGCATCATCGTGTGCTGCGGCTCCGGCGGGGTCGGCAAGACGACGACCGCGGCGGCGCTCGGTGTACGGGCCGCGGAGCGCGGCCGCAAGGTCGTCGTCCTGACCATCGACCCGGCGCGCCGGCTGGCCCAGTCCATGGGGATCGACTCGCTGGACAACACGCCGCGGCAGGTCAAGGGCGTCGAGGGGCCCGGCGAACTGCACGCGATGATGCTCGACATGAAGCGGACCTTCGACGAGATCGTCGAGGCGCACGCGGACGCGGACCGGGCCCGCGCCATTCTGGAGAACCCGTTCTACCAGTCCCTGTCGGCCGGTTTCGCGGGCACGCAGGAGTACATGGCGATGGAGAAGCTGGGGCAGCTACGGGCCCGCGACGCCTGGGACCTGATCATCGTCGACACCCCGCCCTCCCGCTCGGCGCTGGATTTCCTGGACGCGCCGAAGCGGCTGGGGTCCTTCCTCGACGGGAAGTTCATCCGGCTGCTGATGGCCCCGGCGAAGATGGGCGGCCGGGCCGGGATGAAGTTCCTGAATGTCGGTATGTCGATGATGACCGGGACGCTGGGAAAGCTGCTCGGCGGTCAGTTCCTGCGTGATGTACAGACGTTCGTGACGGCGATGGACACGATGTTCGGCGGCTTCCGCACCCGGGCGGACGCGACGTACCGGCTGCTCCAGGCGCCGGGCACGGCCTTCCTGGTGGTGGCGGCGCCGGAGCGGGACGCGCTGCGGGAGGCCGCGTACTTCGTGCAGCGACTGGCGGCCGAGGAGATGCCGCTGGCGGGGCTGGTCCTCAACCGGGTCCACGGGAGCGGGGCGGCCCGGCTGTCGGCGGAGCGGGCGCGGGCCGCGGCGGAAAATCTTGAGGAGGGGCGCATGGCGGATCGGATACGGGGGAATGCTGGCAGTGGCGCTACCGCCCCGGACAGCTCCTCTCCCGAAGCGTCCGAGCCGCACGGACTTCATGAAGCCGTCGAGCCCCCTGTAGCCGCCGAGCCGGCCTCCGACGTGGACCAGACCGAGAAGACCCCCGATACCCCCGATACACGCGATACATCAGACAGCCGGGAGTCCCCGCCGGGTCCAGAACGCTCGGACCCCCCGGACCCCTCCGACGAGCCCATCTCAGCGACCCCGGGCTCAGAGGCTCCGGAGGACATTGCGACGGATGTGTCCGTTTCCGACACCGGAGACGCGGCCGCTTCCGTCACAACTGTGGAACAGCTCACGGCCGGTCTGCTGTACCTCCACGCCGAACGCATGCAGGTCCTCGCGCGTGAGCGGCGCACGCGCGACCGCTTCACCGCGCTCCACCCCGAGGTGGCGGTGGTAGAGGTGGGCGCCCTGCCAGGTGACGTGCACGACCTGGCCGGACTCAGGACGATCGGTGAGCGTCTCGCCTCGGGAACTCAGATGTAGACAGATGACATAGCTCTGCGCATAGGTCTCTGTACATAGGTACGTCTGCGCAGACGTACGCCCGTACAACAGAGGCCTGTGGGGATGAGACGCGGACCTGGGAGCACAGAGGTGCGCCGGAGAGCTGGAACTGGGGGTACGCGGACGACATTGCGAGGCCACGGG
This sequence comes from Streptomyces sp. NPDC096310, assembly GCF_044763125.1. Classification (NCBI taxonomy): domain Bacteria; kingdom Bacillati; phylum Actinomycetota; class Actinomycetes; order Kitasatosporales; family Streptomycetaceae; genus Streptomyces; species Streptomyces sp. NPDC096310. The sequence continues at coordinate 6,245 of NZ_JBIWFO010000014.1, read as the reverse complement.
GATGTATGGCCCCCACAATGCGCGACACGAGGATCAGTCTCGCCTCGCAGCCGCTCGTCCACGTCACACCCAGCGCGCTTCCGGCAGGCTCCCGGCCAGGGCGGAGACCGTTTCGGTATCGGTGGGACCGAAACGCATCCGCCCCAGCACCGGGACGGCCCGGGATCTACCCGACCGCCGCGTAGGTCTCGTACGTCTCGTCATCCTCCAAGCCCACAGGCAGCAGGCCCGCGCTGCGCTCGTACTCCGTACGCGCCGTCTCCAGCAGCCTGCGCCACGAAGTGACGGTCGGACGCCTGCGCAGCAACGCGCGGCGCTCCCGCTCCGTCATCCCGCCCCACACGCCGAATTCCACGCGGTTGTCCAGCGCGTCGGCCAGGCACTCGGTCCGCACCGGGCATCCGGTGCACACCGCCTTGGCCCGGTTCTGCGCCGCGCCCTGTACGAACAGTTCATCTGGATCGGTAGTGCGGCAAGCTGCCTGCGCACTCCAGTCGGTTACCCAGCCCATGCCGGCGCCGTCCTCTCCCGAATCGAGGCTCCCCCACGGCGGCAGCGGCATATTCACCGTTGCCAGTTGAGGACGTTACGGAAGGCGGACACAGCGCAACACCCCCTTCGGGCCCAATCTTGAATGGCCCGAACGGACTATGCGTACGCGGCAGATCACCCAGGGGAGTGACCCCGGGGCATAAAGGAACAATCCAAAAGAGTCGGGTTATTTCAGTCGAGCCACAACGGGCAAATGGCCGTGGATCAGGGTGATTCAGACATCACTTCTCGCGTTTCGGGTTCGCGGGAAGTTCATCGGGAGGTCTTGATGCATGACCGCACTGCTGTGACAGTTGGGGACAGCTTAGGCCAGAGCCTTGACGCGTGTCCGGCGATTGAGAACGTAGGCTGCCCTCATGCCAAAGAAGCGCTCGGGCGGGGGTCTGACCGGGACCCAGCAGGCCGCCAAGTTCCTCGGTGTCAGTGTGCTCGCGGGAGCGGTGCTCGCCGGAATCGCACTGCCGGCCTTCGGCGCGCTCGGGCTCGCCGCGAAGGGGACGGTCGAGGGGTTCGACGAGATCCCCGCCAACCTCAAGACGCCGCCGCTGAGTCAGCGCACCACGATCCTGGACTCCCAGGGCGGCCGTATCGCCACCGTCTATTTCCGCGACCGTACGGTCGTCCCGCTCAACAAGATCTCCCCGTACATGCAGAAGGCGATCGTCGCGATCGAGGACTCGCGCTTCTACGAGCACGGGGCCATCGACCTCAAGGGTGTGCTGCGCGCGGTCAACCGCAACGCGCAGTCGGGCGGCGTCGCGCAGGGCGCCTCGACCTTGACACAGCAGTACGTGAAGAACGTGTTCGTCGAGGAGGCCGGTGACGACCCGGACAAGGTCGCCCAGGCCACCCAGCAGACCCTGGGCCGCAAGATCCAGGAGCTGAAGTTCGCGATCCAGGTCGAGGAGGAACTGGGCAAGAAGAAGATCCTGGAGAACTATCTCAACATCACGTTCTTCGGGCAGCAGGCGTACGGGATCGAGGCGGCGTCGCAGCGCTACTTCTCGAAGCCGGCCAAGGACCTGAAGCTGGAGGAGGCGGCGATGCTCGCGGGCATCGTCCAGTCGCCGACCCGCTACGACCCCGTCAACGACGAGGAAGAGGCGACCAAGCGGCGCAACACCGTGCTCCAGCGGATGGCCACCATCGGCGACATCTCGCAGACGGAGGCCGACCGCGCCAAGGCCACACCGATCGAGCTGAAGGTGAGCCGCCCGAAGAACGGCTGCATCACCGCGGTCAGCGGGTCGGGCTTCTTCTGCGACTACGTGCGCGAGGTCTTCCTGACCGACCCGGTCTTCGGCAAGAGCCGCGAGGAGCGCGCCAAGGTCTGGAGTCAGGGCGGCCTGACGATCCGTACGACGCTGGACCCGCAGGCCCAGTCCTCGGTGCAGACATCGATCAAGGACCACGTCAACCAGAGCGACAAGGTCGCCACGGCCGTGACGCTGGTCGAGCCCGGCACCGGCAAGATCCTGGGTATGGGCCAGTCCAAGCCGTACGGCTTCGGGAAGAACGAGACCCAGATCAACCTCTCGGTCGACCACGGGATGGGCGGCTCGAACTACGGCTTCCCGACCGGTTCGACGTTCAAGCCGTTCCTCGCGACAGCGGCGATCGAGCGCGGCGTACCGCCGACGCAGTCGTACCCGTCGCCGTACGACATGCCGTACCCGGCGTCGATCCAGACGTGCAGCGGCAAGCCGTGGGTCAACACCGGCGGCGACACGGCCGAGAACGAGAACGAGTCCGAGGTCGGTCCGTACGCGCTGAAGGAGGCGATGGCCAAGTCGGTCAACACCTACTTCGTGCAGATGATAGGGCAAATCGGGCTCTGCCCGGTGACGGAGACGATCTCCAAGCTGGGCGTCGTCCAGGGTGACGGCAAGAAGCTCCCCGAGTCGCCGTCCGCCCTGACCCTGGGCTCCCAGGGCATCTCGCCGCTGCGGATGGCCAGCGCGTACGCGGGCTTCGCGAACCGCGGCACGTACTGCACGCCGATCGCCATCTCCTCCATCAAGACGGTCGCGGGCGGAAGCCTCAAGGTGCCGAAGTCGAACTGCTCGCGGGCGATGACCGAGAAGACGGCCGACACGATCAACACCCTGCTCAAGGGCGTGGTGGACTCCGGTACCGGTGAGTCGGCCGGTCTGACCAGCCGCGACAACGCGGGCAAGACGGGTACGACGGACCTCAGGAAGAACGCCTGGTTCGTCGGCTACACCCCGAACCTGTCCGGCGCGGTCTGGGTCGGCAGCCCCTCCCAGCAGGTCGAGATGGAGAACATCACCATCGGCGGCACTTACCACGACAAGGTGTTCGGTGGTCAGGTACCGGGGCCGATCTGGAAGGACGCGGTCACCGGAGCGCTCGACGGGAAGGAAGCGCCGACCTTCAACACCGTCGACATTCCGGACGGGCCGAAGACCAAGGACCCGGACCGCGACAGCAGCCCGGGCGGCGGTGGAGGCAACGGCGGCCAGGACGGCGGCGACTCCGGCAACAACCGCCCCGGCGGCGGAGGCTCGAACGACAACAAGCCGAACCCAGGCTTCTCGTTCCCGGGGGACCTGTTCGACGGCGGTGGCCGGCACGGCGGCGGTGGCGGTGGCGGCGGGAACTTCCCGTAACCACGCGCCCGCGCGTCTGACCGCGTAACCGACCGGAGGGTGGCCCGCACACAGGCGGGCCGCCCTTCGGTGCGTTCGGAACCGCCGCCCCGACGGCTCCCCGGGCTCAGCCCTGGCCGGCGAGAGAGCTCTTCACCAGGGCCGCCACCCGGCCGCCGTCGGCGAGACCGGCCACCTTCGGGTTCACGATCTTCATGACGGCACCCATCGCCCGCGGCCCCTCGGCGCCGGCGGCCTTCGCCTCGGCGACGGCCTGGGCCACGATCCCGGCCAGCTCCTCGTCGGTGAGCTGCTTCGGCAGATACGTGTCGAGCAGCGCGCCCTCGGCCTTCTCGCGCTCGGCCTGCTGGTCACGGCCGCCCTGGGCGAACGCCTCGGCCGCCTCGCGGCGCTTCTTCGCCTCCTTCGCGATCACCTTCAGCACGTCGTCGTCGGACAGCTCGCGCGCCGACGTGCCCGAGACCTCCTCCTTGGTGATCGCGGTGAGGGTGAGCCGGAGCGTGGCCGAGCGGAGCTCGTCCCGCGCCCTGATGGCCTCGGTGAGGTCTTCCTTCAGTCTGGACTTAAGGCTGGTCATGAGGCCAAGTGTGGCAGGTGGGCCGCAGTCGCCGCCTGCGGATATCCCCGCCTGTGGACAACCGTCCCGCGGATGCCCCGCCGGCCGCCCCACGGATCTCCCGCACCCGGCGCGTCTGCGACCATGGGCGCATGCGCGCACGCTACGGGGTTCCCCTCAAAGTCACCGCCGGTATCGCGGCAGTCGGGGCCGCCGGCCTCGCCTACGCCGCCGGATTCGAAGCCCGCTCGTTCCGGCTGCGGAGGATCTCCGTACCGGTGCTGCCGCCCGGTATGCGCGATCTTCGGGTCCTCCAGGTCTCCGACATCCACATGGTGAGCGGACAGCGCAAGAAGCAGCGCTGGCTCCAGTCGCTGGCCGGGCTGCGCCCCGACTTCGTCGTCAACACCGGCGACAACCTCTCCGACCCGGAGGGCGTGCCGGAGGTGCTGGACGCGCTGGGCCCGCTGATGGAGTTCCCCGGCGTCTACGTCTTCGGCTCGAACGACTACTACGGCCCGAAGCTCCGCAACCCGGCCCGCTATCTCTTCGAGAAGGCCCAGGGCCGCCACGGCCTGAACGGCAACGCCCCGGCCGTCCACGCGGTGCACAACCCGTGGGAGCCCCTGCGCGACGCCTTCGACGAGGCGGGCTGGGTGGGCCTGAACAACGCCCGCGGCCGGCTGAAGATCGACGGCCACGAGATCGCCTTCACCGGCGTCGACGACCCGCACATCAAGCGGGACAGGTACGCACGCGTCGCGGGCGGCCCCGCCCAGGACGCGGACCTCTCGATCGGCGTGGTCCACGCCCCGTACCTGCGCTCCCTGGACGCCTTCACGACCGACGGCTACCCCTTGATCCTCGCGGGCCACACGCACGGCGGCCAGCTCTGCATCCCCTTCTACGGCGCGCTGATCACCAACTGCGACCTCGACACGGACCGCGTCAAGGGCCTCTCCACCCACCGCACGCCGGACCACACGGCGTACCTCCACGTATCAGCGGGCTGCGGCACGAACCGCTACACCCCCCTCCGCTTCGCCTGCCCCCCGGAAGCGACCCTGCTGACCTTGACGGCCGCGGCCACCCGCGCCTGACGAGGGTACGGGCGCCCTGGGCCCGAGACGCCCGGGGCCCGGGGCGTCTCGGGCCCAGGGACGGCCTGGGCCCGCCGAAACCGGATTTCGTCTCCGGCCAGCGGTGGGCTAAAGTAATCGATGTCGCCAGGACAACAACGACATCGGGGTGTAGCGCAGCTTGGCAGCGCGCTTCGTTCGGGACGAAGAGGTCGTGGGTTCAAATCCCGCCACCCCGACAGCTGTAAGACCAGGTCAAGGGCCTGATCCTCATCGAGGATCAGGCCCTTCCTGCATCTCCGGTGATCGTTTGGGAGAAATCCGGGAGAAGATCTTGGTCGGGGTTCCCCAGGGGCAGCAGCCGCCCTCGCTTTGACCACCACATATCTGCATCTCGCCCACGTGTACGTCCGCGAACCGGACGCCGCGCCACCCGGCCTCGCCTCTGCGATTCGCCCGGCCAGATGGGCCGCCTTCGATCATGGGCCGCGTCGACTTCTCCGCTCGGCTGAAACGCTCAGCCCACTCCCTAAGCGGGGATCAGAGCGCAGACGACAACCGTGCCGCCGCCGTGGCCCGCGCAAGCCATCCGGACGCCCATGCACTCCAGGCGCCGATCGACGAGGCGTACCCCAGAGTGGTCAGCTACTGCCAACTCCGGTCTGTACGTCGGCAAACAGCTCCGCCCGCCGTTCGAGGAGCTGTTCTCGGCGGGCACGGGTAGTGACGACTTCCTCGCCGAGTTCCCTGGCGGAGGTAGTTCGCTCAGCTACAGGCTGCTTCGCCAGCTCGTCGAGGCGGGCCGTCACGTGGGCCAGGTTGGCGGCGACTGCGGCCAGTTCTTCCAGCACCAGGGCCGCCTTGAGGTGGCTGGGCTGCTGGCCGCTGTTGGCGGCCACGTTCTCCAGATGCCGTTCTGCGCGCGTGCGGACGCCCTGTGTCCACTTCTTGACTTGCCGGTCGAGCAACAGCGGCTGGGCGCTTTCGGCAACGCGTGGATCGTCGACGCGGCCGAGGCGGACGAGTTCGGTGATCCCAGCGTCCGCGAGGCGCTTGAGGGCGTTATCGATGGCGATGTGGGTCTGGCTGACAATGAGGATGCGGGCGGTGGGGTGCCGGCTGAGCGTCTGCTCAACGATCTCGGCGATCACGGTGGTCTTGCCGGTGCCAGGTGGTCCCTCGACGAGCAACAGGTCCTGAGTGCCCAGGGCGTGGGCGACGACGTCTCGTTTGCTCTGGTCGAGATCGGCGCGGACCTAGGTGGTGACTTCGGTGGGCGGGCCGACTGAACCGTTCCGGTTTCGGTAGAGACTTCAGCTTGTGGTTGTGACCCGGGGTTTCGTGCTGGTGAGGTAGGAGTTGGTCTCGTATTCGACGGGTGGGATGTGCCCTATTTCACCGTGGAGCCGGCGGTGGCAGTACCAGTCG